>NZ_AP018400.1:322500-922500 GCF_003609975.1 Streptococcus ruminantium
TGGTCATAAAAAAAACCGTCTTCGCTTTTCTGTCAAACAAGGTGAAGTTGTTATAGCAGTTTCGTTTTTTAATCAACCTTATTTGGTGGATAAGATTGAATTGGGACAAGAATTGGCTATTTGGGGGAAGTGGGATAAGAGGAAGGCGAGTCTAACGGGTATGAAAATTCTTTCTCAAGCAACGGATGACTTGCAGCCTGTATACCATGTAGCTCAGGGAATTTCACAGCTCAATTTGGTTAAAGCTATCAAAGCTGCAATTAGTCAGGGGTATTTGGATTTGTTAGATGAAAATCTACCTGCTGTCTTGTTGGAGCGCTACAGACTTTTAGGACGTAAGGCAGCTGTGTATGCTATGCATTTTCCAACGAATTTTGATGAATATAAGCAAGCTTTACGCCGTGTAAAGTTTGAGGAGTTATTGTATTTTCAATTGCAATTACAGCAGTTAAAATCAGCTAATCGTCAGGTTTCTAGTGGTTTGCAGATTCATTATGTACCGGAAGCCTTGGATGCTAAAATTAGGAATTTACCCTTTATTCTGACAGAAGCACAGTCACAGGCTCTTAAAGAAATACTTGCAGATATGAAATCTCCTGGACATATGAATCGTTTATTGCAGGGGGATGTTGGATCCGGAAAAACAGTGGTTGCAAGCCTAGCTATGTTTGCAACGGTGACTGCTGGTATGCAGGCAGCTATTATGGTTCCAACTGAAATCTTGGCAGAGCAACACTACGAGAGTCTGTGTCAGTTGTTCCCAGATTTGTCTATTGTCCTATTGACAGGAGGGATGAAGGTTGCAGCACGTCGGACAGCTTTGGAGATGATAGCTAATGGTCAGGTGGATATAATTGTTGGGACACATGCTTTAATTCAAGAGGGAGTCATCTATCATCGGTTGGGGTTGGTGGTGACAGATGAGCAGCATCGTTTTGGTGTGAAACAACGTCGTTTGTTCCGAGAAAAAGGAGATAATCCTGATGTGCTAATGATGACTGCAACGCCTATTCCTAGAACATTGGCTATTACAGCTTTTGGAGATATGGAAGTATCGGTTATCAATCAATTGCCAGCTGGTCGTAAGCCGATTATAACACGTTGGGTGAAGCATCAGCAGTTACCTGTCGTTTTGGAATGGCTAAAAAGGGAATTACCCAATGGAGCGCAGGTTTATTTCATTTCCCCTTTGATTGAAGAATCTGAGACGTTGGATTTGAAGAATGCGGTGGATTTACAGACTGATTTGCAGGCTTATTTTGGTGAACGGGTCATTATTGATCTACTGCATGGGAAAATGAAAAATGAAGAGAAGGATGCGATTATGCAAGCCTTTAAGGAAAGAAAAACAGACATTCTTGTTTCTACAACGGTGATTGAAGTAGGAGTCAATGTCCCTAATGCTACAGTCATGGTTATTATGGATGCGGATCGTTTTGGTTTAAGTCAGTTACATCAATTAAGAGGGCGAGTGGGACGTGGTCATAAGCAATCCTATGCTGTTTTAGTTGCAAATCCGAAAACAGAATCTGGTAAGGAACGGATGAAGATTATGACGGAAACAACGGATGGTTTTGTGTTGGCAGAAGCAGACTTAAAGATGCGTGGTGCGGGAGAAATTTTTGGCACGCGTCAATCTGGTTTACCCGAGTTTCAAGTAGCTAATATTATGGAGGATTATGCTATTTTAGAGGAAGCTAGGCGAGTCGCTAGTCAAATTGTTAATGAAAAAGACTGGCAAGAAAATCCAGCTTGGTCTGTGTTGCTTCCCTATCTAAAAGATAGAGAAGAATTGGATTAGATATGAAAAAGAAAATGGGATAGTTTTTTCTTGTACAAAATAGTTCTAATATGATTTGTCACTGGTTTTTAATGAGCTGTCAAAATTTTCTATGCAATGAAGGGATTAAGAAATTAAAAACGAATGAAAAATAGTCAGTGGTTTTCTACTTGCTATTATCATTCGTTTTTTTGCTATTCAAAGGAGATAAACCTAAAAGTCTAAGAATGGAGTATTTGAAAAAGGAAAGGTGTAGGAGGATAAAGTGTTTTCTATTGTCTTGATTTCAAGAGGCTTAGCCTTGGATATAGTCAGCTAATTCTTGATTTTTAAGCCCTGCGCTGAGGGCAATGAGGAGTTTGAGGCGAGCTTTTTGGGCATTTAGTTCTTTGACAAAGAGAATACCACTTTGTTTCAGTTGACTTCCTCCTCCTTCGTAGGCATAGACGGGTTCAGCAATGCCATTGAAGCAACGGGAAACTAGTATAATTGGGATTTGCTGTTCAAGGAGGTGTTTGATGGCAGGTAAGATGGTTGGAGGAAGATTACCTGCTCCGAGTGCTTCGATGACCAGTCCAGAAATGCTGTTGGTAGATAGTGAATCTAGGAGGATCGACTCCATTCCTGCATAGGCTTTAATAATAGGAACAGTTCCAGACACTTGAGAGAGGTCAAAACGAACTCTGGGTTCCGCAGTTTTAAAGTAGAGGATCTCCTGCTTTGTAGCTAGACCAAGCGGTCCATGGGTTGGTGTTTGGAAAGTCGAGACATTGGTTGTATGAGTCTTTGTCACATACTTTGCGGCATGAATTTCATCATTCATGACGACCAGGACTCCTTTGTCAGCAGATTTTTCATCGGCTGCTACACGAAGGGCTGTGTGATAGTTGTAAATACCATCGCTACCCAACTCATTTAAAGAACGCATGGCACCTGTTAGGACGATAGGTTTTTCCGGGATGGCCATAGTGTCGAGAAAATAGGCTGTCTCCTCTAAAGTATCAGTTCCGTGTGTGATGATAAAGCCATCAAAATGGTTAGCCTCTTTCTTTATCTTTTGGTAGAGCGCCATCATGTGTTCGAGGTTGATGTGGGGGCTAGGAACATTGAAAAAATCCAAGGAAGTAATTTGGATTTCTTCTATCGGTGTATCTATTTTTGTCATAGGATTGACTGGGTTTGAGACGACCTCTCCTTGTTGATTGGCTTGCATAGAGATTGTTCCGCCTGTGTGCAATACTAGAATTCTTTTCATAAATTTTCTGATTCTTTCAAAATATGATATACTAATTGTATCATAATTTCCGAGAAAGAAGGTGAGATGGGTTGACAATAAAGGCTGTATTTTTCGATATTGATGGTACTTTATTGACAGATAATCGTATGGTCAGTAAGTCAACAATTCTTGCTATCAATGCCTTGAAAGAAAAAGGTATTTTAGTTGGTTTGGCTACTGGTCGAGGTCCGCGTTTTATTTTACAATATATGGCTAGTCTTGGCTTGGATTTGGCAATTGCTTATAATGGTCAATATATTTTTTCAAGGGAGGAAGTTATTTATAGTCAGGTTCTAGAGTCGAAACAGATTGAACAGATTATAGAATATGCTCAGCTGCACCGTAAGGAGCTATCTTTCGGGACTGCTAGGGGTGTATTTGGAAGTAAGATTATGAGTGCTGGGATGGGAAATTTTGCCTACCGAGTCACTCGCATGATTCCTGAGTCTTGGGCTACTTTTGTTCATTTTATTTTTAATCGTATTGTACGTTGGATTAGTCCTCAGCAACAGAACGATCTAAAAAATTTTCTACTTCAGCCTATCTATCAGCTAATGTTGTTGGTTAGTGAGGAAGAAACGCAGATGCTGGAAGAACGGTTTTCTGATGTATCTTTTACGCGTTCAAGTCCCTATGCTACAGATATCATCAGTAAGGGGAACTCGAAACTGACGGGTATTTTAAGGATAGCCAAGCAATATCAATTTAGTTTAGATAATGTCATGGTATTTGGTGATTCTGATAATGATTTTGAGATGTTGCAAGAAATCAAGTACTCGGTTGCTATGGGAAATGGGACTGTAAAAGCTAAACAAGTAGCTTCTTTTGTTACGGATACAAACAATCAAGATGGGATTTGCAAGGCACTAATTCATTTTGGAGTGATTGAGGAGAAAGATGTTTCAGAGCAAGGATAACAATTTTAATAGAGTGAGAGATTTCCATATCTTAATGAATGGACAAATTCAGGAAGTGCCACAGGAATATGATGGGGAGACTGCTGTGCACCGTGTTGGTTTTAAGCTTGAAGAATTGGTAGAATTTTTGTATGCAGCTTCTGAAAGTGAAGAGGATTTTCATGGACGGATTGCCCAGCTTCACCAGTAGTTAGATAAAGCAGTTGAGAAGGTATGCAGCAAACGGTTAGTGGGTGTCTCTATGCGAGATCAGGTAGATGCTCTTTTGGATATTCTGTATTTTACCTATGGTTCGTTTGTTTTAATGGGGGTTGATCCAGAGCCGATTTTCCATTTGGTTCATGCAGCCAATATGGGGAAGATATTCCCAGATGGTAGGGCACATTTTGATCCGGTTACTCATAAAATTTTAAAACCAGATGATTGGGAAGAACGCTTTGCGCCAGAGGGAAAGATTCAAGAAGAACTGAAGAGACAAATGAAAAGACTTGATCACTAAATCAAGTCTTTCACTTTATAAACTTTTCTCTCCATCTCGCACAATAAGTAAATCAATATTGGCATGGCGCATGATGTATTCAGATGAAGAACCGATAAGGAGTCGCTCGAAGGCGTTGAGACCGGTTGCTCCTAACAACATGAGATCGGCTCCTGTTTCCTTAGGAATATCTACAGCTAACAAGGTTTTTGGATTGCCAAATTCAACGCGAATCTGAACATCAATTAGCCCGGCATTCAGTGCTTCTTGCTTGTATTCTTCAAGAAGAAGTTCTGCCTCTCTTTCTAAAGACTCATAGACAGAGGCATCAAAAGCGATAACATTATGAAGAGAACGTGTATCAATAACATGAGCAATAATCAAGCGAGCTTGGTTGCGCATAGCGACATGTATAGCCTTGTGGAGAGCTAATTCGGCTCCTTTTGAACCGTCTACAGCAACAAGAATTGTTTTATATGATTGGGTCATTACCATCACTCCTTTCAGAAGGCCGGTCTATGATAGACAGTATAGGTTACGCCCTCATTATAAGCCTTTTGAGATAAATTGTAAAGGATTCTTGTACTTTTTAACCTTTTAAAGTACAATAGAACAGATAGAAAGTTGAGGTAACGGCATGAAGCAGTTTAATAAATCAACAAAATTGGATGATGTAGCTTATGACATTCGTGGTCCTGTCTTGGAAGAAGCCATGCGCATGCGTGCCAATGGTGAGCAGATTTTGCGCTTGAATACAGGTAATCCTGCTGAATTTGGTTTTACGGCGCCAGATGAGGTAATCCGTGATTTGATTCATAATGCTCGAAAATCAGAGGGGTACTCTAATAGTAAAGGTATTTTTTCAGCTCGCAAGGCGATTATGCAATATTGTCAGTTGAAGAAGTTTCCAAATGTTGATATTGAAGATATTTACCTTGGAAATGGTGTTAGTGAGCTGATTGTTATGTCTATGCAAGGTTTGCTAGATAATGGTGATGAGGTTTTGGTACCTATGCCAGACTATCCATTGTGGACAGCAGCTATTAGTTTAGCAGGTGGGAAGGCTGTCCATTATATCTGTGACGAGGCGGCTGATTGGTATCCGGATTTGGAGGATATGGAGTCTAAGATTACTTCACGAACCAAGGCTATCGTACTGATCAATCCTAACAACCCAACAGGTGCTCTATATCCTAAAGAAATTTTAGAGGGGATTATTGATATTGCTCGGCGGCATGAGCTTATTATCTTTTCTGATGAAATTTATGATCGAATGGTCTTTGATGGCGCGGTTCATATTCCGATTGCTACCTTGGCTCCAGATTTGTTTGTCGTGACGATGAATGGTTTATCCAAGTCTCATCGGATTTGTGGTTTCCGAGTAGGCTGGATGGTCTTGTCAGGTCCCAAGAAGCATGTTAAGGGGTACATTGAAGGATTGAATATGTTGTCTAACATGCGACTTTGTTCCAATGTTTTAGCTCAACAAGTGGTACAAACTTCTCTTGGAGGACATCAATCTGTGGATAAATTATTGATTCCTGGGGGGCGTTTGTACGAACAGAGGGAGTTTATAACAAAAGCTATCAATGATATTCCAGGACTTTCTACTATCAAGCCTAAAGCAGGGCTGTATGTGTTTCCAAAAATTGATCGGGAGATGTACCGGATAGATGATGATGAGCAATTTGTCTTGGATTTCCTCAAGCAGGAGAAGGTACTTTTAGTACATGGACGTGGCTTTAACTGGAAAGATCCTGACCATTTCCGTATTGTGTATCTACCACGTGTTGATGAATTGGCAGAGATTCAGGAGAAGATGACACGATTCTTGCGTCAATATCGTAGGTAATCTGGTTTTGAAGGGTGTAAATGGGTTCTACAGCCTTCTTTTCATTTGATTAGAATGATTTTTGTTTTCTAATAACGGTAAATTTTCTGATAATTATTGAAATTTTGTGTATTTTTTGCTATACTGAAAGCAATTACAGAGTAAAGAGGAAAGTATGACAACATTATTAGAAAAGACACGGGATATTACTTCTATTTTGAAGCGTTCCGAAGAGCAATTGGCGGAAGAATTGCCCTACAATGCCATTGCTGATCATTTATCAGCCATCATTGATTGTAACTCTTGCATTATCAATAGTGAGGGTGAGGTTTTGGGGTACCACATGAACTATAAAACAAACAATGATCGTGTGGAAGAATTTTTTCAAAATAAGCAGTTTCCCGAAGAATACGTGAGATCTGTTGCTCGGGTTTATGATACTCAGGTCAATTTGCCTGTAGAAAGTGAGTTGACTGCTATACCAGTTGAGTTGCGTTCTACCTATCCCAATGGTTTGACAACGATTGCTCCTATTCATGTAACGGGGATTCGATTTGGTTCCCTCATTATTTGGCGTAATGATGAGCAGTTCCATGACGATGATTTGATTCTAGTGGAGATTGCAGCAACAGTAGTTGGGATTCAATTACTCAATTTCCAAAGGGAAGAAGATGAAAAGAATATTCGTCGTCGTGCTGCAGTCAATATGGCTGTCAATACCCTTTCTTATTCAGAAATGAAGGCTGTTGCAGCTATTTTAGGTGAGTTGACTGGCAATGAGGGGCAGTTGACGGCCTCAGTTATTGCTGATCGTATTGGTATTACTCGATCTGTTATTGTTAATGCACTTCGTAAATTGGAAAGTGCTGGTATTATTGAAAGTCGTTCTCTGGGAATGAAAGGAACCTATCTGAAGGTTCTTATTCCGGCGATTTTTGATGAGATTAAGAAACGTGACTATTAAGGTGACTAAGGCGCTTATCTCAATTGACTACGTAGTAGATATGGTTGCAGCGAGTGGTAAGTTAACGGTTGGATCGCCAGCGCAGGCTATTTCTGATCGTATTGCGCAAGTCACAAGGGAGTCTTTCGAAAATGGAGACTATATTTTCTTTGCAATTGATGCCCATAGGGAAGAGGATCATTTTCATCCAGAGATGAAGTTATTTCCTCCTCATAATATTATAGGAACACAAGGGCGTAATTTATATGGCCCTCTGGCAGATTTTTATCAGGTATATAAGCATCATGCACGTGTGCATTGGATCGATAAGCGGTATTACTCAGCTTTTTCGGGGACAGATTTGGATGTTCTTTGAGGGAGCGTAGAGTAGATACGGTGGTTCTAACAGGGGTTCTGTCAGACATCTGTGTCCTTCATACAGCTATTGATGCCTACAATAAAGGTTATCAGATTGAAGTGGTAGCATCAGCGATTGCTACCTTAACGGAGAAGCGTCATCAATTTGCGCTTAATCATCTGCGCTATGTACTCGGTGCAACGATATTAGACTAGTTTTCGTTGAGTATATGCATTGGAGACCAGCCTTTTGGGCTGGTTTTTTGATAGAGAATGGTGGTATACGAGGTGATTTCTACCTTTTTTCAAGTCTAGAAATATGGTATAATGAAAAATAGATTTCCATAGGAGGAAAGTAAGAATGAAGATTTCTGAAGCTGAAGTCCGTCACGTTGCTAAGCTATCTAAGCTGGAATTTTCGGACCAAGAGACAGCCGCGTTTGCAACGACCTTGAGCAAGATTGTTGATATGGTTGAATTGCTCAATGAAGTGGATACAACAGGTGTTTCTGTGACGACAACCATGGCTGATCGTAAGAACGTTTTGCGGGAAGATATTGCCCAAAAAGGCGAGAGTTGTGAAGCTTTGTTTAAAAATGTACCTGAGTCTCAAAATAACTTTATCAAGGTACCAGCGATTTTAGATGGAGGAGGAGAAGCCTAATGACATTTAATCATAAGACCATTGATGAGTTGCATGACCTTCTTGTCAAAAAGGAGATTTCTGCGCTTGAGTTGACTAAGGCAACGTTAGCAGACATCAAGAGTCGCGAGAATGCTGTGGATGCCTTCTTGACGATTACGGAAGATGAGGCTTTGGCTCAAGCTGCTGCTCTTGATAAAAAAGGGATCGATGCAGATAATGTTATGGCAGGTATTCCATTTGCCGTTAAGGATAATATCTCTACTAAGGGAATTCTAACGACAGCAGCTTCTAAAATGCTCTACAACTATGAGCCAATTTTTGATGCGACTGCTGTTTCTCAAGCCTATGATGCAGGGATGATTGTCATCGGTAAGACCAATATGGACGAGTTTGCTATGGGTGGATCTAACGAAAATTCTGCCTTTAAGCCAACAAAGAATGCTTGGGATCAAGCCAAGGTTTCTGGTGGTTCATCGGGTGGTTCAGCAGCAGCTGTTGCTTCTGGGCAAGTTCGTTTATCTTTGGGATCAGATACGGGTGGTTCTATCCGTCAACCAGCAGCTTTTAATGGTATTGTTGGAATGAAACCGACCTATGGAACGGTATCACGTTTTGGGCTGATTGCTTTTGGTTCTTCTCTTGATCAGATTGGTCCATTTTCACAGACGGTTAAGGAAAATGCTCAATTGCTCAATGTTATCTCAGGACATGATGCGAAAGATGCAACCTCAATCCTCAATGGGATTGCCGACTTTACTAGCAAGATTGGTCAAGACATCAAAGGACTTAAAATTGCACTTCCTAAGGAATACATAGGGGAAGGGATTGATCCGCAGGTCAAAGAAACAATTCTCAAGGCTGCTAAGCATTTGGAAAGTTTGGGAGCTATTATTGAGGAAGTGAGCCTGCCGCATTCTAAGTACGGAGTCGCTGTTTACTATATTATTGCTTCGTCAGAGGCTTCTTCAAATTTGCAGCGCTTTGATGGTATTCGTTATGGTTTCCGCGCACCAGATGCGACCAATTTGGAAGAAATTTATGTAAAAACGCGTAGCCAAGGTTTCGGTGAGGAGGTTAAGCGCCGTATTATGTTGGGAACCTTTAGCTTATCATCTGGTTACTACGATGCCTACTTCAAGAAGGCTGGTCAAGTACGAACCTTGATTATCCAAGACTTTGAAAAAGTTTTTGCGAATTATGATTTGATTTTGGGACCGACAGCTCCGACAGTTGCCTTTGATTTGGATACTCTGAACCATGATCCTGTAGCTATGTACTTGGCGGATCTCTTGACTATTCCTGTTAACTTGGCTGGTCTTCCAGGACTATCTATCCCTGCTGGTTTTGTAGAGGGTCTGCCAGTTGGTTTGCAGTTGATTGGTCCAAAATATTCAGAAGAAACGATTTATCAAGTAGCTGCTGCTTTTGAGGCAACGACAGATTACCATAAGCAACAACCAGTGATTTTTGGAGGTGCTAACAAATGAACTTTGAAACGATAATTGGTCTAGAAGTCCATGTGGAGTTGAATACCAATTCTAAGATTTTCTCACCTTCATCCGCTCATTTTGGCGAGGATCCAAATGCCAATACCAATGTGATTGATTGGTCGTTCCCAGGGGTTCTTCCTGTTTTGAATAAAGGAGTTGTGGATGCAGGTATCAAGGCGGCTTTGGCCTTGAATATGGCTATTCACAAGGAAATGCACTTTGACCGAAAGAATTATTTCTATCCCGATAATCCAAAAGCCTATCAGATTTCCCAGTTTGATGAGCCAATTGGCTACGATGGCTGGATTGAGATTGAGCTAGAAGATGGTACGACTAAGAAAATCCGTATCGAACGTGCTCATTTGGAAGAGGATGCAGGGAAAAATACGCATGGTACAGATGGTTATTCCTATGTGGATCTCAACCGTCAGGGTGTACCTTTGATTGAGATTGTATCAGAAGCAGATATGCGCTCGCCTGAGGAAGCCTATGCTTATTTGACAGCTCTCAAGGAAATTATCCAGTATACAGGTATTTCTGATGTCAAAATGGAAGAAGGCTCTATGCGGGTCGATGCTAATATTTCTTTGCGTCCCTATGGTCAGGAGAAATTCGGTACCAAGACCGAGTTGAAGAATTTGAACTCCTTTAACTATGTCCGCAAGGGCTTACAGTATGAGGTAGAGCGTCAGACTAAGATTCTGCGTTCCGGTGGTCAAATTCAGCAAGAGACCCGTCGCTATGATGAGTCAACTGGTGAAACCATTCTGATGCGTGTCAAAGAAGGTTCGTCTGACTATCGGTATTTTCCAGAACCAGACTTGCCACTCTATGAGATTGATGATGACTGGATTGAGGAAGTGCGAAAAGACCTACCAGTCTTTCCAAAAGTTCGTCGTGCCAATTATGTAGATAAGCTTGGTTTGACGGTCTATGATGCAGGGCAACTGACCGCGACCAAGGCGCTTTCTGACTTCTTTGAGGCAGCGGTGGCACTAGGTGGTGATGCTAAACAGGTTTCTAACTGGCTACAGGGTGAAGTCGCTCAATTCCTCAATGCAGAAGGCAGGACCATTGAACAAATCGCTCTGACTCCAGAAAATCTGGTGGAAATGCTTGCTCTAATTGCTGATGGTACCATCTCTTCTAAGATTGCCAAGAAGGTCTTTGTCCATCTGGCTAAGGAAGGTGGTTCTGCCAAAGTTTTCGTTGAGAAGGCTGGTTTGGTGCAGATTTCAGATCCGGCAGTTTTGATTCCGATTATCCATCAGGTCTTTGCCGACAACGAAGCAGCGGTGGCAGACTTCAAGTCTGGTAAGCGGAATGCGGATAAGGCCTTTACAGGTTTCCTCATGAAGGCAACCAAGGGACAAGCCAACCCACAAGTTGCTCAACAATTACTAGCACAGGAATTGGCTAAGTTGTTGGATTAAAAAGAATATGATAAAACCGAGAACTCGTCTTTAGGGCTCTCGGTTTTTACTACATTCATATAAAGTTTTAATAACTACTATCTCGAATGACCAGCCGAGTCCCTAGTTTTATCTTTCGTGGGTGATAGATGCCTGAAGTTGCTATCATGCGATCGAGGAGTTGTGCAGCTTCTTGCCCCATTTCTTCGGTGAAGACGCTGATAGAAGAGAGGGCTGGATAGACTTGACGGGTGATGGCTGTATCGTTAAAGGTAATCAGTTGAACTCGTTCTGGAACGGCAATCTGTCGTTCTTGTAGCGCACGGAGAGCTCCGACAGCTAAGGTATCATTAGCAATAAAGAAGGCAGGAGGGAGTTGCTCGCCCAAGTCCTCTATGGCTTGACTCATCAGTTCGTAGCCTGACTGGGTAGAAAAGTTTCCTTGATAGATGTAGTTCTCTTGGAAAATACCCAAGGTGTCTAGGTAGTTTCTAAAGGCAATTAGGCGAGGGTCTGTCGGGAGTTGGTAGCCGTCTGTTGTTTTTTCTTGACCAACTAGCAAGCCGATGTCTATTATGTTTTGCGAACGGAAGTGGTCGATTACAATCTGAACAGAGTGTTCAAAGTCAGTTGTGATACAGGAAAATCCTTCAGGCAGCGTATCAGAGTCAACAAAAATTAACTGAGGAGATAGACTAGCCAGCTCTGCTATTTGCTCAGAAGAAAATTTACCGACTGCAATGATGCCATCTAGGTTGTGGAGGAGTGGATTTGTCAAATCGTTGAAGGAGCGGACAATCTGATAACCTAATTGACTGGCAGTCTGTTCAATACTAACCCGAATAGAATAATAGTAGAGATCTGCTAACTCTTCACTTTCGGTGTACCATTGGACGATACCGATGGTACCTTTTTGCTGAGGAGCCTGTTTTTTTAAGTGTTTGATGTAACCAAGTTTCTGTGCCAGAGCTAAAATTTTTTGACGCGTTTCTTGGCTGACAGAGAGACTTGTATCTCCATTCAAAACTCTGGAAATAGTGGCAGGGGATAGCTCTGCTTTTTTAGCGATGTCTTTTATAGTAACCATGATATTCTCCTGTTTATTTATGTTTAGTATAGCATAAAAAATAAAATTAGTAAATTTTTAGTAAAAAAATTGACAATTTAACTAGTGAATTGTACAATAAAAGAAAACGATTACAACACACAGGAGGTTCTCATGGAAAAAGAACAACTAAGACGGTCCTTTTTGGATATTTTTGGTCAAGAGGCTGATGCGACTTTCTTCTCACCGGGACGGATCAATTTGATTGGCGAGCATACGGACTACAATGGAGGGCATGTTTTTCCGGCTGCTATCACCTTGGGAACTTATGGTGCAGCTCGTAAGCGTGAGGATCGCCTTTTGCGTTTTTATTCTGCCAACTTTGGAGAAGTGGGGATTATTGAGGTTGGCTTAGACAATCTTGTCTTTGATAAGGCAGATAACTGGGCCAACTATGCCAAGGGGGTACTTAAGTTCTTGCAGGAAGCAGGTCACAGGATTGATACAGGTATGGAAATTTTCATTTATGGTAATATTCCAAATGGATCGGGTTTGTCTTCATCTGCTTCTCTGGAACTCTTGATTGGGATTATTGCTGAGAACTTATATGACTTAGATTTAACTCGCTTGGACTTGGTGAAAATTGGAAAACAAACGGAAAATCATTTTATCGGAGTTAACTCTGGAATTATGGATCAATTTGCTATCGGTATGGGGGCAGACAATAGAGCCATTTATCTGGATACCAATACCCTGAACTATGACCTGGTTCCACTTGATTTAGGAGATTATGTCATTGTTATTATGAATACCAACAAACGTCGTGAATTGGCGGATTCAAAATATAATGAACGCCGTGCTGAGTGTGAAAAGGCGGTTGAGGAACTTAATAGTCTCCTTACGATTCAAACCTTAGGTGAGCTAGATGAGTGGACCTTTGACCAGTATAGCTACCTGATTAAGGACAAAAATCGGATTAAGCGGGCTCGTCATGCTGTCTTAGAAAATCAACGAACTTTACAGGCTAGAAAAGCTTTGGAAGAAGGGGATTTGAAAATGTTTGGCCGTCTAATCAATGCTTCTCATGTTTCTTTGGAACATGATTATGAGGTGACAGGCTTGGAATTAGATACTCTTGTTCACACTGCTTGGGAACAAGAGGGAGTCTTGGGAGCTCGTATGACAGGTGCAGGTTTTGGTGGTTGCGGTATCGCCATCGTACATAGAGATCAGGTTGAGGTTTTTACAGGAAATGTTGGCAAAATTTACACAGAGGTTGTTGGCTATGAGCCAAGCTTCTATGTCGCCGAAATTGCTGGTGGATCCTGTATTCTCTAGCTATTTCTTGTATTTTATTCTGTTGGTTACATCTGTACCTTGTTGAGGGGATGAAGCTCTATCTCTGTTTGATTTTTAGCACTTAATATGCTGTAAAGTAATAACAAGAATGATTAAACTTACTAGATATTGGAGAAATAATGATAAATCTTGTGGATAAATTTGTGGAGCAGGTCATTGCCCATAGTAGCTTTGAAGAAATGGATGCTCTCTATCTGCGCAATAGAGTTATCGCTTTGGTTGGAGAGCAGGTGCTGACTGTAGAGACGAACTTGGAAAATCTGATTGAACTCAAAGATGCTCTCTTAGCTCAGGCTGTCCAAACAGGCTTTATCGGAGAACTGGTAGAAGAGCAAGAAGTGGTTGGCGCTAGCCTCATGGACTTGATAACTCCAAGTCCTAGTCAGGTCAATCGTCAGTTCTGGGAGACCTATGCAACTGCTCCTGAACAGGCTATTGCTGATTTTTATAGCCTTAGCAAGAAAAATGATTATATCAAAGTAGCTGCTGTAGCCAAAAATATCTATTATCAAGTGCCTACAGAATATGGTGATTTGGAAATTACCATCAATCTGTCCAAACCTGAAAAGGATCCCAAAGCTATTGCAGCAGCAACGAAGGCAGAAAGTTCTAACTATCCCAAGTGTCTACTTTGTATGGAAAATGAAGGGTACCAAGGGCGAATTAACCACCCTGCGCGTGCAAACCACCGCATCATTCGTATGGATTTGGGGAAAGAGTGTTGGGGGTTCCAATATTCTCCTTATGCCTACTTTGATGAGCATGCGATTTTCCTCAATACTCAACACGTCCCAATGTCAATCACTTCACAGACTTTTGTACAATTATTGGAACTAATTGACATGTTGCCAGGCTATTTTATTGGATCCAACTCGGATTTGCCGATTTCAGGTGGCTCCATTTTGACTCACAATCATTATCAGGGGGGGCGTCATCATTTTGCTATGGATCAAGCTCCTATTGAGAAAAAATTGACTTTTGCAGGATTTGAAACCGTGCAGGCAGGAATTGTTAAATGGCCGATGTCTGTAATTCGTTTGACTGCCAGTGATAAAGAGCCTCTCCTTGGTTTGGCTATAAAGATTTTGGAAAAATGGCGGAGCTATTCAGATGATTTGGTACAGATAAAGGCTGAGACGGACGGTATTCCTCATCATACAATTACTCCAATTGCTCGGAAACGAGCTGATTTGTATGAGCTGGATTTAGTTCTCCGTGATAATCAGACATCAGAAGAATTTCCAGATGGTATTTACCATCCTCATCCAGATGTCCAACATATCAAGAAAGAAAATATTGGATTGATTGAGGTTATGGGGTTGGCTATTTTACCACCAAGACTCAAGACGGAATTAGCTGAGGTGGAAAAATTCTTACTAGGACAGAGAAGCCAAGTAGCTGATTGCCATCAGGTTTGGGCAGAACGTCTGAAGACTGAAAATCCAGATCTCACTGAAAGTAATGTAGGTCAACTTGTTCGTGAATCTGTTGGGAAAATTTTTTCCCAGGTTTTAGAAGATGCAGGTGTTTACAAACGTACTCCAGAAGGTCAAGCAGCTTTCATGCGATTTTTAGAGACTGTCGGTTTATCTTTGTAAAAGGATTAGAAAGAGTAGGACGATGTACGGCACCCCGAAAGTTAGACACAAAATCTAACGATTGGGGTGCTTTTCTTATAAAATTAAACGCTAACGATAAAGTTGAAATCTATCACTTAAAACAATTAGGTTGGACGTGGCTACAACTCAGCCAAAAATTTGATGTGAATAAAGCTCATCTCCAATACTTGGTCCGACTGATTGACAAACATGGTTTAGACTGTGTTCAAAATGCCGTACTAAAAAAGCTGAGAGAATACGGTCTGATGGACGAAGCAAGGCTCAAAAATATTTCTTGTCCAACTTTCGGGGGGCAGTACACGAAGCCTACTCTTTTTGTTATAATAATAATCAGCTCAAATCAAATATAGGTGTGGTAATAAAGCCAATGCTTGGCTAGAGTCTATTAAAGTGGATTGATTTGAAAATAAGCTGGGGAGGTAATATGAAAGATTCTAAAGTTGGAACGGTCATTACTCTGATTGCTGGGATTGCTTGGGGACTATCAGGAGTAAGTGGACAATATCTAATGATACGAGGAGTATCAGTTGATGTGATTACTTCTTTTCGTTTGCTAATATCAGGAGTGTTTTTACTAAGTCTAGCTTATGCGACCGCTAGGGAGCGGCTTATAGCTGTGCTGAAAAGTAAGTCTGCTTTGTTAGGAATCTTTATATTTGCTATGTTAGGTCTAGTATTGAATCAGACCGCCTACCTACAGGCTATTTACCACACTAATGCTGGGACAGCTACTGTTCTTCAATATCTCTGTCCCATTCTGGTTTTAGCCTATACTTGTTTGAAGGACCGCCAGAGACCAACTGGTATCGAACTTATTTCGATCGGTTTGGCTATTGCGGGAACCTTTTTGATTGCTACACATGGACAATTGGATCAACTGGCTGTGACTCCTATTGGTTTCTTTTGGGGAATTTTTTCTGCCTTTACCTATGCCCTTTATATCATACTTCCAACTAAATTGATTCGTGAATATGGTAGCACAGTTGTGATTGGACTTGGCATGTTGATGGGAGGCTTTGTGGTGACTGTTGGTTTACAGACTTGGCAATATAGCCTGCCCTTTGATGGTGGAAGTCTGCTTGGCTTGCTGGGGATTGTTGGTGTCGGAACAATTTTTGCCTACACTGCCTTTCTCAAGGGAGTTAGTCTAGTCGGTCCTGTTAAGGGAAGTCTTTTGGCTTCCATCGAGCCTGTAGCATCCGTGTTTTTTGCGGTTTGGCTGGTTAACGAACGCTTCTATTTGATTGATTTTGTTGGAATGTTCTTGATTTTAATGGCGGTTCTCTTGGTTTCCTTAAAAGATTTGCTTGTTTTGGAGAGTGGGAAAATAAACTCTAAAAAGTGAGGGTGGACTTTTGTTCCAACCTCTTTTTTGCTTTTCTATAAAGAAAAGATTGAAATGGAATTAGCAATGATAAAAGAATTTTGTTCAGAAAATCATGTAGACCTAGTAAGGGCATTGTCAAGTGGTGCTCAGCGTGTCGAACTCTGTGACAATTTAGCTGTGGGAGGAACGACTCCAAGTTACGCAGTGATTGACTATGTTTGTCAGCTAGCTCACACATACGATGCAACCGTGATGACCATGATTCGTCCTCGTGGTGGAAATTTTTGCTACGACGAAGCAGAACTTGAGATGATGGTAGAGGATTGTAAGGTCGCTAAAAGGCTGGGTTCAGATGGTCTGGTCTACGGTCTGCTAACGGAGGAGAATTGGTTAGATGAAGTAGCTATGGAAAAGCTCTTGGCAGTATCAAAAGGTTGTCAAATAGTCTTTCACATGGCTTTTGATCACATTCCTCGCAATCGCCAATTTGAAGCGATTGATTGGTTGGCAGAACGTGGTGTTACGCGGATCTTGACCAGAGGAAGCCTGACAGGGTGTGCTCTGGATAACCTTGCTTGGTTGCGGGAAATCGTTAACTATGCAGTAGGAAGAATTGAAATTTTGGTTGGTGGTGGCTTGACAGTAGATAATGTCCCACAATTACTGGATAAATTACCTCTTGATCAAGTACATGGGACGAGATTATTTTGGTAAGAATGACTTTAGTTTACTTTAAGCTAAGAAAGTTATACTATGTTTAATCTTTTTCATATAATCTCCTTGAAAGCACTTGGTTTATCCAAGTGTTTTTGTCTGTATTTTGCTGGTTAGGCTTAATATTTGACTTGACGATTAAACTAAAATGAATAAAGGTATTTAGATTTCTTTAAGATAGTCACGTTATAATACAGTTATTCTTTTTCATAACCCTCCTAAGAGCACCTATAAAATAGGTGTTTCTTTTTTATGTCGAAGGAGTAAAGGTAAAAAAGAATTTTTTTAAAGTGAATATCTTATTGGGAGGACAATACTTTGTATCACTGTGTGGAGAGAGACTGTCAGCTTAAGTAAAAAATAATATTATGAGATTCAGGCAAACGAGACTCGTTTATCCAAGAGTTTTTATTATAAGTAGCTCGCATTTTTTATAGAAAAATGGTATAATTATCTGATAAAAACTTTTGGAGACGATAGTGAGTTTAGAAAATTACATGCCGGATTTTTGCTTGGAAAAAGTCTATGATGTGACGGTTGAAGGGTTAAAAAAACATGGTATCAAGGTAGTTTTTGTTGATTTAGATAACACCTTGATTGCTTGGAATAATCCTGATGGAACGCCAGAGATGCGCCAGTGGTTACACGATTTGCGAGAAGCAGGCATTCCTGTTGTGGTGGTTTCTAATAATAAGTACGAACGTGTCAAACGGGCGGTTGAGAAGTTTGGGGTTGAGTTTGAAGCCTTTGCCCTCAAGCCTTTCACCTTTGGCATGAACCGAGCTTTAAAACGCTTTGATGTCAAGCCAAGTGAAGTGGTCATGATTGGAGACCAATTGATGACAGACATTCGGGCGGCTAAGCGAGTTGGTCTCAAGTCTGTATTGGTTAAACCACTGATCAAGACTGACTCAATCAATACACAGATTAACCGTTGGCGCGAACGAAGAACTATGAAAAAAATCATCGCTAAATACGGGGCGATAGACCATAAGAGGGAAATGTAAGTGGAAGAATTATTTTGTATCGGCTGCGGTGCTAAGATTCAGACGGTAGACAAGTCCGTTGCAGGCTTTACGCCACAATCAGCCTTAGAAAAAGGTTTGGAAACAGGGCAGCTTTACTGTCAACGTTGTTTCCGTCTTCGCCATTATAATGAGATTTCAGATGTCAATATTTCTGATGATGACTTTCTGAGCCTCCTCCATAGTGTTGGTGAAAGCGATGCCTTAGTAGTTAATGTGATTGATATTTTTGATTTTAATGGTTCCATTATCCCTGGCTTATCACGTTTTACTTCTGGCAACGATATTCTTTTAGTGGGAAATAAGAAAGATATTCTGCCCAAGTCTGTCAAGACGGGGAAAGTGACTCAATGGCTGACAGAGAGAGCGAATGAAACTGGTATGCGACCGGTAGATGTGGTCCTAACTTCTGCTCAAAACAAGCAGGCAATCAAGGACTTGATTGAGAAAATTGAAGAACATCGCAAGGGACGAGATGTCTATGTGGTCGGTGTAACTAATGTGGGTAAGTCAACCCTAATTAACGCCATTATTCAGGAAATTACAGGAGATAAGGATGTTATTACCACTTCTCGTTTTCCGGGAACGACTCTAGATAAGATTGAAATTCCTCTGGATGATGGTTCATTTATTTACGATACTCCAGGAATTATCCATCGCCATCAGATGGCTCACTATCTGACAGCTAAGAATCTTAAATATATCAGTCCTCGCAAGGAAATTAAGCCAAAAACTTACCAGCTCAACCCAGAGCAAACCCTTTTCTTGGCAGGTCTTGGTCGTTTTGACTTTGTGGCTGGTGAACGTCAGGGCTTTACAGCTTTTTTTGACAATGAACTTCAACTTCATCGTACTAAACTCGAAGGAGCTAGCGATTTTTATAAGAAACATGCAGGCAGTCTCTTGGTACCGCCAACCAGCAAGGAACTGAAAGAGTTTCCAGAACTAGTCCGCCATGAATTTACTATTACTGAAAAGACGGATGTGGTCTTTTCAGGTCTTGGCTGGATTCGGATTAACGAGAAAGCTAAAATTGCTGCTTGGGCACCTAAGGGAGTGGATGTGGTGGTTCGCAAGGCTATCATTTAAAACCCTGCACCCTATGAATGCCAGGAGGATATGCTGTCAATCTACCTTGATAGGCTTCATTTTTGCATTGCAGTTACTTTTTCATCTATTTTTGATGTTCATCGGGTAGCATTTTATCTTATTTGCTTGCCTCCAATTGTATCTACGACACTGCATCTTGCTATGTATGAGATTCAGGTCTGTATCAGATTATACTAAAATATTAAGGAAACATTATGCTTACATCTAAACAACGTGCCTTTTTGAATAGTCAGGCACATGCACTCAAGCCTATTATCCAAATCGGGAAAAATGGTCTTAATGACCAGATTAAGACGAGCGTTCGTCAAGCGCTTGATGCGCGTGAGTTGATTAAGGTGACTCTACTGCAAAATACGGACGAGAATATTCATGAAGTCGCAGAAATTCTGGAAGAAGAAATCGGCGTTGATACGGTTCAAAAAATCGGTCGTATCCTGATTTTGTTCAAACAATCCAGTAAGAAAGAGAACCGAAAAATTTCTAAAAAGGTCAAAGAAATCTAAGAAGGAGAGCCCATGGCTATTGAACTCTTAACACCCTTTACCAAGGTTGAATTAGAGGTTGAAAAAAAAGAAACCAATCGCAAGCAGGTAGGAATTTTGGGAGGCAATTTTAACCCTGTCCACAATGCTCACTTGATTGTGGCAGATCAGGTTCGTCAGCAGTTGCAGCTGGACGAGGTCTTATTTATGCCAGAATGTGTTCCCCCCCATGTGGATAAGAAAGAAACCATTGATGAATACCATCGCTACTCCATGCTCAAGATGGCGATTGCGGGTATTGCGGGTTTGGGGATAGAAACGATTGAGTTGGAGCGTCGAGGTATCAGTTATACCTACGATACCATGAAATTGTTGAAGGAAAAAAATCCTGAGACCGACTATTATTTCATTATCGGTGCAGATATGGTAGATTACCTACCAAAATGGCATAAGATTGATGAGTTAATTAAACTAGTTCAATTTGTCGGTGTGCAGCGTCCGCGCTATAAGGCAGGGACTTCCTATCCCGTTATTTGGGTAGATGTTCCACTCATGGACATTTCTTCCAGCATGGTACGTGATTTTATCAAGCAAGGACGTGTGCCTAATTTTATGGTGCCCCACGAGGTCCTGGACTATATTGAAGAAAAAGGACTTTATAGATGATTGCAGCAGATTTAAGCTTTGATCGCAAGGCTCTTTTAGAAAAAATTAGTGTAGCTATGACTCCAAAACGGTTTCAGCACGTTCTCGGTGTGGAGCAGGCCGCGATTGAGTTAGCAGAGCGATATGGCTGTGATATGAAAAAAGCCAGCTTAGCTGCGCTCTTACATGATTATGCCAAGGAAGTGGCGGATCAGATTTTTGAGGACTTAATCGTCAAGTATGATCTGGATAGAGAACTGCTTAATTGGGATAATAATATTTGGCATGGAGTAGTCGGTGCCTATAAAGTCTCAGAAGATTTTGGTTTGAAAGATGCAGAGATTTTCCAAGCTATTCAACGCCATACGGTTGGAGCAGGACAAATGACTTTGCTGGATAAGGTTCTTTATGTAGCAGACTACATCGAGCCTAATCGTGATTTTCCTGGAGTCGAGATAGCTCGTGAGTTAGCCAGACAGAATTTAGATAAAGCTGTTGCTTACGAAACAGCACAGACCATTTCCTACCTGGCTAAACAGCGTATTCCCATCTATCCACAAACACTCGAAACCTATAATAGTTATGTTCGCCACTTGAGAGACTTAGATAAAAATTGTCAAGTTTGCAGTGACACAAAGAGAAAGTGAACTTTTTGACCAAGCTACAAAGTTGGTCATTATGAAGATAGAACAACGGCAACTTTTTCAGAAAAGCTGCGTGCTAAAGAGTTAATTGACCATTACCAAACTATCTGGCTTGGTCAATCTGCTCAAAAGAAATACACTAATAAACAATTTGAAAGGATAAGATGAAAGAATTAGATTTAGTAAAACTTGTGGTTCAGGCTGCAGATGACAAGCGGGCTGAGGACCTTGTTGTGATTGATGTACAGGGCGTTACGAGTTTGACAGATTATTTTGTTATTGCAAGCTCAATGAACAGCCGTCAGTTGGAAGCTATTGCGGAAAACATTCGTGAAAAGGTAGTTGATGCTGGTTTCAAAGGGATTCGTATGGAAGGCGACAGCAACGGTGGCTGGATCCTTTTAGACCTTGGAGGTGTGGTCGTCCATATCTTCTCAGAAGAAATGCGTGAACTTTATAACTTAGAGAAGCTCTGGCATGAGGGAAGCTTTGTAGAGCTTGATTCTCTCTTAGGAGTGAAATAATAAAGCAGTCTGAGGACTGCTTTTTGCAAAAGTTTGGCTTTGTTCAAGCCAGCAAAGTGATAGAATCTATCAAAGCAAGAGAGGAGACTAATATGGCAACTTATGAAACCTTTGCGGCAGTCTATGATGAAATCATGGACGATAGCCTTTACGACCAATGGACCGATTTTAGCCTACGGCATTTGCCAAAGAATGCAAAGACAATTTTAGAATTAGCTTGTGGAACCGGAGTTCAAGCTGTTCGTTTTGCTCAAGCAGGTTATGATGTAACCGGCTTGGATCTTAGTTATGAGATGCTTGAATTAGCTCAGAAAAGGGCAGAGATTGCTGGAGTTATGCTTGAATTGGCTCAGGCAGATATGATGGCCTTGGAAGGTGTTGGTGACTTTGATGCGGTGACCTGCTACTCCGATAGTCTTTGCTATATGGGAAATGAGGCGGCGGTTTTGCGTGTTTTTGAAGGTGTTCATTCTGTTCTCAACCATGGTGGTGTTTTCATTTTTGATGTGCATTCCATTTATCAAATGGAGGAAGTCTTTGCAGGTTATAGCTATCATGAAAATTATGAGGAGTTTGCCTTCGTTTGGGATACCTATAAGGGAGAACATGAGTACTCTGTTGTTCACGAGTTGACCTTTTTTGTCAAAGATGAAAATGGTGAACCTGAGAGATTTATCCGTCGTGATGAGGTTCATGAAGAGCGGACCTATCCGATTGAAACTTATGTTGACTTGTTGAAACAAGCTGGTTTTGGTTCTGTAGAAATCTTTGCAGATTTTGAGGACGAGTTTCCAACTGAAACCAGTCAGCGTTGGTTCTTTAAGGCGGTCAAGGCATGATTTCTGGTATCGTAGCAGAATACAATCCATTTCACACAGGACACAAGTACCTGTTGGAACAAGCAGAAGGCGTAAAAATTGTCGTCATGTCTGGTAATTTTGTACAGCGTGGGGAACCGGCCATTGTGGATAAGTGGACGCGGGCTCAGATGGCTTTGGAGCATGGGGCAGATCTTGTGGTTGAAATGCCCTTTTTAGTATCTGTTCAGTCGGCAGATCACTTTGCTAAAGGAGCTATAGATATTTTATATAGACTAGGTGTGGAAAAGCTGGTTTTTGGTACAGAAGAAATGTTGGATTATCAGAGGATTACTGATATTTATGTGGGAAAATCAGAGAAAATGGAGATGTTTGTGAAGAATTTGCCAGAGAATCTGTCTTATCCACAGAAAACTCAGATTATGTGGCAGGAATTTGCTGGTCTGAGCTTCACAGGCGATACTCCCAATCATATCCTAGCCTTAGCCTACGCAAAGGCGGTGGCTGGGACTGGAATTCAACTAAGTCCTGTACAGCGGCAGGGAGCAGGTTTTCACTCGGAAGAAGTTGAGACGAGCTATGCTTCGGCTACGGCTATCCGAAAAGGAGTCGACCAATTACATTTGGTACGTGATTTTTTACCTTCGGCAGCTCTTTTTGAAAAGGCAACTAAAGTCGGTTGGAATCATTATTTTTCTCTGCTTCGTTATCAAATTACGACCCATCAAGACCTGAGTCAGATTTTTCAGGTTAACGATGAACTAGCCAGTCGTATCCGCTCTGCCATTGGTAGTGTGACGAATGTAGAAGAATTGGTAAATGCTGTTGCGACCAAGCGCTACACTAAGGCGCGAGTACGACGGATTTTGACCTACATCTTGGTCAATGCAGTGGAGACCCCGCTGCCAAAAGCTATTCATGTACTGGGCTTTACATCGATAGGTCAAGCCTATCTCAAACAGGTTAAGGACAAGGTGGATCTGGTGACACGAATTGGCAAGGAGCCTTGGGACAGCTTGACCCAGCAGGCAGATAGTGTCTATCAACTTGGTGCGAAAGGCATAGCAGAGCAGACCTACGGACGTGTGCCGGTGAGAAGAAACATTACGGACGTTTTGGTATAGAATAGGATTTTGGAGGTGAGAGTTTGCAACAAGTGGTGTCTCATTTTTATCAGTTGATAGTGAAAGAAATAAAGCATAGAAAGATTAGGGAAACCTACTATCTTTGGTTTCCTTGGTTGAATCTTTTGTTTGCTTTTATCGCTAGAATGTTAGTTGGGAAACTGCCTTTTGAAGACTTGTTACAATTTGAAAAATTTGAATATAGTTTAGTTTTTTGGCTATTATTTGCATGTGTTTTACTGAAGTGCGCTGCTATTGTCCGCTATAGCTCAGTTGTGGGAAAAGAAATGTCAAAAGTTTCTCATGTCTGGCTGTTTTTATATCATATTATTCCATCGTTTTTCCTTATTTGGCTTTTTTATCAGGCTTGGAATACGTGGAATATAGTTCCATTTTTTATTTTAGATATATGTGTGTCTTTTTTTGGCGATAAGGTACTCAAATTTAAAGTGTACGCTCATATCTTGACTGATATAATTAGCATCATTTTGCTATTATTTGTTGATTTTGAGTTTGATCGTATCGGTCTGGAGTTTCGCACGGACTTTCTGGGAATCTTTTTTTGTATCTTATTTGTAACATTCCGCTACCTTCTAGTATCTAATTTTTATAGGGGATTTAAACAATTCAAGTTGTTTTCGCTGCGGTGGAACAATGGAAAAATTTATTGGTTTTCTGAGCTAGTATCTTCGATGCTGTTTTTGGTTGTGTTCCATGCAGGATTGGAAACAATTGATCAAGACTTTTCATTCATCTCTATAGCCCTAAGTCTGTTTGTGTACCATATATTTTTATATATACGGTTGTTTATGTATAGGCAATATGGCGCTTCTTACAAAGAAGTTTACTATTTCGTCAATGCTGGAAGTGCATTGGTGCTCTATATCTTCTTTGTCAACTTCATTGCGATTGATATTGTTGTCTGGTTTTTGCCAGCAGTAATCATACTTGTGTTAGATAATTTTCTATATCTGGCTTATCAACAACGAACGAAGCAACCGCAAGAATTTAGTTTAGGTGGAAAACAATTATTTGCAAAATTAAAATTGTTTTCTATTACCACTTTATTCTTCTATCATGTATTTGATAAAAATAGAGAGACTTTGTTTGCTTACAGAATATTTGGTTATTCGTTGAATGATCTAAATAGTGTATTTCTTAGAGAATATGCCAGTTTACCCTTTTTATCATTGATTCTTTCAGTAGTTGTTTCTACCGCTATTTTCAAACTAATTGGTAGTGTTTTATATTCTAACGATTACTTGTTAAAGAAAGGTAATTCCAAAAAGCTTAAGTATAAGAAGCGCTTACGTAGGAGAAAATAAAAATGTTTTTGTTATACCTGAACGTTACGACAGACATTATTTGGAGAAACAACAGGGGGAGTTTGATTGTTGTCGATTTATAAAGTGATCTTGGTGCGATAAGGTATGGCAGATCTATAGGTATATACTGGTAAAGGAGAATGATGAGAAGAGGTTTATATAATATCTTAGAAAATAGCCAAGATAGTTTGTTATCACGATTTTATAATCTGATAATGTTGGTGGCAATAGTGGTTAGTATCCTTCCATTGATGTTTAAAAAGAACGAACCATTTCATTTGTTGATAGAATATGTCACAGCAGCTATTTTCTGCTTAGACTATCTTTTTCGGGTGATAACTGCTGATTTTAAACTTCAAAAAGGGAGAGTGTCGTTTTTTCTTTACCCATTTACATTATTAGCAGTAATAGATTTAATCTGTATATTGCCAACTTTTTTGATGTTTTATAGTAGTCTAAAGCTATTAAAGATGGTAAGGATAGGACGAGTACTAAGGGTTTTCAAAGTCATTCGATATTCAAAAAATATACAAATTTTGACGAATGTTATGCGAAGACAAAAAGAGGCGCTTTTACTGGTGGCAAGTCTTGCAATAGGGTACATTTTTTTAACCGCCCTATTGATATTTTCAATCGAGCCTGATACGTTTGAAACTTTTTTTGATGCGGTTTACTGGGCGACCATTTCGCTAACTACGGTTGGATATGGTGATATATTTGCGACTTCAGTATTGGGTAAAGTAATAACGATGATTTCTTCGATTATAGGAATTGCAATCGTTGCCCTACCTGCGGGAATCATTACAGCAGGTTATATGAATGAGATTACAAAGGACGGATAGAAAATAGTTATTTTCTTCTTGACTCTTACCTTACGTTATCCTTTATACTCTTCATAGAGAGGAGATTTCCATGTCAGAAACATTTACGGTTAAGCAGGTTAGTCAGTTTTCCGGATTAACAGTGCGCACTTTACATCATTACGACCAAATTAACTTGCTCAAACCAGCTTTTGTGGCGGATAATGGTTACCGATATTATAATCGGGATAGTCTGCTCCATCTGCAAGAGATAATGCTCTTTCGAGAACTGGATTTTCCTCTCAAAGATATTCGGCAGATTCTGGAAAATACTGATGTTGATCGCCAGCAAGTGTTGCAAGACCACATTGCTCTTTTAGAGTTCAAAAGAAAGCGTCTGGATCATATCATCGGTCATGCCAGATTACTCATAGAAAAAGGGGGAGAAGTCATGGACTTTCACGCATTCGATACAAGTAAACTAGAGAGCTACAGGACTGAGGCCAAGAACCGCTGGGGAAAAACGTCAGCTTATACTGAATTTGACCAGCGCTACGATACTAGCAAGGATGAGATTTTTGTCCGAGAGATGCAGGTGATTTTTGAGGCCTTTGGAAAAATGCAGGGCTTAGAATGCAGTCATCCAGATGTACAGGATCAAGTAGCAATATTGCAGACATATATCACAGATAATTTTTATACCTGCACAAAGAAAATCTTGCAAGGCTTAGGTCTCATGTACGTAGAAGATGAACGTTTTGCAACCAATATTGATCAGGTAGGAGGTGTAGGCACTTCCAAATTTGTCAGTCAGGCTATTGCAGCTTACTGTCAAGAATAAAAGAACAAGTCTAGTGGAAACTAGGCTTTTTTGATATACTGGAATTAGTTTGAAAGTAAGGAGTTTTTCATGATCCAACCTATTATGAAAGATATTTTTTTCCTCCAGCAGCAATCTGAGGCTGCTACACCGGCAGACTTGCAAGTTGGTAAGGATTTACAGGATACACTTGCAGCAAATAGCCATGCCTGTGTGGGAATGGCGGCCAATATGATCGGGGTCAAAAAGCGGGTTATCGTTGTCAATGTAGGTTTTACTAATCTAGTTATGTATAATCCCGTTCTCATTAGTAAGACAAAACCCTACCAGGCAGAGGAGGGATGTCTGTCATTAGAAGGTATTCGCCCTACAACCCGTTATCAGGAAATTGAGGTGGAATTTTGGGATTCTTCTTGGAAAAAGCAGAGTTTACGGCTGACAGATTTTCAAGCTCAGATTGTTCAGCATGAGTTAGATCATTTAGAAGGTATTATCATTTGAAAATCAGTAAAACCGTACTGAAAGTTGGAGTTTTTAGATAAAGGTCAAAAAAAGTCAAAAAAGATATTGACCTTTACTGACTAATGGTATATAATAATTTCATAAGGTTATAGAAAAACCTTATGATTTATTGATTAAAAGGTCAGATAAGGTCAAATGAATCTAGTTTGATTTTTATCTTAAATAATTGGTCAGTAAAAGACAATTTTTTGAGGGGGTCAGCATGAAAAAGAGGATGGTTCCTTATTAGTGGTTTTTTATCTAACAAAGGTCAGTAATAGTCAATTTTCTTTAGCAAACAAAAAATAAGATAAACGAGGTAAACAGTATGAATAACAATTTTAACAGTATGGACGATATTTTCAATCAACTAATGGGCAATATGGGGGGGTATAGCACAGAGCGTCGCCGTTACTCCATCAACGGTCGCGAGGTTACTCCAGAGGAATTTGCTCATTATCGCCAAACAGGCCAACTACCAGCGGCAGAAGGTGCAGTTCAATCTCACTCTAAAGGTCAGATAAAGTCAGATGGTGTTTTGGCAAAACTAGGTCGTAATTTGACTGGGGATGCGCGTGAAGGCAAGTTAGATCCGGTCATTGGTCGCAATAAAGAAATCCAAGATACTTCGGAAATTCTGGCTCGTCGTACCAAGAATAATCCTGTCCTGGTTGGTGATGCTGGTGTTGGTAAAACAGCAGTAGTAGAAGGCTTGGCTCAGGCAATTGTCAATGGTGATGTACCGGCAGCCATCAAAAACAAGGAAATTATTTCTATTGATATTTCTGGTTTGGAAGCGGGTACTCAGTACCGTGGAGCTTTTGAGGAGAATGTTCAACAGTTGGTTGATGAGGTCAAGCAAGCAGGAAATATCATTCTTTTCTTTGATGAAATTCATCAGATTTTGGGGGCAGGCAGTACAGGTGGCGATTCAGGTTCCAAGGGATTAGCGGATATTCTTAAACCAGCCCTTTCACGTGGCGAATTGACCGTTATTGGTGCTACTACTCAGGATGAGTACCGCAATACCATTCATAAAAATGCAGCCTTAGCTCGTCGCTTCAACGAAGTGAAGGTCAATGCTCCATCGGCAGAAGATACTTACCAAATTTTGAAGGGAATTAAACCACTTTATGAGGCTCACCACAATATTGAATTACCAGATGAGGTCTTGTATGCTGCTGTTGACTATTCTGTTCAATACATTCCTCAACGCAGCTTACCAGATAAAGCTATTGACTTGATCGACGTAACAGCTGCTCATTTAGCAGCACAGCATTCCGTTACGGATATTAAGACATTAGAAGCTGAGATGGCGGATGCGAAACGCTTGCAATTAGAAGCCGCAGAAAAAGAGGACTATGAAAAAGCTTTGAATGAAAAAATCCGGATTGATAAGCTGCAAGAACAGATTAACAACCATACGGAAAGCCAAAAAGTTGTAGCAACGGTCAATGATGTGGCTCAAGCAGTTGAACGGATGACAGGTATTCCTGTATCGCAAATGGGGGCTTCTGATATTGAACGACTCAAGGGCCTCAAACATCGTCTAGCTGCAAATGTTATCGGTCAAGGTGACGCAGTAGAAGCTGTATCCCGTGCGATTCGTCGTAATCGTGCAGGTTTTGATGAGGGCAATCGTCCTATCGGCTCCTTCCTCTTTGTCGGACCAACAGGTGTCGGTAAGACAGAGTTAGCAAAGCAGCTAGCGCTGGATTTATTTGGAAATAAGGAGGCAATTATCCGCCTTGATATGTCAGAGTATAGCGATCGAACAGCCGTTTCCAAGTTGATTGGTACAACAGCGGGGTATGTTGGCTACGACGATAATTCGCATACCCTAACCGAGCGAGTTCGCCGCAATCCTTATTCTATCGTATTACTAGATGAGATTGAAAAAGCTGATGCACAAGTCATCACTTTGCTCTTACAGGTTCTTGATGATGGACATTTAACAGATGGTCAAGGCAATCAAGTCAACTTTAAAAATACGATTATTATTGCAACCTCTAATGCTGGATTTGGCTACGACTTGCCAGAAGGCGAAGAGAGACAGGACATTATGGAACGCATTGTTCCATACTTCCGTCCGGAGTTCCTCAACCGTTTCAATGCAGTGATTGAGTTTAAACATTTAGAGAGGGAAGATCTAAGAGCTATCGTAGACCTGCTCCTGTCTCAGGTCAATAATACGCTGGCTAAAAAAGGCATTAGTCTACATGTTACAGATGCTGCCAAAGAGTTTCTCATGGAAGAAGGTTACGACAAGGCAATGGGGGCTCGTCCGCTTCGTCGTGTTATTGAAAACCAGATTCGTGATAAAGTTACAGATTTTTACTTGGATAATAGTGATGTCAAGTACTTGGAAGCTGATGTGATTGGCGGAACAATTCAAATAAAAGAGCAAAACTTAGCTTAACAATATAGAGTCAGATAAAAAATTCGGGTGATGTCATCCGAATTTTCTTTTTCTACTTGTTACCAGTTCATGCTGAAACAGTTTTTTTAGGGCATTCAAAACTTTTTTAGTAAAATCCTTGACAAGTGCAAACGTTTGCGCTAAACTATATTCGTAACCGACAGAAAGGAAAACGTTTTTATGACAAATCGTACCAGTGGAATTTTGATGCATATTACCTCACTTCCTGGGAAGTTTGGTATTGGTACTTTTGGACAGTCTGCCTATGATTTTGTAGATTTCTTGGTAGAGACCAAGCAAACCTACTGGCAGATTTTACCCCTAACAACAACTAGCTATGGAGACTCACCTTATCAATCTTTCTCTGCTATTGCAGGGAATACTCACTTGATCGACTTCGACCTCTTGGTAGAAGATGGCTTGTTGGCAAATGAAGAGTTTCAAGATGTGAATTTTGGAGATAATCCTGCAAAAGTAGATTATGCTCTGATTTATCAAGTGCGTCGGCCAATTTTGGAAAAGGCAGTACAGGCATTTTTGCAAGATGATAAGAAAAAAGCGGCTTTTCTGGAATTTGAAAAGGCCAACTCTTCTTGGCTGATAGACTATGCTGAGTTTATGGCTATCAAGGAGTACTTTGGAAATAAAGCTCTCCAAGAGTGGGAAGACAAGAAAGTAGTTGCTCGCAATGAGGAAGCTCTGGATAAGTATCGTTTGGAGTTGGCAAACCAAATTGATTATCACAAAGTTACTCAGTACTTCTTCTTTAGCCAGTGGAAACAATTGAAAGAATATGCCAACAAAAATCACATTAAGATTATCGGAGATATGCCTATTTATGTTTCTGCTGACAGTGTGGAAGTTTGGACCAAACCTCAACTGTTCAAATTAGATAGTGAGCGTAAGCCACTCTACGTAGCAGGAGTACCAGCGGACAACTTCTCTGCGGACGGTCAGTTGTGGGGCAATCCAATTTATGACTGGCCGGAACATGAAAAAACAGGCTATAACTGGTGGATCTACCGCATTCATGAAAGTTTCAAGCTCTATGATGTCCTTCGAATCGATCACTTTAAAGGTTTCTCCGACTTCTGGCAGGTGGATGGCAAGGCTGAGGTAGCTAAGGTTGGTACATGGGAACCAGGTCCGGGCTACAGTCTTTTCAAGGCAGTAAAAGAAACCCTTGGTGACCTTCCAATTATTGCAGAGGATCTTGGAAATATTGATGCGAAAGCTCGTAAGCTGCTAGCAGACTGTGGCTATCCGGGGATGAAAATCTTGGAATTTGGTTTCTTTGATGTGACAGGTAAAAGTATTGATGCCCCGCACCGCTGCATTCCAAATTCTGTTGCCTATACAGGGACTCATGATAATGAAGTCATCAACGGTTGGTACAATAATCTTGATCCCGAGCAACAAGAGTACGTAGATGCTTACAGCAATCGTAAGCCGATTGAGAAAGTCAGTCAAGCCATGCTTCGAATGCTTTTTGCGACAGTTAGTGATACAGCTATTGCAACTATGCAAGATGTCTTGGATTTGGATGAAGACAGCCGTATGAATATGCCATCAACCATCGGCGGAAATTGGGAATGGCGGATGAAGACGGAAGACTTGACACAAGAACACAAGGATTTCTTGACAAAAATGACAAACCTATATCAACGAGGAAATGAACAACATGATTAAATTTACAACATTTGCTGAAAACAATACTTCAAAGAAATTAGCTGATTTAACAAACGAAGAAATCTATCTTCAGTTATTGAACTACGTGAAAGAAGCTGCAGCAGCTAAATCAAAAAATACTGGTAAACGTAAAGTTTATTATATTTCTGCGGAGTTCCTTATCGGTAAGCTCTTATCAAACAATTTGATTAACCTAGGTGTTTATAAAGACATCCAAGCAGAGTTGGCGGCAGCTGGCAAGTCATTGGCACAAGTTGAAGACGTTGAGCCAGAACCATCACTCGGTAACGGTGGTCTTGGACGTTTGGCATCCTGTTTTGTAGATTCCATGTCAACACTTGCTATCAATGGTGAAGGTGTTGGTCTGAATTACCACTGTGGTCTTTTCCGCCAAGTCTTCAAGAAAAATGAGCAAGAAGCAGAGCCAAACTTCTGGATTGAAAATGATTCTTGGTTGATTCCAACGGATATTAGTTATGATGTTCCATTTAAAAACTTTACCTTGAAGTCGAAATTGGATCGTCTTGACATTCTTGGTTACAAAAAGGAAACGAAGAATTACCTCAACTTGTTCGATATTGAATCTGTCAACTATCACTTGATTACAGATGGTATTTCGTTTGATAAGACAGCTATCAAAGAAAACTTGACTCTTTTCTTGTATCCAGACGATTCGGATAAAAATGGTGAATTGCTTCGTATCTACCAACAATACTTTATGGTGTCAAATGCTGCTCAGTTATTGATTGATGAAGCGATTGAACGTGGTTCAAACCTACATGATCTTCCTGATTATGCTTACGTACAAATCAACGATACACACCCATCAATGGTTATTCCTGAGTTGATTCGTCTTTTGACAGAGAAACACGATATCGAATTTGCAGAAGCAGTAGCGATTGTCAAGAATATGACTGGTTACACTAACCATACTATCTTGGCAGAAGCACTTGAAAAATGGCCACTTGAGTTTCTTGGAGAAGTGGTGCCACATTTGGTTGATATTATCAAAGAATTGGATGCCCTTATTCGTGCAGAACTTAAAGACCCAGCAGTCCAAATCATTGATGAATCAGGCCGTGTACACATGGCTCACATGGACATCCACTTCTCTAACTCAGTGAACGGTGTAGCTGCACTTCACACAGAAATCCTTAAAACTTCTGAATTGAAAGTTTTCTATGAGCTCTATCCAGAGAAATTCAATAATAAAACAAACGGTATCACTTTCCGTCGCTGGTTGGAGTTTGCAAACCAAGATTTGGCGGATTGCATCAAAGAATTGATTGGTGACGAATACCTGACAGATGCTACTAAGCTTGAAAAATTACTTGCTTTTGCTGATGATAAAGAAGTTCATGCTAAATTGGCCGAAATCAAATTTAACAACAAATTGGCACTGAAACGTTACCTTAAAGATAATAAGGGTATCGAATTAGATGAACATTCTATCATTGATACGCAAATTAAACGTTTCCACGAGTACAAGCGCCAGCAAATGAACGCCTTATATGTCATCCACAAGTATCTTGAAATTAAGAGTGGAAATCTTCCAAAACGTAAAATTACCGTTATCTTTGGTGGTAAGGCGGCTCCTGCCTACATCATTGCCCAAGATATTATCCACTTGATTCTATGCTTGTCAGAGTTGATTAACAACAATCCAGAGGTCAATCAATATCTCAACGTTCACTTAGTAGAAAACTACAATGTAACGGTTGCTGAAAAATTGATTCCTGCGACAGATATTTCTGAGCAAATTTCTCTAGCTTCTAAAGAGGCATCAGGTACAGGGAACATGAAGTTCATGTTAAATGGTGCACTGACACTTGGCACGATGGACGGTGCCAATGTTGAGATTGCAGAACTTGCAGGTAGTGAAAATATTTACACATTTGGTAAGGATTCTGATACCATCATTGATCTTTACGATAAAGCAGGCTACGTTTCAGCTGATTACTATAATGGTGATGCTAATATTAAACGTGCAGTTGACTTTATCGTTAGTGATGAAGTGAAAGCTCTTGGGAATGACGAGCGTCTTGGCCGTCTTCACCATGAACTTATCTCTAAGGACTGGTTCATGACCCTAATTGATCTGGCTGAGTACATAGAGGTGAAAGAACAAGTCTTTGCAGATTACGAAGATCAAGAATCTTGGAATAGAAAAGTTGTTCACAACATTGCTAAAGCAGGTTTCTTCTCATCTGACCGTACAATTCAGCAGTACAATGACGAAATTTGGCATAGCAACTAATGCACAAAGAAAAGAATGTTTCCTGTTGTGGAGACATTCTTTTTTGGTTAGAGAAATATTGATGAACAAAGAGTATTATCGCTTTGCCATTGATACAAAGCTCACTTTATCAGGCCGGTAGCTGATGGTTCCGTATTGGAAGGGTTGTCCATTTGAAAGATAGGTGACACTGGTGACAACAACGACCATATCATAATTCCCCAAATCCATTAGCTGTCTTTCTTCCTCATTTGCAAAGCGGAAGGAGATTTCTCGCCGTGAATGAGAAATGGTTAATTTTAGTTCTTCTTCCAAGTAGCGGTAAATAGAACTCTCAGCAATTTCCTTGCTGAGATAGGAAACAATTCTACGATCGAAGTAAGAGATTTCATACTCCAAGCGTTCGCCATCAATAGTTCGGATCCGACTAATCCGATAGAAATCTACCCTGTCATCAACTTCAAAGGTTGCCATCAAGTCTTCTTGGCCTTGAACGATATAGAGTGAGGTCAATGTAGTTTGAATCTGGTGTTGAGACTGTTTATTTAGTTCGCCAACTGTTTTGATTTCAGATAGGTACTGCTCCTTCATCAGACCATGTTCCATCACAATAGAAGACTTGCCTTGCCGCTTTTGAATGTAGCCATCCATTTCGAGGAGAGATAGGGCTTTTCGGATGGTGTCCTTGGAATAGGTGTAGATGTCCATCAACTCATTCTCAGTTGGTAAGGTTTGCCCCGCTGGCCAAATCTGGTCTTGAATTTTTTGTTTAATATCTTGATAAACTTTTTTATACTTGCTCATTATTTTTCCATCTTCCTTATCACTAGTGTACCATAAATATGCTTGAAAAGGGAAAACTAGCCAGTATATTTATTTTAACAACCCAACTTTTACGTAAAAGTTAAAGATATTACGTAAAAGATATTGACTAATGCAAACGGTTACGGTATACTATCCTTGTAAAGAAAACGGTTACGTATTTTAATAGGGAAGGAGGAGACTTTAAAAGTTATGAAATTGCTCACAGTGAATGTCCATGCCTGGTTGGAAGAAAGACAGGATGAGAAGCTGGATATTCTAGCGGAAACTATAGTTGAAAAGGGCTATGATCTTATTGCTCTTCAGGAAGTAAATCAGTTAATCGCCAGCGACTTGGTAACGAGAGACCTGCGAACGGATAACTATGGGCTGGTTTTATTAGAAAAATTGCGAAACAAAGGGGAGTCTAGCTACTCCTATTATTGGAGTCATTCCCATATTGGTTACGACAGGTACGAAGAAGGAATAGCATTTTTAACGCGTTTACCTGTTTATGAAGTAGATCCATTTTATTGTAGTCAGAACAAATCCATCGATTCGATCTTATCTCGGAAGATTATGGGATTGACTGTTTCTTATCAAAATCAGCTAATTGACTGTTATTCTTGCCACATAAATTTACCAGGAAATAAGAAGGAAAACCAACTGGACAATGTTCGAACGATTGTTGAGCGAACGGGGGACCATCGTCTAAAAATCCTGATGGGTGATTTTAATACAGATGCCTTTTCTGAACAGGCAGTTTATGAAGCAATTAAGGAACTTGGTCTCTATGATACGTACGATCTAGCCCTAAAAAAGGATAGTGGCGTGACGGTGGAAAAAGCGATTGATGGATGGGCTACCCACAGTCAAGCCAAACGTTTGGACTACATCTTTTTGAATCAAAAAATGGACGTTTTAACCAGTCGTGCTATCTTCAATGGAGATAACCATCCTATCATTTCAGACCATTTTGGTGTGGAAGTTGAACTCAGTCTATAAAATGGCTTAAAGCCGAAAAAATAAAGGAGGAAATATGAAAAAATTTCTTAGTTTCGAATTTTGGCAAAAATTTGGAAAGTGCTTGATGGTCGTGATTGCAGTTATGCCTGCGGCAGGTCTGATGGTTTCTATCGGTAACTCGATTCCTTTGATGAGTCCGGAATCAGAGCTTTTGATTCGTATCGGGAATATTGTTGCTCAGATCGGTTGGGGGATCATAGGTAATCTTCATTTGCTCTTTGCTCTAGCAATCGGTGGTAGCTGGGCGAAAGAAAAGGCAGGAGGAGCCTTCTCGGCAGGCCTTGCCTTCGTTCTTATCAATTTGATTACTGGTCATTTCTTCGGTGTGAAAACAGATATGTTGACGGATGCAACAGCAACAGTTAGTACAGTATTTGGTACACAAATCCCTGTTTCTGGTTATTTTGTAAATATCTTGGGGCAACCGGCTCTCAATATGGGTGTTTTTGTGGGGATTATTGCAGGTTTTGTTGGTGCAACGACCTATAACAAATATTACAACTACCGCAAACTACCAGATGTATTGACTTTCTTTAACGGGAAACGCTTTGTACCATTCGTTGTCATCTATCGCTCCATTTTGGTTGCTCTTGGTTTGGCAATTTTTTGGCCGGTTATCCAAACCGGCATCAATAGCTTTGGGAAATGGATTGCTTCTTCACAGGAAACAGCCCCTGTTTTGGCTCCTTTTGTGTACGGAACTTTGGAACGTTTGCTTTTGCCATTTGGTCTTCACCACATGTTAACGATTCCGATGAATTATACTTCATTGGGAGGTACCTATGACATCCTGACAGGTGCTCAAGCAGGAACACAGGTATTTGGACAAGACCCGCTCTGGTTGGCTTGGATTACAGATTTGATCAACCTTAAAGATGCTGGTGACATGACTCAGTACAATGACCTTCTTTCCACTATCACCCCAGCACGTTTCAAGGTTGGGCAAATGATCGGTTCATCAGGTATTCTCATGGGCTTGACCTATGCGATGTATCGCAATGTGGACGCAGACAAGAAGAAAAAATATAAGGGGATGTTCCTTTCTTCTGCACTTGCGGTATTTTTGACAGGTGTGACAGAGCCGATCGAATTTATGTTCATGTTTGCAGCTATGCCACTCTACGCTGTTTATGCCTTGGTACAAGGTGCTGCCTTTGCTATGGCAGATTTAGTAAATTTGCGAATGCACTCATTTGGTAATATCGAATTTCTCACTCGTACACCGATGGCTATTAAAGCTGGTATCGGTATGGATGTAGTTAACTTTATTTGGGTGACTGCTCTCTTTGCGATTGGTATGTACTTCATTGCCAACTTTATGATTAAAAAATTCAATCTGGCAACGGCTGGCCGTAATGGCAACTATGATACAGAGACAACAGACATTGCTTCGCATTCAAATGTCGATACAGCAGATGCCAATTCTCAAGTGGTACACATCATCAATCTGCTTGGTGGTCGTGATAATATTGTGGATGTAGATGCTTGTATGACTCGGCTTCGTGTCAGCGTTAAGGAGGTGGCACAAGTCAGTGATGAACACGCTTGGAAACAAGCAGGTGCCATGGGCTTGATTATCAAAGATTCCGGTGTTCAAGCAGTCTACGGACCAAAAGCAGATGTCCTCAAATCAGATATTCAAGATCTCTTAGAATCAGGTGTAGCCATTCCTCGTACAGAGGTAGTTGTTAGTAAAGAAGCAGGAGTCAACACTCAATTCAAAGGTGTGACAGAAACGATCTTTTCAGTTGCGGCAGGTCAAGCTATTGCTATCACAGAAGTAAAAGATCCAGTCTTCTCACAAAAGATGATGGGAGATGGCTATGCAGTAGAACCGGCAAACGGCAATGTTTACGCACCAGTTTCAGGTATTGTGACGAGCGTATTCCCAACTAAACATGCGGTTGGTATTCTATCTGACAAGGGTGTGGAAGTTTTAATTCACGTTGGCTTAGACACAGTAGCTCTTAATGGTGTACCATTCTCTGCCAAGGTGACAGATGGTCAACGCGTTGAAGCTGGAGACCTACTCCTTGTAGCAGACTTAGATGCTATCCGTTCAGCGGAACGTGAAACAACTATTATTGTTGCTTTTACAAACACAGCAGAAATCAAATCTGTTGACCTTGAAAACCTTGGTCAAGTAAGTAAAGAAAGCCAAGTTGCCAGGGTGGAGTTGTAGGCATCCATGAAAAATGGAATATATAAAAAAGATTGAAAAGATGAATTGTCGTCATAACTTTTCAATCTTTTTATTTTGAGGATTCAGGTGTAGGATACCCTGCTTACTCCCCTAAGTTTTTTATTTCCCTTTTTACTTTTTCAGCAATGCATAGGAAATAAATAGACCAAGCAAGTAAAAACAAGGGAATAATACCGCTTCTGAAGATAGCAAATGGGGTTTCAAATAGGAAGCCAAACCAAAAGGCAGTACCTTCTCGCTCCCAAAGTCCTGGTGTTAGGTACCACGTTTTTGGTTGCCAGAGATTATATTTATATTGCGATTGCGCTGAAGAGAGGGTAAAATATAGAGAAAGAAAGATAAAAAAATAACAATAGGCAAATTTTTGATAGCGCAGGTAGAATGCTTTTTTCGATTCCTTATCTGAGAAAATGTTTGTGTCTGAAGTTGCATTCATTTTTTGAAAATAATGGACTCCATTTCGTTTACTACCTTGGATCGGTTCCCAGCCATAATCACTAAAGAGAGATAGGTAATTGGGGTATTCTTCTTTTAAAATTTGCTCACGAAAATCAAGGCGTACTGGCTTGGGGGCTGCTGTACATTTCTCAAAATGATAAGTCGCAAGTAAGGGATTGACCTTCGTTAACTGGTATCCTTGGGATTGAATCATATTAATCCAATTTTCTTCGTCTTGTAAACTTGTGAATAATTTGCGTTTTTTCATGTGGTTCTCCTTAAAAATCAAATGTTTGTGCAAGATGACTGAGCTTTCGGATTCGCTCGGTTTCCAGTCTAACTATTTCTCGACCTGCTGGTGTGATTTGATAGACCTTTCTTCGTTTATCAGAAGTTGGAACAGAACAAATCCATTTCAGTTTCACTAAATTTTCAATCGCTCCGTACATGGTTCCGGCAGCAATTTTAACATCTCCGTTGCTCATTTCCTCTACCTTCTGCATGATAAGATAGCCATGAGCAGGTTCTGCAAGAGCTAATAAAATGTAGTAAGTCGTTTCAGTTAGTGGAAGGTGTTTATTTCGTTTCATTTGATCCCTCTCAAATAGATAGTCAAACTATATAGTTGCACTTTATATTATATATTGTGAAACTATACATGTCAACTGTATAGTGAAATGAACTGAAAAATCTTCTCAATCCACTTCATTTATGGTATAATAAGGCGATTTTATAAAATGTAGGAGGTTCCCCATGGGACGTAAATGGGCCAATATTGTAGCCAAAAAAACTGCCAAAGACGGTGCTAACTCAAAAGTTTACGCCAAGTTTGGTGTTGAAATCTATGTAGCAGCGAAAAAGGGTGACCCCGATCCAGAAACAAACTCAGCTCTGAAGTTTGTTATTGATCGTGCTAAGCAAGCACAGGTTCCAAAACACATCATTGATAAGGCTATTGACAAGGCAAAAGGAAATACAGATGAAACATTCGTAGAAGGTCGGTACGAAGGCTTTGGACCAAACGGTTCTATGTTGATTGTGGATACGCTGACATCAAATGTTAACCGTACTGCAGCCAATGTTCGTTCTGCTTTTGGTAAAAATGGTGGAAACATGGGAGCATCTGGTTCGGTATCTTATTTGTTTGATAATAAGGGGGTTGTTGTTTTTGCTGGAGATGATGCAGATGCTATTTTTGAATTGCTTTTGGAAGCAGATGTAGAAGTAGATGATGTGGAAGCAGAAGGTGGCGCAATCACTGTTTACACAGCTCCAACAGACCTTCACAAAGCAATCGTAGCCCTCAAAGAATCGGGCGTTGAAGAGTTTAATGTAACTGAACTCGAAATGATTCCACAGTCAGAAGTAATCCTTGAAGGAGATGATCTCACAACTTTTGAGAAGCTCTACGACGCCCTCGAAGATGATGAAGACGTACAAAAAATCTATACAAATGTAGATGGCTTCTAGGACAGCATCCTAGAAGGTTGGAAATGGGAACTGTTAGGGTGTAAACTAAACTCTATAAATGCTTAAAAACAGTCTCTTAATATCGATAAATTCTCTTAGAAATGTTGATGTAGCAGCATTCTAAGAGTTTTTTTGAGATCAAAATTAAAGACATTGTTCAAAATAGATTTTTTCCTCAATCTGGATCATCACAGATGATTTACCTTATATATAGGTTCTTCTTGGAAAGTTGGTAATAGAAAACTGACAGGGGAGTCATTGCTATTGAGATAGGCGATAGAGAGACAACTAAACTGATAGGATAATTGCCTAAAAACATTACAAAGTTACAAATTTAAGCTGGAAGAATGAAAATTCCAGTTCAGATTTTTGTTTTTTAGAGAGGCAAACGATATAATTTTAGAGACTCGTTTATTAGAAATGACAGAGTTTTATCATCTATTGTAAAGATTGAGAAGGAGAAATTATGTCAAAAGACATTCGTGTATTGCTTTACTACAAATATGTTCCCATTGAAAATGCAGAAGCTTATGCGGCTGAGCATCTGGCCTTTTGTAAATCCATCGGATTGAAAGGACGTATTTTGATTGCAGACGAAGGGATTAACGGTACCGTTTCTGGTGACTATGAAACGACACAAAAATACATGGACTATGTACATGCTAATCCATTGTTCAGTGATCTATGGTTCAAAATTGATGAAGAAAATGAGCAGGCCTTTAAGAAAATGTTTGTTCGTTACAAGAAGGAAATTGTTCACTTGGGTCTTGAAGACAATGACTTTGACGATGATATTGACCCACTTGTGACAACAGGTGCCTACCTATCACCAAAAGAATTTAAGGAAGCTCTACTTGATGAAAACACAGTCGTACTCGACACCCGTAATGACTATGAGTACGATCTTGGTCACTTCCGTGGAGCCATTCGCCCAGACATCCGCAATTTCCGCGAGTTACCACAGTGGGTTCGTGACAACAAGGAGAAGTTCATGGACAAGCGCGTAGTCGTTTATTGTACCGGTGGTGTCCGCTGTGAGAAGTTTTCTGGCTGGATGGTGCGTGAGGGCTACAAGGATGTTGGTCAGCTTCATGGCGGTATTGCGACCTATGGGAAAGATCCAGAGGTTCGCGGTGAGTTATGGGATGGTAAGATGTATGTCTTTGACGAACGCATTGCCGTTGACATCAATCATGTTGACCCAGTTATTGTCGGGAAAGACTGGTTTGACGGTACGCCTTGCGAGCGCTATGTCAACTGTGGAAACCCCTTCTGTAACCGTCGTATTTTGACTTCGGAAGAAAATGAGAACAAATATGTGCGTGGTTGTTCTGCAAAATGTCGTGCCCATGAGCGCAACCGCTATATCATTGAAAACAACTTGACCCGTGAAGACTGGCTAGAGCGCTTGTCTGAGATTGGCGAAGCATTGCCTGTCATGGCGTAAAGTAGAAGACTGCTAGAGTTTTCATGAGAAGATAAAAACGAGTTTCCGTAATGAAACTCGTTTTATAGTGGTCTCTTGTTGGGAATACCAGCCTTGCGTGGAAACTTATTAGGAGTTTCCTTTTTCTTTTCGACAATGGTTAATGTTCGCGGGTCACCATTTGGTAAACAGTAGTCATGGTTTTCAACAACTTTTGCAAAGAGGAGATTCAAAGCATTTTGAGCCTGTGCCAGTTCATCTTCGGCACTTGAAGCCTTTAGGGCAATGAGTTTACCGTTGAGCTTTAAGTATGGGATGGTTAACTCAGATAGAATCTGCATGCGAGCAACTGCTCGTGCTGTAACAAGGTCAAATTGGGCACGGAATTCCTTGTTCTGTGCAAAATCCTCCGCACGCCCATGATGAAAATGAACATTCTTCAAGCCCAACTCTTCAGCCAGCAAATGTAAGAAGTTGATTCGCTTATTGAGGGAGTCAATGATCGTTACATCCAGTTGGGGATAGAGAATTTTCATGGGTAAGCTAGGAAATCCTGCCCCAGCTCCAATATCTAAGAGACGCAAGGGCTTGTTTGGAATGTGGTCTTGAAGGATGGGGGCGATAGAATCATAAAAATGTTTGAGATAGACCTCATGTTCTTCGGTGATAGCTGTCAGATTGATTTTGTCATTCCATTCCACTAGAAGTTGGAAGTAGCGGTGAAATTGGTTCTTCTGTTGTTCGGTCAATTGGAGGCCTTGTTCTGCCAAAATTTTGTAAAATGTTTCAGGTTTCATGGTTTTATCTTATCATAATTTTGAAAAAAGAAAAACCCAGAAGAGTCTGGGAATTTCATTATTGACCATTGATTTGTTCGGCTGGGGGATTGTTATCAGTGGTTGTTGTATCATTTGAGGCACTAGCTGTTTCGGTTGAGGTTCCAGCAGTAGAATCGCTAGAATTGGTTGTGCCGTTTTCTTCAGTCGTTTCTGTTGAGCTGGAAGAACTTGTGCTTGGGGTAGTGTATGTATTGTAGGCATTGTAAAGAGATTGGCTACCTCTAAGGTAGTAATTCGCTCCATAACGTACTAAGCCGCTAGGGACTTCCCAATCTGCTGCAGTATAATCAGAATGCATGAAGAGCATCATGTTGTGATAGACATCTGTTGCAATTCGCATACCACGATCGAGGATAGGTGTCATGCGATTGGTGTAGCCAGTCCAGACAGCCATAGCATACTGACTAGAGTAGCCTACAAAGTTTTCATCTGGAACAACCATGTAACTATTTCTAGCTTCTGGAGTATTAGCTAAGATAGTATCTGTTTCGCTATCTGTATAGTTTGAAGTACCCGTTTTACCAGCCATAGGAACACCGCTGACAGAAGCGTTGAGACCGTAACCATAAGAGAGGACAGCCTTCATCATATCTGTCATCATGTAAGCTGTTTCTTTGGTCATGACTCGAGTTCCCTTAGGAGCATACTCAGTTACTGTTCCATCACTAAAGACAATTTTGTTGACATATTGAGGGGCATAGTACGTGCCTCCATTCGCAAATGCTGCGTAGGCAGCGGCCATTTTTTCGCTACTCACACCATATTTTCTGCTAGTATCTGAAGTGTTACTTGAGATTGCGTTGGAGTAATGAATTTCTGGATAATCGATTCCGATACTATTGAGGAATTTCAAGGCGTTTTCCAAACCAGTAGCTTCCAGCGCTTTTACAGCTGGGACATTTCGAGAATATTGTATGGCAGTTTTTATCGAGATGTTACCAAAATACCTCTTGTCCCAGTTGTTTACAGGAATTGTGGATGATGGATAGTTATAAGGACCATCTAGTATTGAATCAGCAGTCGAAGTATATATGCCATTTTCAAAGGCGGGGGCATAGTCCGTGATTGGTTTCATGGTTGAACCAAAGTCACGATTAGTTTCAACAGCCTGATTGAGACCAAATGAAACATTGCTTTCTTGTTTTCGTCCCCCTAATTGTGCAACAACTTTACCATTTGATACGTCCACCACAGTTGAGGCAACCTGCATAAGGTCATCTGGATAGTTGACATAGGTATCTGTATTGTAGATATTCCATAGTCTCTGTTGAGCCTCGGGGTCAACATTGGTGTAGACATCCATACCTGTTGTGAGTAGATTATAGCCGGTCTTGCTTTCAACCTCTTCAACGACTTGCTTGAGATAATTATCCATATAAGCTGGATAGGCAGTAGTATTCAGTAACGGTTGTAATCCTTCTGTTATAGGTGTTAGGACGGCTTGCTCATACCTTGCGCTATCAATATATTTTTCTTCTAGCATTTTTTTCAACACCAAATCGCGACGTGCCTTAGCATCTGCTGGGTTGGTGTAGGGATCATATTGGTTTGGTGCCTGAGGCATTCCTGCAAGGAGGGCCAGTTGAGGGAGAGTCAAATCTTTTAGTTCTTTTCTGTAAAAAGCCAAAGAAGCGGTTCTCATACCATAGTTACTGTTTGACATATAAACCTTATTGATATAATAGGTCAAAATTTCTTGTTTGGTATTGCGACGCTCTAATTGCATCGCTAACCAGGCTTCTTGGATTTTTCGTTTTAGATTTTGATCTTCTACAGATGTCGAGAAATAGGTCAATTTAATGAACTGCTGGTCAAGAGTGGAACCACCCTGAAGAGGCCTACCTCTCAGGTTGTTGATGAGTGAACCGGCAATACGGATGACATCAATTCCCCTATGATTGAAGAAACGTTGGTCCTCAATCGCAACAATCGCATTTACCAAATCTGTTGGAATATCCTCGGTCTTAGCACTTGAACGTTTTTCAGACCCCAAATCTGCAATCAGTTTACCATTTTTATCGTAAATCTTACTAGATGCAGTTGCCGTTAAAGTTTCTTCTGTCAGTTGAGGAGCGCTTTGGATATAATAGACAACCAAGGCAGCTCCGGCTAGACAGACAATAATAGCTCCTGCAAGCAAGATGTTAGCAGTCATTAGAAGCGCTTTTTTAATTGTTGTAGTTTTCAAAAGAGTCACCACCTAATAAGTTTTTTTCAACGATTTCAAGATAAGGAATACTAGGAGAGTATCCCATTTGAATCTCAAAGCCATGTTGTCGGATAAAAGCTAAGGGCATTGATTTACTACCCAGATCTACCTGATAAAAATCAATCAAGTGAATGGCTGGTAAGAGATAGGTTTCTTTCAATGTTGAAAAGTGAAGAAGGACAAAACAAATGCCACCTTGTTTTACAACCTGTTTCATGTGTTCAATCTGATGCGCATGGAAATTCTTCATGGGCATAGCTGTTTTTTGGCGTGTCTCTTTTGCCTCAAAATCAATATAGCATTTTTTAAAAACACCAGAGTAGTCAGTCGTAGAAGCCTGTCGAAAGTAGGCCTCAACAATCTTGGCCCGACTCCGTCTCGGATAGTCAACTTTTACAATTTGCACGGGAGTTGGTTTTTTGTGTATGACAGCTATTCCATGCGTTAGATAATATTGATTGCTATCGTTGATAGCAGCTTCAAAAGACATTCCGCGATTTGCAAAATTTACTCGCTGGGATGAAATAGGACTGGTTCTATTGATTTTTTTTGACACCTTGTGGGGGTAATTGACCATAGAACTCCTTCTTGATAAAATAGATATCACTACATTATATCACAAATAGCGAAAAGAGTACAAGAAATGGATATTAAGAGCCTTTTAGTGACAGGCTATAGACACATGGATTTAGGAATTTTTTCAGAAAAAGATACTCGTTTACTGATTATTAAATCTGTTATTCGACGAGATTTCATTCGTTTTTTGGAAGATGGGACCAATTGGTTTATCCTGACAGGTCAATTGGGATTTGAATACTGGTGTTTAGAAGTTTTGGAGGAATTAAAAGAGGAAGGTTATGATTTTTATGTCGCAACGATATTTATGTTAGAGAACCACGGAGAACAGTGGAATGATGCCAATCAGTTGAAATTGATTCGGTTTAAGCAAGTTGATTTTGTCAAATTTGCCTATCCAAGGTATGAGAATCCTAGCCAATTCAGAGATTATAATCAGTTTTTATTGGATAATACAATGGGAATCTATCTATTTTACGACCCCGAAAATGAAACAAATTTGAAATATTTATATCATGCGGTCTTAAAAAAGGAAGGGTATAATAAGAAAGTGCTTACCTTTGAAGAACTGAATGAGGCTGCTGAAAAATTTTCAAATTCTGAGTGATTTGACTTGATTTTTCCCTATATTTTTTAATATAATAGGAGTAGTGACGTTTTAGATTAGGGAGAGAAAAATGGCAAGTATTAAATTTACGACAAAAGATATTTTAGAGCAAGATTTTAAAATTGGTTTTCGTGGATATGACTCAGATGAGGTTAATGATTTTCTTGATGACATCATGAAGGACTATGATGCTTACGAAGCGATTATCAAGGAGTTAAAAGGTGAAATTGCTCGTTTGAAAGCACAGGTGGCTAACGCTTCTAAGGCGGCTCTTCCTACTGAAGAATCTAATGATGTACTCCGCACAGAACGTCAATCTTCAGCAACAAATTTTGATATTCTCCGTCGCCTCAATCGTTTGGAGAAAGAAGTATTCGGAAAACAAATCGTTCAGGACTAAGAGAAATAATGTGCAATTTTTGGATAATCGCGTGGTAGCATGCTATCATGAGGAAAGTCCATGCTAGCACTGGCTGTGATGCCGGTAGTGTTTGTGCTAGGCGAACAAATAAGCCTAGGGACGTCTTTGACGTTACGGCGGCTAAAATGGCTACGTCCTTTGGATATGCCAAAGTAGGTCTGAAAGTGCCACAGTGACGAAGTTTTTATGGAAACGTAAAAAATGGAACGCGGTAAACCCCTCAAGCTAGCAACCCAAACTTTGGTCGGGGCATGGGATGGATGGAATCGAACAGAAATCCTGACTGCAATGCAGTAGACAGATGATTATCGAAGGTGGTAGAACCTAGTATCACCGGAACAAAACATGGCTTATAGAAAATTGCATAGAATAGGTGGCTAGCTCTGCTAGCTTTTATTGTAGAGGAAAAAAATGAAAAAACAATTTGAATTGATTGCGACAGCGGCTGCTGGTTTAGAAGCAGTTGTTGGTCGTGAGATTCGTAACCTTGGTTATGATTGTCAGGTGGAAAATGGACGTGTTCGATTTGTAGGAGATGTAAAATCTATCATCGAGACCAATCTTTGGTTGCGTTCGGCTGATAGAGTTAAAATTGTTGTCGGGCAATTTCCAGCAAAAACCTTTGAAGAATTGTTTCAAGGGGTCTTTGGGCTAGATTGGGAGCATTACTTGCCGCTAGGCTGTAAATTTCCCATATCAAAGGCTAAATGTGTCAAGTCTGCCTTACACAATGAACCCAGTGTGCAAGCCATTTCTAAGAAGGCTGTTGTTAGGAAATTGCAGAAGCATTTTTCGCGTCCAGAAGGTGTCCCTTTGCAAGAAGTTGGTGCAGAGTTTAGGATAGAAGTATCTATTTTAAAGGATGTAGCAACGGTCATGATGGATACGACAGGTTCAAGTTTGTTCAAACGCGGCTACCGAGTGGAAAAAGGCGGAGCTCCGATTAAAGAAAACATGGCAGCAGCAATTTTGCAACTGTCTAACTGGTATCCTGACAAACCGTTTATTGATCCCACTTGTGGTTCAGGAACTTTTTGCATTGAGGCAGCCATGTTGGCAAAAAATATTGCCCCCGGATTGCAGCGCAGCTTTGCTTTTGAAGAATGGCCGTGGGTTGATTCCCAGTTGGTAGCAGAGTTACGAAAAGAAGCACAGACCATGATTAAGACGGACTTGGTGTTGGATATTGCTGGATCTGATATTGATGCTCGCATGATTGAGATTGCTAAGAAAAATGCTCTTGCAGCAGGAGTTGATCAAGATATTGTCTTCAAACAGATGCGGGTTCAAGATTTGCGAACAGATAAGATAAATGGTGTTATTGTTTCTAATCCCCCTTACGGGGAGCGTTTGTTGGATGATGAAGCGATCGTTGCTTTATATCGAGAAATGGGACAAACATTTGAACCACTTAAGACCTGGTCCAAGTTTATCCTAACAAGTGACGAACAGTTTGAGACTCGCTTTGGATGCCAAGCTGATAAGAAACGGAAATTATATAACGGTACCTTGAGAGTCGATCTTTATCAATTCTTTGGACAACGTGTCAAGCGTCAAACACCAGAAGTACAAGCATAGGAGGACTATTGTGGCAGAAAGTAAAAAGCAACTTCCTTTGGATGAGGAAAAAGTTTTAGATTTTGAAGTAGCAAAAGATTTGACGATCGGAGAGGCAGTCAAAAAACATAAGGAAATTGAAGCTGGTGTAACAGAAGATGATAGTCTTTTAGACCGTTATATCAAGCAGCACCGTGAAGAGATTGAATCGCAAAAGTTTGAAACCAAGGCCAACCATTTACCTTTGATTGAGACAATGGCGGATGAAGAATCAAGTCTTTCTGAAGAGTTGACTGAGGAACTCGTTTCTGCAAATGAGGAAGTCAATCCGGTTGTAGAAGAGCTTTCCGAGGCATCATTGGAAACTTTGGAGGAAACAGTAGTTGCTAGTGTAGTTGCAATGGACGAATTAACCACTTTTTCGGATTCTTCTGATGGAGAACTAGAAGAAGAGGTTTCTTGGGAACAGGAGGAGACGGCAGAGGAAGAACGCAAGAAAAAAGTTTACTTCTGGTCTGCGGCAAGTCTTCTATTTGTGGGTGTAGTAGCTACTGCTTTTATGTGGATGAACTCTGTAAATAAATTAACAACGACTGGCACATCAACCAGCTCAACTAGCACCAGTCAGACTTCATCAAGTGTATCAAGTTCCTCAGACACTAATAGAACAGCTTTTGAGCAACTCTATAAGAGCTTCTTTACAGATAGCAGTCTTGCAAAATTAAAGAACTCAGAATTTGGTAAGCTCGCAGAATTAAAGACTTTATTGGACAAAATAGATAAAAATTCTGATAGCTACAAAAAAGCAAAGGAGCAGTATGATCGTCTTGAAAAAGCAATTGCTGCTATTCAAGCTATCAATACTCAGTTTGATAAAGAAGTGATTGTGAACGGTGAAATTGATACGACGGCTACTGCTAAAGCTGGAGCTAACTTTTCTGCGACAACGACAGGAATTAGTTCAGTAGATAGTTTATTGACCTCGGTTGTGAATTTTGGGCGTTCACAGCTGGAAAAAGCTTCAGCTACGGTAGCAAGTAGTCAAAGCGTCAATACAGGAGAATCTACAAGTGTTCCAGCGACAACAGGCGGAACCAGTGTAGCGGAGAACTCTGCGGTAGCTGCGGCAGGTACGGTATCACATTTTGGCATTCCAACTCCGGCAGGTGTAGCCTTGCAGCGTGATCGCAGTCGTGTACCCTACAATCAGGCCTTGATTGATGATGCAGCCAACGATGCTTGGGTATTTGGCTCAGGAATACTTGAAAATATCCTTGCTATTTCACAGCAGCGTGGCTACATCACTGGTCATCAGTATATCTTAGAAAAAGTCAATATTATCAATGGCAATGGTTACTACAATATGTTCAAACCTGACGGTACTTACCTGTTTTCTATCAACTGCAAGACAGGCTACTTTGTAGGAAATGGTGCGGGTTACTCAGATGCATTAGACTATTGAGAATCATAACCACCTGTCAAGTAGATGGTTTGAACAAGGGCTATAAGCCCATATTACCAGAGCTTGGGACAATCGTCCAATCTCATATATAAAAAGCGAACAAGCCAAGATTCTGATTGTCAGAAAACTAGTTTTGTTCGTTTTTTTCTTCAATTATCGATCTAAAGGTCTTGATAATTAAGATTTTCAAAAATGAAAATCTTTTTGTCCCAGACTCTTTCACTTTGTTCAAGCCTTATCGCTCTTGAGTTGTCACAAACCTCTTAAAGAGGTATTCACATTACTTACCATTATCCCTAAGGGGATCTTTATACTCTTTCACACTCAGCTTGTCGAGTGCAATGTCATTTTTTTCTGTTCTTGAATGTATTTTTGATAGTGGCTTCGTTAAGTCCTACCGGGCTTACGTAGTACCCTTCTGCCTAAAAATGGTGATCGCCAAATTTGTACTTGAGATTGGTGTGTTTATTGAACATCATAAGAGCATTCTTACTCTTTAGATATCCCATGAGACTTGAAACACTAATTCTTGGCAGAATACTTACCAACATGTGTACGTGGTCGGGCATGAGATGACCTTCTATGACATCAACTCTCTTGTAACTACATAGTCTGTGGAATATCTCACCTAAGCTACTTCGATATTGATTATAAATGATTTTTCATCTATACTTGGGGTGAACATAATGTAATGTTTACAACTCCACTTTGTGTGCGATAAACTATGTGTCTTTTGTGCCATATTTTTCTCCTTTTGCTTTACAATTGGCTTGAACTCCTTTATTGTGACGCGTTTGGAGATTTTTTGTATAACATCCAATGCACACCCGCATAGCGGTGGTTTATTGTTTCGCACCTACGGAGTGAAACGGACTAAAATCACATAAAATAAAAAAACGGCTCTTGCCGCTTCAGAACGTAGACAAATCCTTAAATATAACTTTGGGAAACCTACGATAATGTTGTTCATCTTCCAGCTTTTAGAAACGCTATTATTTCGACGTTTCTGGGAGTTTTTGCTGTTGGCTGTAAAGAAAAAGATTGAAGACTTTGACCAAAATGAACTTTCTCTTTAACCTGAAGTGGTAAGAGCCGCTTTTTGTCTTGCATGATGCTATTCTTTAAAACTAAATTGGTTTTCTTTCAAAAGCATCTGTCGAAATTCCCTGAGCTAAAATCAATTTTGCCCATTCTTTGGCTGAATGAAGACTATGGTCTTTGTAATTTCCGCATGATTCGATAGTTGTTCCGGGGACATCTTCCCAAGTGATACCTTCTGCGATTTCTTCTAAACTTGATTTAATAGCTTGAGCAATGTCACGAGAATCTTGTTTTCCCCACATAATCATGTGAAAGCCTGTTCGACAACCGAATGGAGAACAATCAATTAGCCCATCAGTGCGCTGGCGAATGAGTTTGGCTAATAGGTGTTCAATAGTATGTAAACCAGCAGTATCCATAGCATTTTCATTAGGTTGAATGAGACGAATATCAAAGTTCGTGATAGTGTCTCCTTTTGGTCCCATTTCCTCGGAAATCAGGCGAACATACGGGGCTTTAACACTGGTGTGGTCCAGTTCAAAACTTTCCACAGTGACTTCTTTTTTCATAGCTTCCTCCAATATTGTGATGAACTTATTATATCATATTTGTCAATTTGGAATTGAGAAATCATTTCAAATATGGTAAAATGAATATAGATTTTGTGAAAAATCGAATGATGAAAAAGAGGTAGAAATATGAATATCATTACAGCAGTAGTGACCCTTGTTTCTGCTCTCGCTGGTTTAGTATTAGGTTACTTTGCCATTTCTTTGAAGATGAAGTCTGCAAAAGAAACTGCAGAATTGACCCTTTTAAATGCAGAACAAGAAGCTAGTAATGTTCGTGGTCGAGCGGAGGAACAAGCTGAGGTTATTTTAAAGACAGCCGAGCGTGACCGCCAGACTTTGAAAAAAGAATTACTCTTGGAAGCTAAAGAAGAAGCTCGTAAATACCGAGAAGAAATTGCAGAAGAATTTAAGTCAGAACGTCAAGAGTTGAAACAAATTGAATCACGCTTGACAGAGCGTGCCACTAATTTGGATCGCAAGGACGATAATTTGACCAACAAGGAAAAGACTTTAGAACAAAAGGAACAAAGTCTATCCGACAAATCTAAACACATTGATGAGCGTGAGCAGGAAGTTGCTAAGTTAGAAGAGCAAAAAGCTCAAGAATTAGAACGTGTTGCAGCCCTTAGCCAGGAAGAGGCCAAAGAAATCATCTTGGCAGATACACGAGATAAGCTAACACACGAAATTGCAACCCGTATCAAGGAAGCTGAGCGAGAAGTCAAAGAGCGATCTGATAAGATGGCTAAAGATTTACTAGCTCAAGCTATGCAACGGATTTCAGGTGAATATGTAGCAGAGCAGACAGTTACCTCTGTTCATTTACCAGATGATGCCATGAAGGGACGAATCATTGGACGTGAAGGGCGTAATATTAGAACTTTTGAGAGTTTGACTGGTATTGATGTTATCATTGATGACACACCAGAAGTGGTCGTACTTTCCGGTTTTGATCCGATTCGTCGTGAGATTGCTCGAGTGACTATGGAGACCCTTCTTCAGGACGGTCGGATTCACCCCGCTCGTATCGAAGAGTTGGTTGAGAAACATCGTGTGGAGATGGATAGTCGTATTCGTGAGTACGGAGAGGCAGCAGCTTATGAGGTCGGTGCCCCAAATCTTCACCCAGATTTAATCAAGATTATGGGACGGCTACATTTCCGTACCTCTTATGGACAAAACGTTCTGCGTCACTCTATTGAAGTTGCTAAATTGGCAGGTATTTTAGCGGCAGAGTTGGGTGAAAATGTCAACTTGGCTCGTCGTGCCGGTTTCTTACACGATGTTGGTAAGGCACTTGACCGAGAAGTGGATGGAAGCCACGTTGAGATTGGAACAGAATTAGCTAAGAAGTATAAGGAAAATCCAGTTGTTATCAATGCTATTGCAAGTCATCACGGTGATGTAGAAGCAACAAGTACGATCGCAGTAATCGTAGCAGCAGCGGATGCCCTAAGTGCAGCTCGTCCGGGATCTCGTCGTGAGTCTATGGAAGCATACATCAAACGCCTACAAGACTTAGAAGAAATAGCTAATAGTTTTGAGGGGATTAAGCAATCCTATGCAATCCAAGCTGGTCGTGAAATTCGTATTATCGTTCATCCAAATAAGATTAGCGATGATCAAATCACCATCTTAGCCCACGATGTACGTGAAAAAATCGAAAGCAATTTAGATTATCCAGGAAATATCAAAATCACAGTTATTCGTGAAACAAGAGCAACAGACGTTGCCAAATAAAGCAAAGGAGTCCAGAGGGCTCTTTTTTCGATTAACCTATGATAGAAAATATTCGCACCATATCCAAAATCAGTTGAAATTCGTGCTAAATTTTGGTACACTAGGATGAAAGATTTTAAAGGAGATATCATGCAAGAGCGAGGCTTACTTATCGTCTTTTCCGGACCGTCGGGAGTTGGGAAAGGAACTGTTCGAAAGGAAATTTTTGAAAGCTCTGATAATAAATTTGAATATTCTGTATCCATGACTACACGTCCACAGAGACCGGGAGAAGTTGATGGAGTAGATTATTTTTTCCGTAGTCGTGAAGAGTTTGAGGATTTGATTCGCCAAGGCCAGATGTTGGAATACGCTGAGTATGTTGGGAACTATTATGGCACACCCTTAACCTACGTAAATGAAACGCTAGATAAAGGGATTGATGTTTTCTTGGAAATTGAAGTACAAGGTGCTCTTCAAGTTAAGAAAAAAGTTCCGGACGGAGTTTTTATTTTCTTAACGCCACCAGACTTAGAGGAGTTGCAGGAGCGTCTAGTGGGACGCGGAACGGACAGTGAAGAAGTGATTTGCCAGCGGATTGAACGTGCTAAGGAGGAAATAGCCTTGATGCGTGAATATGATTACGCAGTGGTCAATGATGAAGTACCATTAGCCGCTGAGCGTGTCAAACGGATTATTGAAGCCGAACACTTTCGCGTAGATCGAGTAATTGGTAGATATAATGAAATTATTAGTTAACTAATAATTGTTGCAGTTGCACAAGTTGCTATTGCTACCTATAACTGTCGTGAAAAGTGGCAATATGTAAAATAAAAATATCCATTGGTCTTTGAACAACCAACGGATAAAATAAAAAAATCTTACTTAGATTGGCAAGTCAATCTGAGTAGGTACTACCTTTTCAAACGAAGCCATTATAACAAATTTAGCTAATCTGGTTAAGAGTGATAATTCTTGAACAGATATATAGAACGATAAAAAGAAAGAAGAGAGAAACTCACATGATGTTAAAACCATCTATTGATACTTTGTTGGACAGGGTACCATCCAAGTACTCCTTGGTTATTCTTGAGGCAAAACGTGCCCACGAATTGGAAGCAGGAGCGAATCCTACTCAGGAATTTACCTCTGTAAAGTCAACCCTTCGAGCCCTAGAAGAGATTGAGTCTGGCAATGTGGTTATCCACCCAGATCCAGAGGCTAAGCGTGAAGCTGTACGTCGCCGTGCAGAAGAAGCAAAGCGCTTGGCAGAAGAAGAAGAGCGTAAAATTAAGGCGCAAATCGCTAAGGAAAAAGAAGAAGGTGAAAAAATTTAAGATTAAAACTCGGTTGGCCTACCATCCGGGTTTCTTTTCACTTTTTGGTATGTAATAGAAATAAAAAATCCGATACTATTGTAAATGAGAACACATATCATTTTGAATGTTACAAAGAGTATAGGAGGATTGAAAGGAGGTCGTATGTTAGCTCAGGTCATCGTAGATGTCCCCTTGATGCAGACAGATCAAGCCTATTCCTATCTTGTTCCTAAAGAATTAGAAAATGGCATCCTAGTTGGTGTTCGTGTCCATGTCCCCTTTGGAAGGGGAAATCGTTTGATCCAAGGGATTGTGGTTGATTTAACAGAGGGAGATACTCAACCACCTCAGGCAGGCTTGAAGGCCATTGCAGAGGTTTTAGATTATAGCCCTGTCCTTAATCGTGAACAATTTTGGCTGGCTGACCAGATGAGGAAATCGGTTTTTTCCTATAAGGTTACTCTTTTAAAATCCATGTTACCTAGCCTGCTCAATTCCACTTATGAAAAATTGCTTCGTCCGGGACCAGGATTGGAAACAGCAGAGCTAAACAAACTCTTCAGGGGAAGCACCCAGATTCGATTTTCTGATTTAGACTTGGGAGAGCAGGGGAAAATCATGCGTTTGGCTCAGTCTGGAAAGGTGTTAGTTGATTATGTTGCTAAAGATAAAAAGCAAATCAAGACTGAAAAATGGTACCGTGTTTGCTTGGAAAAACTAACAGCTGCAGAGATTGGTAACCGAGCCAAGAAACGCCAGCAGTTGAAGGAGTTTTTATTAGCCAACCCCGAACAGCAGCCTCTCTCAAGCTTAAAAGCAGATTATTCAGCAGACACGCTTCGCTATTTTCAAGAAAATGGCTACCTAGAAGTTTGGGAGGTGGAAGTTTCTCGAACTCAAGGAGTGTTTGATAGGGTAGAGAAAACGCAGGCTTTAATGTTAAATGCAGAGCAGGCAATTGCAGTAAGAGAGATTGTCTCTTCGCTTGGTCAAGAAAGCCAGACCTATCTCTTACAGGGGGTTACGGGTTCTGGGAAAACGGAAGTGTATTTACAAGTGATCGATAAGGTGTTGCAGATGGGAAAAACAGCGATCATGTTGGTTCCTGAGATTTCTTTGACACCTCAGGTGACCAATCGCTTTATTTCTCGTTTTGGTCAACAGGTAGCTATTCTCCACTCCGGCTTATCGGATGGTGAGAAATATGATGAGTGGCGAAAGATTGAAAGAGGAGATGCTCAGGTTGTTGTTGGAGCGAGATCGGCTATTTTTGCTCCCTTAACCAATCTGGGGGTTATCATCATTGACGAAGAGCATGAGGTGACTTATAAACAAGATAGCAATCCTCGCTATCACGCGAGAGATGTGGCAAGATTGCGAGCGGACTATAATCAAGCAACTCTTGTTTTAGGATCGGCTACTCCAAGTCTTGAATCACGGGCTAGAGCAAGTCGTGGAGTGTATGGTAGATTAACCCTTAATCGGAGAGCTAATCCCTTAGCGACCATACCTGAAGTTCAGGTTGTGGATTTTCGTGATTATATCGGTCAGCAGGAAGCCAGCAATTTTACCCCGATTATGATTGACAAGATAAAGGAAAGATTGGCGCGAAATGAGCAAGTCGTTCTCATGTTGAATCGGAGGGGATACTCCTCCTTTGTGATGTGCCGAGATTGTGGCAGTGTTGATCAATGCCCGAATTGTGATATTTCTCTTACTCTGCATATGGATACACGAACGATGAACTGCCATTACTGTGGTTTTCAAAAAGGAATTCCCCAAGTCTGTCCAAATTGTCAAAGTTCATCTATCCGTTATTATGGAACGGGAACGCAAAAGGCATACGATGAATTGCAGGAGCTTTTGCCTCAAGCGCGGATTTTGAGGATGGATGTAGATACAACGAAGAAAAAAGGTGCTCATGAGGATTTGCTAGATCGGTTTGGACGAGGAGAAGCAGATATTCTACTAGGAACCCAAATGATTGCCAAAGGGCTAGACTTTCCAAATGTAACTTTGGTAGGGGTTCTAAATGCTGATACGGCCCTCAATCTGCCAGATTTTCGCTCTTCGGAACGTACTTTCCAGTTATTGACCCAAGTAGCAGGACGAGCAGGGCGCGCAGATAAGAAAGGGGAGGTTCTGATCCAGACCTATAATCCCAACCACTATGCCATTGTGTTTGCTCAACAGCAAGATTATGAAGGTTTTTATCGATATGAAATGGGAATCAGAAAAAATCTTGGCTATCCACCTTATTATTTTACTGTTGGCTTGACTTTTTCACACAAGTCCGAGGAATTTGTGGTGAAAAAAGCTTATGAAGCAGTAGCCTTTCTCAAAGAGCAGTTGACGGAAGCTATCCAGATTTTGGGACCAACTCCAAAACCAATCGCCAGAACCCATAATCTCTATCACTATCAGATTATCCTCAAGTACCGTAGGGAAGAACATTTGGAAGTTGTTCTCAACCAGATTCTGGATTGGGCACAGGATCGGGATAATCAGGCTTTGCGACTAATTATTGATCATGAACCGCAGAACATGATGTGAGGTCTCTATGACCTTGCATTTTTTATTAGATTGACTACAATTCTAATAATTGGTAACCCGAAAGAGCTTATTGGGAGTTGAAAAGTAAGATGGAAATTGTGTCAAAAGTTGCTAGCAAGGGCAATATTTCTTCTAACTTAAACTTATCTGATAAGGCGAGGTTAGTCGATTTAATTCTTGAAGGTGGATGTGAGGAAGTACCTTTACAGTTATCTCATGGTGGTAGGAGGAGATTTACTGGAATAATAAAAGATAAACCGAATAGATATAAAATGATAGTTCGCAATTCTGTACCAAGCTGTGCTTGCCTAATTCGATCTTTATTTTTCTATTTTTTGATTTTCATCGGGATGTGTAAGTAAGCAACCTTGAATTAAGGCAAACATAAGTAAAAATGATATAATTAAAAGATAATGTAGTCAGAAATAACCGTGGAATGTAAAGGAGATGAGAAAGCAAGTATGACAAAGTTGATTTTTATGGGGACACCAGATTTTTCAGCGACAGTTTTAAAAGGTATGTTGTCTGATGAAAGATATGAAATTCTAGCGGTTGTGACTCAGCCAGATCGTGCGGTTGGGCGCAAAAAGCTTATTCAAATGACACCAGTGAAGGAAGTCGCTTTGGCCTACAATCTCCCAGTCTATCAGCCAGAAAAATTATCTGGTAGCCAAGAGATGGCTGATTTGATGGATTTAGGAGCAGATGGTATTGTAACTGCTGCTTTCGGTCAATTCTTACCGACCAAATTGTTGGCTTCTGTCGACTTTGCAGTTAATGTCCATGCTTCCCTTCTTCCCAAATACCGCGGCGGTGCTCCGATTCATTACGCCCTCATCAATGGTGATGAACGTGCTGGTGTGACGATTATGGAAATGGTGAAGGAGATGGATGCTGGGGATATGATTTCAAGCGACAGCATTGCCGTTGAAGAAACCGACAATGTTGGTAGCCTATTTGAAAAATTAGCCGTTGTTGGTCGTGATTTATTGTTGAAAACTTTACCGGATTATATTGCTGGTAACATTCAGCCAGTCGCTCAAAATCCAGAAGAAGTAACCTTCTCACCTAATATTCAACCAGAAGAAGAAATCCTTGATTGGAATAAGACTGCTCGTCAACTCTTCAATCACATTCGTGGCATGTACCCTTGGCCTGTGGCTCATACTTATTGGCAGGGAGAGCGTTTTAAAATTCAAGAAGCTATCGCAGTAGAGGGTTCAGGACCGGTTGGTCATGTAATTGCTCGGACTAAGAAAGAACTTATAGTTGCAGCAGGTCAAGGAGCGATTTCCTTGAAGACCGTTCAGCCAGCAGGCAAGCCAAAGATGACAATAGCGGATTTTTTAAATGGAGCTGGGCGAGATATTGTAGTAGGAGATCAATTTGGTGACAAGTAAGCAAGAAACTGCTAGAAAGTTAGCCTTATCAGTGCTCGAACAGGTATTTGATCAGGGAGCTTATTCCAATATCGCCCTTCATAAAGTTTTGGAAGGCTGCCATCTGTCAGTACCAGACAAGGCACTCGTTACAGAGTTGGTCTATGGAACGGTATCACATAAGATTACTCTGGAATGGTACCTGGCTCATTTTATTGAAGATAGAGAGAAGTTAGACTCTTGGGTCTACTATCTCCTTATGCTTAGCCTTTATCAGATGGTTTATTTGGATAAATTACCTGTCCATGCTGTGGTGAATGAGGCTGTTACGATTGCTAAAAGAGGCAGAGGGACAGATAAGTATGTCAATGCAATCTTGCGCAAAATCAGTCAAACAGCTCTGCCAAAACCAGCGACTATTAAGCGAAAGAACAAACGTTTATCCGTTCAGTATTCCCTTCCGGTTTGGTTGGTTCAAACCTTGATAACAGAATATGGTGTTGAGCGAGCCGAACACATTTTCCAAAGTTTGCAGGTTCGCAATAAAGCTAGCGTTCGTGTGACCGCTCCCGAACAATTAGAAACCTTGGCAGCGAAATTGGAAGCGACCCTTTCACTCCTTTCTCCGGTTGGTCTGGTGAAATCACATGGTCACTTTGCTGGTACTGATTACTTTAAAACTGGGCTTTTGACAATTCAAGATGAGACCAGCCAATTGGTAGCGCCAACCTTAAAAGTTGAAGGGACTGAGATTATTTTGGATGCTTGTGCAGCTCCTGGAGGTAAGACTTGCCATATCGCATCACAGTTGACTAGTGGCAAAGTCGTTGCATTAGATTTGTATGACCATAAACTTTCCTTGATTGAAGAAAATGCCCATCGTTTGGGAGTGGCAAATAAGATTGAAACCAAGCGTTTGGATGCTAGCCGAGTTCATGAAGTGTTTGCTGCTGATACTTTTGATAAAATCTTGGTTGATGCTCCATGTTCAGGTATCGGTTTGATACGTCGTAAACCAGATATTCGCTATAACAAGGCAGCAATAGATTTTGATTCTTTAAAACAGATTCAGCTTCAAATACTGGATAGCGTTTGCCAAAGCCTGAAAATAGGTGGTATAATAACCTATAGTACCTGTACAATCATTGCAAAGGAAAATCAAGAGGTCGTTCAAGAGTTTTTACGAGCCCATCCGAATTTTGAGCAAGTGATACTTGAGCATCCACAAGCAAATATTATGGTGGATGGCTGCTTATTGATTACACCAGAGTTATATGAGACAGATGGATTTTTCATCGGTCAATTTAGACGAAAATCCTAGAATAAGAGGAGGAAGTTGCTTAGCAACGATAAAAATTATGGAAATTGCATTACTTACTGACGTTGGGCAAAAACGTTCAAACAACCAAGATTACATCAGTCGTTATAAAAACCGAGCGGGAATTGATTTAGTGGTGTTGGCAGATGGATTAGGTGGCCACCGTGCAGGTCATATTGCCAGTGAAATGGCCGCTACAGATATGGGGGCAGCCTGGGTTGATACACAGTTGGTTACCTTGAGTGATGTTCGTGAGTGGTTGATTACCATCATTGATGAGGAAAATCAAAAAATTCATTCTTTAGGACTAACAGATGAATACAAAGGGATGGGAACAACGCTTGAGGCAGTTGTTGTCATTGATAATCAAATGATTTATGCTCATATTGGAGATTCACGAGTTGGTTTGATTCGCGATGGGGAATATACATGTTTGACCAACGATCACTCATTGGTCGGAGCCTTGGTTCGAGCTGGTCAGCTTACAGAAGAAGAAGCTCAACGCCATCCCCAAAAAAACTTTGTGACACAATCTATTGGACAAGCTGAACCGATTGAACCAGACATTGCTTTGAAAACTCTTGAGGTTGGCGACTATGTCTTGATTAACAGTGATGGTCTAACCAATATGGTATCCATAGAAGATATTCGTGACATTATATTGAGTGAAGTTTCTCTTGAAAGCAAGGCAGAAACTCTCGTACGTTTCGCTAATAATGCAGGAGGTTTGGATAATATTACAGTAGGTCTGCTTCATATTACAGAGGAGGCTAGGTAATGATTCAAATCGGTAAGATCTTTGCTGGGCGCTATCGGATTGTCCGGCAAATTGGTCGAGGCGGTATGGCGGATGTTTATCTGGCTAGAGATTTGATTTTGGATGGTGAAGAAGTGGCGGTTAAGGTACTTCGCACTAACTATCAGACGGATCAAATTGCTATCCAGCGCTTCCAGCGTGAGGCGCGTGCCATGGCGGAGCTTGACCATCCCAATATTGTTCGTATTTCAGATATTGGTGAAGAAGATGGTCAGCAATACCTTGCAATGGAGTACGTCAACGGTCTCGATTTAAAACGCTATATCAAGGAAAATGCACCACTATCAAATGATGTGGCAGTACGAATCGTAGGACAAATTCTTCTTGCTATGCGGATAGCTCATACACGGGGAATTGTTCACAGGGATTTGAAACCTCAAAATGTTCTTTTGACATCAAACGGTGTGGCTAAGGTAACGGACTTTGGTATCGCAGTAGCTTTTGCAGAAACAAGCCTGACACAGACAAATTCTATGTTAGGATCTGTTCACTACCTTTCGCCAGAACAGGCACGTGGTTCAAAAGCGACCATTCAAAGCGATATTTACGCTATGGGGATTATTCTCTTTGAAATGTTGACTGGTCGAATTCCTTACGATGGAGATAGTGCTGTTACGATTGCATTGCAACATTTTCAAAAGCCATTACCATCTGTTAGAGAAGAAAATGCGAATGTGCCACAAGCATTAGAAAATGTAGTTCTGAAGGCAACTGCTAAAAAGTTGAATGAACGCTATAAATCTGTTGCGGAAATGTATGCAGACTTAGCTTCAGCCTTGTCTGTGGAACGTCGCAATGAACCGCGGGTTGAGTTGGAGGGCAATAAGGTTGACACAAAGACCTTGCCTAAACTTTCTCAGGCAAATGTAGATACTAAGTCTCCTATGGCGAATGATTCTGTTCAAAATGTAGCGACAGATAAATCTGTTGGAAAGAAAGAGGGGATTAAAAAGCCAACCAAGTCTGCTTCTAAGCCTAGACCAGGTATGCGCACACGTTATAAGGTTCTAATAGGAGCTATTCTTTTGACTGCATTGGCAGCAGGGTTGATGTTTTTCAATACACCTAAAACAGTTATAGTCCCAGATGTAGCAGGCCAAACGGTTGAAAAAGCCACTGAGATGATTGAAGTGGCAGGATTAGAAGTCGGAAATGTCATCAAGGAAACGACCAAAGAAGTGGGTGAAGGTTTAGTTATACGGACATCACCAGCAGCAAAAACCACCAAACGTCAAGGGAGCAAAGTGGATATTGTGGTAGCGATAGCTGCCTTGGTCACTATTCCGGATGTTAGTAATAAATCAGCGGACCTTGCTCGTCAAGAATTGGAAGCTTTAGGTTTCCAAGTGAGTGTCAAAGAGGAGTATAGTGATAAGGTTGCTCAAGGATTAGTAATAAAGACAAGTCCTGAAGCGAATAGTTCTGCTGAACAAGGAGGCAAGGTTGTTCTTTCTGTTTCCAAAGGTGTAGCACCCCAACTAGTGCCTGATGTCGTTGGAAAAACGCAAGAAAATGCCACCCAGATTCTTCAGACAGCAGGTTTTTCTATTGGAACGATTACCAAGGAGCATCATCCTTCAATTGAAGCGGGACATGTCATCAGTACAGATCCTGTTGCGAATACGGAATTAACCAAAGGTTCACCGGTCAATATCGTAGTTTCTAAAGGAAAAGAGCTAATCATGCCTGACTTGGTCTCTGGGAATTACACCTATTCACAAGCTCGTAGACAATTACAGGCTCTGGGTGTTAACATAGAAAATATTGAAAGGCAAGAAGATAGAAGCTATTACTCAACCACCAGTGATATTGTAATTGGACAATATCCGGCTGCTGGAGCAGTTATTGATGGAACGGTTACTCTGTATGTTTCTGTTGCTGCGAGTGGAACAAACAGCAACTCCTCTACGGGGACACCATCTAGTACCAGTACTTCAACTAGTGGAACGAGTAATGGACAGTAGCAATAAAAGAGGTTGGACGATTCAAGTCCAGCCTTTTTACTAACAGGCAAGTTGTAAATCTGGAGAAGAAGTTCGTCAAGGCAAATAGGCTAATCTAATTTTTACTGTTGAAAAATAGAAGTTTTTCTCTGCTTTTTTCCAACTCTGGATGGAGGCCTTTTTACTAAAATTTGTTACAATAGTTATAGAAAGGATGGAGGACATGAGGAAGGTTCAATTTTTTCTACTAATAGAGAGCATGATTTTTACGATGGCAGCATTTGATGTGGTCGCCAATGAAGCCAGTCGGACCCTGCTACTTTTCTCAGCCTTATTACTGCTAATCTGGTATTTTGGGGGAAGGAGACAACATAGTGTTCTATTGGCTAGCTCTCTGTCCTTAATATTCTTGGTTTTTGTTTTGAACCCCTTCTTCATCATAGGGATTATGTTGCTGGTTGTCTATATGTTAATTAACTTTTTCTCGCGTTATGAAAAGAAAAACCAGTACACCCATATCGTGTTCAGCGATTATCCGTTACAAGTCCAAAAGGAAAAAAATAGATGGTTTGGGAATCACGATCATTCGCAGGACAGGTTTGGCTTTGAAGACATCAATATAGTTCACTTATTTGGAAATGATGTTGTTGATTTGGATAAAACTGTCTTAGTTGGACGAGATAATATCGTTGTCATTCGTAAAACCTTTGGTAGGACAAAAATTATCGTTCCGATTGATGTAGAAGTCTCGCTGTCTGCCACCAGTATTTATGGACGGGTAAATTTTCTAGGAGATTCGCAATGGGATTTGCGAAATGAAAGCATAGCAGTCAATACTGCAGACTATCAAGAAGCACATAAACGGGTGAAGGTTGTTACCAACAGCATCCTAGGGGATGTGGAGGTGATCCGCGTATGAGAAAACGGACGTACCTACTCTTAGCTTGGTTTGCTAGCTTGATTGTTTTTGTTGTCATTGCTTCCATTCTTCCGCTCTTGAATTATTCCCTTTTAGATATAAAATTATGGATTTCAACAGAGCAATTGATTTTCACTTTGATTCTCTTAGTGATTGTTTTGACATTATTTTTAGCAGTTGTCGTGCAAACCGTCAGTTTAATTTCAACTCAAGTTATGAGAGCCAAGATACAGGCTATATTGAAGAATAAAAGTATTCGTACCGATACCGAACATGATCAACTGCTACTCCAATTATCTGATAAGGTAAGAAATCTGACTCGACAAGTGCAGTTAGTAGACAATCAAGATTTGGTTAAGAAAGAGGAAATCGTTGAAGGTGAGCGAAAACGAATTGCCAGAGATTTACACGATACTGTCAGTCAAGAATTATTTGCAACCAGTATGATTTTATCTGGTCTCTCAACCAATCTCATGGCTCTTCCACAGGAAACCCTACAAGAACAATTGATTTTGGTAAAAGATATGATTGAGTCTGCCCAGAGGGATTTGCGTATCCTCCTCCTCCATCTTCGGCCAAGTGAACTTGAAGGAAAGACACTGGTTGAGGGCTTTGAGTTGATTTTACGTGAAGTGAGTGACAAGAGCAATGTTATTGTTCACTTCCAACATGAAGTGGAAGAGCTACCAAAATTAATTGAAGAACATCTTTTTCGCATTGCTCAGGAGATTATTAGCAATACCTTGCGGCATGCTAAAGCCAAACATTTAGATGTATATTTGATTCAAAAAGAAACCGAGCTACAGTTGAAAATGACAGACGATGGAGTTGGTTTCCAGCAAGAAATGGATGAAGAATTAAGTTATGGTCTACAAAATATCCGAGAGAGGGTTGAGGATATGGCAGGGACCATTAGCATCCGCACAGCACCAAATAAGGGGGTAGCAATTGATATTCGCATCCCACTATTGAAAGGAAAAGAAGATGAAGACGATTCGAGTGATGTTGGTTGATGATCATGAAATGGTTCGCTTAGGCTTAAAAAGCTATTTAAATTTACAGGCCGATGTTGATGTTGTAGCGGAAGCTAGCGATGGAGAGGAAGGTTTGAATAGAGCCTTGGAGGTCAAACCGGATGTTGTGGTGATGGATTTGGTCATGCCAAAGATGACGGGGGTAGAAGCAACCTTGGCCCTACTAAAAGAATGGCCTCAGGCGCAGATTCTCATTTTGACTTCTTATCTGGATAATGAAAAGATTTATCCAGTCCTTGAAGCTGGAGCGCGTGGTTATATGCTAAAAACTTCCAGTGCAGATGAAATTTTAGCAGCCATTCGGAAAGTTGCGCAGGGAGAATTTGCCATCGAAACAGAAGTAGAGAAAAAGGTGGAATACCACAAACACCATCCTGAGTTACATGATGATTTGACAGTGCGTGAGCGGGAAATTTTGACACTCCTAGCCAAGGGATATGATAACCAACGCATTGCAGATGAGTCCTTTATCTCGTTGAAAACAGTCAAAACCCACGTTTCAAATATTCTCTCTAAACTCGCAGTTAGTGACCGGACTCAGGCAGTAGTTTATGCCTTTCAACATGGCTTGGTGGCACAAGACGATCAATAATGGTATAATGGACAATGGTTAATTTTTGACAAAGGATTATTGGGGGATATGGACGCAAAACTAAAGTATAAAGCTAAAAAAATTAAGATTGTCTTTTTTGATATTGATGATACCTTACGTGTTAAGCATACGGGATATATCCCTGCCTCTATTCAGCAAGTTTTTAAATCTTTGAAAGACAGGGGGATTTTGACAGGGATTGCGTCAGGGCGTACACCTTATGGTTTGGTTCCTGAAATTAAGGCGCTTCACCCCGATTATTTTGTCATGATCAATGGCTCCTACGTAGAAGATGCTAAAAGTAAGGTAGTCTACCATCGACCGATGCCTCAGAACTTGGTAGAAGCAGTCTTAAACTGGGCCCAAGGTATTGGGATAGAGTATGGTATGCTTGGTAGTCAGAAAGGGACTCTTTCGGCACGAACCGATCGGATCAACCAAGTGATTGATCTCATTTATGAAGGATTAGAAATAGCACCGGATTTTTATAGAGAAAATGACATCTATCAATTATTGACATTTGAACGGGATGGAGAAGAAGTTGAACTTCCAGAAGCATTGCAGGCAGATTTACGTAGTGTTCGCTGGGATGCCATTTCGTCAGATATTGTTTTAAAAGACTCCTCGAAAGCAACCGGTGTAGCCAAGATTGTTGAAAAACTTGGTTTAAAACCTGAAAATGTTCTCGTATTCGGAGATGGGCTCAACGATATTGAGCTATTCGATTATGCTGGAATCAGCATCGCTATGGGACATTCTCATCCAGAATTGCAAAAACATGCAGATTACATCACAAAAAAAGTAGAAGAAGATGGCATTTTTGATGCCTTGGAGAAATTAGGTATGGCAGAAAAAGAAAAGTATTTTCCACAATTAGACTTAGCAAACGTTGATGGACCAGTAGCTCATATTAGAACCAATCATGGGACAATGACCCTAAAGCTATTTCCAGAAATTGCTCCAAAGACGGTAGCGAATTTTATTGCTCTTTCTAAAGATGGTTACTATGACGGGATTATTTTTCACCGTATTATTAAAGATTTTATGATCCAAGGTGGAGACCCAACTGGAACTGGTATGGGCGGTGAATCTATCTATGGTTCGGCTTTTGAAGATGAATTTTCAATGGAAGCCTTCAATCTCCGCGGTGCTTTGTCAATGGCTAATGCAGGCCCTAATACCAATGGAAGCCAATTTTTCATTGTTCAAAATCAAAACTTCCCCTACAACGCAAAGGAATTAGAACGTGGTGGATGGCCAAAAGAAATTGCGGCAGTCTATGCTGAAAATGGTGGTACTCCACATCTAGACCAACGTCATACCGTATTTGGTCATCTAGCAGATGAAGCCTCCTTTGCTGTATTGGATACAATTGCGGCAGTTGATACCAATTCTGCTGACCGTCCGAATGAAGATGTTGTGATTGAAACAATTGAAATAGAGGATTAACATGAAGATTGGAGATAAAATCAAGGGTACGGTAACAGGTATCCAGCCCTACGGTGCCTTTGTACAATTGGAAAATGGAAGGACGGGACTGATTCATATCTCGGAAATCAAAACAGGCTTTGTTGATAATGTTTATGATCACCTAAAAATAGGGAAAGAAGTGTTAGTGCAGGTTGTTGATTTTGACGAGTACACTGGAAAAATTAGTTTGTCCATTCGTACTCTTGAAGAAGAACAACACAAACTACCACGCCATCACCGTTTTACAAATGATCGTAATAAGATTGGTTTCTCCCCTCTGGCTAAAAACTTACCAAGATGGATTAAGGAAGCAAAAGATTATCTCAAAGAACAAAAAGAAAAGAAGGATTAGGAGTGTGAAAAGAACCACTTATAATGGACAGTATAAAAAAGTTGTATACTGTTCTTATAAGGAGGTTCTTTTCTCATGGCCAAAAAAGGAAGTAAATTTACAAAGTATCCACCTGAATTCAAAATACAAGTAGTCGAGGACTATCTTAGTGGGAAAAGTGGTGGTATGGACTCAATTGTAAAAAAGTATGGCTTGAGATCAAACAATCAAGTCCTCACATGGACTAGAAAATATCGCGAAAATCCACAATTGCTCCACCAAGATTTAAGAGGTGCTAAATCAACTGGTCGCCCAAAATCAACCAATCTTGATGAAATGACAATAGAGGAACAGAATGCCTTTCTTCGTATGGAGAATGACATTTTAAAAACTTTAAGGACTCTCCTCAGAAAGTGAGAAGAGTCCACCTTTATCAAGTCGTTGAACAATTGAAAAACGTTATTCCATCTCCCGTTTATGTGCCTATTTGGGTTTCCCTAGGTCATCATACTACCTCTGGTTAAGCAATGGAAAACCTGAACACAAGCGGTTTAACCCTGACCTAGCACAGGGCATTACAGCTGTTTTTAATGAGACTCAGAAAGGTTATCGTTTCATTTGTTATCAACTGAGAAGAAAATACGATATTTTCTGTCATCCTAAAACTGTCCTACGCTATATGCGTATTCTGGGTTTGAAGTCGCCAATTCGAAAGAAACGCTATCATTCTTGCACACAGCGTGAGATAAATGAAAAGGCAAGACACGTCCACTACAACGTGCTTGCCCGAAACTTTAAAGCAGAACGTCCTCTCCAGAAACTAACAACGGATGTCAGTTATGTTTACCACAAACAGGGAAGGATGTTCCTTAGCGTCATAAAAGATTGTTATGACAACTCTATTCTAGCATATACTCTTTCAGATTATAACGATAATCAGCTCGTTTTTGAAAATTTAGACCTCGTCTTCAATGAAAATTGGGATGCCACACACATTTGTGTCTTGCATTCTGATCAAGGTTTTCAGTACACCAACCAACTTTATCTCAGAAAACTAGATCAGTATGGTGTTACGATTTCCCATTCTGGAAAAGGGAATTGTTATGACAATGCTTCTTGTGAAAATTTCTTTTCCCATCTCAAGAGTGAGTCCTTACGACTCTTTCCTCCTAATAACAGAGATGAACTCAGCCAACAAATTAAAGAATACATGGACTGGTATAACTATGATAGACCACAAGAAATATTAAAAGGTATGACCCCTATGGAATTCAGGGAGTCATACCTTACTAACTAATATTCTTTTTTACACTGTCTATTTTAGACGGGGCTTGACAGTGAGGCCTACCCTTCTTTTTAGTTTATATTACTCCCATATTCAATGACAGTCAACAAGCATTAGTTGTCAGATTCGTATAGTGTAGTGGATAAATAACGCTCGCCATTGTCTGCTAAGATAGCCAAGACTTTTTTGCCGGCTCCTAATTCTTTTGCAACCTTGATTGCTGCATGAATAGCAGCGCCAGAAGAAATACCAACAAGGAACCCTTCCTGACCACCGATCGCACGTCCCGTAGCCAAAGCATCATCTGATTTTACACGGATAACACCATCATAGGCCTGAGTATCTAAGGTATCAGGGATGAAACCAGCTGAAATTCCCTGAATTTTATGAGGACCAGGCATTTCTCCAGAAAGTACAGCGGACTCATCGGCCTCAACAGCGTAGATAGCAATAGCGGGGTTTGCCTCTTTGAGGACATGAGATACTCCGCTAACAGTCCCACCAGTGCCTACACCTGATATAAAGGCATCCAAACCAGTAGGACCAAAGTCCTCCAAAATTTCTTGTCCTGTTGTATTTTCATGAACTTTTGGATTGGACGGATTGGCAAATTGAAGAGGAACCCAAGCATTTTGTTCTTCAGCAATTTCTTGAGCTTTAGCAATAGCTCCATTCATCCCTTCACTTCCAGGAGTTAAGACCAATTCCGCACCGTAAGCCTGGATGATTTTACGGCGCTCGATACTCATGGTTTCAGGCATAACAATGATAACCTTATATCCTTTTGCCGCTCCGACCCAAGCTAAACCAATGCCTGTATTTCCGCTTGTTGGTTCTACGATTGTATCACCAGGCTTGATGATTCCAGCTTTTTCAGCATCTTCAATCATAGCTAGAGCAATCCGATCTTTCACAGAAGAGCCAGGATTGAAAGCTTCTAGCTTGACATAGACTTCTGCTGCATCTTTGGGAACAACATTATTTAATTTGATAATCGGTGTTTTTCCGACTAGTTGAGTAATATTTTGATAAATTGCCATAGGCACCTCCAAATCATTCTAGTACATGGATAGTATATAGTAGAAAAACTAAAAAGTGTAATATAAAAAAACTATCATCATGATAGTTTTTTTCAATGGATAGGAACTTCAACAACCCTAGAATCCGCTTGTTCTACCAAAACTTTTCCATGGTAAAATTCCGTGAGACTTGCCACAGTTTGTCCAACATCTTTCATGTCAACAAAAATCATTGTAGAAACATCAGTAGTGAATTGAGTTTCATGTTCTTCCAAGCCATGTACGGATCTCCAATTAGCAAATTCTTGGTATTGAGCATAGGACATGGAAATGAACAGTCCTTCTTGCTCCTTAACCTGTACCATACCGATTTCTTTTACCGCTTTAGCAACTGCTCCAGCATAAGCACGAATCAGTCCCCCAGTCCCCAGCTTGACTCCACCAAAATAGCGAGTAACGACAGTCACCACATTGGTTAGCTCATGATTTTCTAGGACAGTTAACATAGGTATCCCAGCCGTTCCAGAAGGCTCACCATCATCAGATGAGCGTTTTATCTCCATGTTTTCTCCAAGAATAAAGGCAGAGCAGTTATGGGCAGCCTTGTAGTGTTCTTTTTTTATCTTATTGATAAACTTGCGAGCCTCTTCTTCGTTTGTCACTCGTTTCATAAAACAGATAAAGCGAGATTTTTTTATCTCTTCCTCAATAATACCATCTTCTTTAATCGTTTTAAATTCTTTCATACCAAGATTGTACTAATTTTTTTCAAAACTGACAAGAAATTCCGAATAAATAAGTGATGAATGAATTACAAGATTACTATGGAAGACTATTTACCAGGAATCAACTAACAGCAGTTGAGAGGGAAAGAGCGCAGATAATTCCAAGTATTACAGAGAAAAAAACTTGTTTCAGATGCGGAACTCCCTTTGAAGAAGAATACCAGTTGCCAAATGGAGCTTTTTATTGCCGAGCCTGTTTGCTTTTAGGAAGGGTACGCTCGGACGAAAAACTTTACTATTTTCCACAGAGAGACTTTCCTAAAAATACCTGCTTACAGTGGAAAGGACGACTGACCAATTGGCAACAAACCATTTCTGATGCTCTTTGCGCCAATGTTGAGAAAAGGCAAGCTACGCTGGTTCATGCAGTAACAGGAGCTGGAAAAACAGAGATGATATATCATACAGTAGCTTCTGTTATTGATAGTGGTGGAGCAGTTTGTTTAGCTAGTCCACGAATTGATGTTTGTATCGAACTCTATAAACGCTTGCAGCAGGATTTTTCAGTTCCAATTAGTCTCTTGCACGGAGAATCAGAGGCCTACTTTAGAACCCCCATGGTTATTGCTACAACTCATCAGCTCTTAAAATTTTATCGTGCTTTTGATTTGCTTTTGATTGATGAAGTAGATGCCTTTCCATACGCAGATAATCCTGTTCTTTATCGGGCAGTAGACAATGCAGTAAAACCAGATGGTGTACAGGTATTTTTGACAGCTACTTCAACAGATCAACTTGAGAAAAAGATAAAAGCAGGAAAACTAGAACGCCTTAGTTTGCCCAGACGATTTCATGGCAATCCACTAGTAGTACCACAAAAAATTTGGTTCAGCCAATTTGAACAGTATCTAAAGAAAGGTAGATTGACCCCTAAGCTGGCAAAGGTTATCCAGCATCAGCGAAAGACAGGCTATCCCTTGCTAATATTTGTTCCAGAAATCGGAAAAGGGATGGAATTTACAAAGGTAGTCAAAAAAGCATTTCCTAATGAAAACATTGGTTTTGTTTCCAGTCAGACAGAAAATCGCCTGGAGATAGTAGAAGGATTTCGCAATAAAAACATCACCATTTTAATCTCAACCACCATTCTTGAACGCGGTGTAACCTTCCCTTGTGTTGATGTCTTTGTTATTCAGGCCAATCATTATCTCTATAGTTCATCTAGTTTAGTTCAAATAGCAGGTCGAGTTGGTCGCAGCCAAGAACGACCAACAGGGCTTCTACATTTTTTTCACGAAGGAAGCACGCGGGCGATTGAAAAGTCCATCGCTGAAATCAAACAAATGAATAAGGAGGCAGGTTATGTCTAACTGTTTACTATGCGCTCAGCCCCTTAAAACGAAAACGAGATTTACCGAATCCATATTTTTTAGCAAGCCCCCGTCGGCTGTCTGTCCAGACTGTTTTGCATCTTTTGTAGAAATAGCAGAGCACCACTGTCTGTACTGTTATAAAAGTAATTGTTCAAATACCTGTAGGGATTGTCAGTACTGGCAGGCCCAAGGAAGAACTGTTTCACATACGGCACTTTATGAATATAATGAAGCTATGGCAAGTTACTTTAGTCAATATAAATTCCAAGGCGACTATATTTTAAGAAAAGTTTTTGCTAAAAAGCTTAAAATGGCGCTAAGTCAATATCCGGATTATACTATTGTACCCATTCCTCTCAGCTCAGATCGTCTAGCAGAGCGTGGTTTTAACCAAGTAGAAGGTCTTCTAGAAGCAGCCAATATTCCTTACCAGTCGTTTTTAGGAAAAGATGATAGCGAAAGACAGTCTTCCAAAAGTAGGATAGAACGCCTGAAAACTGATCAGGTTTTCTATCTTCTGAAAGAAAGTGAGGTGCCAGATAAAATATTATTATTTGATGATATTTATACAACAGGGGCTACACTTCAGCTAGCCATAAGCCTTTTCCTGAAAATAGGAAGGAAAGAAATCAAAACATTTTCATTAACTCGGTAAGAAAACGGTTGCAATATTCTTGTAATGTGTTATAATAATAGTGAAGAAAGGCGAAAGCCAAGAAAGAGGTACTAATATGATTAAATTCAGTATTCGTGGAGAAAACCTTGAAGTAACAGATGCGCTTCGTACATATGTTGAAGATAAAGTAGCAAAGATTGAGAAATATTTCAACGAAGATCAAGACTTGAATGCGAAAGTGAATCTAAAAATTTATCGTGATAAGCGCGCCAAAGTAGAAGTAACAATTCCGGTTGGTGCTGTGACACTGCGTGCAGAAGATATTTCACAAGAGATGTACGGTTCTATTGATCTCGTAGTTGATAAGATTGAACGTCAGATTCGTCGCAATAAGACAAAGATTGAAAGAAAGCATCGTCAAAAAGTTGCTACAGGTCAAGTTTTCACGGATGAATTAGTTGAACAGACTGGTGAAGAAGTAAAAGTAGTCCGTACAAAACAGGTTGACTTGAAGCCGATGGATATGGAAGAAGCAATTCTTCAATTAGAATTACTCGGACATGATTTCTTTATCTATACAGATGCTAATGATGGTACAACAAATGTACTATATAAGCGCGAAGATGGAGACCTAGGACTCTTAGAAGTGCGCCAATAAGTGTCTGAAATAAACGCCCGATAGGATGATTGTATCTGAATCACCTACAAAAAGGTAAAATCAAAATACAGCCCTCATTGAGAATTATAGTCTTGGTGGGGGCTGTATGATTGAGGGTAAATGGAGTGCACAATCGGTAGAAAAATCAATGCCTCTTTTGAAGATAGTAGCGAGTCGTAGGTTAGAATTTTAAAGGAAAGGATAAAAAAAGGTATTGACAGGAGCTTAATAAGGTGATAGAATGAATGAGTTGTCACGAGGAGTAATTCATAGTGTCAGATATCAAAATTGAAAAAAAGCAAAAAAAAGTAAAAAAAGATATTGACAAAGTTAAGTAGACGTGATAAACTAAGATAGTTGTCTCGTGAGAAGCGAGGACAAGTAATAAGACCTTTGAAAATTGAAGAAGACGAACCAAACGTGCAGGGTGGACTTTTAAAGATAGAAGTCCGTCAATGAACAAAAACAATAAGTCAGTCAAGACTGACCAGAAAAAAACTTTATATGAGAGTTTGATCCTGGCTCAGGACGAACGCTGGCGGCGTGCCTAATACATGCAAGTGGAACGCAACTTTTCATCCGTTTCTTCGGAAACATCTGAGAAGTTGAGTCGCGAACGGGTGAGTAACGCGTAGGTAACCTGCCTGATAGCGGGGGATAACTATTGGAAACGATAGCTAATACCGCATAAGAGCTTTAGTGGCATCATTGGAGCTTAAAAGGAGCAACTGCTTCACTATCAGATGGACCTGCGTTGTATTAGCTAGTTGGTGGGGTAAAGGCCTACCAAGGCAACGATACATAGCCGACCTGAGAGGGTGATCGGCCACACTGGGACTGAGACACGGCCCAGACTCCTACGGGAGGCAGCAGTAGGGAATCTTCGGCAATGGGGGGAACCCTGACCGAGCAACGCCGCGTGAGTGAAGAAGGTTTTCGGATCGTAAAGCTCTGTTGTAAGAGAAGAACGTGTGAGAGAGTGGAAAGTTCTCACAGTGACGGTATCTTACCAGAAAGGGACGGCTAACTACGTGCCAGCAGCCGCGGTAATACGTAGGTCCCGAGCGTTGTCCGGATTTATTGGGCGTAAAGCGAGCGCAGGCGGTTTCGTAAGTCTGAAGTAAAAGGCTGTGGCTTAACCATAGTACGCTTTGGAAACTGCGGAACTTGAGTGCAGAAGGGGAGAGTGGAATTCCATGTGTAGCGGTGAAATGCGTAGATATATGGAGGAACACCGGTGGCGAAAGCGGCTCTCTGGTCTGTAACTGACGCTGAGGCTCGAAAGCGTGGGTAGCGAACAGGATTAGATACCCTGGTAGTCCACGCCGTAAACGATGAGTGCTAGGTGTTGGGTCCTTTCCGGGACTCAGTGCCGCAGCTAACGCATTAAGCACTCCGCCTGGGGAGTACGGCCGCAAGGCTGAAACTCAAAGGAATTGACGGGGGCCCGCACAAGCGGTGGAGCATGTGGTTTAATTCGAAGCAACGCGAAGAACCTTACCAGGTCTTGACATCCCAGTGACCGCCCTAGAGATAGGGTTTCTCTTCGGAGCACTGGTGACAGGTGGTGCATGGTTGTCGTCAGCTCGTGTCGTGAGATGTTGGGTTAAGTCCCGCAACGAGCGCAACCCCTATTGTTAGTTGCCATCATTCAGTTGGGCACTCTAGCGAGACTGCCGGTAATAAACCGGAGGAAGGTGGGGATGACGTCAAATCATCATGCCCCTTATGACCTGGGCTACACACGTGCTACAATGGCTGGTACAACGAGTCGCAAGTCGGTGACGGCAAGCTAATCTCTTAAAGCCAGTCTCAGTTCGGATTGTAGGCTGCAACTCGCCTACATGAAGTCGGAATCGCTAGTAATCGCGGATCAGCACGCCGCGGTGAATACGTTCCCGGGCCTTGTACACACCGCCCGTCACACCACGAGAGTTTGTAACACCCGAAGTCGGTGAGGTAACCGTTAAGGAGCCAGCCGCCTAAGGTGGGATAGATGATTGGGGTGAAGTCGTAACAAGGTAGCCGTATCGGAAGGTGCGGCTGGATCACCTCCTTTCTAAGGATAAGCAAGTAATGAGAACGTTACGAAATCCGTATGAAGATGGGAAATTCGTGTAGAAGTCAGTAGACTTCAAGGGAATTTATCATTTTCACTAGGAATTTAGTTCGAATACACTTGCTCGGAATCCTGTACGTAGTCTTCTTCAATTTTGAGAGGTCTGTGGGGCCTTAGCTCAGCTGGGAGAGCGCCTGCTTTGCACGCAGGAGGTCAGCGGTTCGATCCCGCTAGGCTCCATCGGTAACGAAAGTTACCAAACAGAATACAAAGGTTCAAGTAGTTGAACACGACCTCATTTTCTAGGAAAAGAGATAAACTTCCTAGTGTGCAAGGCACACTTCGTCAGTTTCCTATTTTTCTACAAAAATGTCCCATTGTGGGAATGGTCTTTGTATCCTATCTTTGTCCATTGAAAATTGAATATCTATATCAAATTCCATTTATTTTAAGAAATAAATGAATAGTAACAAGAAAATAAACCGAAACGCTGTGAATTAATGAGAATTCTAGTTAAAAGAACTAGGTTAATAAGGTTAAGTTAATAAGGGCGCACGGTGGATGCCTTGGCACTAGAAGCCGAAGAAGGACGTGACAAACGACGAAATGCCTTGGGGAGCTGTAAGTAAGCATTGATCCATGGATATCCGAATGGGGGAACCCACTAGCTAGATGGCTAGTATCCACATCTGTTAAGGATGTAGGAGGGAAGACGCAGTGAACTGAAACATCTAAGTAGCTGCAGGAAGAGAAAGCAAAAGCGATTGCCTTAGTAGCGGCGAGCGAACCGGCAGGAGGGCAAACCAGAGAGTTTACTCTCTGGGGTTGTAGGACTGCGATGTGGACTTATGATTGATAGACGAATGACTTGGGAAGGTCAGCCAGAGGAGGTAATAGCCCTGTAGTCGAAATCGATGATATACCTAGCAGTATCCTGAGTACGGCGAGACACGCGAAATCTCGTCGGAATCCGGGAGGACCATCTCCCAACCCTAAATACTCTCTAGTGACCGATAGTGAACCAGTACCGTGAGGGAAAGGTGAAAAGTACCCCGGAAGGGGAGTGAAATAGAACCTGAAACCGTGTGCCTACAAGAAGTTCGAGCCCGTTAATGGGTGAGAGCGTGCCTTTTGTAGAATGAACCGGCGAGTTACGTTATGATGCGAGGTTAAGTTGAAGAGACGGAGCCGAAGGGAAACCGAGTCTGAAAAGGGCGCATTAGTATTATGACGTAGACCCGAAACCATGTGACCTACCCATGAGCAGGTTGAAGGTGCGGTAAGACGCACTGGAGGACCGAACCAGGGCACGTTGAAAAGTGCTTGGATGACTTGTGGGTAGCGGAGAAATTCCAAACGAACTTGGAGATAGCTGGTTCTCTCCGAAATAGCTTTAGGGCTAGCGTCGACATAAAGATTCTTGGAGGTAGAGCACTGTTTGGATGAGGGGGCCATCTCGGTTTACTGATTTCAGATAAACTCCGAATGCCAAGTAATTATGGTCGGCAGTCAGACTGCGAGTGCTAAGATCCGTAGTCGAAAGGGAAACAGCCCAGACCACCAGCTAAGGTCCCAAAATAACTATTAAGTGGAAAAGGATGTGGGGTTGCACAGACAACTAGGATGTTAGCTTAGAAGCAGCTATTCATTCAAAGAGTGCGTAATAGCTCACTAGTCGAGTGACCCTGCGCCGAAAATGTACCGGGGCTAAAATAGTTTACCGAAGCTGTGGATGACCTTTGAGGTCATGGTAGGAGAGCGTTCTATATGCGGTGAAGGCATACCGTGAGGAGTGCTGGAGCGTATAGAAGTGAGAATGCCGGTATGAGTAGCGAAAGACAGGTGAGAATCCTGTCCACCGTAAGACTAAGGTTTCCAGGGGAAGGCTCGTCCGCCCTGGGTTAGTCGGGACCTAAGGAGAGACCGAACGGTGTATCCGATGGCCAACAGGTTGATATTCCTGTACTAGAGTATGAAGTGATGGAGGGACGCAGTAGGCTAACTAAAGCGGGCGATTGGAAGTGCCCGTCTAAGCAGTGAGGCTTGGTATGAGTTAAATGCTTGTATCTTTAAGGTTGAGCTGTGATGGGGAGCGAAGTTTAGTAGCGAAGTTAGTGACGTCACACTGCCAAGAAAAGCTTCTAGCGATGTATCATACTCTACCCGTACCGCAAACCGACACAGGTAGTCGAGGCGAGTAGCCTCAGGTGATCGAGAGAACTCTCGTTAAGGAACTCGGCAAAATGACCCCGTAACTTCGGGAGAAGGGGTGCTGTCTTATGGACAGCCGCAGTGAATAGGCCCAAGCAACTGTTTATCAAAAACACAGCTCTCTGCTAAATCGTAAGATGATGTATAGGGGGTGACGCCTGCCCGGTGCTGGAAGGTTAAGAGGAGTGCTTAGCGTAAGCGAAGGTATGAATTGAAGCCCCAGTAAACGGCGGCCGTAACTATAACGGTCCTAAGGTAGCGAAATTCCTTGTCGGGTAAGTTCCGACCCGCACGAAAGGCGTAATGATTTGGGCACTGTCTCAACGAGAGACTCGGTGAAATTTTAGTACCTGTGAAGATGCAGGTTACCCGCGACAGGACGGAAAGACCCCATGGAGCTTTACTGCAGTTTGATATTGAGTATCTGTACCACATGTACAGGATAGGTAGGAGCCTAAGAGAACGGGACGCCAGTTTCGTTTGAGGCGCTGTTGGGATACTACCCTTGTGTTATGGCTACTCTAACCCAGATAGGTAATCCCTATCGGAGACAGTGTCTGACGGGCAGTTTGACTGGGGCGGTCGCCTCCTAAAAGGTAACGGAGGCGCCCAAAGGTTCCCTCAGATTGGTTGGAAATCAATCGCAGAGTGTAAAGGTATAAGGGAGCTTGACTGCGAGAGCAACAACTCGAGCAGGGACGAAAGTCGGGCTTAGTGATCCGGTGGTTCCGTATGGAAGGGCCATCGCTCAACGGATAAAAGCTACCCTGGGGATAACAGGCTTATCTCCCCCAAGAGTTCACATCGACGGGGAGGTTTGGCACCTCGATGTCGGCTCGTCGCATCCTGGGGCTGTAGTCGGTCCCAAGGGTTGGGCTGTTCGCCCATTAAAGCGGCACGCGAGCTGGGTTCAGAACGTCGTGAGACAGTTCGGTCCCTATCCGTCGCGGGCGTAGGAAATTTGAGAGGATCTGCTCCTAGTACGAGAGGACCAGAGTGGACTTACCGCTGGTGTACCAGTTGTCTTGCCAAAGGCATCGCTGGGTAGCTATGTAGGGACGGGATAAACGCTGAAAGCATCTAAGTGTGAAACCCACCTCAAGATGAGATTTCCCATGATTTTGAATCAGTAAGGACCCTTAGAGAAGATGAGGTAGATAGGTTGGGAGTGGAAGTGCTGTGAGGCATGTAGCGGACCAATACTAATCGTCCGAGGACTTATCCAAACTAAGTAACGAGGGCGTCAAATCCGCCTGAAAAATAGGAACCTAACGCAGTATGCTTGCATACAAGGCAGGTTATCTTTTTTCCAAGGATTTAGCCCGAGTACAATTACTCACGAGTCAATATTGACAAGCGATTGGTTTCTTGTTAGAATATAGATATTCAATTTTGAATGGACAATATGAGTAATGAGAAATTTTTTCTCATACGAATTCATTCACAGTTAAGTGACGATAGCCTAGGAGATACACCTGTACCCATGCCGAACACAGAAGTTAAGCCCTAGAACGCCTGAAGTAGTTGGGGGTTGCCCCCTGTGAGATACGGTAGTTGCTTAGCACTATTGGAGAGAGATCTCCAGAAGGGAGTTTAGCTCAGCTAAGGAGGATTTTATCCGACTTTGTCGAAGCGTTAGCGCACGACAGGGGAACCCACTGAGTTAAGCTGCCAGATATGGGAGTTTAGCTCAGCTGGGAGAGCATCTGCCTTACAAGCAGAGGGTCAGCGGTTCGATCCCGTTAACTCCCATTTTTGTAGAAATACAATAGGTCCCGTAGTGTAGCGGTTATCACGTCGCCCTGTCACGGCGAAGATCGCGGGTTCGATTCCCGTCGGGACCGTTTGTTCAAGGATGCAAGAGTTGTGTTTTTGGATTGAAGAATTAACAGACTCGTTAGCTCAGTTGGTAGAGCAATTGACTTTTAATCAATGGGTCGCTGGTTCGAGCCCAGCACGAGTCATATGCGGGTTTGGCGGAATTGGCAGACGCACCAGATTTAGGATCTGGCGCTTTCGGGCGTGGGGGTTCAAGTCCCTTAACCCGCATAGGAATATATTAGGCCGGCTTAGCTCAGTTGGTAGAGCATCTGATTTGTAATCAGAGGGTCGCGTGTTCAAGTCATGTAGCCGGCATAGTGAAAGGATGCGAACGTAGTTCAGTGGTAGAACACCACCTTGCCAAGGTGGGGGTCGCGGGTTCGAATCCCGTCGTTCGCTTAGGAGAGGCCGGGGTGGCGGAACAGGCAGACGCACAGGACTTAAAATCCTGCGATGGCAACATCGTACCGGTTCGATTCCGGTCCTCGGCATGTAGGATATGATAGAGCACCCTTAGCTCAACTGGATAGAGTACCTGACTACGAATCAGGCGGTTAGAGGTTCGAATCCTCTAGGGTGCATCACTCGCTTAATGGAGACGTTAGGGGAGCTTTATTTTTAATGATAACGGGAAGTAGCTCAGCTTGGTAGAGTACTTGGTTTGGGACCAAGGTGTCGCAGGTTCGAATCCTGTCTTCCCGATTATGATTTATTTTTATTTAGTTGTGTAATCAGATTGAAGAATTGTTCTTTAATCTTTTTTCTTTGTTTCTTTAGCAGCTGTGATTGGTAAATTTTGCTGAAATAGGGTAGGAAATTAAGCCGTTTCTTCTTTACTTGATATTCAAAGGGATGAATAAGTTTAAATTCTTGCAGTTTTTTAAATCGAATGTAAGTTCATTTATGGCTTCCAGTTTTGTATTTGAGTAGGATAGTTTCGATGCTTATGATCGCTGATAAGTTATTCTGTATTCTTCTGCTGAAAATAGAAGACCAGTAGTGATATAGGTTGTAGTAATAGTGAGGGTTATCGGAAAACAGGAAGGACTTTTTCCGTATTTGTTGGCTTCAGGGGATGTCTAGATGTCTGTGAGTAGAAGTGTTTGTCAGATGGTTGTAGTATCGCCGGTGAGTTTTCATAGTGTGATTAGGGAAGAGAAGCCTTGATAAGACTCTTCTTTATGGTGATGTGATATGATAAAGGTTCTGTAGGATGAAAAAATAATCAAGGACAATCTCACCTTTAGGATTAAGAATGAGAATGTAGTCAGCTGGCATGTTGCTGGTATTCAATATAATTATAGGAAATCAATAAAAGTTGTCTTTAACCAAAGTGAAAAAGGTTTCAAATTTGGTATTTTTTCTCTTTTAACCTGATGAATGCTACAATGTTTTTTATGTGTTCTGTAGGTACTTTTTAATGGGGTGTTTAGTTGCTTTTCATTATAAGTCTCATGGATTTTTTTGATACAGAAAAAAGACTCTATAATCTCGCAGTGGATTTGTCCACTATAGAAATTATAGAGCCTTTTTATTGTTGTAAAGAAGTCAGAAAACTCATCACAGCTATCTTTTTAGGCTCTTTGTCAACTGTAGTGGGTGACTTATAGCTAAACACGAGAGAAGAAACTGTACTGCCCCCAAAAAGTTGGACAAGAAATATTATTGAAAGGATTTAGTTCTGTATTGCACAGGACTAAGTCCTTTTCTACCATTTGTCAAGGATATCAAGGTTTTAAACAAAAAAACAAGTTAAGATAGTAACTTTTGTAAGGTTGCTATCTTATTTTTGTCAGTTATTCAGCTAAAAAAGTGTACAGTGAAAAGGCAACCCTTTTCTGTACAATTTTTATAAAGTGTTTTTTGTTAAGCGGTAACTCGCTTAGCCATGGGTGTTTGGTACTCAAGACTACCGTGGATGCGATGATGATTCCACCAGTGGACATAGTCCTTGGTTTTAAGGGTTAGTTCTTCAAGTGAATCAAAGATTTCTTGATAAATAAACTCCAGTTTGAAGGAACGATAGGTGCTCTCAGCTACCGCATTGTCATAAGGACAGCCTGCTTGACTTAGCGAGCGGGTAATGCCAAACGCTTTTAACATCTCGTCAATCAGCCGATTGTCAAACTCCTTGCCACGATCAGAATGGAAAAGATTGACCTTGGTTAAAGCATAAGGAATGCTTTGAAAGGCTTGTTTGACGAGTTCTGCGTTCTTATGCCATCCAACTGATAGACCAAATAATTTCACGATTAAAGAGGTCAATGATAAAGCAAACATAAGCCCAGCGCTTACCCGCACGGACATAGGTCAAATCTGTCACAATCGCTTCCAGTGGTTTTTCTTGGTTGAATTGTCTCGCTAAGAGATTTGGAATGGGGGCTTCGTTTTTCCCTTTAGAATATAGCTTGAAGCTAGTCTGCTGGTAAACAGATACGAGATTCAAACGCTTCATTATCCGATGAATGCGACGACGAGATAGAATAATCCCGTCTGAGGCCAGACATTGTTTGATCTTTCGAGCACCGTGTCTTGATTGGCTTTCAAGGAAAATTTGTTTCACCTTTTCTTCAAGGTCAGCTTCGGATACTGGTTCGGAGGCTTTGTAGTAGTAGCTGGAACGAGGGAGATTCAACCAACGACACATGGCTGAAATGCTGTATTTATCCTTGTTAGCAGTGACTATTTCTCTTTTTGTGCCATAATCACTGCCGCTTGCTTTAGGATGTCTAGCTGCATTTCAAGTTCTTTGTTTCGCTTTCTAAGCCCGTTGTTCATCGGTAAGATTATCAACCGATTTGAACGATCCCGTTGTTTTAGCTTGTCTCACCCACTTATCAAAGGTAGGGGGGTTAAGTCATATTCTTTAATCAGCGCACTTCGTTTCATACCTGCAGTGTGAAGGTCAACGATTTGTTGTTTAAAGTCATCTGTAAAATGACGGCGTATTTTTCTAGACATAAAATTCTCCTGTTTTCTTTAGTGTAAAACACTTTATAAACTCTGTCTAGTTTAGTGTAACCGATTCAATAGTTCACTATATGCGAAGTGAGTATGTTTTATCATGTTCTAAACAAAGGAGAAACTTATTTTGAATATCCATAAAATGGTTTTGAGTGGGAATAGATGGAGATATAATTTGGTTAAGTATATAAGTTGAGCTGGAGTAAAAAAGGGAGTGAGGAACGTTTACTTACGGGTGAGTTTCACGACAGCCTCGGTCCTGGCTGTGTGAGGAAACATGTCAACAGATTGGATGTAGTCAACAGTGTAGACTTTGCTTAGTTCTACCAGATCACGAGCGAGGGTTGAGACGTTACAAGAGACATAGACCATTTTTGCTGGTTTGTATTTGAGAATGGTTTGCAGCAGTTTGGGGTCTAAGCCTGTCCGAGGCGGATCAACAACGAGCGCATCTGCACGATAGCCTTGGGCATACCACTTTGGGATAATATCTTCGGCTTTGCCGGTTTCGTAGTGAGTGTTGGTCAGTCCTAGTTTTTGAGCATTTTTCCTTGCATCTTCGATGGCTTCAGGAATAATATCCATCCCGCGGATAGATTTTACTTTTTTTGCGAAAGCAAAGCCGATGGTTCCGACACCGCAGTAAGCATCAATCAAATGTTCATTGCCCTCAATGTTGAGTGCCTTTACAGCTTCGCTATAGAGAACCTGGGTTTGCTGGGGATTTAACTGATAGAATGCTCGTGGAGATAGTGAAAATTCATAGTCTAAAACAGCTTCTTCAATAGTTTGGTTTCCCCAGAGAATCTCAGTTTTTTCGCCATAAATGTCGCTGGTCTTTTGCTTGTTCCAGTTGAGTGCGACTGTCACAATAATTGGAAATCGCTTGATTAGTTCTGTAATTAGATGTGTGAGATTGACCTGACAAGATGTAACAAAAATAATCTGGGTCTGTCCTGTTTGGCGCGCTTTTCGGACCATAACAGTTCGGATACCCTGCTCTTTGCGCTCATTATAGATAGGAATCCGGTGTTTGGTTAATAAGTCGGCTACGCAGTTAATAATTTTTTGTGTTTCTTGATCTTGTACGAGACATTCTGTAATTTCAACCAGGTGGTGAGAATTTTCAGCGTAAAGTCCTGCTCTGACTCGTCCTTTAAAGGATCGGGTTTGGAATTGTAACTTAGCTCGGTAGTGGCTAGGCTTCGTCATACCAATTGTTGGATGGATGGTATAGTTTTCGTATCCTGTAGGTTTAAATTTTTTCAGTGCTTGAAGCAGTAAATCTTGCTTGAAGTCCAACTGTTTATCATAGCGAAGGTGCATAATTTGGCAACCGCCACATGTTTCGTACAGACCACAGGCGGGAGTGACTCGAAATTTAGAATGTTTACTGATGTTAAGTAACTTTGCTTGGACAAAATTTTGTTTGACGGAGGTGATTTGGCAGTATACTTCTTCGCCTTTTAGAGCTCCAGGGACAAAGACAAGTGTCTTTTGGTAGAAGCCAATGCCTTCTCCATTGATTCCCATTCGCTTTATTTTTAAAGGAATTCGTTGATTGACTTGTAGATTCATATTTCTATTTTACCGAAAAATCCTGTATAATGAAAGAATGAGAATTACAAAAATTGAAAAGAAGAAGCGGTTTTATTTACTAGAATTAGATAGTCAAGAAAATCTGTACATTACAGAAGATACCATTGTCCGTTTTATGCTTAGTAGAGGAAAGGAAATTTCTGAGAAAGAATTGGTAGCTATTCGTGATTTTGCTCAGTTTTCCTATGGTAAAAACTTAGCTCTTTATTTTTTATCCTTCAAACAGAGGACCAAAAAAGAGGTGACCGATTACCTGAGAAAGTATGAGGTTGATGAGGTGAAGTCGGCTAGGATTTTACAGGTTTTAGAGGAAGAAAAATGGATTGATGATCGGCAATATGTTGAGTCTTATCTGAGACAAAATGTTTTGTCTGGCGATAAGGGACCGGCTCTTATCCATCAGAAATTGGTAGCTAAGGGAATTTCAAAAAATATGATTGAGACTGAATTAGCTGGTTTTGATTTTTCAGACCTGGCTAAAAGAGTTGCTGAAAAGTTGGTTCGCAGGTATCAGGATCGGCTTCCTTTTCGTGCTTTACAGGATAAGCTTATTCAAGGATTGATGAATAAGGGATTTTCTTATGAACTTGCTAAGTCAACAGTGGGAATGTTAGCTATTTCATCGGATGAGGAAATGGAAGATGAACTGATTGCCAAGGAATTGGATAAGCAGTATCGAAAGTACAGTCGAAAATATGATGGTTATGAACTGGAACAGCGTCTCATACAAGTTTTAGCTAGAAAAGGATATGATTTTGATCGCATTCGGACAGTACTTCGCGATTATCTGTGAAAAAAAAGTCGCTTAGGTTAGAAAAATATGGTATAATAATCAGGATAAATTGTAATTGTAGAAAGTTGGTAACAAAGTGAAATTACCAAAAGAAGGCGACTTTATTACAATTCAAAGTTATAAACATGACGGTGGAATTCATCGCACTTGGCGTGACACCATGGTATTAAAGACAACGGAGAATGCAATCATTGGGGTGAATAACCATACTTTGGTGACTGAAAATGATGGTAGACGTTGGGTAACGAGAGAGCCAGCAATCGTTTATTTTCATAAAAAATACTGGTTCAATATCATAGCAATGATTCGTGAAAATGGGGTTTCCTATTATTGCAATCTTGCTAGTCCTTATACTTTAGATAATGAAGCACTCAAGTATATTGACTATGATCTTGATGTTAAGGTCTTTGCCGATGGTGAAAAAAAATTGCTTGATGTCGATGAGTATGAGCGTCATCGCAAGGCTATGAACTATTCGGACGATATTGATTTTATTTTGAAGGAAAGTGTAAAGATACTGGTTGATTGGATCAATCATCAGCGTGGTCCTTTCTCTCCTGCCTATGTCAATATCTGGTATAAGCGCTATTTAGAACTGAGAAGTAGATAAAGTTAGAGAAGAAAATCCTGTTTTACAGGCTTTTTTCTTACTGTGAAAAGGAGGGGCTTATGGCCTTTGAGCAAACAAATGGACGCTATGCAAGTTTTGGTGTGGTTACATCGCTTCCAGGAGAAGTGATTGATAGTTTTTGGTACATCATTGATCACTATTTAAAAGGAGTTATTCCTTTAAAAAATGTTATCCGGTTCACCATTAAAAATCGTCAGGGAAAGATTACCTTGGTTTTCTCTCAAGAGGGGTATAAAAATGCGATTGCTGTTGACTTGAGTAGTCGATTTGATCCCTTCTATCCATCAACGATTTTGGTGATGGACAAGCAGGGAAAAGAGACAATTACTTTACCTGATGAGGTCACTTTGCTATAAAAATAGAGTTAAGAAGTAGTGTTAATTTCGAGACATTGTTAATATGTAAAATGTGGTGTAAAATAAACCTATAAGTTTATATAGGCTAGAAGGGAGGACTTATGGTGCGTCAAGTTGTTGAAAAACCTCTTTATTTACAGTTAGTAGATGAATTAGAAGTGGCTATTCGTGACAGAATGGCTCCGAATGATAAGTTATTTTCAGAGCGTGAGCTGACGCAGGTTTATGGTGTTAGTCGAATTACGGTCCGTTTGGCTTTGCAGGAACTAGAAAAACGTGGACTAGTCTATAAGAAACATGGTAAGGGAACTTATGTGTCTGAAATTTCAAAAGCCGCGGTTGATCTATCTCAGGCTTATAGTTTTACTGAGCAGATGAAAGAGATTGGTAAGGTGCCGCGGACATCGATTTTATCTTTTGAATTGGTCAAGGCTACGGACTATATTGCACAACATCTACAGGTCAGTTTTGGGGAAGAGGTTCTTGAAATTGAAAGATTAAGACTTGCGGATGAGGTTCCAATGATGCTGGAACGAACCTATGTGCCGGTGTCACTATTTTCTGGATTAACAGCTCAACGAATGAAGGAAAAGCCTTTGTATGAGATTTTTTCGGAGGATTATGGACAGACCATTCGCCTGGCGGAGGAGGAGTTTTATGCTAGTATTGCGCTAGATAATGAAGCTAAAATATTAGGAATTCCTAGTAACGCTCCTGTACTTCATTTGGTTCGGAAAACCTACAATGATAAGAATAGGATGATAGAATTTACATTTAGTATAGCTAGAGCTGATCAGTTTCGTTATAAAATTATCCATCAAAGAGGCTATTAGACAATAAAAAAACGCAGATGGGTCTGCGTTTTTTGTTTAGCGGCGATTAGCTATAATCTCAAATTTATAGTATTTCCAATGCTTATAGGTCTCAGTATATTCCATCACTTCGCCACTGGCATTGTTTGTCGTTGTCTTGTTTTGGAGGACAACAGGTTCTGTCGATTTCAAGTTTAAGTATTGAGCAACTTCTTTCGGACAGGGATTGATAATTTCATTTGTTTCTATAAATGGTTCTTCGGACATATGAATATTATAGTCTAGCTTAAAGCGTTGGTAGATGGATTGGTAGTGTTCAAGTGGGGCATCTGGATTTTGGATATATCGTTGTGGGATATATGAGTTATGGAGGATATAGGGAGTGTTTTCTGTCGAGCGGATACGAATAATTTTGTAGTAAAAATCATTTTTGTCCAGATTGAGTTTTTCGAGAATATCAGATTTATTGCCTTTTTCGCATGAAAGGACAAGGACGGTATCTTTGTCCATTGAGAAGATTTCAATGTCAGAAAATTCCACAAGACGTCCTTTGCGTGAGCGTGATACAAAGGTTCCTTTACCTTGTTGGCGAACGAGGTAGCCGTCTTTAACCAACTCATTTACCGCACGGATAACAGTGATGGAGCTAACGTTAAATAATCTGGTTAACTCAGCTTCTGTATAAAATTTGTCACCATTTTCAAATTTACCAGAGATAATCTGTTGTCGTAAGTCATTTTGTACAAGTTGATACTTAGGTACTTTCATTATTTATTCCTTCCTTCCCAGGAATTATTATACTAAATTTGCTAGTGAAAATCAAAAAATATAGTAAAAAATAAATAAGAAAGCGACTATAAGTCCTTTGTATATAAGAGTGGAAGATAAAATAGTAAAAAAATAAAAAATTTTAAAGAAACAACTGGACATAACCACAAAATAATGTTAATATATTAACAGAAAGTAAGCGGTTGCACAGGAGGGGGAATGAAAGAATTCTGTATTAAAGAACAATTCTATTTAAATGGTGAAGCCTTTAAGATTTTATCTGGAGCAATTCATTATTTTCGAGTTCATCCTGATGATTGGTACCATTCTTTGTATAATTTAAAAGCCTTGGGGTTTAACACAGTTGAAACCTATATTCCTTGGAACATGCACGAACCACGGAAAGGAGAATTTCATTATGAAGGGATACTGGATGTTGAGCGATTTTTAAAATTAGCTCAAGAACTGGGACTTTATGCAATTGTACGTCCTTCTCCTTATATCTGTGCAGAATGGGAATGGGGAGGTCTTCCTGCTTGGTTGATGAAGGAAGAAGTAAGAGTACGTTCGAGTGACTCTGCGTACTTACAGCACGTGGATGAATATTACGCTTCTCTACTTCCTAAGTTAGCTAAACTTCAGCTTGCACAGGGTGGAAATATTCTCATGTTTCAAGTGGAAAATGAATATGGTTCTTACGGTGAGGAGAAGGAGTATCTGCGAGCCGTTAACAACTTGATGAGAAAATATGGCTTGACAGCTCCCTTTTTTACCTCAGATGGTTCTTGGCATGCCACACTTCGAGCTGGGACCTTGATAGAGGACGATGTCTTTGTCTCTGGAAACTTTGGTTCTAAGGCTAAGGAAAATTTTGCTGTCTTGCAAGCATTTTTTGCTGAACACGGAAAAAGGTGGCCGCTCATGTGTATGGAATTTTGGGATGGGTGGTTCAATCGTTGGGGTGAGGAGATTATTCGGCGAGATCCTGATGAGATGGTTGATTCGGTTATGGAATGCCTTGAATTGGGTTCATTGAATCTTTATATGTTCCACGGTGGAACAAATTTCGGCTTTATGAATGGTTGTTCAGCTCGTGGTCAAATTGATTTGCCGCAAGTGACTTCTTATGATTATGATGCTATTCTGGATGAAGCTGGAAATCCGACTAAGAAATTCTTTGTCTTACAGTCTCGTTTGAAGACAGTCTTTCCGGAGTTAGAATATGCCGAACCACTTGTTAAAGAAATGACAGCTTTTCCGAAGGTAACTCTTAAAGATAAAGTAAGTTTGTTTGCTGCGCTAGATTATGTAAGCGATTGCAAAATGAGTTTTTACCCTCAAAACATGGAGAAACTTGGTCAATCAACAGGTTATATTCTGTATAGGACAAAATTAGAACGGGATAAAGTTGGAACAGAAATTCTCCGCGTGATAGATGCGCGTGATCGTATTCAAGTTTATGCAGATGGTCGATGGATTGCGACTCAGTGTCAGTCCGAAATTGGCGAAAATATTGAGTTGGAATTTGAGAAAGATCAACTAGAATTGGCCATTTTGGTGGAAAATATGGGACGTGTCAACTATGGTCATAAGCTGACAGCTCCAACACAATCGAAAGGATTAGGTCGAGGAGCCATGGTGGACTTGCATTTCATTGGTCACTGGGAGACCTACTTATTGCCATTTGATTCCATCGAAAATCTTGATTTCAGTCGGGGATGGGAGAAAGGTCAACCTGCTTTTTATCTATATGAGTTTGAGTTGGATGATTTGACTGATACTTACCTAGACATGACAGGTTTTGGTAAGGGAGCTGTATTTGTTAATAATATAAATATTGGACGTTTTTGGGAAAAAGGACCGATCCTCTATCTCTATATTCCAAAAGGATATCTAAAGAAAGGAGTGAATGAGATAATCGTCTTCGAGACGGAGGGAAGATATAGAGAGAGTATTACTTTTTCGCAGAAACCTGTTTATAAAGATGTAGAGACACTTTAAAAGTGGATATCTAGTACAAAATTTATAAAGATTTATGAAGAAAAGGAGAACATTGTATGGCAATTATTGCTACACGTATTGATGGTCGTTTAATTCATGGTCAGGTTGCTAACTTGTGGACAACGAAATTAAATATTAGTCGTATCATGGTTATTGACGATGCGGTTGCTCAAAATGATATTGAAAAGCAAGGTTTGAAATTAGCTTGCCCACCGGGAGTAAAATTATCTGTTTTACCTATCGAAAAAGCAGCTAATAATATTAGGGAAGGCAAGTATGATAGTCAACGTCTCTTGATTGTTGCTCGTCGTCCAGAAAATTTTCTCCGCTTGATAGAGTACGGAGTGGCTCTTCCAGAATTGAATGTAGGAAATATGTCTCAATCTCCAGAGACTCGTTCAGTCACTCGTTCCATCAATGTCGTGGATAAAGATATTGCAGATTTTGATGCCTTGGCTGCTAGGGGTGTAAAATTATTTGCACAAATGGTACCAGGTGACTCACCCAGAGACTTTATGCCACTTTTGGATAAGGTTAGATAACATTTGGATATTTTTGAAAAATTTTAAAGGAGGATCACTATTATGCAATGGTGGCAAATATTACTTCTAACGCTCTACTCTGCTTACCAGATTTGTGATGAGTTGACAATTGTATCGTCAGCAGGTTCACCGATTTTTGCGGGTTTTATCACCGGTTTGGTTATGGGAGACATGGCAACAGGGTTGGCGATTGGTGCTTCTCTCCAGTTACTGGTATTGGGAGTTGGGACTTTCGGAGGAGCTTCTCGCATAGATGCGACTTCTGGTGCGGTATTGGCAACAGCATTTTCGGTATCACAAGGAATTAACCCTGAACTTGCGATTGCAACAATTGGCGTACCGGTGGCGGGACTATTGGTTTATACAGATATTCTTGGTCGTTTTACAACCACATTCTTTGCACATCGTGTAGACGCGGCTATTGAACGTTTTGACTATGCTAGTATTGAACGTAACTACCTTCTTGGTGCGATTCCTTGGGCTCTGTCTCGTGCCCTTCCAGTCTTTCTAGCTCTCCAATTTGGTGGTGGGCTTGTTGAAACCCTTGTTGCTACAATTGAGCAACCGGATTATAAATGGATTGCGGCAGGCTTAACTCTTGCATCTCGTATGCTTCCAGGTCTTGGTTTTGCAATCTTGTTGCACTACCTTCCTCTTAAACGTAATCTTCATTACTTGGCTGTTGGTTTTGCCCTCACGGCTATGTTGACGGTGCTTTATGGTAATGTTTCAGCCTTGGGAGGTGCAGTTACTGGTATTATTGGTGCTCTCCCTAAGGATGCAGGTGTCGCGTTTGTGAACAACTTCAAAGGTCTATCAATGATTGGTATTGCCATTGTTGGAGCCTTTCTTTCAGTACTTCATTTTAAAAATAGTCAAAAAGTAACTATGGTAGCTCCATCAAATGCAGAAAGTGGGGAAATTGAAGATGACGAACTCTAATTATAAACTGACAAAAGAAGATTTTAATCAAATTAACAAACGTAGCTTATTTACTTTCCAACTTGGTTGGAACTATGAGCGTATGCAGGCTTCAGGCTACCTTTATATGATTTTGCCACAATTGCGTAAAATGTATGGAGATGGTACACCGGAGTTGAAAGAGATGATGAAACTTCATACGCAGTTCTTTAATACCTCCAATTTTTTCCATACGATTATCACAGGTATTGATCTTGCTTTGGAAGAAAGCGACGGTGTAGCTTCTAAGGATGCGGTTAACGGTATTAAGACTGGTTTGATGGGACCGTTTGCGCCTATTGGGGATTCCATCTTCGGTTCATTGGTGCCAGCTATCATGGGAACGATTGCAGCTACTATGGGTAAAGAAGGCTCTCCGATAGGGATTTTCCTTTGGGTGGCAGTGGCCATTGGTTATGATATTTTCCGTTGGAAACAACTAGAGATTGCCTATAAAGAAGGTACCAAGCTTATTACTACCATGCGTGATCGTTTGACAGCTCTTGTTGATGCAGCATCTGTAATGGGAGTCTTTATGATGGGAGCTTTGATTGCAACAATGATTAACTTTGAAGTGACCTGGGCTCCGGCCATTGGTGAAAAAACGATTGACATTCAAGACTTGCTCAATCAGATTTTTCCACGTCTGGTTCCAGCGCTCTTCACAGGTTTTGTCTTCTGGTTGCTCGGTCGTCGTGGGATGACCTCAACTAAAGCAATCTTGCTTATCATTGTTCTTGCGCTTGCGTTTTCAGCAATTGGACATTTTGGATTTGGTATGGCATAATGACTAAAAGTTTAGTATTAGTAAGCCACGGTCTCTTCTGTGAAGAGCTAAAAAAATCTACTGAGATGATAATGGGACCTCAAGAGGATATCTATACAGTAGCTCTTTTACCCGAAGAGGGTCCAGAGGACTTCCAGAGAAAATTTGAAGAGACCATTGCAAGACTAGAAGAATTTGTTGTATTCGCAGATTTGTTAGGGGGTACTCCTGCAAATGTTGTATCTCGTAAGTTGCTGGAAGGTGAGCAGTTCGATCTCTATGCCGGAATGAATATGCCGATGGTTATCGGTTTCTTGAATGGCGTTCTTCTCGGTGAGTCTGTAGACTATGTGGACTTTGGTACAAGTAACCTTATCCATGTCAATAGCCTCTTGATGACTAGCGATGAAGAGGAGTAAAAAGCTCCTGTGGAGCTTTTTAGCCCGAGCCTAGAAACAAGAGAGCGAGGTAGCTCCTGTGGAGCTTTTTAGCCCGAGCCTAGAAACAAGAGAGCGAGGTAGCTCCTGTGGAGCGACTCTCTAAATTTATAGAATAGCTGCTGTGGGGCAGACTTTAAGTATCCTGAGGGAGTTACAATAGTGGCTCCCTCATTTGGTCTATGGAGGAGGACATATGATTGAAGTAAAAGAATTTGGCGAGAAAGCTAGGCTCTATTGCTTGAAAAATAAGAATGGTATGTATGTTACACTGACGGATTTTGGTGCTAGGGTGGTAGAGGTGCTTCTGCCGGTTGAGGACAATGGAGGTTTGCGCAATGTTAGTCTAGCTGCTAGCTCAGCTAGGCATTATCGTGAGACAGACTTGTATCCCGGATCGACCATTGTTCCGGTAGCGGGACGAATTTCAGGTGCACGAGCTGATATAAATGGAACAATCTACCACTTTACAGAAAATGAACCGGGTCGCACCCTGCATGGTGGGATTGACACAGCTAATCAACAATACTGGGATGTTGAACTAGATCATGACAAAAATCAAGTAACCTTTGGGATTGTCCTGAAAGATGGTTTTAATGGCTTTCCAGGTGATGTGAGAGTGAAAGCGATCTATACTTTAACAAATCAGAATGAAGTGAAAATTGATTATAAAGCAGCGGCAGACAAGGATACAATTTTTAATCCGACCAATCATATCTATTTTAATCTGACGGGAGATTTTCAGCAGTCTGTAGCCGAACACCGTATTAAAATTGCTGCGAATCATTATGCTCCACTTGGGGAGGATAACCTACCAATGGGTGTCTTAGAAGGTGTGACGGGAACTCCGTTTGACTTTAGAGATTTTGCGCCTTTTGCTCAGGGATTTGATAGCCAATATCCCCAAAATGAGTTGGTAAAAGGTTATGACCACCCATGGTTATTGGAAGAGGTGGATATTCCGGTAGAAGTTTTGAGTCCAGATGGGAAAATTGGGCTTAGCGTTAGAACCAATCAATCATCGGTTGTTATCTATACCTACAATTTTCCTGTTACGGCTTTGGCGGCTTATCACGGTGCCTTTAGTCTAGAATGTCAAGCTTTGCCAAATGCTTGTAATCAGGAAGGATTTGGTTCTATTTTGCTGAAAAAGGATGAGCCTTTTTTATCTCAGACTGTTTATCGCTTTATTTGGTAATTTTGGAAACTCTAACTGCATGGTGGTTAGGGTTTTCTTTCTATTTTCTTCGGAGAAGTCTTTTATTTTTTAGAATTTATGGTATAATGTACCGGTGCGCTTCTATATGAAGCAGAGATAGTCATTCGGTTTATATGTTATTCCTTTGGTGAACGGGGAAGCTTTGTTTTTTAGATTAACTTCGAGTCATTTGATATGATTTGAAATCGTCTTGCTTGACTGAAACAGTTCGTTCAGTCGATTGTTTTGGGTCAATACTTGGGAATGCGATGAGATACCAAGTTAGGTCTATTTTTAATGCGAATGTTTCCCTCTATCTCTAACTTCCAAAAGCAAATTATGAAGACTACAAAAGAGGATGAAAATGACAAAAGAACACGAATTTTTAAAAGAATTTGAAGCTTGGGTCAACACTCAGGTCATGGTTAATGAGATGGCGGTGGAAGAAAGTCGGCGTGTGTTGGAAGAAGATGGAGATGAGCGAGCTGCGGATGCTTATATCCGTTACGAGAGCAAACTGGATGCCTATCGTTTCATTCAAGGGAAGTTTGCCAATTACCATGCAGGTAAAGGATTTCATGATCTACCAGATGGGTTATTTGGTCAGAAACATTATTAAGGAGCGAGGATAGAAAATTTGGCAAAGAAAAAAGTAAATCGTAAGAAGCGATTGAAAAAGCAGTTGGCAGATCTGAAGCGTGTAGGTCGTACAGGTCTGGAAGCTGCGCGTGGAGTTGTAGAAACTGTGGCTCACAAGGCTGAAGCTGTTGTGGAACAAGCTGTTGAACAAGTGAAAGAAGTGATAGCAGAGGTAAGCTCCTCTCCTCATTCTTTGGGGGAATTCTTGGCTCTTCCTGAGTTAGAAGGGGTAGCAGCTACACGTTTGGAGACTTTCTATGAAGCTGGTATCCAATCAGTGGCAGATTTTTCTGACCATACAGAGAAAGAATTGCTAGCTCTTAAAGGGATTGGTCCTGCAACGATTAAGCAACTAAAAGAATTAGGAATTAAGTTGAAAAAATAATCTCAATCTGTTTGCTTTGCACGAAGAAATCTGCTAAAATAAATACATTCAGAGGTGTTTTGGGCTTCATTTGTCACAGAAAGCGGTGTTGCTGAGAAATCCGCACGAATGTCAAAACTAGTTGCTGAAGTGTGAAATTAAATAGTATGAGTAGCGGAGCAGAATTGTTCCGAATGTGGGTGGTACCGCGGAAATCGAAAGAAATTCGTCCCTGTCTAGCAAGTCTAGGCAGGGATTTTCATTTGGAAAGGAGAAGATATGTTACATCATGTTGAAATATATGTTTCAGACTTGGAAACCTCACGTGCATTTTACGATTTTCTCCTGACCAAGCTAGGCTACTCGCTCTATCAGGAGTGGGATAAAGGGCTGTCTTATAAAAAAGCAGAGCAATACCTGGTCTTTGTCCAAACACCAGAGGACTTCCTAGAGGCAGGTTATCACCGGTGCCGTACAGGTCTCAATCATCTAGCTTTTCATGCGGGAACACCGGATGAGATTGACCAATGGCGGAAGGAATTTTTGAGCAGACGAGTCAAACTGCTCTACGATGACCGCTATCCACATGCAGGAGGACCAGACCACTATGCCCTCTATCTGGAAGATCCTGATGGGATTAAGATTGAGTTGGTGGGGGAGGGAGTATGAATCTAATTATTATTGGAGCACAAGCTTCTGGCAAGATGACCGTTGGGCAGGAAGTTGCGAAATTGACAGGGATGACCCTCTTTCATAATCACGATTCGATTGATTTTAGCCTACGTTTTATTCCTGAATTTTCTGAGGATATGTTTGACCTCAATACACGTATTACATTTGCTGTTTATGATGTGTTTGCTAGGTCAGGTCGCCCACTAATTGGAACTGCCTTGATTAATTTTAAAAATCTCATAGATGTTCAATTCCTTACAACTGTTCAGACGATTTTTCATCATCATGGTCAGGAAATTTTATTTGTTGAGTTGGAAACTGCTTTGGAAGAACGTCTGCGGCGTAATCGGACAGAAAATCGACTTACCCATAAACCTTTGAAACGACACATTGAAGTTTCAGAGGCTGAGATTCTCTCTACAGCTGATACATGTCGATATATCTCATTAGGCATTCCAGAGGGGATTCAGCATTATCTCAAAATTAATAATACTCATCTTTCTGCCAATGACGTAGCTCAACTGATTATCCAAAAAATGGAGGAGCTTGAGCAAGAACAAACGAAATAGCCAGCCCAAAGGACTGACTATCTCATGGAGATTATATGAAAAAGAATTGCTAGCTCTTAAAGGGATTGGTCCTGCAACGATTAAGCAACTAAAAGAATTAGGAATTAAGTTGAAAAAATAATCTCAATCTGTTTGCTTTGCACGAAGAAATCTGCTAAAATAAATACATTCAGAGGTGTTTTGAGCCCCATTTGTCACAGGAAGCGGTGGTACTGAGAAATCCGCACAAATGTCAAAACTGGTTGCTGATGATGTGAATCAAATAAGCAAAGTGCAGATAATTTATCTGAACAAGGGTGGTACCGCGGAAATCGAAAGAAATTCGTCCCTGTCTAGCAAGTCTAGGCAGGGATTTTCATTTGGAAAGGAGAAGATATGTTACATCATGTTGAAATATGTGTTTCAGACTTGGAAACCTCGCGTGCATTTTACGATTTTCTTCTGACTAAGCTGGGCTACTCGCTCTATCAGGAGTGGGATAAAGGGCTGTCTTATAAAAAAGCAGAGCAGTACTTTGTCTTTGTCCAAACGCCAGAGGACTTCCTAGAGGCAGGTTATCACCGGTGCCGTACAGGTCTCAATCATCTAGCCTTTCATGCGGGAACACCTGATGAGATTGACCAATGGCGGAAGGAATTTTTGAGCAGACGAGTCAAACTGCTTTATGATGACTGCTATCCTCATGCAGGAGGAGATGGGCATTATGCTCTTTATCTGGAAGATCCAGACAGAGTGAAGATAGAATTAGTGGGGGACAAGGGATGAATTTAATAATTATCGGGGCACAAGCTTCTGGTAAGATGACCATTGGGCAGGAAGTTGAAAAATTAACTGAATTGGTTTTGTTTCACAATCATGAATCAATTGATTTTGTGACTAAATTTTTTCCAATGTCAATTGAAGCAAGAGAGTTAATAGATGATATTCGATTGAAGTTTTTTGAGACTTCTGCAAAAACTAATGTAGGAATGATTTTTACAATTGTTATTGACTTCAATAATCCAGTTGATATTGCTTTCTTAGAGAAGATTCAAAATATTTTTCATAACTGGAAACGAGATGTTCTATTTATTGAACTTGAAACAGACCTGCAAGAACGATTAAGAAGAAATGTGACTGAGAATCGTCTGCAACATAAACCTTGGAAGAGGAACCTCGAATGGTCTGAAAAAGATATTCTTGATACCGTTAAATTTGCAAACTTTAATCCAGAGAAGGCTCCGGAACAGTTCAGACATTATCACAAAATCAACAATACTTGCCTTGCGGCCAAGGAAGTGGCCCTACTCATTGTTCAAAAAATGAAGGAAATTGAACAGGAGGAAATGAAATAGCCAGTCCAAGGGACTGACTATCTCATGGAGATTATATGAAAAAGAATTTAAACAGAATAATTAGTTTTATTATTTTTATTGTGATTATTTTTCTGATTGCCTTGCCGTTGTTAGAACATTCTCTAAATGAGTTTTCCTTTTTGGGAGATATAAAGTTATATTTTTCATCAGATGGTAATAAGAGTTATTTTGAAGTGATGTTGTCGGTAATTACAGTATTGACAACTTTTCTGGTCTTTTATTGGCAGAATCAAATAGAGATAAACAATAAAAATAAAGAAATAAAACAAGAAAAAGAAAAGCAGGAACAACTTTACTTAGAACAAAGAGAGCGAGAACATGCAGTTGTGCGACCTTTGTTCTTGGTGGAATTACAAGGAAAATTTTCAGTAATTAGATTATTCCTCAGAGAAAGTGCCCCTCTAACTAATATTACGGTATACTATCAAAATGTAGAAAATGAAAGTTTTCAAGAGGAGTTTGTTGGAAATGCTGTTTCTGGCGACTGTATTTTTAGATTTGACTCCGATAAACTTGAGTCAGCGATTATTGAGTGTAGAACATATCTAGAGGAACAGATTTATTTTCAGTATCATGTTGGAAATAACCTAATTCACTATAGGGTGGTTGACGGAGAAGATTTAAGCTATATTAGCGGAGTACTAAAAAGACGCATTTTAAATAACATTGTTGAAAATAGTTTGAACCATGTGATTGAAATATATCATATTCAATTACAACATTCATTGCATGAATCAATTTTTTTCAATAAGTTTATAGATTTTTTTTCAAATCACAAGCAATATTGGAGAACAGCAGGAGAAAATAAATTATTAAAATTATCTGTACTATTAGGAGAAGATAATATTGAAGCAGCCTTGAGTCGTTCAATTGGTCTAGACAGCAAGCAAGACTATGATCAAACTCCAGAGATACTGATTGACTTATTGATGGTGATCAATAAGTATTTAAAAGACGATTGGTACACGAATTGTGAGGGGGCTCCAAAGGAGCGGGAATACTTTATAGGAAATATAAGGAACTATCAGGAAACAGAGATAGGAAAATATATTGAGCGATTTGAAAGCGAACCGATTAACCGAGAAATGATTGTTCAATATATTGACGATTTAATAATTTATTTACAAAAAAATATAAAGATGGTTGATTTCCCCCTTAGAGTTATTGAAGTTTATTTGAAACGTTATGTGACTATTTCTAAAGCTATCATAGAGCATCCAAATGAAGTTAAGCATGTTAAAACGCAAATTAGAAATGATTTAAGAAAAGTATTTAGTAAATATATTTAATAAGAAATGATAGAAAGGACAACAAAATGTCAAAAGAACTTTCACCAAAATACAATCCAGCCGAGGTTGAGGCTGGTCGTTACCAATCTTGGATTGACCAAGATGTTTTTAAGCCGTCAGGCGACAAGAAGGCGAAACCTTATTCCATCGTGATTCCACCGCCAAACGTGACAGGTAAACTCCACCTTGGCCACGCTTGGGACACGACTTTGCAGGATATTATTATCCGTCAAAAGCGCATGCAGGGCTTTGATACGATCTGGTTGCCAGGTATGGACCACGCAGGGATTGCGACGCAGGCTAAGGTTGAGGAGCGCCTGCGTGAGCAAGGCATTACCCGTTATGACCTCGGTCGTGAAAAATTCCTAGAGAAGGTCTGGGAGTGGAAAGATGAGTATGCGACAACCATAAAAGAACAATGGGGAAAGATGGGTCTCTCTGTGGATTACTCACGTGAGCGTTTCACCCTTGATGAAGGCCTCTCAAAAGCTGTTCGCAAGGTCTTTGTTGACCTCTACAAAAAAGGCTGGATTTACCGCGGTGAGTTTATCATCAACTGGGACCCAGCAGCTCGTACTGCCCTTTCAGATATCGAAGTTATCCACAAGGACGTTGAAGGTGCCTTCTACCACATGAATTATATGTTGGAAGATGGCTCGCGCGCCCTTCAAGTAGCAACAACGCGACCAGAAACCATGTTTGGAGACGTTGCCGTTGCCGTAAATCCGGAAGATCCTCGTTACAAGGACTTGATTGGTAAAAACGTTATTCTCCCAATCGTGAATAAGTTAATCCCAATCGTTGCGGATGAGCACGCAGATCCTGAATTTGGTACAGGGGTTGTGAAAATCACACCGGCCCACGATCCAAATGACTTCCTTGTCGGTCAACGCCACAATCTGCCACAAGTCAATGTTATGAATGATGACGGCACCATGAACGAGTTGGCAGGTGAATTTGCAGGCATGGACCGCTTTGAAGCACGTAAGGCAACGGTTGCTAAGTTGCAAGAACTTGGAGCCTTAGTGGAAATCGAAAACCGTGTGCATTCTGTTGGACACTCTGAGCGTACAGGTGTGGTAGTCGAGCCACGCTTGTCAACACAATGGTTCGTCAAGATGGATCAGTTGGCTAAGAATGCTATTGCCAATCAAGATACAGAAGACAAGGTAGAATTCTACCCACCACGTTTCAATGACACCTTTCTCAAATGGATGGAAAATGTGCATGACTGGGTAATCTCTCGCCAACTTTGGTGGGGGCACCAAATCCCTGCCTGGTACAATGAAGCAGGTGACATGTACGTTGGCGAAGAAGCGCCGGCAGGTGATGGTTGGAAACAGGATGAAGATGTGCTTGACACATGGTTTAGCTCTGCCCTTTGGCCATTCTCAACCATGGGTTGGCCTGATGTCGATGCGGAAGACTTCAAACGTTACTTCCCAACTTCAACCTTGGTGACTGGTTACGACATCATTTTCTTCTGGGTGTCACGTATGATTTTCCAATCTCTTGAATTTACTGGGCGCCAGCCATTCCAAAACGTCCTTATCCACGGACTCATTCGTGATGAGGAAGGGCGCAAGATGTCTAAATCTCTTGGAAATGGTATCGACCCAATGGATGTCATCGAGAAGTACGGTGCCGACGCCCTTCGTTGGTTCTTGTCTAACGGCTCTGCCCCAGGACAGGATGTCCGTTTCTCCTACGAGAAGATGGATGCCTCATGGAACTTCATCAACAAAATCTGGAACATTTCCCGCTACATCCTCATGAACAATGAGGGGCTCAGCCTGGAGCAGGCGACTGCCAATGTGGCTTTGGTGGCCAATGGCGGAGCTGGGAACGTGACGGACCGCTGGATTCTGCACAACCTCAATGAGACCATTGCTAAGGTCACTGAAAACTTTGACAAGTTTGAGTTTGGGGTTGCTGGTCACATCCTTTACAACTTCATTTGGGAAGAATTTGCCAACTGGTATGTTGAGTTGACTAAGGAAGTTCTTTACAGCGACAACGAAGATGAGAAAGTTATCACTCGCTCCGTTCTTCTTTACACGCTTGATAAGATTCTTCGCCTCCTCCACCCAATCATGCCATTCGTTACAGAAGAAATCTTTGGACAATACGCTGAAGGCTCTATCGTAATAGCGGTCTACCCAACGGTGAATCCTGCCTTTGAAAATGAAGCTGCTCATAAAGGTGTGGAAAGTTTGAAAGACTTGATTCGTTCTGTGCGAAATAGCAGGGCAGAAGTTAATGTTGCCCCAAGCAAACCAATCACTATTCTTGTGAAGACAAGCGATAGTGATTTAGAAAACTTCTTTAATAACAACGTCAACTACATCAAACGTTTCACAAATCCAGAAATTCTGGAAATTTCATCAAGTCTTGCAACACCAGAATTGGCCATGTCAGCCGTTATCACAGGCGCAGAAATCTTCCTTCCACTAGCAGACCTCCTCAACGTGGAAGAAGAATTGGCTCGCCTTAATAAAGAACTCGCCAAATGGCAAAAAGAACTCGACATGGTCGGCAAAAAACTCAGCAACGAACGATTTGTTGCTAACGCCAAACCAGAAGTCGTCCAAAAAGAAAAAGCCAAACAAGCCGACTACCAATCCAAATACGATGCCACAGTAGGACGTATTGAAGAAATGAAAAAACTGGTTAAGTAGGTAGAATACGATAAAAAGCCCAGCCTAAAATGGCTGGGTTTTGTGGTATAATGAGAATGTAATTATATTTAATGAGGTACTAATCATGACTATAAAAGTTTATGTAATTGACAAAATAGTAACAGAACGTAAGCTTGATGCGAACAAAATAAAAAATATTAGAGAGTTATTTAATTTTTTAATAGGGAATAAGCGTTCACATCTTTCTGTGAAATGTATTTTACCTACTGAAAAACAAACGAATTCTTCAGTATTGTATGAGTTCAAAAATTGTGTTGCAAAAGATACATTTAATTTTAAAAAATTTGCAGACAAATTATTAAGTGCTGAAACAAACGAGGATGGCAGACGAAATGAAACGATTCGTACAGGCTTTCTATTTGTTGAGCAAATTGGTAGTAGTATCAAATTGATTAAACTGGAGTCCACTAATGCAATTGACCCAGAGACATTTGCAATCAGACAAGATTTGGGTTTAGATAATAGCTATTATAAGATATGTATTTTTAATAATGATTTTAATGATATAACAATTATTGATAAGAGTAATACTGCTGCAAAATTTTGGTATAATAAATTTCTAGATTTAAAGTTGTTCAGAAATAGTGATAATAATACGGATACTTTAATCAAATTAATTAATAATAATTTACTTTTTTCAACAAAACTTATTAAGAAAGAAAATTATGAAGATATTAAAGATTTATCATTAGAGTATGTTTTTGAAAGTAGCTCATTTGATAAGATTACTCTAACCAATAAGTTGGTTCAAGCAGAATTAATAGATACTAATGATGAGTGTGAAATCTTCTCTGAAAAGTCATTAGATTTAGATTCGGAATTCGATATATCGAAGAAAATGATAATTAAGCACTTTAAAAAGTCTCTGCCAGTATCTAATATTACAACTATCTATACGGATAATATCATTGAGATGAGGAAACGACAAGAGGTGGAATACAATAGTGCGACAGGAAAATTAGAACTAAACATTCAGGAACTTTACCGCCCACAAGTATTACAAAATCTAGGTATAGAAGAATGAGTAATATAGTTAAACAATGGCAAAATACGGTAGCAATAATAGATACCAGCTCCGCAATAAAAAATCTACTTGAGCAAAAACAAATTGGTAAATTAAAAAAGGAAGGGTATTTCATCTATAATCAAGAAAATATTTGGCTTTTTGAAGAGGAATTTATTGATGAGATTACTCACTCTTTGCAACAAATATTTGATAAATTAAGTTGCAAAGATTATACTCAAATAGAATATTTTGATTATGAAACAAATAGTTTTATAAATTTTTATAATGGAGCTGATTCGGAGATTTATTTGAAGATTGTTCGTTCTAATATTATTGATGGTATTGAGTTTAAAAAGTTAAATATTTCTTTGGCTCTATTATCTAAGGATGGGTATGAAGCTAAAAGTGAGAGAGTAAAACACCTTATAGACATTTACATACTGCTACTTTTATCGAGTAAAACCAGAAGAAGACAGGATAAGTTAGAATTCTCTTTTGAAGGTGAGCAAGAGGTATTCTTATTTGAAAGTAAATTTGGAGATAAGAATTTAGAGAACGGTTTATTGGAGATTTACGATTGGATAATTAATAGTCAAGAATATAGAGAAGCATATAAAGTAAAGTTACAAATTGTTAGAACATTAATTGCTAAACAAAAACAACTAAAGGAATTTAGGTTACTAAAAAGTCAATCAGAGTCTATTTTTAATAGAATTATCAGTGGAAAAACGGACAAATATTTTGAGTTACAAAGTAGTTTAAAGGATGATTTTATTAAAATTTCTACAGAAGTTAAAAACTATAATTCAAGTTTAAATACTAAGCTTTTTGGTTGGTTGACAGCTTTTTCACTAATAATTTTTGACTTTATTAAAGAAAGTGGAGGTCCAGGATTATTTCATAGGATTATTTTTTCAAATTCTGAAAAGACACAATTATTATTGCTTCTTCTATTAGGGGCATTGATTATTATAATGACAATGTTTAATTTAGATATCAAAACTATTAGAAAACAATATCTATCCTTAAAAGATTTCTATGTTAATCAAATGTTAGTATCAGAAGATGAATTTAATAAATTTATCAACAAGCCAATGTATCGCAATTCGTATAATTTATTATTAGCTCTTCTGTTATTTGCACTTGGAATTCGTTTTTTGATAACTTTAAAATGAATACTTATATTCTAGAAAAGTAATTATTTTGTAAAAATGGTATACTATCCTAGTTAAATAATTTCCTAGAAAGCAGGTGCTTACATGACAAATTCTGTAAGTTCACGCCAGCAGGGGAAGTTTGCTATTGCAGCATTCTTTTCTGGTGTTGGTGGAATTGAGTTGGGCTTTGAGCAGACCAACGAGTTCAGAGTGGTGTATGCTAACGAGTTTGATAAGTATGCCAGACAGACTTATCAGTTGAATTACCCAGATACTTATCTGGACGGGCGTGATATTCACGCAGTTTTGCCAGAGGAAATTCCTTCGGAAACAGTCGATGTGATTGTCGGAGGCTTTCCGTGTCAGGCCTTTAGTATCGCAGGCTACCGCAAGGGCTTTGAAGATGACCGTGGCGACCTTTTCTTTGAGTTGCTTCGGATGATAGAAGCCAAGAAACCCAAGGCGATTTTTGTCGAGAATGTGAAAAATATGGTTTCTCATGACCACGGCAATACCTTCAAGGTTATCCGTGAAGCCTTGACTGAGAACAACTACTTTATCAAGTGGAAAGTCTTGAATGGCAAGGACTACGGGAACATCCCGCAGAACCGCGAGCGGATCTATATTGTTGGCTTTGATAACAAGGAAGCCTATGACAAATTTGAGTTTCCAGAGGAAATCAAGCTGACCACTGGGCTTCAAGATGTTATTGATTTTGGGGCAAAACCAGAGGAGAATTACTATTATCGTCAAGGGAAACAACCTTTCTTTGACCAGTTGAAAGAGTCTGTTACCAGCCAGGATACGGTTTACCAGTGGCGACGCCAGTATGTAAGGGAAAATAAAAATGGTGTCGTACCAACCTTGACAGCTAACATGGGAACAGTTGGGCATAATGTTCCCCTCATCTTGACTGATACTGGAGAAATTCGTAAGCTAACACCGAAAGAAACCTTTAACGTTCAAGGTTATCCAAAGACCTTCAAAATTCCGGAAGGTGTTTCCAACGGGCAGCTCTACAAACAGGCTGGCAACAGCGTTGTTGTACCAGTTATCAAGCGGATTGCGGATAAGATTGCCGAAGCGTTGAAAACGTCCTCCGGACCGTCACAGTTGGAACGAACTGGAAATGTCGCTATCATCTATACCAAGATGAATGGTCAGTTTGAAGGGCAGTCTTATGTGAAAGACTTTGTTGCGACCTATGACGAAGCGATTGCTAAGTTAGATAGCTACAATGACGGTTTAGGAATTTTGTCAGACGAAGACTATCTACGCTTGGTCAAAAAAGGTGGTCATTTGGAATTTTATAGCATCGCTGTTACGAATAATTAAGCAAGGGGACTAGTGAAAATCTAGTCTTCTTTTGCTATACTATGATTAGAAAAAAGAGGTAGAGTCTATGTGGGAAAAATTAAAAGCAGAGCAGAAGGAAAAGTATCGGACATTGATTACTAACTTTGCGAGCTTGAGCGAGGCTTTTTCGCAAAAGTCTGAAACAGATGAGGAAAATGCAACATTCAATTATGTAGCTCCGATTATCAATTCCAAGTTCCAAGAAACAGTCTTTCAGAGAGCCTTTCAAGCTGTAGGTGAAGATATTGCCAACACTTCTTTTGATGCCTCAGTTATGGTGGATAGCCAGCACAAATACCTAGTTGGCATAAAGTCATTTGGGATTCAATCGGGGGACCAGAAAGTTGCCCAGTTCAAGAAAGATTCGCAGGGCTGGACCGAGATTTTACAAGAAATTAAGTTTAATGCGATGATTGCTCCAGATAAAGCAACGGCAGATAAAAATAATCAGACACTTTACTTGAAACTGGCCAAGGAAATTTTTCTCTTGCGTAACCAGCGGATTGAATCCTCGAAAGCACAAATTCGTGGTTTTGCATCGGACTCAACCGTGGAATCGGTTTACCATGTCTTAATGCCAACTGCAAAGGGAGCCAAGCCACAAATTTTTGTAGGAGAAACCAGTTACCTTCCTATTGATGTCGAAAATTTACAGATTAAGGGAGCGACCAGTTTAAAAACTCCGACAAATTTTGCTTTTACAGATGGCCAGCATGACTATAAATATACGGCAGCAGAGAGCCAGCTTCACATGACCTTCCATAACAAAGAGATAGTAGTGGATACCTGGGATGTGGACTATGTGGAAGATCCATTTTATATTTTTGAAAATCTCCACACACTATCTGCGGATGTGAAAGAAAATCAAGTTATTGATACGGTGACATGGGTCATTACAGACAAGCATGGTCATGTTGAAGAAAATTCAGGTTTCAATGCTTTCAATGGTGGAGCAAAATTAGCTAAAAAGGATAGACTAACTCGAATTCAAAAAATCCAAGAGGAGTTTGCTAGTCAACTCACTTCTGAAGAGTTGGCATTTGTGACCTATTCCTTGGAAGAAATTTTATTGAAAAAGTGGTCTACTAAAGAAGAAAAAGCTGAGATGAAGAAAATTCGCTCGGACTTGATGAGTTTTGCTTAAGAGTCAGGGATTGAGAGATTATCTGAAAAACTGGAGAAATTGGTTTATCGTCCTGTCAGCGAGGTTTATATTCCCCTGCCTGATTCTAAAAAGTTTCATGATGCTCGACCAGACTTTTTCGGTCACAATGTTGGGACATTTGATGAAACAGGCAAAAAATTGGCTCTATCGAAAGAAGAACGAACTTTTACGCTTCGTTTTCTACCATCAGGAGATGCTATTGAAGCCTACATCAATCAAGAATCAGGCAAGGCTATTCAGTCAGTGGATAGGCAAGATATTCTTGGTGAATGGTTGCTGAGAGGTGTTTTTCAACTGGCTGAGCGTGAAGTACTGACAGGGAAGAAATTAGAATCTCTGGAAATAAATGGTATTCGATTAACCAAATTTAAAAATGGCGAAATCGGTATCGAATTTATTTGGATTGATACGGAAAATCCACCAGCAGATGCGATTGGTTGGGTAACTAGGAAATAGTATTAGCGTATACGATGTAAAAAATATCATCTTGATTGATAGTCTCGATAGGCAATTTGGAGGAACTCACATGTCTTATTATTATGAAAAATTAACGGGTAAGGTTGCAAAGCATCTTGCTCGTTTTCCCTATTATGCTACCGCTAAGATTCTGAATTTAATGCAATTTCAAGATAGCAATCAGCAATTTCTGATAAGTGATAAGCATTTGTATGATTACTTTGAAGAACAAAAACATCAACTAAGTACCGATGAAAAACTCTCCATTCTGTTCAGCCTATTTAAGGGACGTGTAGATGTTTATGCGAAATCTTATATTGATGAAAATGGAAAAATCAACTATTTTCCTTCTTACAACTATGGTTGGAAAAAACTTCCTGTTGAAAAGAGAACTTGTCAACCCTTGACCAAACAGGTATTATTGGCTCACCTACGTGGCGATATCAGTATTGGCATCTTTCCAATGAGTTTATCAGACACGTGTTCCTTTTTGGCGATTGATTTTGATAAAAATAATTGGAGAGAAGAGGTCTCCATTCTAAGAGATACAGCAGAACAACATGGTTTTGAGGGGCATATCGAAATCTCTCGTTCGGACAATGGTGCTCATCTCTGGTTTTTCTTCGAGGAAGAAATTGCTTGTCAGCAGGCGAGAAATGTTGGAAAAAGACTGCTGGAATTGGCTATGCAGGAGTCAAAAGATATTCGCTTTTCTTCATTTGACCGTATGTTTCCAAATCAAGATATTCTGCCAAAGGGAGGATTTGGCAATCTTATCGCACTGCCCTTACAAGGGGAAGCTTTCAAGAAGGGAAGAACCGTTTTTGTTGATAAACATTTTCAGCCCTTTTCTGAACAATGGACCTATCTTCAACAGGTTCAAAAGATTGGACAGAAGAAAATTCTAGATTTCTTAGGACAGGAGTTTTCGGATTCTGTAGATGATACAGTATTAGATTGTAGCTTATCAAACGTTATTCGAGTTGAGAAGAGGGCTATTTCTTCAAAAACAAATTATTTATTGAGAAAGCTGGCATCTTTTCCTAATCCTGAATTTTATCTAAAACAAGCGACCAGACAACCAACCTATCAGACTCCAGAACGCATCTATTTATTTGAAGAAACAAGCGAAGCATTGCATCTTCCAAGAGGAATACTTGCAAGCTTACAAGAAATATTTGAAACAGTAATTGTTACGGATAATCGCAACATTCTATCTCCGATTCAGATTTCTTTCAAAGGGATCTTACGTTTTGAGCAGGAGATTGCTTTGGCAGATTTATTAGCTAGTGAGAATGGCTTGCTATGCGCTGAAACAGGTTTCGGGAAGACAGTTTTAGGGGCATCATTGATTGCACAAAGGAAATGCCGAACGATTATCTTAGTTCATAATCGTCAACTGATGGAGCAGTGGTTGGAAAGGTTGGGTGAATTTTTAGAGATTGAAGAGAAAGAGGCGGTTCGCTATACTCCTTCAGGGTGTGTAAAAGTAATAGGGCATATTGGGCAATATGGGGCTTCTAAAAAATGGAGGAGTAAATTGGTGGATGTGGTTATGATTCAATCCCTCTTCCAATTGGACGCTATTTCCGACTTTTTGTCGGACTACGATATGATGATTGTGGATGAATGCCATCATGTGACAGCCTTGCAGTTTGAAAAAGTAGTTGCTCAATTTGCTGGTCAATATCTATATGGCCTAACAGCAACGCCAGAGCGTAAAAATGGACATCAACCGACTGTCTTTCAACGTATTGGTCCAATTTTACATACTGCTCAATCAGGTCAATACGATTTTAAAAAGAGGTTACTACTCCGTCTAACATCTTTTGGGAAATTGGACTTGGAACAGTCGAATAGTACGAACTTTTCAGCCCTTAATGATTGGCTTGCCAAAGATTTACATCGCAATACTTTGATTGTGCAAGATATTTTCAAACTATATCAAGAAAAACGAAACATACTTGTCTTAGTCAATCGACGAGAACATATAGAACTATTGGAAAAGCTACTTATTGAAAAAGAAATGACCAATATTTTTTGTCTGAGTGGAGCGAGTAAAAGAAGAGATACGAAAGAACTCCTGAAAAGAATCAGTGAGCTAGATGAGAATAGTCCATTTGTCCTCATTTCAACAGGAAAATTTATTGGAGAGGGCTTCGATATGCCAAAGTTGGATACACTAATTTTGGCAGCTCCTTTGTCTTGGAAAAATAATCTCATACAGTATGCAGGGCGACTTCACCGTCCCTATCAAGGCAAAACTGAGGTGAGAATAGTTGATTATCTAGATATACACGTTCCTTATCTTGAAAAAATGTACCAGAAACGTCAGATAGCCTATCGAAAAATGGCCTATCAGGTTGGAGAGAAAGAACAAATCCAAGTATTATTCAGTGGTAGGGACTACGAGGAGAAATTTAGAGAGGATTTGCTGAACACACGTTCAACAGTCTATTTACAATTGCATTCGTTCACTTCTAGTAGGATTCAAGAATTATTGGGACTGCTCCTAGGAAAACAAGTCGTTATTCATATTTCCAAAAGCCATAAGTTAAGCGAGTGGCTGACGGGGGTAAACAGTGACAATGTGAAGGTGAAGCTTTTACCAGAAAGGATTGGTACGACCACAGTCATCTTAGATAGTAATCTCGTTTGGTATGGCAATTTATCCCCTTTTACATATCATTCGGATGATCAAGCTAGTTTGTTGAGATTGGAAAGTCAATCGATTGCAACTGAGTTGCTTGAAAAATTTAATGAAGAATAAAAATTTTGAGATCCATGACAATAAATATGATGTGATAGTAGGACGGATTGAAGAGATGAAAAAACTGGTTAAGTAGGTAGAACAAGATAATACGCCCAACCTAAAAAGGTTGGGTTTTGTGGTATAATATAAGAGATTATGAAACTTAGAAAGAATATTAAAGTGAATAAGCAAAATAGATTAACAGTAATAGATTTTTTTTGTGGGGCTGGGGGCTTTTCAGAAGGATTTCGGAGAGCAGGTTATGATGTTGTTATGGGGATTGACAGTTGGGAGCCGGCTATAAAAACACATAATTTCAACCACAATTTAAATGATGTTATTAAAAGTGTTCTTGATTTTGAAGATATAAAGGAAATTGAGAAGCTACCAGATACAGATGTTATTATTGGTAGTCCTCCTTGCCAATTATTTTCAATTTCAAATCGTGGTGGAAATGCTGAAAAGACAGAGGGTATTCGTCTAATTAAGACCTTTTTTAAGATAATCGCGGTTAAAAAATTTAAAAAAAATTCAATTTTAAAAGCATGGTTAATGGAAAACGTTCCTAACTCCCAAAACTTTATTGAGGAAAGTTACACTTTTTCAGATTTAGACTTGGATGAATGGGCAAAATCACAGGGAATTAATCCTCGAAAAGTAGCAATCAGAGCAAAAAACAATGGTGGGGTATTACATTCTGATGATTACGGTTCTCCTCAAGTTAGAAAGAGATTTGTATGTGGTGAATATATACCAAATGGGGAGTTTCCGTACCCGGATATAACTAATTTTAACAATAAGGTAACACTAAATAGAATATTTAAGAATTTTCCAAAGCCTCTAAGTAAAATTGCTAATAAGCGAATACAGGATCCAAACTATCCAAGTGAAATGATTGATAGTAAAGAACTTCGGGATCATTTTTATGACTCTGGTATTTATCAAGTACAATGGCAAAAGGCGCGTGATGCTAAGCAAAACCACCCTTATATGGGAAAGATGTCATTTCCAGAGAATATGGAGAAACCCAGCAGGACTATAATGGCTACAATGTCAGCAAGTACCAGAGAGGCGATAATCTATAAATCAGAGTTAAATCGAAAGGGTGATGGTGAATACCGTACACCAACTATCAGAGAGGCTGCAATTATCATGGGTTTTCCTATAAATTATCAGTTTTATGGTAATGAAAGTACGAAATGGAGACTAGTAGGAAATGCAGTTTGTGTTCAACTGTCCTATGCCTTGGCATTAAAGATTTTAGAATATCTAGGTGTAGATATTCTTCCTCCTAAGATAATAAATAAGGACTTACAACAATTTTCATATTTAGATACATCTGACTTGAAAAAATTCGATAATCCACCAGTAAGAAATGACAAAGCCTTATTTAGACAATTTCCAATAAAATCTGGAAATATGACAGTTGATTTAACAAATAAAGTTAATGGCGAAATTGGAAAGTGGGGGGTTATTGCTCATTCAGGTTCAGGAAGTGGATTTAAAAATATAGTCGTTACTCGGTCTATTCAATTAGCTGCTAAAAAAATTATTGAATAGTTTACAATTCTGATTTAGTGAATGTCATTAAAATGATTCAATTTTAAAGGGTATTCAAACTCCATTTAAATGAAAAGAATAAAAAATACGGTTTCATTGAGGAAGACAAGAACACCTTATTTTATCATTAACTATATTAGTGAGTTAATAAAGGAAGAGTTAGATATATATATCAATGAGATATCGATGTTTCAGAAACGAAATTGTCCGAGTTAAAACAAGCGATGCCCTTAGTCAATAATGTCGCTATATATCGTACCTATTATTATTTACGGTAAATAACTATATCTAAAGGAGAATATTATGAGCGTTGATCTTGAACAATTAATCGAAAACGGGGAGATAGAGAAGACTGATTTAACTAAAAGATTGACCATTGATGGGCAGTCTAAAACTTATCCAGTATATAAATTTCCACTTGAGTATCTTTATTATAATGATCAAAACGGAAGAATTAATACTACCTATTACCAATATATTGCTAAACATGGCCGTATAAAACCTGAACCTGGGAATTCAAAATATAACGAAATTTTTGAAGATTTCGTTTATAAATCTAAAGAAAAAGCTCTTGAGGAAACTATAACCTCCATTTATGAGAGAGGGCAACAAGAGCCTGGAGTAATTCTTGCTGATGGAAGGGTAATAGATGGAAATCGTAGACTTACTGCGCTTCGAAAATTAGAGAAAAAGTATGGTTTAACGAAATATTTTGAAGCGTCAATTTTATCGTTTAATATTGAAAATAAAATTGATGAAAAAAAAATAAAAGAATTAGAATTGGATTTACAACTTGGTAGAGAAGAACGAGTTAGTTATGATCCGATAGATCGAATATTTGATGTTTATAACACTATTAAAGTTCAAAAATTAATGACCGTTGAGGAGTATAAAAAAGCAAGTGGTGCCGGTAATACAAAAGGTATTAATCGAGATTTAAGGCTAGCTGAATTAATCATTAAATTTTTACGTATTATATCTCCAGGTCAAAATCCGATAGATAACTTCTATTTGGCACGAGAATTGAAATTGGATGGACCGATAGAGGAAATTGAAGGGACACTTAATAAGTTAAAACAAGATAAAGAAACAATAACAACAAATATATTAACAACTTTAGCTGTTCAAATTGCAATACCAGACCAAGGTGATGGAGATACCACTCGTAAAATACGAAGTATCAAAAAAAATATTTTAAATAATCCTGACATAAAGCAACATTATATTGAAGCGACAGATAACCATGTAGATGATATTATAGATTACTTCATAGATAATCCTATTGAAAGAGCTGAGGATTTAAGAAAAACTATTGAAAGTAATCAAAATGTTGTAGAGGCTGCAAATAGTTTGTTGCAAACTACCAATCGCTTATCCAATAAAGGGGAGGTAGCATCAGATAGAAGGCAGTCATTAGTGAGACTACGAGAAATTAGAGATGACTTAGAAGATTTATCCAAAGAAGATTTGAAAGAACTTCATGAAAATGAATATTTTGAGGCGAAGAATGTACTTAAAGAAATAAGAGATTTAGCATATAAATTGTTGAAGTAGGAGAAAGGTATAGAATGGTTTTTTCTCAAGAGTTAAAATGTAAGGTTCGACCGACTTATCGAAGTAATACTTTAGTTCAAGATTTTTATGAGCCGGTTTTATCTGAGGCTAGTGTATATAAAAGAGTTTCAGCATATTTTTCTAATGAAGGTCTGGAATTATATTCTAATGGGTTAGATAAGTTATTTAAAAGTGGTGGAAAGGCGCAGTTTATCATTTCTACTGATATCTCAGAAAAAGATTTTAACAAAATTCAAGAAGGTTATGAAATCAAGAAGAGTGTAGAAATGCTATCTGAACAACTTCAGAGAATGATTTTAAACGAGGAAACCAAACAAAAATTAGGAAACCTTGCCTTTATGATTGCTCATGGTCGTGTAGAGATTAGATTTGCACTTATTCCAATGGGGCGAGGAATATTTCATGACAAATTTGGACTGATGGAATCAGATAATGATATTATTTTTTTCAATGGTTCAGTAAATGAAACAAGAAATGGGCTAGAGCTTAATTATGAAAGTATTTCTGTAGATGTTTCTTGGGATACAAGCGAGAATGTAAAGGAAAGAATTGAAACTAACAAATGTAGATTTAATCGATTATGGGAAAATGAAGAACCGGATGTTGTGACAGTGGAAGCCACAGACATTGTTTATTCAGAGATAGAGAAGTACCAATCATATGCGGTGATGAATGAAGAAATGGAAATATCGAATTTTGTCGGTGTAAGTTTTTATTTGAAGGATAGCCACACTGTTTGTCGTGAGGATTCATCTGTAGAACAAATTACTAATTCAGACCGATATTTATTTCCTGGCTCAGATTTATCAATTAAATACTTTGAAGATGATAATTCAACAATTAAATCAGAATTTTCGTATAGAGATATTGAGTATATTATTAAGGTTACTAAGACAAGGTGTGATAGAAAAAACATACCTGTAGAAGTTTCAAAAGAAGTACTAGTCTTTCTGGAAAATAATCGTTATTCAATTGAACAATATAAACACTTGGGAAGATATTTAAAGAATTTTAGGAACAATAAGATTAATGGAGAATTCGAGCGATTCGAAGAATTTTCCAGAATAGTTAGTACAGAGGTTGTTCGTAAATTTAAGGATTTACAATTATTTGCAGCATTCTATGAATATAGGATGGGTCGTGCAGCGAATTTTTCTGTTCCAGGTTCTGGTAAAACTTCAATGATACTAGCGGTCTTTGCGTTTTTGAATTCTAAAAAGGTTAAAGATGAGCATGTAGATAGGCTACTGGTTATTAGTCCAATTAATGCGTTTAATAGCTGGAAAGAGGAATTTCAAACAGTTTTTGGCAGCAAGAAGAGTTTACGAGTAATTGATTGTCAAAGTTCTAAAGATTTTTATAGAGACTTAACAATCAATTGGAAGACCTCAAACTTAGTACTGATTAATTATGAAGCCTTAAATAGATATGAGGAAAAGCTACGAGAGTTAATTACCTTAGACACGATGATAGTATTTGATGAGGTACATAGAATAAAAAATCCGTATGGGAAACGAGCTCAATCAGCACTAAATATTGTTCAATATGCAAGTTATAAATTTGTCTTGACAGGGACACCGATACCAAATTCTTATACAGATATTTATAACTTTCTTCACTTATTATATGGCAATGAATATAATGCTTTTTTTAGGTGGTCTTTAGATGAGTTAAAACAACCGAACCTAAGAAAAGTGGAGGAAATTAATGAGGCATTATATCCATTTTTTTGGCGTATTAATAAAAATGATTTAGGCGTTCCGAAACCAGAAGCAGATGATTTTATTGTTGAGGAACCAAGTAAGGAGCAGAAGGAGTTAGCCGAGTCTATATTTTATAATGAGAAGTCTAGCTTAGCTAGATTGATAAGACTCATTCAAGCCTCAACTAATCCGGAGTTGCTAATGAAAGAAATAACATACAAAAGCATGGGATTTGAAGATGAAGATAGCTCAGATACAATCGAGATTATGGAAGATGAATTTGAGCAAGAATTAAAAAACTACTCACCTTCTCCTATAAAAGAAGCAAAGTCTTATGCTGATTATGATTTTACTAGTATGATTTCTCCCAAGTTTGAAGCCGGGATTACAAAAATACAAGAGCTTGTTTCAGAGGGGAAAAAAGTTATAGTTTGGGCTATTTTTGTTGATACAATGAAAAAGATTCAAGGCCGACTTCAAAATATGGGAATTAATACACATTTAGTCTACGGAGGGACAGAGGTTTCTGAAAGACAAAATTTAATTGATAACTTTAAAAATGGTTCAACTATGGTAATGGTATCAAATCCTCAAACATTAGGTGAGGCTGTGTCACTTCATGAAACAGTACATGATGCGCTATATTTTGAGTATAATTTTAATTTGACATTTATGCTCCAATCCAGAGATAGAATCCATAGGCTGGGGCTTCCTGAAAATCAATATACAAGATACTACTATTTGCAGACAAAATCGGAGGATCAAGATAGTGGTTGTGCAGGATATATCGATGAACAGATTTATTATAGGCTCAAGGAAAAGGAGAAGCAAATGTACGGTGCTATTGATAATGATACTTTAAACATAGAATTCTCAGAGAATGAAATTAAAGAAGCAATCAAAATTATCGATGAAGAGAGAAAACGTATAGAAAAGTACAGGAAATAATATGTCTAAGCACAAGCATTATGAACTATTAAATTTATTAGGCTATGGTCTAGCTAAATTCGATAATGAATTTATCAAAGAATTTGGACTCAAGACTAAAACAGATTTTTATCAATATTTTGTTGATTTAGGAATTGCTGATACTAGAAGTGTTGTAAAAAACAGGATGGATATTTTTGATCCGTTCTTTCCGAATTCAAGGAGCGGCTGGTGGCAAAAAATGGAAGATTATCGTCCAAGAAAAGAACTAATTGATAGCTTGTTTGGAAATGAAGATGTCGTAAATTACGCCAATATTGTCAAACTATATCTTCAAGGACAGGATGTAAAGGAAATAACATTAGTTGAAAGTCCAATATTGAAATCAAAATTCAAAAGATTACAAGAAACAGGACTAGAAGCTGAATTGTACTTTATGAACAATTATCACAAAGAGGCAGTCTTCCATAAAGGAATTATAGAGGATGCTCGTTTGTATGGTGATGGATATGATTTTCAGATTAGTGTAGGAAAGAATAATTATTTAGCTGAGGTAAAGGGGATTAGGGGAAAATACGGTGATATTCGACTAACTTCAAAAGAGTATCAACAAGCTGAATTTTATAAGTCGAATTACTTTCTTTCTGTCGTTTCAAATTTAGAAAGTTCCCCTAAGCTTACTCTTATTTCTAATCCCTTAAAACAACTAGAATTTAGAAAAGTATTTCGGAAAAACAAAGATATTGTTGAATATCATTTGGTTGATAAATTTTAATTTTGGTTTTTATTGATTTTGTTTCAAGGGAGATCTATGCCTATGTCTTCAGTTAATTCTTACCAACCCAACCTCCCCTCTCTCCTCCCTTTTGGTTTCACATTCTCTGACAATCGTTACACCTATCGTGAGTTTTTCATGGATGGTCAATTTGAAGCAGTTGTCGAGGTTGATGAAGCTGGTCAATTGTCGTCTTTTGTTTGGGATTGTGAAATGGAGGAGGTTTATACTGCTCATCAAGTAACCGCACCAGCAGGAGCTTTTGTCCATCAGGTACGTGAAGGCTATCAGGCGATTTTGACTAGAGTGGTCGAAACTTGCTGTATCGCTCTGCCATTTTCCCAGCAACAAAGCAATCGTATCGCCCAGCAAGTCAAAGATAAGTGGGGTGATCTACCTGATTATCCCTTTGTAAAATCACCCGAAATAGGCAGTTTTCGTCATCCAGCCAATCAGAAGTGGTATGCACTGGTGATTCAGGTCAAGCGGGGACGACTGGACGGGAGCGATGACCAAGAGGTGGTGGAGATTGTCAATCTTAAGGTTGATGCGAGGGAAATAGCAGAGCTACTGAGCCAGTCGGGCATCTATCCAGCTTATCACATGTCTAAGAAGTCTTGGGTATCCGTCTTGCTAGATGGGACGGTGGAGGATCAAACTATTTTTGCTCTCCTTGAAAAAAGTCGGGACCTTGTGGGTCCAAAATCCTATAAGGCGGAGGAAGGTCCTGATTATTGGGTAATTCCAGCCAATCCCAAGGTCTATGATATTGATACGGAGTTTGCGGAGAATAAGATTATCTACTGGACCCAGAAATCAACTATTCAAGCTGACGATATAGTCGCCATCTATGTAACAGCACCTGTACAAGCTGTCCGCTATGTCTGTCGTGTTTTGAAGGCCAATATAGTCAGAGAGGAAAAGTCCGATCAGTCATCTTCAAAGAAACTCATGCAAGTAGAATTGCTTGCTACACTGTCAGATTGTGTCTTATCGAGGGAACGGATGATAGAGCTAGGAGTTAAAGCTGTACGTGGTCCAAGAAGAATGACGAAGGAAATGATTGATTTTCTAATGTCAAAGATGGAAGAGGTTCATTAAATTATCAGAATATTTAATAAGCAGTCTTTACAAGTCGATAAAAAAGAGTATAATAGTTTTATAAATTTTAAGGAGGTAAGGTGTGAAGAAAAGCTTCATTCATCAGCAAGAGGAGATTTCTTTTGTCAAAAATACATTCACTCAGTATTTAAAAGACAAACTAGAAATCGTAGAAGTGCAAGGACCGATTTTGAGTCGTGTCGGGGATGGTATGCAGGATAACTTGTCCGGTGTGGAGAATGCGGTAACTGTTAATGTGAAGCTGATTCCAGAGGCGACTTATGAGGTTGTTCACTCGCTTGCTAAGTGGAAGCGTCATACCTTGGCTCGTTTCGGTTTTAATGAAGGTGAGGGTCTCTTTGTTCACATGAAGGCGCTTCGTCCGGATGAGGATTCATTGGATCCGATTCACTCAGTTTATGTAGATCAATGGGACTGGGAAAAGGTTATTCCAGATGGTCGCCGCAATTTGGCATACTTGAAAGAGACAGTTGAGCAGATTTATAAGGCTATTCGTCTGACAGAACTAGCTGTTGAGGCACGCTACGACATTGAATCCGTCTTGCCTAAGAAAATTACCTTTATCCATACAGAAGATTTAGTGAAAAACTTCCCTGATTTGACACCCAAAGAGCGTGAAAACGTGGTTGCCAAGGAATACGGAGCAGTTTTTCTAATTGGCATCGGTGGCGAACTGGCAGATGGAAAACCGCATGATGGTCGTGCACCTGACTATGATGATTGGACCAGTCCGTCAGAGGCTGGTTATAAAGGTCTTAATGGTGATATTTTGGTTTGGAATGATATGCTTGGTGCAGCTTTTGAATTGTCATCCATGGGTATCCGTGTGGATGAAGATGCTCTCAAACGCCAAGTTGCTATCACAGGTGATGAAGATCGTCTAACCTTTGACTGGCATCGTGCTCTCTTGAATGGACTTTTTCCGTTATCTATTGGCGGTGGTATAGGTCAATCTCGTCTGGCGATGTTCTTGCTTCGTAAGAAACATATCGGTGAGGTTCAGTCTAGCGTTTGGCCTCAGGATGTTCGTGACACTTTTGAGAATATTTTATAAGAGATTGGGTTCAATCTCTTTTCTTTTGCTTTCAATCTGTATACTGAAAACATTTACAACAAGATTATCTGTGATTTTTGAGCTAATATATGTTATACTTTCTTAGTTATAACTCAATGAAAAGAAATCAGACGAGACTGTAATGGTATTGGTAGAGCTGAAATTCGCCAAATCAAGTTGATATCATCTGGGTTTGATTTGCAAAGAGTATAAATTAAATGATAATAGAGGATACCATGACAAAACTTAGAGAAGACATCCGTAACGTTGCTATTATTGCCCACGTTGACCATGGGAAAACAACTCTCGTTGATGAATTATTGAAACAATCCCAAACACTTGATGAACGTACGCAATTAGATGAGCGTGCTATGGACTCAAATGATATTGAAAAAGAGCGTGGGATCACAATCCTTGCCAAGAACACTGCTGTTTCTTACAATGGCACTCGTATCAATATCATGGATACACCAGGGCACGCGGATTTTGGAGGCGAGGTTGAGCGTATCATGAAAATGGTGGATGGTGTCGTTCTGGTCGTGGATGCCTACGAAGGAACTATGCCACAGACTCGCTTCGTATTGAAAAAAGCTCTTGAACAAAACTTGACACCGATTGTCGTTGTTAATAAAATCGACAAACCATCTGCTCGTCCAGAAGAGGTAGTGGATGAGGTTTTAGAACTCTTTATTGAGCTTGGTGCTGATGATGACCAGCTAGAGTTCCCAGTAGTTTACGCTTCAGCAATCAACGGTACGTCTTCACTTTCTGATAATCCAGCTGATCAAGAAGAAACGATGGCACCGATCTTTGACACGATTATTGAGCATATTCCGGCTCCAGTTGACAACTCAGATGAGCCATTACAGTTCCAGGTTTCTCTTCTGGACTACAATGATTTTGTGGGGCGTATCGGTATCGGTCGTATTTTTCGTGGTACTGTGAAAGTTGGTGACCAAGTTACCCTATCTAAATTGGACGGTACAACGAAGAACTTCCGTGTCACCAAGCTATTTGGTTTCTTTGGTCTGGAACGTAAGGAAATCCAAGAAGCAAAAGCTGGTGATTTGATTGCTGTTTCAGGTATGGAGGACATCTTTGTTGGTGAGACAGTGACACCGACAGATGCAGTCGAGGCTCTTCCAGTTCTTCATATTGATGAGCCGACTCTTCAAATGACCTTTTTGGTGAATAATTCCCCATTTGCAGGTCGTGAAGGAAAATGGGTGACATCTCGTAAGATTGAAGAACGTCTGTTGGCTGAGTTGCAGACTGACGTTTCGCTTCGTGTAGAGGCGACAGATTCGCCAGATAAATGGACTGTTTCAGGTCGTGGTGAGTTGCATCTGTCTATTTTGATTGAAACTATGCGTCGTGAGGGTTACGAACTTCAGGTATCGCGTCCAGAGGTTATTATCAAAGAAATCGATGGTGTGAAGATGGAGCCATTTGAGCGCGTGCAAATTGATACACCGGAAGAGTATCAAGGTTCTATCATCCAAGCTCTGTCTGAGCGCAAGGGGGATATGCTGGATATGCAAATGGTTGGTAATGGTCAGACTCGTCTGATTTTCCTTGTACCAGCCCGTGGCTTGATTGGTTTTTCAACTGAGTTCTTGTCCATGACCCGTGGCTACGGTATCATGAACCATACCTTTGATCAATATCTTCCAGTCGTTCAAGGTGAAATCGGTGGCCGTCATCGTGGGGCACTTGTCTCTATCGATCAAGGAAAGGCAACGACTTATTCCATCATGCGGATTGAAGAGCGGGGGACGATTTTTGTCAATCCTGGTACAGAAGTGTATGAAGGGATGATTATTGGTGAAAATTCTCGTGAGAATGATTTGACTGTGAACATTACGACTGCTAAGCAGATGACCAACGTTCGTTCTGCTACTAAAGACCAAACTGCGGTTATTAAAACACCACGTATCTTGACGCTTGAAGAATCGCTTGAGTTCTTGAACGATGACGAATATATGGAAGTAACACCAGAATCCATTCGCCTGCGCAAGCAAATCTTGAACAAGGCAGAACGTGATAAGGCTGCTAAGAAGAAAAAATTAGCTGCTGAAGAAGGATAGTTCCAAGGAGAGATAGCATGTTTTATTTAATCCTCGCTATTATGTTAGTGCTCTTTTATGTCTTCGTGGCTCCTCGCAATGTTCGAGGAACCATGAATTTGATTGCAGCAGTTTTTCTACTGGTAGCCCTAGCTACCGCATTGATACTTGGATTTTTAAAAATTATGCAATTTCCAAGAGAGGTTTGGGTAAGTCTGATACTGATTATTATTGGCTTTTGGGCTATGAGAGATATTTATTATCTGGATAGGGAACCTAGAGCTAGACAGAAGAGATCTGCACGAAACCGTCCCTATAGATATAGATGAAAGAAACCGACCTTTGCGTCGGTTTTTCTGTCCTCTGGCTTGAAAAAGACTCTCTGAAAAGGTAAAATAAGGTGTTAGAAAGTATAGGTAATTGCGATGAAGATGGTTAACGTAGTAAAAAATAAAAAGGTATTGGTTCTAGGCTTGGCTAAATCTGGTGAATCTGCAGCTCGACTCCTTGACACATTGGGAGCGATTGTGACAGTGAATGATGGAAAGCCTTTGGAAGAGAATCCAACTGCTCAAGACTTGTTGGAAGACGGTATCCGTGTGATTTGTGGTAGCCATCCTCTGGAGTTATTGGATGAAGATTTTGCTTTGGTGGTAAAAAATCCAGGTATTCGATATGATAATCCGATGGTCGAAAAGGCGCTGCACAAAGGAATACCGGTGTGGACAGAAATTGAGTTGGCTTACTTAATTTCTGAAGCGTTGATCGTAGGCATTACCGGTTCCAACGGTAAAACAACAACGACAACAATGATTGCTGAGGTTCTTAATGCAGGAGATAAACCTGCAAAACTATGTGGAAATATTGGCTATCCAGCTTCTTCTATTGCTCAGGCAGCTACGACTGAAGATACCTTAGTTATGGAATTATCTTCCTTCCAATTGATGGGAACTAAGTCCTTCCGTCCTCATATTGCAGTTATCACTAATTTGATTGCCAGTCACATTGATTACCATGGAACTTTTGAAGACTATGTAGCAGCCAAATGGATGATTCAAAATCAGATGACAAAAGAAGATGTTTTGATTCTTAATTTCAATCAAGAATTGGCTAAGGAATTGGCCTGTCGCACGCAGGCAACGGTTGTCCCATTTTCAACGACAGAAGTAGTAGATGGAGCCTATTTGACAGGCGGTAAGCTCTATTTTAAGGATGAATATATCATGGATGCGCTACAGCTTGGTGTACCTGGGACTCATAACATTGAAAATGCTCTTGCGACCATTGCTGTTGCCAAGCTACTTGGAGTAGATAATCAGGTTATTCGTGAGACTCTGTCTGCTTTTGGTGGAGTGAAACACCGCCTACAATTTGTTGGAACAATTGATGGTGTTGCTTTTTATAATGATAGCAAATCCACCAATATATTAGCGACCCAAAAGGCTTTATCTGGGTTTGATAACAGTAAGGTTATCTTGATTGCTGGAGGATTGGATCGTGGCAATGATTTTGATGAACTAGTTCCGGATTTGGTCGGTTTGAAGAAAATGATCCTTCTTGGACAGTCTGCACCACGTCTTCAATGTGCTGCGCAGCAAGCTGGTGTTATGGCCGTAACTGCTACTGATATTGCTGATGCTACACGCAAGGCTTTTCAAGAGGCTGAAAATAGCGATGTTGTTCTTCTTAGTCCAGCCAATGCAAGCTGGGACATGTATGCGAACTTTGAGGTTCGAGGGGATGTCTTCTTACAGACATACGAGGAGTTGAAACAATCATGAAAAAAATTGTCTTTACAGGCGGTGGGACGGTAGGACACGTGACTCTTAACCTTCTTTTGATTCCGCGATTTTTGGAAGAAGGCTGGGAAGTTCATTATATCGGTGATAAGAACGGGATTGAGCATGAACAAATTGCAGCATCCGGCTTAGCGATTCATTTTCATTCGATTGCCACAGGAAAATTGCGCCGGTATTTTTCCCTCCAAAATATGTTGGATGTTTTTAAAGTTGGCTTCGGTGTGCTTCAGTCCTTGACCATTATTGCTAAGATTCGTCCACAAGCTCTTTTCTCAAAAGGTGGTTTTGTATCCGTTCCACCGGTTATTGCTGCAAAATTATTAAGAGTTCCTGTCTTCATACACGAATCAGATCTATCCATGGGTTTGGCTAATAAAATTGCCTATAAATTTGCGACAACCATGTATAGTACTTTTGAGCAGCCTGCTAGTCTGGCAAAAGTAAAACACGTTGGAGCTGTTACCAAAGTTGGACAGTCTAATGCTAAAGTAACGCCGATTCAATTGCCAGAAATTCTAAGTCATTTTGATAAACGATTGCCAACTCTCTTGTTTATCGGTGGATCAGGTGGCGCCAAAGTCTTTAACGATTTGATTAGTCAGAATCGTTCGGCGTTGACGGATCGATTTAATATCATCAATCTGACTGGTGATGCCAGTCTCAATCAGTTGGATACTAATCTCTATCGAGTAGATTATGTAACTGAACTCTATCAACCCCTGATGGACTTGGCAGATGTTGTTATCACTCGTGGAGGGTCCAATACTCTCTTTGAGTTAATTGCCATGCAGCAGCTTCATTTGATTGTTCCTCTGAGTCGTCAGGCGAGCCGTGGGGATCAGATTGAAAATGCTCTTTATACTGAGAAAAAAGGGTATTCAAAGCAGATTGAGGAAAGCCGGCTTACACTGGATAGTCTACTGGTAGAAGTTGAAGATTTGCTTGAAAATAAGGAGTTCTATATTCAAAACATGGCCAATTCTAACGAAATTCAGTCTGTCGATAGTTTTTACAACTTACTCAGAAAAGATATGGGGAGGTAGGGTTGATGACCGAACAAGATTCTAAAATTGAACAAGAGTCAGCGACTGAACAAGAGTCTAAGGTAGACCAAGAACAGCTATCTCAGCAAGAACAAACTGCTGAAATTACGACTGAAACGATAGAGGAAGACAAGACTGAGTTGGAGAACGAAACCGATTCAGAAGAACTTTCGGTCTCTGATCTACCAAATGCAGATGATGCAACTGAAGAAACAAGTGCCTTTTTTGAGCAATGGAAAGCACGGCATGAAGCCTATTTAGCCAGCCAAGATGAGCCAAAAGAATCTGACATCAGCGAAGAGCCTCAGGAACCCCAAATAACCAAACAACCTATTTTCAAAGGAATCAAGAGGATAAAAAAGGCTCCTGAATCTGAAACAGAAGCTGTAGAAACTGTTAAGAAGCTGAAACTGGATATTCCATCAAAAGTTATTTGGAAAGCAGTTCCTGTTCTCACCGTCAGCTTATTGTTAGCGGCATTGGCGCTTTATTTTATTTCACCAACAAGTAAGAAGAAGCAAATCGAAGTGGTTGGAAATGAGCGATTGACAGCTGAACAAGTGGAAAATTATAGCTTAATATCACCGGATGATTATGTTATGACAATCGCTTTGCATGCGAATGCCTATGCTAACAATATCAAAAAGAATAGTTCAACAGTTGAGTCGGCAAAGATTCGTTTTCAGCTACCAGATAAGTTTACCATTCATATTAAGGAATACGCTATTATAGGCTATATCGAACAGCAAAATCGGTTGTATCCTGTGCTGTCCAGCGGTGAGATAAGTGGAGCACCTGTCTCACAAGAAACCTTGCCTGAAAGTTATACAAAAATCCAACTATCGGATAGGGAATTGGTCAAAAAACTTGCTGTAGAACTGGGAAAGATAGATGCAGGGATTCGTGCTAGGATTCAGACGATAAATCTGACACCGAGTAAGGTAACGGCAGATCTTCTCACGTTTAGTATGGCTGATGGAAACACTGTTTTGGTACCATTGAGTGAGATAAGTCAGAAGATGCCTTATTATGCTAAAATTGCATCAGAAGTAAACATTCCAACAACGATAGACATGGAAGTCGGCATTTATAGATATGCAAGTTAAAATAGATAATTTTGTAAAGAAAAAGTAACAAAAAAGACCTTAAAAATCACCATAATTCGATATAATATGGTATAATGAAGGATGACTAATTGTACTATTTTTTTAAATGGACGATGAATTGTTAAAGTTGGAAGTAAGAGAGGACTGATAGAATGGCTAGAAGCGGCTTTTTTACGGGATTAGATATTGGTACAAGCTCCGTTAAAGTCTTGGTTGCAGAATATATTGATAATGAAATGAATGTGATTGGCGTCAGCAATGTCAAAAGTGCGGGTGTCAAAGATGGAATTATTGTAAACATTGAGGTTGCTGCTGGAGCAATAAAAAAAGCTATAGAGCAGGCAGAAGAAAAATCAGGTATTCGTATCGAAAAAGTAAATGTCGGGCTACCTGCAAACCTTCTTCAAATTGAACCGACTCAGGGAATGATTCCTGTCACAACTGATTCGCAAGAAATTACAGACTTGGATGTTGAAAATGTTGTAAGATCAGCATTGACAAAGAGCATGACTCCAGAACGTGAAGTTATCTCCTTTATTCCAGAAGAGTTCACCGTTGATGGTTTCCAAGGAATTAAAGATCCTCGTGGAATGATGGGGATTCGTTTGGAAATGCGTGGTATGTTGTACACAGGACCACGTACCATTCTCCACAATCTTCGTAAGACAGTAGAGCGTGCGGGTGTCCAGGTTGAAAACATTGTAATTTCTCCACTAGCCTTAACTCGTTCTGTACTGAATGAAGGTGAGCGCGAATTTGGTGCTACTGTGATTGATCTTGGTGGAGGCCAAACCACGGTAGCAGTTATGCGCGGTCAAGAATTACAGTACACCAACATCTATCAAGAAGGTGGAGACTATATCACAAATGATATTTCAAAAGTGTTGACAACTTCAAAGAGTATCGCAGAAAACTTGAAGTATAACTACGGTGTTGCCTATCCGCAAGATGCTAGCGACAAAGAGAAGTTTACCGTTGAGGTGATTGGCGAAAGTGCACCGGTTGAAGTAACAGAACGCTATCTTTCAGAAGTCATCGCCGCTCGGCTCCGTCAGATTTTTGATCGTGTGAAACAAGATTTGGAAAGGACACGTGCTCTTGATTTACCAGGAGGTATCGTTCTCGTTGGTGGAGGCGCAATTCTACCAGGGATTACAGAATTGGCTCAGGAAGTACTTGGAGTCAATACCAAGATTTTTGTGCCGAACCAAATCGGTATTCGCAATCCAGCTTTTGCAAGCGTGATTAGCTTTGTGGAGTATGTTGGTGAATTGGAGGAAGTTGAAAATATTGCACAACATGCAGTAAATGGTGAGACTGTTTTGAGACACAAACCGGTTGATATTCCTATCGCTCGTCCACGTGTTAGCCAACCAATCCAAAAAGAAATTGTGAACGAATTGAATACAGTTGATCATGAAGAGGAGCAGGCAGTCCCTGTTTACCATGATGAGGAAGAAATTCGTCCGGCTGCTAAGAGCAACATCACAGACCGCATTCGTGGTTTGTTTGGCAGCATGTTTGAATAAATAGAAAAGAAAAGGTGATTTAAACTATGGCATTTTCATTTGAAGCAGCAGCTAGTCATGGTGCTGTCATTAAGGTGATCGGTGTTGGTGGAGGCGGTGGTAACGCTATTAACCGCATGATTGAAGAAGGTGTGGCTGGTGTTGAGTTTATCGCAGCTAACACGGATGTACAAGCATTGAGCAGTTCTAAAGCTGAGACAGTTATCCAGTTGGGACCGAAGTTAACTCGTGGCTTGGGTGCTGGGGGTCAACCTGAAGTTGGTCGCAAGGCTGCTGAAGAGAGCGAAGAGGCACTGACGAATGTTTTGACTGGTGCAGATATGGTCTTTATTACTGCCGGTATGGGTGGTGGATCTGGTACAGGTGCAGCTCCTGTTATTGCTCGTATTGCAAAAAATCTAGGTGCTTTGACTGTTGCTGTTGTCACTCGTCCATTTGGTTTTGAAGGAAATAAACGCGGCAATTTTGCTATTGAAGGTATTGAAGGTCTTCGTGAACAGGTTGATACCCTCTTGATTATTTCAAATAACAACCTTCTAGAAATCGTTGATAAGAAGACTCCGCTTTTAGAAGCTTTGAGTGAAGCAGACAATGTTCTTCGTCAAGGTGTTCAAGGGATTACAGATTTGATCACTAATCCTGGTTTAATCAACTTGGACTTTGCTGACGTGAAGACAGTGATGGAGAATAAGGGGAATGCTTTGATGGGGATCGGTATCGGTACAGGTGAGGATCGCGTAATTGAAGCAGCTCGTAAGGCTATCTACTCTCCGCTTCTCGAAACAACTATTGATGGTGCAGAAGATGTCATTGTTAACGTTACAGGTGGCTATGATATGACTTTGACAGAAGCTGAAGACGCTTCAGAAATTGTCCACCAAGCTGCTGGTCAGGGTGTGAATATCTGGTTGGGTACTTCTATTGATGAAACAATGAAGGATGAAATCCGTGTAACTGTCGTTGCAACAGGTGTTCGTCAGGATTCTGCTGAAAAACCAGCTCGTCATCGTACAGAAGCTGTTGCACCACGTCACTCCCAACGTTTTGATTATTCGGTAGCATCTGCGACAGCTCCGACTCGTGGGGGCATTCAACAGACAGAGGCATCGAAAGCATCTGCATTTGGTGAGTGGGATTTACGCCGCGAGAACTTAATTCGTCCAACAGATACAGAGACACCATCGGGCGTTTCTGTTGAGAAGTTTACAATGGATCAGGATGAAGATGAGTTGGATACCCCACCTTTCTTCCGCAATCGCTAGGATGAGTATTCAAAAGAATAAGGAGGCTGTCTTTTCAGCAGTTCAATCAGCTACTAAGAAGGCAGGCCGTCCCAGTGAATCAGTAGAGGTAATAGCTGTCACAAAATATGTTGACAGCTCTATTGCTAATGAGCTAGTGAAAACTGGAATTACTCATATCGGTGAAAATCGTGTTGAGCAGTTTTTAGAAAAATATAACGCTTTGGCGCATCACCAATTAACTTGGCACTTAATCGGTAGCTTGCAGAGGCGTAAGGTTAAGGATGTTATCCATCTTGTGGATTATTTTCATGCTTTGGATTCTGTCAGACTAGCTAAAGAAATTGATAAACGTGCTAGTAAGCCGATTAAATGTTTCCTTCAGGTTAATGTTTCTGGTGAGGAGAGTAAGCATGGTTTTGCTTTGTCAGAAATTGAAAGTGCACTGATTGACATCAGCTCACTAGAGAAGATTGAGTTAGTCGGCTTGATGACAATGGCTCCTTTGGGAGCGAGTGACAAGGAATTGGATAGCATTTTTTCTAAGATGAAGCAGATCCAGAAAGAACTAGCTGCCCGTAATTTACCGCGAATGTCCTTTACCGAATTAAGTATGGGGATGAGTGGAGACTTTGAACGCGCCATCGCTCACGGTGCTACATACGTGAGAATTGGCTCAATATTCTTTGAATGTGGGAGAGAGTGAATACATGGCATTAAAAGATACATTTAAAAACTTATTTAATTACTTTGAAGTTGACGATGTCAATGAAGTGGAAGAGCAGGAAGATGCCTACTCAATGCCTAACGATCGTCCTAAAATGCGTGTTGCCAATACTACAACTTCACCGGTGCGTGAGCAGCAACCAAGAGTAGAAACACGTCGGGAGACACGTTCAGAAAATCAACTTCAACGCCTACACGAAAGGCAGCAAGAATTGATGAGCAATAACAAAGAAAGAGAAATTATCAAGACAACCATTGATATAAAGTTTCCTAAGCGGTATGAAGATGCACCAGAGATGGTGAACCTTCTACTTGATAATGCGAGTATTCTGATCGATTTTCAATATATGTCAGAACAGCAAGCGAGACGTTGTCTAGATTATTTGGATGGTGCTCGTTCTGTATTGTCTGGCAACTTGAAAAAGGTGTCACATACGATGTGGTTGTTGACCCCGGTCAACGTTACAGTCAACATTGAAGAATTGCGCAATGCTAACACTAGCCAAGTAGCGGATTCACATTTTGATTTTGATATAAAACGGTAACGCTATGCAATTGTTGATTTTTCTAATTTTAAAAATTGTAGAAATCTATTCTTATCTTTTATTGGCTTATGCTTTATTAAGTTGGTTTCCAAATTTATATGCGACCTCGCTTGGACGTTTGATTCAATGGTTAGTGACACCAGTGTTAAAGCCTTTTAGACGTCTTAATTTGCAGTTTATGGGGTTAGATTGGACCGTCATGGCTGCAATGATTGCATTAAATATTGGAACTCGTCTTCTACTTCGACTACTGATTTTACTAGTTTAGTCATGAGGAATGAGAAAAACTTGTTGCAGCATTTTGCCAAGGAAGAGAGGGAATTTGTAGAGAAAATTATGGATATGTGCCAGCAGGTCGAAGAGACATATTCCTATAGATTAACACCCTTTCTGCATCCCAGACAAGATGACATTGCATGTAAAATTGCTAACTATTATCAGTTACAAACTTTTTCCAGTCGAGATTTTGTGCCAACGGAACATTCACGGGTTATTATTGCTCCAAGTTATTATGAATTAGATATTCAGGACTTTGAGCTAACAGCTCTGGAATTATCCTATGCTAGAAAATTTCACAATTTGTCACACTCTCAAGTTCTTGGAACTTTTCTCAATCAGTTGGGAATAAAAAGAGAATACTTGGGTGATATTTTAGTAAGCGATGACCAACTGGTTGTTTTTCTAGATCAAAAGTTTGGGAAAATTGCCTTGCAATCCATTACGAAAATTGCTCGAGTTCCTGTAAAGGGAATGGAGAAAGACTGGATGACTATTCGAATGACAGTGAAACAAGACTGGCATTCAAAAGATGTACTTGTTCCCAGTTTGAGACTAGACAAGTTGATTTCAGTAGCTTTTAACCTTTCGAGATCAACTGCTCACAAGCTGATAGAAGGAGGGCATGTCAAGCTGGATTATGTACAAATAGAACATCCCAGCAAACCAGTTGAAAGCGGTCAGTTAATCAGTGTGAGGAAATACGGTAGAATCCGACTAAATGAATTTTTAGGTTTTTCTAAGCAAGGAAAGATAAAATTAAAGTTAGACATTGTTAAAACTTAGGAGGAAAGATGGCACTTACAGCATTAGAATTAAAAGATAAAACTTTTGCGACAAAATTCAGAGGATATGATGCGGATGAAGTTGATGATTTTTTGGATATTGTAACACGCGACTATGAAGATTTGATTCGTAAAAATCATGAGCAAGAATTGGAATTGAAAAATTTACGTGAGCGTTTAGCTTACTTTGATGAGATGAAAGAATCTCTGAGTCAATCAGTTCTATTGGCTCAAGATACAGCTGAAAAAGTAAAGCATGCTGCTGAAGATCAGGCCACCAATATTATCAAGCAAGCCGACTATGATGCAGCGACCTTGCTACATGAAGCGAGAGATAGAGCAAATGAAATTCTTCGCAGTGCAACTGATAATGCAAAAAAAGTTGTTATTGAAACAGAGGAATTGAAAAATAACACGCGTATTTTTCATCAGCGCTTAAAATCAACGATAGAAAGTCAGCTCTCATTGGTTAATTCGTCTGAATGGGAGGAGATTCTTCGCCCAACAGCTAGCTATATCCAAACAAGCGATGAAGCGTTCCGAGATGTCCTTCGTAAAGCGTTGGATGAAGAAGTAGTCGTTGAAGAAGAGAGTTTGGATTACACGCGCCAATTAACACCGGAAGAAATTGCAGAATTAACCCGTCAGGCTGCTACGCTGGAGATGGATGGGACTGTAGAATTTCCGACTGAAGAATAACGATCATCAGCAAAGACACTGTTAATAGAAATATTTTTAGCGAGTAGGAGATGGTGGAAGTCCTACAATCCCTTTCTAGAGATAATCCCTTTGCATGATTTTTCCTGAAAAATAGTAGGGGAAGACGTCTGTTCACGTTACGAACATAGAGGGATAGGGGAGACTCTATCTAAACTAAGGTGGTACCACGAACTTTCGTCCTTATTGGCGGGAGTTTTTTAATTTTCTATGATTATTAGTAATGTTGATAGTATAGAGCTGTGAAAAATAATAAAATAGAATGTAAAAAGGAGTTATGATGAAGTTAAAAGAAACGCTTAATTTGGGGAAAACAGCTTTTCCTATGCGTGCTGGATTGCCAACACGTGAACCTGAATGGCAAAAGGCATGGGATGAAGCAAAATTGTATCAAAAACGTCAGGAGTTGAATGCAGGAAAACCTGCCTTTCATCTGCACGATGGACCTCCTTATGCAAATGGGAATATTCACGTTGGTCATGCCCTGAACAAAATTTCCAAAGATATTATTGTTCGATCCAAATCAATGATGGGCTTCCGTGCACCATTCGTGCCAGGTTGGGATACGCATGGACTACCAATTGAGCAAGTTTTGGCCAAGCAAGGTGTTAAACGCAAGGAAATGGATTTGGTGGAATACCTAGAAATGTGTCGTGATTACGCCCTTAGTCAGGTTGATAAACAGCGAGATGACTTTAAGCGTTTGGGTATTTCTGCTGACTGGGAAAATCCTTATATTACATTGACAAAGGACTACGAAGCTGCTCAGATTCGTGTCTTCGGTGCGATGGCGAACAAGGGCTATATCTATCGGGGAGCTAAGCCTGTTTATTGGTCTTGGTCTTCTGAGTCGGCTCTTGCAGAAGCTGAGATTGAGTACCATGATATTGATTCGACTTCTCTTTACTATGCCAACAAGGTCAAGGATGGCAAGGGAGTATTGGATACAGATAGCTATATCGTAGTGTGGACAACAACTCCATTTACAGTGACAGCTTCACGTGGTTTGACAGTCGGTGCAACTATTGACTATGTTCTTGTTCAACCTGTTGGTTCAGAACGTAAGTATGTTTTGGCAGAGGCTTTGATAGATACCTTAGCTCCTAAGTTTGGTTGGGAAAGTTTTGAAGTCATCTCAAAACATAAAGGAGCTGAATTTGAATACATTGTAACAGAACATCCATGGGATACAGCAGTTGATGAGCTGGTTATTTTGGGTGATCACGTAACGACAGACTCTGGTACAGGTATCGTCCACACAGCTCCTGGCTTCGGTGAAGATGACTATAATGTTGGTGTAAAATATAATCTTGAAGTAGCGGTGACTGTCAATGAACGCGGATTGATGATGGAAAATGCCGGTTCTGATTTTGAAGGTCAGTTCTACGATAAGGTAGTACCGACTGTCATGGAAAAATTGGGGGACCTGCTTCTTGCTAGTGAAGTTATCAATCACTCCTACCCATTTGACTGGCGAACTAAGAAGCCAATTATCTGGCGGGCAGTACCACAATGGTTTGCTTCTGTGTCTCAGTTCCGTCAAGATATTTTGGATCAAATTGAAGCGACAACATTTATCCCGTCTTGGGGCAAAACACGTCTCTATAATATGATCCGTGATCGTGGTGACTGGGTTATCTCTCGTCAGCGTGCTTGGGGTGTGCCCCTCCCTATCTTCTACGCAGAAGATGGAACAGCCATCATGACTAAGGAAGTAACAGATCACGTTGCTCAACTCTTTGAAGAACATGGCTCCATTATCTGGTGGAAATCTGAAGCGAAAGACCTCTTGCCGACCGATTTTAGCCATCCAGGGTCCCCAAATGGTATTTTTACTAAAGAAACCGACATCATGGATGTATGGTTTGACTCAGGTTCTTCCTGGAATGGTGTCATGAATGCTCGTGAGTCCCTTGCTTATCCGGCTGATCTTTACTTGGAAGGATCTGACCAATACCGTGGTTGGTTTAATTCATCCTTGATTACGTCTGTCGCAGTCAACGGACATGCACCTTATAAATCAGTCTTATCACAAGGCTTTGTCCTAGATGGAAAAGGTCTTAAAATGTCTAAGTCTCTTGGAAATGTTATCGTACCAAATGATGTTGCCAAGCAATACGGTGCGGAAATCCTACGCCTATGGGTAACGTCTGTTGATACCTCAAATGATGTTCGTGTGTCTATGGATATTCTAGGTCAAGTTTCTGAAACTTACCGTAAGATTCGGAATACCCTCCGTTTCTTGATTGCTAACACTTCTGATTTTAATCCTGCAACAGATACAGTAGTCTATGAGGAACTCCGTTCTGTTGACCAGTATCTCCTTGTGAAATTTAATAAGCTGGTGGCTCAGATTCGCCAAGCTTATGAAAATTACGATTTTATGGCAATCTACAAGTCTGTTGTAAACTTTGTAACTCTTGATTTATCAGCCTTCTATCTAGATTTTGCCAAGGATGTGGTTTATATTGATAGTGCAAAATCCCTTTCCCGTCGTCAAATGCAGACTGTTTTCTATGATATTTTAGTTAATATTACTAAGCTTTTGACACCAATTTTGCCACATACAGCAGAAGAAATTTGGGCATATTTGGAACATGAAGAAGAAGAGTTTGTTCAGTTGGCGGAAATGCCAGAGGTAACAACTTTTGCAAATGAAGCGCAGCTACTGGCTGACTGGGAAGCCTTTATGAACTTCCGTACACAGGCACAGAAAGCATTGGAAGAAGCGCGTAATGAGAAAATCATTGGTAAATCTCTTGAGGCGCATCTGACAGCCTATGTTTCAGCAGAAACCCAGTCATTCTTGGAAAGTTTGAATGCTGATCTTGCTCAGCTTTTGATTGTTTCTGGTTTGACAGTGACGAGAGAAACTGCTCCAGCAACAGCAGTGGTGGTGGACGAGGTTGCCTTTACTGTCGAGCGAGCGGCAGGTGAAGTCTGTGAGCGTTGCCGCCGCATTGATACAAGTGTTGTCAAGCGTAGTTATGGTGTGACAATTTGCGATCATTGCGCGAGTGTGGTAGAGGAAAACTTTGCTGAGGCAGTCGCTCAGGGGTTTGAGGCATAGAACGAATTTATCAAGTCTATCTCTAAGTGGGATAGACTTTTTCAGTTTCCTTCGGTTTTTAAAAAATAAACAAGCAAGCTCCAATCGAACTTGCTTGTCTATTTTATATTTTAAACTTTAATTTATATGGTTGAGGTGATGGTTAAGTGATGGGGTTATCCGATCACGATTATTTCTTTTTTATTTTTTTCTTCTCTTTATTTGAGACATTCCCAAGAATCCTAGTAATCCACTTCCCAGTACTGCAAGGATAGAAGGTGCCTCACCTGTATTTGGCAAGACTTTCTTAGGAGTCCGTGCCTTAGATGGCATAGCTTTCTCTGCTTTCTTAGGAGCAGGAGCTGGCTGCTTATCCTTAGGTTGCTCAGGTTTCTTGCCTTCAGGTTGAGTTTGTTTCTCATCCTTAGGTTTCTCAGCTTTCTTGCCTTCAGGTTGAGTTTGCTTCTCGTCCTTAGGTTTCTCAGCTTTCTTGTCCTCAGGTTGAGTTTGTTTCTCATCCTTCTTAGGTTGTTCAGGTTTCTTGTCCTCAGGCTGAGTTTGCTTCTCGTCCTTAGGTGGAGTTGGCTTGTCTTCTTTCTTAGGAGCAGGAGTTTCTTTAGGTGTATCTGACAATTTTGTCAAGACGAGAGTAATTGTCTTAACGGTAGGGTCTAGTTTGTCGTAACCTTCTTTTTTCTCAATCTTGTATGTATCAGATAGACTTTCTGTCAGCTTCTTGATTTCTGCTTCAAGCTCTTGAGGAGTTCCGTAGAACGGACGACTTTGTCGACTACCGCCATCACCGTTTGTTTCTAATACAATAATGCTCTTATGCTGATTGAAGACCAGTAGGATTCGATTTTCTCTTTCAAATCGGTCAACATAAGGATAACCATCTTGTTTGTATTTCTCTATTGCTTTATCCAAGGTTGCTTTTAGCTCTTCTGGTGTACCTTTGAAGTCCACTTCTTCTGTCTTATCTTTTGTTTGATAGAAGAGTTTGTAGTCTTTCTTCATGCTATCATCTTGCTTAGGTTGAGATGGAGCAGGAGTTTCTTTGTCTTTCTTAGGTGCTTTCTGTTCAGGAGTTGCTTCCGGAGCTTTGTCAGATTTTGGTGTTAATGTTAAAGTGATTGTTTTTTCATGTTCTTTCTTTTCCTCAGAACGTTTTACATCATAGGTTTCTTTAAATAGATTGGTCCACTCTTCAACTTTTCGTTTCACATCTTGCTCTCTCTTATCACCGTAGAACACAGAAGTTTGTTCAGTGGCATTATCACCAACGGTTTTCAAGACGATAAAGGTTTTATAACGATGGAAAACGAGTAGCGTATTGTCCCTGTGGTCAAATCGATCAGAATGTGGGTAGCCTTGCTGTGCATATCTTTCCTTCGCTTTTTCGATTCTATTTTCTTTTTCTTTCAGGTCGTCATAGCCTTCTTTTTCAGTCTCACCAAGAGGTCTTGCTTGTTCATTTAGCTCTCCTCTTTCAGAAAGTCCTTTTCGATAGTAGAGCCAGTATTTGTGATCCTTCTCCTGTGTTCCTTCTTTAGATGTTGGTTCCGTAGAAGTGGTTTCTCCGCTCGTAGTTGCAGCAGTTGGTTCTTCACTAGTGACAGTAGCTTTACCGGTTGAAGCAGTCGTAGAGCTCTCTGCTGTAGCGGTGTTTGCCTGAACAGCTTGTGTTGAAAGTCCGAATAGCAACGTTGTTCCAATGAGAATCGAGCCGGCACCAGCTTGCAATTTGCGAATACTGTAATGCCTTTTCTTCTGTGGAGTCATAAAAAAAATATCTCTCTTTCTTTATTCATTTTATGTATGTCATTATAACATATTAAAAGATATAATTTCCTTTCTTATGGTCATTGTTATGGAAAAATTATCTTTAAGAATATACTGAAAATTTAATATTTATTGATTTTTTATGCTTTTTATCGATTTATAATCCAGAAAAAAAGAAGCCGCTGGCTCCTTAAATTTCTGCAATAATGGGAATAGACATCTCAATCAACCGATCCGTATGAATCGTCTGAATGGTTGCCGTATTGATGGTTCTTTCATCGATTTTACGATGAAGAAAGAAGTCACGGATCTGCTCGATTTCGGACTGTTGTACTGCACGGTATTTGTTGCTAATCAAGAGTTCGTAGTGACGGGGGGCCTGGGTAAAAATAACGTCCGTATTGCCAGCAGAATACGTCTCTACTAGAAAAGCATCAGTATTAGCTAACTGGTTTTGGACAAGGTGGGGATGGCTATTTGTCGTGTTTATAATCTTCATGAGGAACCTCCTCGTAATATAATTGTGGGGATTTTTCAATCCCAAGCTCTATATCTCTGGCTACATTATAGCATGCTGAGAGCATTTTTACTAGCTATTGAGTGAATTTTCTTGCAATTTCCATTGCTCAACACCCCATTTGTGGCTTCCACGTTTGAGTTTTTTTATCGCTTCATCAACCGGAAACCAAGCGATATGGTTAAAATCTTCAAGAGGCTGTCCGATTTGATGGTAACTGGTGACTTGGTAGATATGAGCTGGATTGTAAAAGTGAGTATCACGGTGACTAGAGTAGAAATACTCATCAGCCTGTCCGTAGTAGTGTCCGATTTCGGCGGTAAATCCGAGTTCTTCCATCAGTTCACGCTCTAGAGCAATGAGGTGGTTTTCTCCTTTTTCAATTTCCCCACCGGGGAGGAACCAGGCACCATTTGGTGCTTGAATGAGGATGAGGTGCTCTTTTGTTTCATCGGGAATCACCGCATAGACACCAAAGCGGCTCTGGTAGTCAATACCAGCTTTCTTTTCTCCAAAAACAGTAATATTATCCATAGGCAGTTCCATCCTTTTTCATGATTGGAATGAGTTTTCTACATTATACCACTTTTTTACCATTTTTCCTTGTGATAACCTTTACAAAGGAGATATTTTCAAAGTTCTTAGCTGGCTTGATTCGATTTTGGTCATTGTGTAAAGGGAGTTTTTGAGAAAAATAGAACCGCTCGATGAGCGGATTCTATCTTTGTTATTTGGTTTTTGTTTGAGCCTTGATTTGGATAGTTCCCTTGCTCGTCATGACTGCTCGCAGGTTCTTTTCACTTGGATTTTCCAGATAAAAATCAGTAATAGCGTCCTCAATTTGATCTTGGATAGTTCGGCGAAGCGGACGAGCTCCCATTTTTGGGTCGTAGCCCAAGTCAACCAATTTTTCCTTGACCTTATCTGTGATATGTAGGTTGATACCGTTGTGAGAAAGCCGCTGGTTGACATCCTCCAACATGAGGCTGACGATTTCTAGTAGATTTTCCTTGCTGAGCGGTTGGAATTCGATAATCCCATCAAAACGATTCATGAACTCTGGGGTAAAGAAGTTGCTGAGTTGACCGAGGACAGATTGTGTCCGTCCTTCTATGCTGGCACCAAAACCAACGCTGGCTTCAACCTTACCTGTTCCCGCATTGGACGTCATGATGATGATGGTGTCTTTAAAGCTGACTGTCCGTCCTTGTCCGTCTGTCAAGCGTCCATCATCCAAGACTTGGAGGAACATGTGTAAGACATCCGGATGGGCCTTTTCTATCTCATCTAAGAGGATGAGTGAATAAGGATTGCGGCGAACTTTTTCTGTTAGTTGTCCTGCTTCTTCATAACCGACATAGCCTGGGGGTGCCCCGACTAACTTGGCAATAGCGTGTTTTTCCATGTATTCGGACATATCAAAGCGAATCATACTGTCCGCCGATCCAAAGAGTTCAATGGCGAGTTGTTTGGACAATTCTGTTTTTCCGACGCCAGTCGGACCAACAAAGAGGAAGGAGCCGATTGGGCGATTTGGTGCTCCCAGACCGACACGATTACGGCGGATAGCCTTTGCAATCTTATCAACGGCCTCATCTTGACCGATAACATGCGCTTTTAGATCGCTTGCTAGATTGATGAGCTGTGATTGTTCTTTTTCTTTCAAATCACCAACGGGGATATTGGTCTTTTGCTCGACAATGGCTTCGATTTCTTTTTCGGTAATGAGCGGTGTATCTTCTTCGCTGATGGTAGCCTTTTGCATTTCCTTATACTTTGCAATCTGATCGCGGAAATAAGCTGCTTTTTCATAATCTTCGTCACGTGTGGCTTGAGCCTTACGATTCTCAGCGTCAAGCAAGCGCTGATCAATTTCCCTTGGGTCAACAAAGTTGAGGGTCAGGTTCATTTTGGAGCCGGCTTCGTCCAGTAGGTCAATGGCCTTGTCTGGTAGAAAGCGGTCTTGAATATAGCGATTGGAAAGAACAGCTGCAGCTTCAATGGCCGTATCTGAATACTTAACGTGGTGATAATCTTGGTATTTGCTTTGAATACCCTTGAGAATGGTGATTGTTTCTTCAACGCTAGGTTCTTCTACTTTTACTGGTTGCATGCGTCGTTCAAGAGCAGCATCCTTCTCAATGATGCGGTATTCGTTGAGGGTGGTTGCCCCTACTAATTGCATTTCCCCACGAGCCAAAGCTGGCTTGAGAATGTTTCCTGCATCCATATTACCATCACCGGCAGAACCAGCTCCGACGATTTCATGGATCTCATCAATAAAGAGGATGATTTCCCGGCGGTTGCGGATTTCTTCCATCAGTTTTTGCATCCGTTCTTCAAATTGCCCGCGAATGCCTGTCCCTTGGACCAAACTTACCACATCGAGTCGGATAACCTCTTTTCCTCGCAGTTTTTGTGGAACATCACCGTCAACGATTTTTTGAGCTAGACCTTCAACAACCGCAGTCTTACCCACACCTGGCTCTCCGATGAGGACGGGATTGTTTTTGGTCCTGCGGTTGAGAATCTCAATGACCCGTGTAATTTCTTGATCGCGACCAATTACTGGGTCAATGTCGCCTCGGCGAGCAATATCGGTCACATTGATTCCAAATTCTTCCAAGAGACCATTGGGCTGTTGTGGAGGAGGCGTCTGCCCACCACGACCATTGTGACTTCCGCCAGACTGAGTTGGAGGGGTCTGTTCACGTTTTTTGCCAGCAGGTGTATTACCTGGATAGCCTCCCAGATGATTGAAGAACTCGCTAAATGGATCCATATTATTAGGATTTACCATGTCACCTAAGCCGCGTAGGATAGCATTATTTGGATCTGTTTTCATGATTTGATAACAATTGTGACAGAGGTCAACCTGTTGCTGTTTACCGTTTAGATTGGTATAGAGATGGATCGTTGCGTCGTTGATATTACAATTTTTGCAGAGCATGTTTCTACCTCTTTCTGTGAAAAAGTATGACCTATTCCTGAATAGTCAAAAAAGGTCAGTTCTATTTTTATTATAACAAGATTCAGAGAAAAATCAAGAAACTGCTACGTTTTGAAAGGTAAGATTTAGCGTGAAAACACGGACGTCAGTAGGAAAAGGGTGAAAAATTAAGACTTTTTTAGTAAGATGTGGTAAAATATTCCTATAAAAATGATTAGGAGAATGAATATGGAATCACATTTGGTGAGAATTATCAATCGTCTTGAGGCTATGGCTAATGACGGTGGTACCTTGAAACGCAATTTTGAGCGTGAAGGTGTTGTCGTTGCAGAAGTGGCTTATAGCTATGACGAGGAAAATGGTTCAGTCTTTACCTTGCGTGATGTTGCTGCTCGTGAAACGTATACGTTTGACAGCATTGACTTAATCGCCATGGAAATCTATGAACTACTATACTAATAACAAGTGTGAGGCACCCAAGGGTGCTTTTTCTTGTGAAAAGATGAGTGATACCAAACAAAACGGTTGCATAAATATTCAAAAATGGTATAATAGTCCCTAAATGAAAAAATTGGAGTGAGTGGATGAATTTTTCTTTTTTGCCCGATTATTGGGCTTATTTTAATTATGGTGCAATAGTTACTCTTATTATTGCAGTTTTTTCGGTTTTTTTGGGCAGTATATTAGGTGTTTTATTGGCTTTTGCACAAAGAAGTAAGTATAGTGTTTTGGTTTGGGCTGCTAATATCTATGTTTGGATTTTCCGTGGAACGCCGATGATTGTGCAGATTATGATTGCTTTTGCCATGACTCATTTCACAGCACCGACATTTCAACTGGGAATATTGACGGTAGATTTGACTCGCTTGATTCCAGGGATTATTGTGATTTCTATGAACTCAGGAGCTTATGTGTCTGAGACCGTACGTGCTGGGATCAATGCGGTTCCTAAAGGTCAATTAGAAGCAGCCTACTCACTGGGAATTCGTCCTAAACAAGCTATGCGCTACGTTATCATGCCACAGGCAATTAAAAATATTTTACCAGCCCTAGGGAATGAGTTTATAACTATTGTTAAAGATAGCTCGCTCTTGTCTACCATCGGTGTGATGGAGTTGTGGAACGGTGCCCAAACAGTACAGTCAACTTCCTACATTCCCCTAACGCCACTGATATTGGCGGCTAGTTACTATCTCGTCATGACCACCGTTTTGACAATGATGATTCAAGCATTTGAGAAGAAGTTGAGCAAGGGAGGGCAGATACATGGCTAACGCGATTATTTCGATTAAGGATTTACACAAATATTATAGTGAAAATGAAGTTTTGAAAGGGATTGATTTGGAGATCCAGCAAGGGCAGGTAGTTGTGATTATTGGCCCTTCTGGTTCAGGAAAATCAACCTTTCTGCGAACGATGAATTTGTTGGAAGTTCCTACCAAGGGAACGGTGACATTTGAGGGTGTTGATATTACAGACAAGTCCAATGATATTTTCAAAATGCGAGAAAAGATGGGGATGGTTTTTCAGCAGTTTAATCTGTTTCCCAATATGACCGTTTTAGAAAATATTACTCTTTCGCCTATTAAAACCAAAGGGCTTGCTAGGGAGGAGGCAGAGAAGAAAGCTTTGGCCTTGCTTGAAAAGGTCGGTTTGCCTGATAAGGCTCATGCCTATCCACAGAGTTTGTCAGGAGGGCAGCAACAACGGATTGCTATTGCACGTGGTCTAGCCATGGATCCAGATGTCTTGCTTTTTGATGAGCCTACTTCTGCCTTGGATCCTGAGATGGTTGGAGAAGTATTGGCAGTTATGCAGGATTTGGCTAGATCAGGTATGACAATGGTAATTGTAACGCACGAAATGGGCTTTGCTCGTGAAGTGGCAGACCGAGTGATTTTCATGGATGGTGGTGTTATTGTGGAAGACGGCACACCGGCAGAGGTTTTTGAATATGCCAAGGAAGAGCGAACCAAGGACTTTCTATCCAAGATCCTGTAGTCTGTTAGGCAGCGATTATCTGGATGGTAAAAAAATTTTCTGCTTGCTTTTGTGCTTGATTGAGTATATGTTACTTAAAACTCCGACAATGTTCGGAGTTTTTGCATTTGGAAGCTTTTGGTTGAAAGTAATGTAGTCAGACAGGCAGAATTAAGGTATAATGGAAAAAACTAGAGGAGAGTAAAGCATGAAGACGATTGATGGTAAGGCTTTGGCGGTTAAAATGCAGACTGCTTTGGCGGAAAAAACAGCTAGACTGAAGGCAGAACGGAACTTGGTGCCAGGGCTTGTCGTTATTTTGGTAGGTGAAAATCCAGCCAGTCAGGTTTATGTGCGTAATAAGGAGCGTTCAGCTCTAGCTGCGGGTTTTAAGAGCGAAGTTGTACGTGTGCCAGAAACCATTTCAGAAGTAGCCTTATTGGACTTAATTGCTAAATATAATCAAGATGAGACGTGGCATGGCATTTTGGTTCAGCTACCTTTACCGGATCACATTGATGAGGAAAAAGTACTCTTGGCGATTGCTCCCGAGAAAGATGTGGATGGTTTTCATCCGATGAATATGGGGCGTTTGTGGAGTGGTCATCCTGTAATGGTGCCTTGCACACCAGCAGGGATTATGGAGATGTTCAAAGAATATCAGATTGATTTAGCGGGTAAGTCAGCTCTGGTAATTGGACGTTCTAATATCGTTGGTAAGCCTATGGCTCAACTGCTGTTGGATGCCAATGCGACAGTAACGCTTGCCCATTCTCGAACAAAAAATTTACCAGAACTAGCTCGCCAAGCGGATATTCTAGTGGTAGCTATCGGCCGTGGACATTTTGTGACCAAGGACTTTGTTAAGCCAGGAGCAGTCGTGATTGATGTTGGGATGAATCGGGATGAAAATGGAAAACTAATTGGTGATGTTCAGTACGATGAAGTAGCAGAGGTAGCCAGCTTTATCACACCGGTTCCTGGAGGTGTCGGTCCAATGACTATTACCATGTTGTTAGAACAGACTTATGAAGCTTGTCTGAGGGCGCAACCATAGCTGTTTGTACACAATATTGATAGCTAGAGTCATCACTGCTGTAGATGTCTACTTGCTGGGGTGTTGTGGAAGTTATCTTATTTAAGATAAAGGATTTTTATTTTGTTGATTAGAAGTGAGAAAATCAGAGTAGGAGCGTTTAAGGAGACATCCTATCACCTATACCATAGTTTTTTATCTCACCTTCTTCTCCCCCTTATCATTTCTTGAAAGTCTATGCCGACCAGATTAGTGGTCGGTATTTTTATTATCGTTATTTAGTTTACTGTATTCTTCTAAGGACTGAGAAAACGTTGTTTTATTATACTAGCTTTGACTAGTGTATCCCTTCTCCAGAATGAGACTCTAGTTTCTTTGCTCCAACCTCCATCAGTTCATTCCACAGTGCTGGGTTTAAAAGTCAATGAGGCTTTAGTAGTTGCAGTTGGAAAGAAGGATTTTATCCTCTTATGAGATAAAAATTCCCCAGCCATGATGGCTGAGGAGAGGGTGAGAGTTTACGGATTTGGCACAGAGAAGGTGTCACCATGTGCTAAGTCACCATAGGTATAGCCTCGATAAAACCAGCGCTTGCGTTGTTCGGAGGTACCATGGGTGAAGCTATCTGGAACGGTATGGCCGTAAGATTCTTTTTGAAGAGTATCATCACCAACAGCGTGGGCAGCATTCATGGCTTCGTCAATGTCTCCTGCGTCTAGTAGCCCTTGGCCATCAACATATTTAGCCCAGGCCCCTGCATAGTAGTCTGCTTGTAATTCTAGACGGACAGTGAGTGCATTGGCCTCTTTGGTTGATACTGTAGCTCGTTTCTGGTGATAGGCACTAAGGATGTTCAATTCATTTTGTACATGGTGACCGACTTCATGAGCAATGACATAAGCCATTGCAAAGTCACCAGAAGCCTTATATTTACGTGATAATTCCTGATAGAAGGAAGTGTCAATATAGATTTTTCGGTCTGCTCCACAGTAGAACGGTCCAGCTTGAGCAGAACCAAGACCACAACCGGTTCTGGTTTGATTCGTGTAGAAAACGAGTGTTGGTGCTTTGTAGTTCAATCCATTCTTCTTAAATTCCTGTGTCCAAAAATCTTCCGTAGAGGCAAGAACTTTACTCATAAAGGTGGCATCTTGGTCAGAAAACGTGGTACCAGTAGTTGATACTTGACTAGATTGATAAGGATTGCTTCCCGTTGATGGAGATAGTAGTCCCCCAAGGTTGGATAGACCGCCAAAGGCTACTAGTAGGACAAGGACGACTAACTTTCCTCTCCACCCGAGACGAGAAAAGAGTAGACCTAATAACGCATTTCCACCTGAAGAACCAGTCGAGTAAGATTTCCCGGTACTGGGTTGCTCTCTACGATCTTCGATATTGGAACTTTTTCTCAAATCATCTGTTTTCATAAAAATCTCCTTAGAAGTTGTATTTACCAGCAAAATACCTCAGCTTTTCGCTCACAAGTAAGTTTTTAAAGGATCGCCTCAAAAATGTGACGAGGAATGTGGTATGAAAGCTGTCGAGTTGAGCGCTTTTGCTGTAAATACGGATTCTTGTAATCTTTTAAAACTATTATATAGTAAAACTTCGAAAAAAAACACAGGAAAGCGATCCGAATATATGTGTATCTTCTGTATAATAGTGCAAAATTTGGTATAATGGTAAGGAAGCAGACGGAAGGAGTAGGCATGGTTGAATATTTATCGGTTAGTCATCTAACGAAGTATTTGAAATTAAAATTTGACCGAGATCCCTATTTAGAGAGGGTGTACTTGACAGGGCAAGTATCCAATTTCCGCAAGCGGCCGACCCATCAATACTTTTCGCTCAAGGATGATAAGGCGGTTATTCAGGCTACTGTGTGGGCTGGAGTTTACAAGGGATTGGGTTTTGACTTAGAAGAAGGAATGAAGGTCAATGTTGTTGGTCGTGTTCAACTCTACGAGCCGAGCGGATCTTACTCCATTGTGATTGAAAAAGCTGAGCCAGACGGTATCGGTGCCTTAGCAATTAAGTTTGAGCAGCTCAAGCAGTCCTTGACACAGGAAGGGGTGTTTAAGCAAGAATTTAAGCAAGCTCTGCCTCGATTTACAAAGAAAATTGGAGTTATTACCAGTCCAAGTGGTGCAGTCATTCAAGATATTATCACAACGGTCAAACGTCGTTTTCCGGGGGTAGAAATTGTTCTTTATCCGACCAAGGTGCAAGGAGAAGGAGCAGCCCAAGAGGTTGTTGCAAATATCCAAAGAGCTAATGAACGCGGTGACTTGGATGTACTCATCGTTGGTCGTGGAGGAGGTTCTATTGAGGACCTTTGGGCTTTCAATGAGGAAGTGGTGGTTCGAGCTATTTTTGAATCCCGCATTCCTATTATCTCTAGTGTGGGGCATGAAACGGATACGACCTTAGCAGACTTTGTGGCAGATAGGCGGGCAGCAACACCGACTGCTGCGGCAGAAATGGCTACTCCGATTACAAAGGCAGATTTGTTGGGCTATTTAGGTCAACAGGAAAATCGAGCTTATCAAGCTATGACGAATCGGATAAAATTTCGGAGAAGTCAGTTGGAAAAGATTTGTCAATCGGTTATCTTTCGTCAACCAGAGCGACTCTATGATGGCTATTTGCAGAAATTGGATCGTCTAAGCCATCAACTTCAGATGCGGACGAAGGAAGTATTTCATCAGCAAAAGCAAGCGAGCCTCTTGTTGAACCAACGCTTACGGGGCGTACAACTAAGGCAAAAAGTAGCGGTTTTTCAGGAGAAAATTCGTCAGCAAGAACGGCTGCTGAAAAGCAATATGGCCAATATTTATGATAATAAAATGTCCAGAGCAGACAAGTTGATTGAAGCCTTGACCATGCTGGATACCAGTCGGATTATTGCTCGTGGTTATGCCATTGTCATACAAAATGGCTGTGTGTTAGATAGTGTGGAAACAATTAAAACAGGTGAGAGTGCAATCATCCAAATGAAGGATGGACAGTTGAATGTGGAGGTAAATCATGTCCAAAAAAACGAAGACATTTGAAGAAAATTTAGCAGAACTGGAAGAAATCGTGACCAAATTGGAGCAGGGGGATGTGGCTTTGGAAGAAGCGCTAGCCGAGTTTCAAAAAGGAATGGTTCTATCAAAAGACCTACAAAAAACATTGGCCGAAGCAGAAAAAACGTTGGTAAAAGTTATGCAAGCGGATGGCACCGAAACGGAGTTGGCATAATGGTTGCAGATAAATTGCACCTTTTAGAGAAGACTATGGCAGCCTTTTATCAACCTCAATTGGCTGAGCAGCTTAATCAGTCGGTTCTCTATTCGCTTCAAGCGGGAGGAAAGCGGATTCGTCCTTTGCTTTTGCTGACCATTTTAGAAGCCTTTGGTGTAGAATTGCTACCCGCTCACTATCAGGTGGCAGCCTGTGTGGAGCTGATTCATACAGGTAGTCTTATCCACGATGATCTTCCTGCTATGGACAATGATGATTATCGGCGTGGCTGTCTGACCAACCATAAAGTCTATGGTGAGGCAATAGCAATCTTAGCTGGTGATAGTCTGTTTTTAGATGCATTTGGTTTTCTAGCACAGGTAGATTTGCCGGATGTAATCCTTGTCTCCCTTATCAAGGAACTATCCCAGGCTTCAGGAACTTTCGGAATGGTTGCAGGGCAGGCCTTGGATATGGCTGGTGAAGGTCAGAGTTTATCGTTGGAACAATTACAGGCAATCCATGCCAATAAAACGGGTAAATTGCTGGCTTTTCCATTTGTTGCAGCGGGATTGATTGCAGAAAAAAATGGGCAAGTGTTGCAGCATTTGCGCCAGATAGGTCAATTAGTTGGTTTAGCTTTTCAGGTGCGGGATGATATTTTGGATGTGACAGCAACTTTTGAGGAGATTGGTAAGACACCTCAGAAAGATTTGTTGGTGGAAAAATCCACCTACCCAGCCTTACTGGGCTTAGAACCTTCAAAAGTTTTTCTAGAAGAAACTCTGAACCAAGCAGTTAGTGAGCTAGATAAGGTGGCAAATCTGGTTCCATTTTCAACCGAAAAAATAAAAGAAATGATAGAAAGTTTACGGATCAATGCCTAAGGAAAGAGTAGATGTATTGGCTTTTAAACAAGGACTTTTTGAGACTAGAGAGCAGGCCAAGCGCGGTGTAATGGCAGGTTTGGTCATTTCTGTTGTAAATGGCGAACGCTATGACAAGCCGGGTGAAAAGATTGATGAAGGAGTTGAACTCAAACTAAAAGGAGAAAAACTCAAGTATGTTAGTCGTGGTGGTCTAAAATTGGAAAAAGCCTTGCAGGTATTTAGCATTTCAGTTGAAGGGCAGACAACGATTGACATTGGTGCATCAACCGGTGGATTTACAGATGTTATGTTGCAATCTGGTGCTAAGCAGGTCTATGCTGTTGATGTAGGAACCAATCAGCTCGCTTGGAAATTGCGTCAAGATGAACGCGTCATCAGCATGGAGCAGTATAATTTTCGGTATGCTGAGCTGAAAGATTTTTCTGCTGGTCAACCTAGTTTTGCTTCAATTGATGTTAGTTTTATTTCGTTGAGTCTTATTTTACCAACCTTACACGGAATCTTGATGGACGGTGGTCAAGTCGTTGCTTTGGTAAAACCGCAGTTTGAGGCAGGGCGTGAGCAGATTGGTAAGAATGGAATTGTCAAAGATAAGGCTGTTCACTTGAAAGTTTTGGAATATGTAGCAGTCATAGCAGTTGAAAACGGCTTTTCAGTCAAAGCGTTCAGCTTTTCGCCAGTCCAAGGTGGACATGGCAATATCGAATTTTTAGCTCATTTAGAAAAATCACCTCAGCCCAGTCAGATTGAAAAACAAAAACTAATAGATACAGTTTATCAAGCGCATAAGGAATTTAAAAAAGATGAATAAACGAGAACGCTTAGAAATAATTAAGGATTTAGTGGTTCGCTTTCCCATTGATAGACAAGAAGAGATTGTTGAACGCTTGGAGGCAATGGGAGTCACTGCGACACAGGCAACGGTTTCACGTGATATTAAGGAGTTGGGGATTATTAAAATTCCATCAGCAGATAAGGGATATATTTACGGTTTGCCAAAGACAGGGCGTGTTAAAGCCAAAACACAGAATGTTTTGGACGTATCGGTGATGGACAAGATGATTCATCTCCGTCTGGTTCCAGGGAGTTCGGCAGTTGTAAAGCGTCAGATTTGGGAACAGTTTCAGACGCATATTTTTTCCATCATTGCTGACGATGATAGTATCTTGCTCATCGTTGCAGAAGAGCAGATTGTTCCGCAGATAGAGCGAACCGTTAGAAGGTGGTAAGCATGTTATTGGAAGTGTCCATAAAAAATTTCGCTATCATTGAGCAGGTGTCGCTAAATTTTGAGAATGGAATGACGATTCTGTCGGGTGAAACTGGTGCGGGTAAGTCCATTATCATTGATGCTATGAATCTGATGCTAGGTGCACGGGCAACGACAGATGTGATTCGTCATGGAGCGCCCAAGGCTGAGATTGAAGGGCTTTTCTCTTTTGAGAATAGCAGAGCGATAGAGCAGATTTTGGCTGAGCAGGGAATTGAAGTTACAGAAGAGTTGATTATTCGAAGGGAGATCCTCCCTAATGGTCGTTCTGTTAGTCGAGTTAATGGACAGATGGTCAATCTGTCTGTCTTAAAACAAATTGGCCAGCACTTGGTGGATATTCATGGTCAGCACGACCAAGAAGAGTTGATGAAGTCTCAACATCATATCCGGCTTCTAGATAGTTTTGGGGAAGATGAGTTTTGGATGCTCAAAGATCGTTATCAGGAGGTATTTGAGGCCTATCGTAACCTCCGCAAACGGGTTTTTGAAAAACAAAAAAATGAGCAGGAACACAAGGCTCGAATTGAGATGTTAGAGTATCAGATTGCTGAAATTGAAGCAGCAGATTTAAAAGCTGGTGAGGATGTTCAGCTCCAACAAGAACGAGATAAACTCCTCAATCACAAGCAAATTGCTGACACCCTGACGAATGCTTATGCTCTTTTAGATAATGAAGACTTTTCAAGTCTAAATAATCTACGCTCAGCCATGAGCGATTTGCAGAGTCTGGAAGAATTTGACCCTGATTATAAATTTTTATCAACCAGCCTTACGGAAGCCTATTACGTGGTCGAAGATGTGACCAAACGTCTGGGAGATGTCGTTGATAACTTAGACTTTGATGGTCATCGTCTGCTACAGTTGGAGCATCGTCTTGATTTACTCGGGACAATTACTCAAAAATATGGAGGGACAGTTGATGATGTTCTAACCTATTTTGAAAAGATCACTGAGGAATACAATCATTTGACAGGGAATGACCTATCTGGGGATGACTTGGAAATCCAGCTTAAAATCTTGGAAAAAGAATTGGTTGATTTAGCCAGTCAACTTAGTCAGGCACGTCATGAATTGGCTCTAACCTTGGAAGATATTATTCGCCAAGAATTGCAAGACTTATACATGGAAAAGGCGCGCTTCCAAGTTCGTTTTTCCAAGGGGAAATTTAATCGTGAAGGCAATGAAACAGTTGAATTTTATATCTCAACCAACCCCGGTGAAGACTTTAAGCCTTTAGTAAAGGTAGCTTCAGGAGGGGAATTATCCCGATTGATGTTAGCTATCAAATCAGCCTTTGCTCGCAAGGAAGGAAAGACCTCCATCGTCTTTGATGAAGTGGATACGGGTGTATCTGGTCGAGTAGCCCAGGCTATTGCTCAGAAAATTTATAAAATAGGACAATACGGTCAAGTTTTGGCTATCTCTCATTTACCGCAGGTAATTGCCATTGCCGACTATCAGTTCTTTATTGAAAAAGTATCTGATGAGCATACGACAGTTTCTCATGTGCGTTTATTAGCTAAAGAAGAAAGAATTGAGGAAATTGCCAAGATGTTGGCTGGTGACAAGGTTACCGAAGCGGCCCGCAATCAGGCTAGAGAGTTAGTTGAAAAAGGTTAGGAGACTAGCCTTTTTTTAAGTATACAATGGGGGAATAATTAAAGATACAGAAAAGTACTTATGGAAAATAAAATACGTTACTCTGTAAAAAATACCTTGATTACTTTTTTAGACGTATCATTCTCGAAATGACTATAATGGTAAAACTAAAAACTATTTAAGTACATTCTTAGCCGGCTTATTGGCATTTTCGACTGTTTCAATAAATATAAAGTGAAACAATAGTAATTGTATTCATGAGGAAAAAGTTTTAGTAAGATAATTGGGTAGAGAGTTGATGATAAGTAGGCGAAAATATATTTTATACATTAGTCATTGCTTTTTCTCAGTTTATTTTATTCCTTGATTCGCCTTTCTGAAACTGTAGTAACACTCTTTGAGTAGTCTATCCTATCTTCGCTATTGAATTCTTTTGTTCAACGGTGGTATGTTCCTCTTTAGTAGATGTTTGAAAATTTTAGTGCATTTTATCAGAGTATTTGCCACAGTTTCCTTGATTCTTATATGCGATAAACTCATTTTTTGCGAGAGAAGAGTCCTCTATGCAGGTTTTAATTTCCGTTGTTATTTACTGATTGTATAGATGTCTTTCTGATAGTCATTGTTTATGACTTGACTGTGTGCAAGTTTATTTTTCAGGTAGAATTTGTTATAATGGAAAACAAAGCTGAAAAGAGTTGAGGGTGAAGTATGACAAAGATTAAGATTGTTACAGATTCAAGTACAACCATTGAACCTCATTTGATAGAAGAACTGGACATTACGGTGGTTCCTTTATCCGTTATGGTTGATGGTGTCGTCTATTCTGACAGTGACTTAAAAGAAGGCGAATTTTTGAGGTTAATGCAAGAGGCAAAAAACCTACCTAAGACTAGTCAGCCACCTGTTGGGCTCTTTGCAGAGATGTTTGGTGAGTTATCCAGAGATGGTAGTCAAATTATAGCGATTTTACTTTCTCATGCCCTGTCCGGAACAGTGGAGGCGGCTCGTCAGGGAGCTATCTTATCGGGTGCTGATGTCACTATATTGGATTCTAGCTTTACAGATCAGGCAGAGAAATTTCAAGTTGTTGAAGCAGCTCGCTTGGCAAAAGCAGGGGCAGGTAAGGAAGAGATTCTTGCAAGCCTTGAAGCAATAAAAGATAAAACAGAGTTGTATATCGGTGTGTCAACTCTAGAAAATCTGGTTAAGGGAGGACGTGTTGGCCGAGTTCAGGGAATGTTGAGTAGTTTGCTCAATATTCGAGTAATTATGGAGATGAAAGATCATCAGCTAACTCCTGTTGTGAAAGGCCGTGGACACAAAACCTTTAAAAAATGGTTGGAGGAGTTTGCAGTAAGTTTAGCGGATAAAAATGTTGTAGAAATAGGAATTTCCTACTCTGGAGTAGCTGATTTTGCAAATGAAATAAAGGGGCAGCTTCAAACATACGTAGCAAAAGATATTTCTGTTTTAGAAACAGGAGCGATTATTCAGACCCATACTGGTGAGGGAGCTTGGGCGATTTTAATCCGTTATGAGTGATAGGTAATTGAGTTAGGATACCTGATTTATCTTTCTATAGTTTAAAAATTAAAAACATTTACCTCCCTTTAAAAGAGTTGTAGATATTTTCTTTTGTAAAAATATTTGATTCTAAGCCAGTTCAGGTGTAGTTTTGGCTGGCAAATTTAGACGGTATAGAAAGATGGATCATTGACTAGTATAACAGCTCAGTTATGGAAAGTACTTATAGGAAAATAAAGTAAATTAGCATTAAAAACTTGACCAAATGCCTAAAATTCGGTACTATATAATAGTGAGTGATAACTCAGAAATTTATTGGAGGACTTAGCAAATGGCTAATAAACAAGACTTGATTGCAAAAGTTGCAGAAGCAACTTCATTAACTAAAAAGGATTCAGCAGCAGCTGTTGATGCTGTAGTTGCAGCGTTAACTGATTACCTTGTAGCTGGTGAAAAAGTGCAGTTGATTGGTTTTGGTAACTTTGAAGTTCGTGAGCGTTCAGCACGTAAAGGTCGCAACCCACAAACTGGTAAAGAAATTGAAATCGCAGCTTCAAAAGTTCCAGTATTCAAAGCTGGTAAAGCTCTTAAGGAAGCTGTAAAATAATTCAGCTCTAAAAAACCTATTGTATCAACGTTTCTACGTTGATACAATAGGCTTTTTTTGTGTTTAGGGGGCAAATAAGGGGCAAAACTTTAGTAGTTTTCCATGATTTCAGTCACATTTGCCTTGAGTTTCTTGGTGACATGGGTGTAAATTTGGGTTGTTGTCTTAGCGTCTGCATGCCCTACACGGTCCATGATAGCTTTCAAGGGAACTCTGTTTTCTGCTAGACGACTGACAAGGGTATGACGGAAGATATGGCTTATTATTTGCTTTGAACTAACTTTTTAATATGCAACTGTTAGCAAACTGTAAATTGACTATAAATCAAAAATCGGAATCAATGGCTTGATTCGCAAGGCATTGAGGGTATCTTGTTGACTATTCTTATTCCTTTGTCTATACTTATACTATTACCAGAGCAGATAGAGGAGAGCGTTTCTCTATGTAATCGACACAGAGAAACGCTAGCTCTTAGGAGTTTGGTTAAGAATTACGAAAAGGCGAAAGGATATGCGAGCTTTTTCGACAACGTGATGACACTATTTGACAAATTGTTTATTAGAAGAGAGGAGAAAGATGGGGATTGATTTTGAAACATCTATCCGTTGGATGATGGATCGTGTAGGTCGTGTGACTTACTCCATGGACTATCGTAACGGTCCGGATAGCTATGATTGTTCTAGCGCAGTCTATTACGCTCTCACGGCTGGCGGGGCTATTTCTGCTGGTTGGGCAGTCAATACTGAATACGAGCATGACTGGCTAATGAATAACGGATTTGAGTTGGTTGCAGAAAATACAGCTTGGGATGCAAAATGTGGTGACATCTTCATCTGGGGTAGACGCGGGGAGTCAGCCGGAGCTGGTGGACATACGGGTATTTTTGTTGATGGTGATAACATCATTCATTGCAATTATGCTCATAACGGTATTAGCGTAAACGAACATGATGCGACTTGGTCTTATGCAGGACGTCCATATTACTATGTTTATCGCTTGAAAGACCAATCCGAAACTACTACATCCAATCAAGAGACAGATGAGGAACTAGCTCAAGAAGTCATCGCTGGCCTGCATGGATTTGGAGAAGAACGCAAGTACTCGCTAGGATCTCGCTATGATGCAGTTCAGGCAAAGGTTAACGAAATACTCAATGGAGGTCCAAATGCGGCTGAGGAATCACCGGTGGTTCAACTTAAAGAAGATGGGGACTTAAGCTTTAATGGCGCTATCCTCAAAAAATCTATCCTAGATACCATTCTTAAAAAATGTGCTGAGTACGACATCCTGCCATCCTATGCCATCACAGTTTTACACTTTGAGGGTCTTTGGGGAGCTTCGGCCATTGGTAAAGCGGATAATAACTGGGGCGGTATGACCATGAACTCGGATGTGGACACCATTCAGCGCCCAAGTGGTGTAACAGTAACTAGAGGCATTGCTCGCCCATCAAATGAGGGAGGTTACTACATGCACTACGCAACGATTGAGGACTTCTTGACAGATTGGTTCTATCTGTTGCGTGCTGGTGGTTCTTACAAGGTATCAGGAGCTAAGACATTCTCAGAAGCTGTCAAGGGCATGTTCCAAGTTGGTGGTGCTGTCTACGACTATGCGGCAGCTGGTTATGATAACTATTTAGTCGGTATGGCCAGTCGTTTGAAAGCGATTGAGGCTGAGAATGGTTCACTTGAAAAGTTTGACACAGTTGCTGATATTGGGAACAGTAGCAGAGATCAGATCGATGTCAATATTGAAGGAATTGAGGTCATTATCAACGGTATAACCTATAAACTAGAAAAGAAACCTGTCTAATATAAAGTAAGTCCTTTGGAAAATATCCAGAGGACTTTTTGTTATCGAGAATCAAGTGTTCACTATATTGTTATCTGGACAATGAAAAAACCAGTCATAACAGACTGGCTTTCAGGAGATTTATGAAAAATTTTAGGATATGTCTATAGTATAAAGGATTTTTCAGATTTTTCATCGGTCTTTAGACCTATTTTGTAAAAAAATAAATATGTGATATAATAGGAAAAACTCAGAAGGAGCCATAATATGACTATTCGTATAGCTAATCAGTCTGATATTCCAAGTCTTGTTGGCTTGTTACAAGATATTTTGCAGGTTCATCATCAGGCGCGTCCAGATATTTTTAAAAGTTCCGGTCAAAAATTTTCAGAAGCTGACTTGATTGACTTGCTAGAGCAGCCTAATAAGCCAGTTTTTGTCTACGAACTGGATGGACAAGTAGTAGGGCATCTTTTCTGTGAACTGTCCAGCGTAAAAAATGGTACGTTAGAGCCGATAAAAACTTTGTTTATTGATGATTTATGCGTGGCTAACTCAGTTCGTGGGCAAAGAATCGGAGAGCAACTATATGACTTTGCTTTTTCCTATGCCAAGGAACAAGGATGTTATAATGTCACTTTAGATGTTTGGGCAGATAATACTAGAGCAGTTCGCTTTTATGAACGGCTGGGAATGAAACCACAGAAGCTGCGCATGGAACAATTCTGTGACTGATACCTGCTGAAAATAAAAATAATAGATGTCGATTTAGTTGATTTCCAAACTTCAAAGGTCCTCAAGTCTTTGGAGCTAATTGTAGCTTTTTTTCGTTGAGTAGAAAAAAGGGGCACTAAGCCTCTTTTAATTCGTCCTCAATTTTACCAGTAAACGTTGAGCGGTTTCTAAGTTACTGTGCTTTTCCTTACGAAGAAGCTGGGCAAGAGTGTCTACTTCATGGTCTTCAGCTCCTGCTAAAAGAGCTAGGGATTTTGCATGTAATTTCATGTGACCTGCTTGGATACCAGATGTTACCAAAGCTCGTAAGGCAGCAAAATTTTGGCATAGCCCAACAGAAGCAATAATCGCAGCGAGTTGACGTGCTTTAGGTTGCTCCAGGAGTTCAAAAGCGACCGCTACTTTGGGGTTTAGTCCGATAGAACCACCGACAGAAGCAATCGGCAGGGGCAAAGTGATGGAACCAATCAAACTTTCCCCCTCAATCCGCCAGATGGATAGCCCACGGTATAGCCCATCACGGCAAGCATAGGCATGAGCTCCAGCTTCCATAGCCCGCCAGTCGTTACCTGTTGCTATGACTACTGCATCAATTCCATTGAAAATCCCCTTATTATGGGTTGCTGCACGATAAGGGTCAAGTTGCGCTAACTTACTGGCTAGGGCTATTTTTTTTGCAGTTTCTTGGGCAATAGCAGAGTTATTAGCAAGGCTGGAAATTGCTATGTGACACTCTGCAGTGATCAGGGATTCTGTTGCATAATTGGATAGGATTCCCATAAGCGCCTGTCCTTGGCTGAGTTTCTCTAAGTCATTCTTGATGGCCTCCAACATAGTATTGAGAATATTCGCTCCCATGGCTTCTTGAACATCCACTTGTAGGTAGACGATGAGAAACTCATCCTTACTTTCAATCGTTAGTTCACAAGCACCTCCACCACGCTGAACAATAGAAGGGTGGGCTTGATTGGCAGTTTCAAGAATGGTTGCCTTTTGCTCCAAAATGGCTTTTTTTGCTTGACCATGGTCTGAAACATCAAATAGAGCTACTTGCCCGATCATTATACGGTTGTGAATATAGGTTGAACATCCACCTGACCTAGCAATCATTTTCGCTCCCAAAGATACTGCAGCAACGACAGATGGCTCCTCTGTCACCATCGGAACGATATAAGAATGACCGTCCACAACTAGCTCTGGTAGGACAGAGAAAGGAAGAGAAAAGGTTCCTAGATGATTTTCTGTCATCTTTCCAGCAATCTGCTCGGAAAGATTGGTGTCATTTGTCAGACAGTCTAGACTTTTTCCTGAAAATGGTCTGTAGCTATGGAGGAGGTCGATACGCTCCTGACGTGTTTTTTTGTAGAATCCTGAGAAATGAGACATAGTTTCTTCTTTCTATAAAGATACAAAAAGCCCCTGGCTAGGCCAAGGTGCCAGAATAGTTAGTCTTAACGTTTATCTTTTACCGTATCAAAAATGAGGAAGCCTTGCTTCCTATTTTTTAGCTTCAGCCTTGTACAATTTATTGGCTGTGGAAGAGAGGTGATAAAATTACAATGAATCAAGAGGCTTTTCTGTAGAGAAAAAGCTAATTCCATCTAGTTTTTGCGATAAATTCTCTTATGCTTATCAACCTTGATAAGGGAAAAAGTGCTGTGATCTACCGGCAAATCACTAGAAGTTCCGGTCTCGTCTAGTGAAAGTTCTTCAAAGAAGATATTCTCGTACTCCTCAACACTGAGTTTTGTACGTTGGTTGAGTCTATGAAGACGATCTTGTTCTAATTGATTTAAGTAGCCCTCAACTAGGTAGCCGCTAAAAATCTCACAGACAGCTCCACTACCGTAGCTGTAAAAGAGAATCTGGTCCTCTGCCTTTAAAACTCTGCTATTTTCCAAAAGAGAAAGGAGCGAGAGAAAGATAGAACCCGTGTAGATGTTTCCAACTATTTTATTGTAAACGATTGCTTCTTGGAATCGCTCTGTTAGGTTGGTTAGAGTTTCCTGATCCTGTGCAATAGCTTGCAATCCTTTGAGTCCTTGTTTGGAGAAAGGAATGTGCAAGCACATAGCTGCAAAATCTTTGAGTTTCTTACTGGTTCTTTGTTGGTAATAATCAAAGGTTGTCGTGAGGCAATCCGTATATTGCTCAGTCGAAAACTTACCATCAACACGTGGATACTTATCGTAGTTTGGTCTCCAAAAGTCGTAGATATCGCGAGTTTGGCAGACATTGTCATTATTGAGTACTAGGATACGAGGATTGGCAGTAACCAGCATAGCCACGGCACCGGCTCCTTGAGTCGGTTCGCCACCAGAAGCAATACCATATTTGGCAATATCGCTAGCGATAACCAATACTTTGGACTTTGGGAATTGAGCAATATGACTTTTAGCTAAACTGAGACCAGCAGTTGCTCCATAGCAAGCTTCTTTCATCTCGATGGAGCGAGCAAAAGGCTGGATGCCCAACAGATTGTGAATGGAGACAGCTGCTGCCTTACTCTGATCTACACTTGACTCAGTTCCAACGATGACCATATCAATGGTTTTCTTGTCTTCTTCTGTCAAAATAGCTTCTGCAGCTTGGGCACCTAATGTGACAATATCTTGGGTGATGGGTGCTACAGCCATTTCAGACTGGAGAAGACCGATTTTAAATTTATTAGGGTCAATATTGCGGGCTAAGGCTAAGTCAGCCAAATCTAAAACATAATCGGGTGCCGCAAAACCGATTTTATCAATACCGATATTCATAATTTATCCTTTGTATAATAAGTTAGGGGTAGCTTATTTGTGCATTGGAGATGATAAGTGAGATACCTTGACCACCTCCAATGCAGAGGGCACAGAGACCGAGTTTCTTTTCTTGCTTGGTTAATTCATGAATCAAGGTGACCAAGATTCTACTTCCACTGGCTCCAATGGGATGACCAAGAGCAATAGCTCCGCCATTGACATTGACTTTTTCAGGGTTAACCCCTAGTTCAGCTATGATTGGGAGTGATTGGGCAGCGAAGGCTTCATTAAACTCAAATAGGTCAATCTCTTCAATTGATTTTCCAATTTTTTCAAGTGCTTTTTGACTCGCAGTAATGGGACCAAGTCCCATATAAGCAGGGTCTAAGCCACTGGTTGCATAAGATTCTATGTAAGCAAGAGGCTGTATGTTGAGTTCATTGGCCTTGTCCTCAGACATGAGAACCAAAACAGCACAACCATCGTTGATACCAGAAGCATTCCCGGCAGTGACTGTTCCGCCATCTTTAAAAGCAGGTCGTAGTGTTGCTAGTTTTTCAAGTGACGTTAGGCGAGGATATTCGTCTGTATCAAAAATTGTTTCTCCTTTTCTAGAGACTAGAGGGATAGGAACAATCTCATCCTTGAAGCGTCCTTCTGAAATAGCTTTGGCAGCTTTTTTCTGGCTAGCGTAGGCAAATGCATCTTGTTCCTTGCGACCAATGTGGTATTGTTCAGCAATATTCTCGGCAGTGATACCCATGTGATAGCGATGAAATGCATCAGTCAAACCATCTGTTAAAATGGAATCTTCCAAATTGAGATGTCCAAGCTTGCCACCGAAACGACTGTTTTTTGATAGGTAGGGAGCTTGGCTCATGATCTCGATTCCGCCAGCCACTACGACATCATTATCGCCAACGAGGATGGATTGGGTTGCTAGTAAGATAGATTTTAGTCCAGATCCACAGACCTTATTGACTGCGTAAGCAGGAGTTGTTTGTGGAAGTCCGGCACGCAAAGCAATCTGTCGGGCGATATTTTGTCCCTGTCCAGATGAGAGAACATTTCCGAAGATAACTTCATCTACGCAATCTGTCGGTATATGTTTGTTTGTTAAGGCTGCCCTTAGGATCTGTGCACCTAACTCAGCAATTTCAATATCTTTCAGACTGCCTCCGAAGCTGCCAATGGCAGAACGGTAGGCAGACACGATAGTTACTTTCTTCATGATAACTCCTATGCTGGTTATCGTTTGAAAACGATCTCCTTCGTATTGTTAAACTCAGGCAGTAAATCCTTCAAACGATTGTTATGGGAACTGTCGTGTTCAGCCTTACTATTATACCATTATTTTGTCTTTTTTCTAAGAAGAAAGATAGGTCTGGAGACCGAATTTGTAGACGAGGATAATGAAAGCGTACACAGCTTGTGGAAAGACTGGCATTTTTTTACCTTTTCGTGTAAAATAGAAGGGTATCAGAGGGAAACCTCAAAATGTTAAAGGAGAATCCATAAATGGTAAAATTGGTTTTTGCTCGCCATGGTGAGTCTGAGTGGAACAAGGCTAACCTTTTCACTGGTTGGGCTGATGTTGATTTGTCTGAAAAAGGTACACAACAGGCGATTGATGCTGGTAAGTTAATTAAGGAAGCAGGTATTGAATTTGATCTTGCTTTCACATCAGTGTTGAAACGTGCAATTAAGACAACAAACTTGGCTCTTGAAGCAGCGGATCAATTGTGGGTGCCAGTTGAAAAATCATGGCGCTTAAACGAGCGTCACTATGGTGGTTTGACAGGTAAAAACAAAGCAGAAGCAGCAGAACAATTCGGTGATGAGCAAGTTCACATCTGGCGTCGTTCATACGATACATTGCCACCTGCAATGGCGAAAGACGATGAGCATTCAGCACACACTGACCGTCGCTATGCACACCTTGACGACTCAGTTATCCCAGATGCAGAAAACTTGAAAGTAACGCTTGAGCGTGCTCTTCCATTCTGGGAAGATAAGATTGCTCCTGCATTGAAAGATGGTAAGAATGTGTTTGTAGGTGCACACGGTAACTCTATTCGTGCTCTTGTTAAACACATCAAACAACTGTCTGATGACGAAATCATGGATGTAGAAATTCCAAACTTCCCACCACTGGTATTTGAATTGGATGACAAATTGAACATTGTTTCAGAATACTATCTTGGTAAGTAACATCCTTTTTGGAGGATGGTTCGCCTCGTTCTGCTTTGCAGACGAGGCTTTTGGTTTTCTTGGAGGCAACAAGTCAGTATTTTTTGCGATAGTATGCTATACTAATGGTAGTTTATGAAAAAATAAGGAGAAGGTTATGGCTAGCAAAAAAATGTTACATGCCTGTTTGCGTGTTGAAAATTTAGAAGCATCGCAACGATTTTATGAGGAAGCATTTGGTTTTAAGGAGACCCGTCGCAAGGATTATCCAGAACATAAGTTTACCCTCGTTTACTTGGCGCTTGAGGGAGATGAATTTGAAGTCGAATTGACGTATAATTATGATCATGGACCTTATACAGTAGGGGATGGTTTCTCGCATCTAGCTCTTTCTTCGGATGATTTAGAAGGCGATAATGCTAGACATAAGGAATTGGGCTATCCAACAACAGATATTAAGGGATTGCCGGGAAGTCCAGGTCATTATTATTTTGTTACAGACCCAGATGGTTACCGTGTGGAAGTTATTCGAGCAGACTAATGTGAGAAAGATTGCTTAGGCAGTCTTTTTTTGTATGGGAAGAGTTCTTGTACAAATAGGGAGTATTTGGATTTTTCTAAGCAGGTAGACACGAACCTTTTATGGAGTATTCTTGACAATGGCTTGCAAATCATTTAGCATAGTTCTTATATATGTTTACGTGAGAGGTTATAGTATGAGAAAATTTTTTTGGCTGGGAGTAAATATTGCCCTTATTGGAATGATTGTTGGTCTAGGTTTTTGGCTATTTACAGAGGTTCAAGATAGACAAATAAGACAGTTTATTGAAGAGAAGCAAGAGACTATCCTTTCTGAGGGAAAGGTGAACGTTCAAGAGGGAAACATTGGTACCACACATGTTGTGATGGCCTTACCAACGGATAACTCTGGTCGGGTGATTGGTTCCGTTGAAAGTCGGATGCTTTCCTATGTTCAAAAGCGTTTTGGACATAAAAAACCAGTTGGAAAAATAGATGAGTTGGTATTTATATCTGCAAAAGAAGCAGAGACTAGCTTTACAGGTGTAAAGGCGCGTGATATTCAAGCAGAGCAGTATAAGGTGGAATATTTACAGATTAAAAAGCAAGAAAATCTGTCAGCAGAGTCGGTACTGTTAACAGAAGACAATCAGTTATTCACTCTGGAAAAGTTTTTGCCTGATTTATCAGCAGCAAGAAAAATTATGGTAGCACACTTGAAGGAAGACTTGCAGGCAAAAGGAATGACAAAAGCTGAGTCAGAAGGGATTATAGCTAAGTTCAATAATTTGGATTTGAATACCTTGTCCTTTACCTACAAGGAAAAACAACTGTTTCTACAATTTCCCGATCAGTCCTTTGGCATCGATCATTTAAAAGTACCAATTTCGGATTTATACCCAGTAGTAAAGAGTAACTACCTCGCAGAGTCAGATAAGACTGGTTATGATGAGTATGTCGCAAAGCAAGTTGATAAAAAACAATTACGTCAGATTGCTTTGACATTTGATGACGGTCCAAACTCCAATACGACGCCAGTTGTCTTGGATTTGTTGAAAAAATACAATGCTAAGGCGACCTTCTTTGTTATAGGTAGAGCTATTGCAGGCAATGAAGCTATTCTTCGCAGAATGGTAGCAGAGGGACATGTAATCGCCAACCATACTTGGAACCATCCTGATTTGGTGACACTTTCGCCGGAGCTAGTGCGCAAGGAAATTCAAGATACCCAAGCAGCTATTAAGGAAGCGGCTGGGGTTGTACCGACCATGGTTCGTCCTCCTTATGGTACAATCAACCAATCGGTCGTTGATCAGATAGGATTGCCATCTATCTATTGGTCAGTTGACTCAAAGGACTGGCAAAGTCGCAATCCGCAAGCAATTTTGAATGAGATAAAGGCTCAGACCCATCCAGGAAGTATCATTCTTATGCATGATATTCATCAGCCAACGGTTGATAGTCTGGAATCTGTCTTACAATTTCTAACAAGTGAGCGCTATAATATGGTGACGGTGCCAGATTTGCTCGGGTCTAACCTTAATCCTAAGCATATCTACTATTCCCAAGAATCACCTGGTCCAGTGCATTAAAAGGGAATAAGAGGAAAGAATACAAAAAGCGAATAACCTAGGATGCTGAGGAGTAGAAAACTAGGTTATTCGCTTTTTACAATTGCATCCTTTCTTTTTATACATAACACATGACAAAAATTAAAATCACAGATGAGGATGAATCTGTGATTTATCAAAACATTACTTTTTAGTATTATACCTTATATAGCGTCTGATTTTTCAATATAACTTCTTGAACAGAAGCATATTTTTTCAATTGTTTGAGTTCACTAGGATTAGATACAAACGTGATGACAGTTCCTTCCTTCCCCATTCGACCGGTTCGACCTGCACGGTGAGTATAGGCTTCTTGATTGAAAGGAAGATCAAAGTTGAGGACGCATTCAAGGTTATCAATATCAATCCCACGCGCTACCATATCTGTAGCCAATAAGAGATTGAGTTCATGGTTTTTGAAGCGTTCAATGATGACCTTGCGGAACTTGACATTGACATCAGAGGCCAGAGAGACCGTATTGGTACCAGTGTAGAGTAATTTGTCTTCGCTCGCTCCAAGATCAGACAGACTGTTAAAGAAAGCAAGGGCACGAAAATCAGGGATATTGGCAAACTTACGGAGCATCTCTAGCCGATCGCGCTTGTCTACCATCATATAACAATGCTGGATATGATTTAATTTTTGGTCAGATAAGTCAATGGTCCTGATGTCTTTCGCAATCCTTTCACGATCAAATTTAGCAGTTGCGCTCATGTAGATGAGCTGGTGATTACGTGGAACATAGCCTATAATTTTTTCTACAAAATGGTACTGAGAATCAGAGAATAGCTGATCAAATTCATCCAAAATAATGGTGTTAACAGCCATCATTTTGATTTTTTTTAGTTTCATCAATTCTAAAATACGGCCGGGTGTTCCAATCAAGATTTCAGGGCCTTTTTTTAGGCGTTCAATCTGACGCTTTTGGCTAGAACCCGATAGAAAGAGTTGGGCATGCAATCCAAGCGCCTCGGACCAGGTCTTGCAAACATCAAAGATTTGACCTGCCAATTCTGTATTTGGTGCCAGAATGAGAAGTTGCTGAGATTTTTTGGGTATCAGAGACAGGAGGGTAGGCCAAAGGTAGGCGAGTGTTTTGCCAGTTCCCGTAGGACTGATAGCTAAAAGAGATTCACCGGTTGAGATTGGATCAAATACTTGTTCTTGGATGGGCGTGAAGTTCTCAAACCCGAGTTGGCTTAGCTGGTCCTTCCAGCTAGTAGGGAATTTAGATTTCATGAGTATCCGCCTTAAAAGTTATTCCAGCGTCTTGGCGCATGGTATACAATGTGTGGTGAACAGCCTCAGCTACATCTAGCCACTGGTTAGCTAAATCATGGTTTTGTTGCTCGATGATATGGGCAAAACGCTGAGCTTCCTCTAGCATAGCATGTTTTTCAGCTTGGATGGGGAGAATGATTTGTGTTCCATCATGCTTTGTAAAAATGGCAGAGCTGATATGCTGACAAGCATTGAGAGTAAGAGTTCCTTCATTGGTGTAGATTTCACTAGGTAGGTTGCTGGTGATATTTTTTCCAGCTTGGATACTAATGATATAGTCATCATAGATGAGTTGACCAGCACCGTTCAAATCAATGCTAGAGGGGAGTTGCTGAGCCACATAATGAGTTGATTTGGGAACACCCAATAATCCGATGGCAGCATAGAGTGTATAAACACCTAGGTCCATTAAAGCCCCACCTGAGAAATCTGGTGAAAAAACATTGGGTGTGTGACCATTTAGTAATTCAGGCATTTTAGATGAGTATTTTGCATATCCAAAATAGCCACCCAGAATCGTCTTATCATTTAGGAAATCGCGAACAACCTCAAAAGCTTTCTCGTGGTAGTTCCTAGCAGCCTCGAACAGGAAGACCTGCTGTTCCTTGGCAATTTGGCGGAGGTGAGCCAGTTCTTGCGGAGTAGAAATCATCGGTTTTTCAACGATAGCGTGTTTCCCAGCAGAAAGGACAGCCTTGGCCTGCTCAAAATGTAAGGAATTGGGGCTAGCAATATAGATGACATCGAGAGGAGCAGAAAGGAAGTTTTCCCATTCTGTGTATAATCGAATGGTTTCATCATTTTTTGAAAAAGCCTGAGCAGTTTCTAATTTACGGGAAAAAACAGCCCGTAGTTGATAGTGTTCACTCAAGCAGGCTGCTTGGATAAATTGATGGGAGATGTCGGAAGTACCAACAATACCTAAATGAAGCATAGATTGAATTCTCATTTCTTTTGTATTCTCCTTTCCATTGTACCACGTTTCATGGTAAAATAGTATCGAAAATAGAAGGAGACAATGATGACTCAGAAACCCATTATTATTGGTGTCACCGGTGGATCGGGAGGTGGTAAGACAAGTGTGTCACGTGCCATTTTGGATAATTTTCCAAATGCTCGTATCTCAATGATTGAACACGATTCTTACTACAAGAATCAATCTCACCTGACTTTTGAAGAACGAATATTGACGAACTACGACCATCCGCTGGCCTTTGATACGGATCTAATGATTTACCATATCAGTGAGTTGTTAGCAGGGCGTTCGGTAGATATTCCGATTTATGACTACACGCAGCATACACGTTCAGACAAAACCTATCGTCAGGAACCGCAGGATGTATTTATTGTAGAAGGCATTTTAGTGCTGGAAGACAAACGCTTGCGGGATTTGATGGATATTAAGATTTTTGTGGATACGGATGATGATATTCGTATTATTCGTCGTATCAAACGAGATATGGAAGAGCGTGGACGTAGTTTGGATAGTATCATTGAGCAATATACTTCAGTGGTAAAACCAATGTATCACCAGTTTATCGAGCCTACGAAGCGCTATGCTGACATCGTTATTCCCGAAGGGGTCACCAATGTTGTAGCTATTGATCTGCTCAATACCAAGGTAGAGAGCATCTTAAGAGAGCGCGGTTAAGATATTTGAGGTAGGGAATGCACAGTTGCTGACAATTAGTTGGTGGATATGTAATTGAAAAATCGTGTTAAACTTTAACTCTATTATTTGAGAAAGTGCCCTATTCTTTCTTAAACTTACATCAAATAAAAGTGTTTAGTTTTATTTAAGGTAGTTAGGTTATAATTTAATCATTCTTTTTCATAACCCTCCTAAGAGCACCTAGAGATAGGTGTTTTCTTTTTATGTTTTTACCATTAAATATTTTTATAAGGAGAGTTGGCCAATCTAATCCGAACTAATAACTGGAAACTGTAAATCCGATGACTGCCATTGAAACGGGTGTTAAGATAAAGAAAGTCAGAAACTTAGAACTACAGCTTTCCTTGAAATAGAATTTCAATCTTGTATGTGTTAATCAAGTTTATCGTATCATCAACTATTACTAGATTGATGTAGAGATGCAGATGTTGAGTGCAATTTATATTTTTTCATTTGAAAAAATGATAAATATATGTCATAATATTTAAGGATTTTAGTTTTTCAAACAAGAGGTAAGTATATATGAAAAAATCAAAAATAATATTCGTATTAGCAGCGAGTATTCTATTATCAACAACCCCAGTTATGGAAATAGGGACAAATAAAGTGTATGCTAATCAGTCAATTCAAGAAAAGAAGTATAGTGTTGAGATTGTTAAAGAAGAAAAATTTGCTGAATTTTTAGAAGGAGCAAAAAAGGAAGCAAATAATGGAGAGGTCTTTGTTCATCTCTTGGGAAAAGAGAACCTTCACAGAAGCTCTGCTGTTAACTTACAAAACATTACAAAGCCTGAAGACCTATTTAAAGACGATAATGGCAATGTAGAAGCAAATGAAAAATATGTATTCGTAAAAATAGATGGTAAGCATTTAGCTGGCAATAATAGAGTGGTCATAATGAACGCAAAAGACGTCGTTGTTTCTACTAGGCAAGAATATGAAAAAGAATTTGAAAAAAGAAAAAGTAAGTTACATGAGTTTTCTTATGAAAATTCCCAAATACATAGTTTAGAAAAGATAGAAGACGATGAGAATCTCCTGATGCTATTGGATGCCCATGGAGTATGGATGGGTAAAAAAATAATCAAAAGCAATGTATCTGATTTTGAAATATATTCTAAAGTCTTAAAAATAGAAAATAAGCTAACAGTGAATTATGGATTAAATCCTAATCATAGAGAAGAAGGGTATACCGAAAATTTAAAGTTTGAAAATTTTAAACAAAATGACTATAAAATAAGAGAAATGATTGACTCTGCAGGTATAAAGGATAGTGATGAAGATCGTGAAAAAATCAAAAAATTCGCAGTAGAAATGGGGAAAATAGCTTATGATTTCAACACTTTCTACAGCCCTAACCATTCGGCAGAGTATAATTTACCATCTGATTTGTTTGCAGTAACGAAAAGAAAACGTGCAATGTGTGTAGGATTTAGTACAACTGCTGCGAGAGCTTTTAATCTCATGGGCATTCCAGCCTATGTTGCAGGTGCGAAAGTTGAAACGGGTCAACTCCATGCGGTTACAAGATCTTTCTATGATGGAAAATGGCATACTGTTGATTTGACAAGCAGCAAAAGAGCAGGCGATACGGGATCAGGCTATTCTGAGTTGATGTTTGACCGTAGTGAAGATAAGTATACAGAAATTGTTAAAAATTTTTCACCCAAAGAAGCTTTAGCACATATAGGGACATTGTCGAATGCCCAAGTTATGACTAATACGACATTTGAAAACTGGGCTAAAGACCAAAAAGCAGAAGATTTGGTTTTAATCAATAAAGATGCTATTTACAACAATGCAAAAGGAAAAAGTGCTGTCGAAAGAGATCCCCAAGATCAGATCCAAGAACGATTAAAGAGAAGAGAAATTGAAAAACAAAAAGCAGAGGAGCTGTTCAAACAAAGAGAAGAACAAAACAGAATAGAATGGGAGAAAGCTGAAAAAGAGAAAATTGAAAATAAAAAAGCACAGGAAGAAGAGCTCAGAAGATTGCAAGAACAATTTTTAGAAGCTGAAAAACAGGCTGCCTCTAAAAAAGAAACACAAGCAGAAAAGGAATATAGCAAAGCAAATAGAGATAAAAACAAAACTATAACCATTGGTTGGACTAAAATGAATAACAAATGGTACTACCTACTAGAAGACGGTAAAATGGCTAAATCAAAATGGATTTACGATAAAAACTATTCTTCATGGTATTACTTGGATAAAAACGGAGAGATGTTGACTAATGGTTGGATAAAACATTCCAATGGTAAATGGTACTACCTACTAGAAGACGGTAAAATGGCTAAATCAAAATGGATTTACGACAAAAAACATTTTTCGTGGTATTACTTGGATAAAAACGGAGAGATGTTGACTAATGGTTGGATAAAACATTCCAATGGTAAATGGTATTATCTACTAGAAGATGGTAAAATGGCTAAATCAAAATGGATTTACGATAAAAACTATTCTTCATGGTATTACTTGGATAAAAACGGTGAAATGCTGACCAATGATTGGATAAAACATTCCGATAATAAATGGTATTATTTACTAGGAGACGGTAAAATGGCCAAGTCAAGATGGATCAATGGTTGGTATATAAACAAGGATGGTTTTTCAGAGAAAAAACAATGAAAATAAATCCTATAATTTTGGTTCAAAAAATAATCCAGAATATATCAGTATCGGTAAAGTCTTGTAAAAAGTGGATATGCTAGCAGGAGGGAATATGTGAGTTGTGTGTTCTAGTTCGTTCCTTTCAAACATATTTCCACCGAAAAATGATGACTTGTATACACTGTTTTTCTTGTTTCCTAGTCAGGATTGTGATAAAGTTATAGTATTATGTAGGATGCTCCTTACTGCCAACCTTGCTCAGGCGTTAAGAAGGGAGCGAGGTTGGTAGGAGGTTAAAGATTAGGAGAATGTATGACAATCAAACAAATGGCTAGCATGATACTGATGATTTGGAATATGATCGTTTTTATCACCTATGGTATAGATAAAGGAAAAGCCAGAAAGAGTACCTATCGTATCTCGGAAAAAACCTTGTTATTCATGTCGTATTTGGGTGGTGGTCTAGGTGCCTGGGCCGGAGGAACACACTTTCGTCATAAAACACAGAAAAAATATTTTCAACTAGCTTGGGCAGTGGGACTCATGGTGGATGCGGTAATTATGTATTGGATTTGGAAATAGGCGAAAGCCTTTTTCTTTATCACTCAGACTATAAATGTCTGTCCATTTATGCTATAATGTTCCATATGAAGAAACAAGAAAAAATCTCAACTTATCAGCTATTATTAGCTCAACTGGAGGCTCTCCTAGAAGGAGAAAGAAATGCTCTGGCCAATCTGGCAAACGCTTCGGCCTTGCTCAATCAAACCCTACCAAATTCTGTTTTTACAGGTTTTTACCTCTTTAATGGCAAGGAATTGATTTTGGGTCCTTTTCAGGGTGGTGTTTCTTGTGTCCATATTGCACTTGGGAAAGGGGTCTGCGGAGAGGCAGCTGAAAAGCATCAGACTATTTTCGTAGACGATGTTCGAGTGCATGATAACTACATATCCTGCGATGCGGCAGCCTTGTCAGAAATCGTGGTCCCTATGGTGAAAAATGATCAATTACTGGGCGTTTTGGACTTAGACTCTAGGCTGGTTGCGGATTATGATGCCATTGACCAAGAATATCTAGAAAAGTTCGTTGCTCTCTTGGTTGAGAGAACGGATTGGAATTTTGCTATGTTTGGAGAAAAATACTAATGTACCAAGCTTTGTATCGGAAGTACCGGAGCCAGACTTTTGGGGAAATGGTGGGGCAGGAGGTGGTTGCAACTACGCTCAAGCAAGCCATTGAGCAGGGAAAGATTAGCCATGCTTATCTTTTTTCTGGACCTCGTGGTACGGGGAAGACATCAGCAGCTAAGATTTTTGCCAAGGCTATGAACTGTCCGAATCAGGTTGGAGGTGAACCATGCAATGATTGTTATATCTGCCGAGCTATTACAGAAGGTAGTCTGGAGGATGTGATTGAGATTGATGCGGCATCTAATAATGGTGTAGATGAGATTCGTGACATCCGTGATAAGTCAACTTACGCACCTAGCCTTGCGACTTATAAGGTCTATATTATCGATGAGGTTCACATGCTGTCTACGGGAGCTTTCAATGCTCTTTTGAAGACTCTGGAAGAGCCAACAGAGAATGTGGTCTTTATTCTTGCGACAACGGAGTTGCATAAGATTCCTGCGACGATTCTTTCACGTGTTCAGCGGTTTGAATTTAAGTCCATCCAAGTGGCAGATATTCAAGCACATTTGGCGACTATTTTATCAAAGGAAGGGATTGCTTTTGATGAGCAGGCCTTGATGCTTATTGCACGTCGGGCAGAAGGTGGTATGCGGGATGCCTTGTCTATCTTGGATCAGGCTCTTAGTCTTAGCCAGAGTCAAGAAATAACACTAAGGATTGCAGAAGAAATCACAGGTTCGATTAGTCTGCTTGCTTTGGATGATTACGTGGCAAGTATCCGTCAGTTCGATAGTATTACTGCTATTAGGCATCTGCAAACGCTATTTGATCAAGGAAAGAGTATGAGCCGGTTTGCAACGGATTTGTTGCATTACTTACGAGACTTGCTCATTGTACAGACAGGTGGGGAGAACACCCATCTGACAGCAGGTTTTATAGACAACCTCACCCTTCAACAAGATCGGATTTTTTCCATGATTGAGATGGTTACAAAGGGACTTGCGGATATTAAGTCCAGTCCCCAACCCAAGATTTATGCTGAAATGATGACAATTCGTTTGGCGGAAGATGGATCTAATTCAAGGGAAATAGCAGAGCTACCAGCAGATTTGACTCAGCAGTTGGCAACTTTGCAACAGCAGGTTGCTGAGCTGCAAAAACAATTAAGTCAATTATCTAGCAATCAACCAATGACGATTAAACCAGTCTCTCGAAAGCCGCAAGCGCAAAAGAAATACAGATTGGATACTAGTAAGATTCATGCAATTTTGCAGGAAGCGATGGAAAATCCAGTCTTGGCGCGCGAGAATTTGACCCGTCTGCAAAATGCTTGGGGAGAAATCATTGAAAGTTTGTCTGGGGCAGACCAAGCTTTGCTTGTCGGTTCTCAGCCAGTCGCAGCAAATGAGAATCATGCGATTTTGGCTTTTGACTCACCTCTCAATGCTGAGCAGACCATGAAACGGGATAACCTTAACACTATGTTTGGTAATATTCTTAGCAAAGCAGCGGGATTTTCACCGCAGATTTTAGCGATTGCTCAAGAGGATTGGATCCGTGTTCGAGCGGAGTTTTCAGCTAAAGCCAAAGGGAAAAAAAACCAAGAAACTGAAAAGGCAGAAAGTTCTCTTCCAGAAGAATTTAGCTTTTTAGCAGGTGCAGTCGAAATAGTGGATGATTAAGAAGGTTGGTGCTAGTTCTTTTTAGCAAAGTGAGTGCTTAAAGAGAGGCGCCCTATCCACAGAGAAAGAAATTTAACATGTTTTTAATTTTGGGAATTATATACTAGTTTACACTAACACAATATGGTCTAGACAATCCTCGGAATTTCTAGGTTTTAGCTACATCAGGTTGTGGTTAGTGTAAACAAATGTATAGTTAGTTCCCTTAATTTTTTGTTCATAGTATGTATCTACTGAGAAAGTGTATTATAAGGAATTTAAGATTCTTTTACGATACTTCTGTTATTCTTGTTACCTTCGATATTCTCGGATTTATTAGGGAAATTTATCTAGAATACAAGATTTATGAAAAAATAGCCAATACAGCTAGAGAAAGAATTATACCCTACACTTGGAGCAAGCGGGTATAGTTTTTTTTTTTTTGAAAAAATTTCTTATAACTCAATGATTTCTGCTGTGAGTAGATCTATCGCTGAGATTGTGGAGTTCTATTTGTTCGTAAAAAAAGTCTCATATACCCTATATGAGCTCAGTCACCAGAAAGAGTCACATGGAATAAAGTAACTGCCAAAGAATTAACAGTTATTAAAAGTGTGAGATGGGAATTGAAAGATTGATGTCAGTAGGTTCTATTTCATTCGCTAATTTCAGTCTACATGAACGCTGCAAACATTACTTGCCTCTTGTCAAGCATTTTAAATTCTTCCAATCGTATCTTAAAAAATTACTATCCAATTAAAGATTTATCATAAATTTTTAACTTTGTTTGACAATTTTAAAAAATAGTAGTATAGTTAACTTAAACGTTTAAGATAGCGGTTACAAAATAAAAAGGAGTTTCTAAAATGAAAAAATATCTTGTACTACTCGCTGCTACTGGGCTTACTTTGTCTTTAGGAGCTTGTCGTGCTTCCGAAAATAGTAAAAATGGAAGCCAAAATTATCCGGAAAAGGTTGCAGTAGCAAAAGTTGTTTATTATGATATGGATGGTAAAACAGAGTTAGAGAAAAAAGAGGCTAAATCCACTAAGGAAGCCTTGGAATATATGCCTCAAAAAGAAGGATACGAATTTGAAGGTTGGTATGTGAAGCCAGATTTATCTAAAAAGTTAGTTGAAGGAATAGAACTTCAATCGGACATGAAGCTATATGCAGGTTTTTCTAAGTATCAAGAAGATGTACGATCTTTTGTAATTTTGGGAAATGGGAAAAGCGAAGTGTTGAAGTCTTCTAATTGGGGTGCAGTGATCACTGATGCACATAAAATGATAAAAGAAGATGCAAAAAACTCAAATCTTTACAAATTAACGGTTAAATTGGAAGAAGGAGACGAGTTCCAATTTGCAATAAATGGTAAATGGGAAAATCAAAGAGGATATGGTTATTTAACGACAGCAGAAAAAGATGGGGTTTCCTACTTTAAAAATTCGGGAGGTCTAGGAGATGTGGCAATAAAACGCGCTAATATCAAAGTAGCCAAATCTGGTACCTATACATTTATCTTAAAAACTCATCCAGCGGAAGATACCTATGCGAAAGAAGATCCAAAGTATTCAGAGCTAAAAAAAGAGACATTTAATACAAATCCTTTTGACAGTATCACTTGGGAGTTTATAGAAAATTAAATTGGTAAAAAAGAGTAACTAGGGAAAATTTGATATTGCATAGCTTGGTTCCTACTTGTAGTTTAGCTTAATGAATATTGAATTGTAGGTAAATCAATCACTGGATTATATTGAAGCAAATCTATAACTAAATAAAAGGGAACAATCAATTTCTTTGAAATTACGATTGTTCCCACTCCCTTATACGAGAATATTATGATTATCCATTTCTTGACGTTGCATTGCCCATTCAATAGCTTGAAAAAGATGATTAAATTTTTCTTCGGAAATATTTGGTAGATACAGTTTTTGCTTTGTATCCATCAAGATTTCATTCAGTGTTTGATCAACAATCAAAATATTTCCTGATGGAATTGTTTGAATATCTTCTAAGCGATTTACGAAAAGGACATCAGAAAATACCTGAAGTAAATGCTCCCTTCTTTCGATATTATGAATAGGAATACTGACAAAGGTGAACGGCTCTCCCTTGAAAAAGTTTTCGGCTATGTGGCGCATGTGCAAATAGTCAGAGTTGACTTGAAAGAACAAAGGGTCATCAATAAAACTATCAAGTGTAATGAGGGGAGAAAAATTGGCATTTCCTATTTGATGGAATTCTTCTTTGCTCACATCTGAGGTAACGATGACATCTGCCATATCATATTTTTCAATGAATTGTTCATTTAAGCAGACTAAATGATACTCTTTAGAGTGTAAGTAGGCCGATAGGCTATCAATAAGATAAAATTGTTCTGCATTTTTTAAAAATGATTCGTGTTTATGATAATAGAGTGCGACAGTTTGATGCTTTTTTGTGACTAAGGACTTTGCAGCTCGATTCGGAGTATAGTTGAGTAGATTGATAGTGTGTAAAACTTTTTTCTTAGTTTCAGGACTAATTTTCTGGTCTTCTCGATTGTTGATAACATAAGATACTGTTGCAACAGAAACATTTGCTTCACGTGCAACATCTTTGATGGTTACTTTATTTTTCATAATTTTGTTATATAAAAAAAAGAGGGAAAAGTCAACCCATGAGACAGATGGGATAGATAGGAGAGATATATGAATGGAGCGGGTATATTACATATTCCTGATTCTAGGTATTGTTTTGCGATAGGAACAAAAGACTTAGTTATTAGGATTAGATTGGCAAAAGAGGATAAGAATACGAAGGTTTCCTTGATTTACGGTAAAAAGTATGACTATCATTTAAGGCGGCAAAGTAAGGAGCTATCTATTAGTTATGAAGACCAAACGTTCGTTTATTTTGAAACGACATTGTGTTTGAATGATACTCGGTTGGCTTATATTTTTTGTTTAGAAGACAAAAAAGAGACATTTTACTTTAGTGAAGATGGCTTGACTAAAGAGTATGATTTTGATGAGGGATTTTATAATTTTTTTCAAATGCCCTATATCAATCAAGCAGATGTCTTTCCCAGTTTGAGTTGGATGAAAGAAGCAATTTTTTATCAAATCTTTGTTGATCGTTTTGCTCAAGGAGATTTTAAAAAAGATCAATCTTACATTACAATGCAGTGGGGCGATGTACCGACTCCAAAGAATTTTGCAGGTGGAGACTTATTAGGTATTTTGGAACACTTGGACTATCTCTCAGATCTGGGCGTGACAGCTCTCTATCTGACGCCAATTTTTCAGTCTCCTTCTAATCATAAATACGATACTGTTAATTATTACAAAATTGATGAGCAATTTGGTTCAAAAGAACATCTGAAATTACTAATCGAAGCAGCACATCAAAAAGGAATTAGGATTATTTTAGACGCGGTGTTCAATCACTGTAGCGTACTATCTAAAGAATTTACAGATGTATTGCGTAAAGGTCGAAAGTCTAAATATTATGATTGGTTTTTAATTGAAGGCGATTTTCCTGATGTAGAGGAAGTAAATTATGAATGTTTTGCTTCATGTCATTACATGCCAAAATGGAACACTTCGAATCCTGCTGTCCAAGAACACTTGATACAAATTGGTTTATACTGGATTGGGGAATTTGATATTGATGGATGGCGTTTAGATGTATCCGATGAAGTATCGCATCAATTTTGGAGAAAATTTCGCATAGCTGTCAAAAATGAAAAAAAAGATTGTGTCCTAATTGGAGAAAATTGGCACGATGCTTACCCGTACCTGATGGGAGATCAGTATGATAGCATTATGAATTATGCTTTTACTAAAGCGTGTTTGGACTGCTTTGCGACAGAGAGGTTTTCAGCGGAGGGAATGTCAGACCAGCTTAATCATATTTTGATGAGGAATATGGAACAGGTTAATCAAATGAATTTGAATCTGCTTGACTCACACGATACACATCGTATTTTTACACAGTTAGGTAAGTCTAAAGAGAAATTACTGGCAGCTTTATCGCTTACTTTCGTTTTTCCGGGTGTTCCGTGTCTCTATTATGGAACAGAAATTTGTATGGAAGGTGGCTATGACCCTGATTCGCGAAGAACTTTCGATTGGAATAAGGAAAACTGGGACAATGCTGTGTTAGAAAAAATAAAAGCGTTAACTTTTTTGAAACGAGATAAACGTATTCAGGACGGAAAGGTTAAAATTTACTCGAAAGGTCATTTGCTTATCATCGAAAGAACATTAAATAATGACAAATTAGTCTTTTATCTCAACCTTGGCAATCAACCACAAGAAATCCAACTAGGAGAGAAAGTTCTTATTGAAAATGAGCTAAAAAATTATAATTTGTTGATGCCATATGGTTTTGTGCTATTTGAACTAGAGGAGGGAAGTTATGAAATTCAAAACGACTAATAATCTACTAGCATTTGCTTTAATGACCATCTTTTGTCTAACTGGTTGTGGAAAATCTTCAGAGGGAGAACAAGTTAAGCGCAACGAAAATGCTATTTTTACAGGAAAAATAGAAAATGATGTAACCATTAAGGTTTTGGAAAATGACACAGCTATCTCAAAAGGGTACTTTGCAGACTTGATAAAGGCCTTTAATGAAGAATATGCTGATAAGGGAATAAAAGCAGTTGATGCTAATACGGATCAGTATGTTGATTTGGCGAACGACGGTCCTTATGGTTACGGGCCAGATGTTCTCTACCAAGCGAATGATGTTATCATGAAGTATGCAGATAGTAAGCACATCTATCCTCTTCCGATAGATCAATTAGATGCTTATAAAACTACTTCCCCAAATGCTTGGTCGGCCTTTGAAATAAAAAAGGAAGGAAAAACCTACACCTGTGGAGTTCCTGTTAATGTTCAAGCGCCCGTTCTCTACTACCGCAAGGATTTATTGCCAAATGATTGGAGGGAAAACTGGGATGACAATAAAAACCAAATTCCAGATATGGTAGAGACATGGTCAAAATTAGTTGATTTTTCAAGACAGCGTCATGCAGTTAACCCTACTCAATATGGTTATATGGAATCTCTTTATGACACCTACTTTTCTAGCGGTTATTTATTCTCTTATGGTGCCTACATTTTTGGTCAAGGTAATACAGATACAAAAGATATTGGTTTTTCTAAAGGAGAAGCAGAAAAAGGAGCAAACATTATTCAACAGCTTGCCTCTGTTATGAATGAAGAGAGTATTGATAATACCATTAAGTCTAGTGCTTATAGTAAGTTGGGAGATGGTACTTATTTTGCAACGATGTCAACACCAGATGTATATTCAACTTTCTTAGATGAAATTGTAAAAAATTACGAAAGTCAAGGAAAAACAAAGGAAGAGGCTCAAAAACTGGCGAAAGAAAATCTTGTTGTGACAAGTCTTCCAAAACTGCCAAAGAGTGGTGATTTGAATGATGTCAACTCAGAATTGATAGACAACAAAATGATGGGAGGAATCAATGGTTATGCGATTAGTGCCTACACGAAAGCACCAAATGCTAGTCTTTCTTTTGTCAATTTTGCTACTCGATACCAAATGGTGATGAAACGTTATGAAAAATTAGGAATTGTACCAACTCAAAAAGATGTTGTTGATAAAATTGGGGGAATCTCAAAAGTGTTACACGCAAATCTTGAAAAGGGAAATATCATAACTATGCCCTCAATTTCTGCTGTTTCTCAAATTTGGACACCAACTCAGACATACTTTTCAGACATAACAAAAGATGTATTCCGTCCTGAAAATGAAAAGAAATATAAAACATTAGCAGATTTGAAGTCTGGCTTGAAAGATGTAGACAAGCAGATTAGTGATGCTATTCATACATTGGAGTAGGAGTTTATTATGTGGAGGAAAGGTTTAAAAAGGTTAAAAGAAGCTTATCCTAAAACCTGTCTATCCTTATTTTGTATGGGGTTGGGACAGTTTCTCTATGGACAAAAATTAAAGGGGATTACTTTTTTCTTAGCAGAAGTTGTTTATTTGACTTATTTCGTATCAAGAGGCTATAGAGATATGTGTGATTTCTTTACCTTGGGTACTCAAAAAGCAGATACATGGCTGGGCATTGTAGGAGATAACTCTATCGTTATTCTTTTGATGGGGATCTTAAGTTTTCTATTCATCATGGTATTTGTTTCTATTTACTGGATGAACATAAAAGATGTTTTTGCAGTAGAGGAGCAAATAAAAAGAGGAAAGAAGCTACCCGATTTTAAGCAAGAATGGGCGAGATTAGTAGATCAGAAATTTCCTATCTTCATTTTAACATTACCTGTTCTAGGTATTTTAGTATTTAGCGTGTTGCCTATTTTGTTTATGATTCTCATTGCCTTTACAAACTATGGTGGCAAAATTGTTCCTCCTGAATTAGTAGACTGGGTAGGAATAGATAATTTTATAAAGATTATTTCTCTTACTCAATTCGCTCCAACATTCTTTAAGGTGTTAAGTTGGAATGTATTATGGGCCGTTCTTTCTACAAGTTTAAATTACTTTGGTGGTTTGGCATTGGCACTTCTTTTTTCAAATAAAAGAGTGAGAGGAAAAACAATTTGGCGTGCATTTCCTATCCTTGCTTATGCAATTCCAGGTTTTATTAGCTTATTAGCCTTTAAATTTATGTTTTCATATGGTGGTCCGATTAATCAACTTATTCAAGATTTTGGTCATAAAGCAATAGGATTTTTGGATGTTGATGCAAAATGGTCGGCTAGATTAATTGGTTTATTTGTTAATGCATGGATCGGTATTCCATCTATCATGCTTCTTGCAACAGGGATGTTGTCTAACCGTGATGAGAGTCTTTATGAGGCTGCAAAAATAGATGGAGCTAGTCAATGGGTTCAATTTACAAAGATTACACTACCATATATTCTAACGGCGACTACACCTGTTTTAATTGGGCAGTTTGTCGGAAATTTTAATAATTTTGGCATATTCTATTTTTTAAGAGGAGGACTCTATTTAGATGATTATTTTCTTGCAAGTGACACAGACTTATTGATCAATTGGTTGTATAACTTATCCATTGACAATAACTATTACAGTATCGGCGCAAGCATTAGTTTGATTATTTTTATCATCACCTCTGTTATTTCCTTAGCGGTTTACGTTCGAACATCTTCATATAAGGAAGGAGGAAGATTCTCATGAGAAAATGGATTCGATTTTTTCAAAGTTCAGGTCTTTATTTAGCTTTGCTGATAGTGAGTTTCATTTTTCTTTTTCCCTGTTTGTGGCTGATTTTGGCTTCATTCTCTCGTTCAGGAACAATTTACTCTTTTAAAGGTTTCTTTCCGACTTCTTATAGTTTAAATAGTTTCATTACCTTATTTACAGATACAAATCTATATAATTATCCTAAATGGTTTATGAATACTCTATTTATTGCTAGTGCTAGTTGTATTTTGGGAACGATTTTGGTGATTCTAACAGCTTATACCATTTCGCGTTTTCAGTTTAAGGGAAAGAAAATTCTTATAAAAACAACAATGGTGTTGGGGATGTTCCCCTCTTTCATGGGTATGATTGCAGTCTATCTTTTGATGACACAATTTAATCTCATCAATCAATTATGGGGATTAGTATTAATTTATAGTGCTGCTGCTCCGTTAGGTTATCTAACTCAAAAAGGATTCTTTGATACGATTCCTCATAGCATTGATGAAGCTGCAAGAATAGACGGAGCAACAAGTTTTCAAATTTTTTGGCATGTGCACTTACCATTGTCAAGGCCGATTATTACTTATACAGCCTTGACAACATTTGCTTGGCCGTGGAGTGATTTTATTTTGCCCAAATTATTGTTGAAGGAAAAAGATTTATACACAGTAGCTGTTGGTCTCATGAATCTTGATGAAACGCAGTTTGCTCGCTTTGCAGCAGGTAGTGTTTTTATCGCTATACCGATTATCTTGCTTTATTTTCTACTAATAAAAAATATGGTAAAAGGGTTGACAGCAGGAGCAGTGAAGTAAAGGAGAATAATAATGAATAAAAAACTTCTATCTAAAAGTTTAATTGTTTTGGCAACAGGTTTATTAGCCATTATGTGCTGTACAACTAACTTGATGGCTGAGACATATCGATCTGTTGAGAATAGAGCAGATTTTTCTTCGGATGTTATCTATCAAATTATCACAGATAGATTTGCTGATGGGGATGAAACTAATAACCCCAAAGGAGAAATTTTTGATAAGGCTGATTTACGAAAATATCATGGTGGAGATTGGCGTGGTATTATCAATAAAATAGAGGATGGTTACCTAACAAACTTAGGAATCACAGCCATCTGGATATCCTCTCCCGTTGAAAATATTACAACCATTGATCCAACAAATCAAAGCGCTGCCTATCATGGGTATTGGGCTAGAGATTTTTTTAAAACGAATGCTGCTTTTGGAACAGAAGAAGATTTTAAAGAATTAGTAAGTACAGCACACAAACATGGAATAAAAATTGTTATTGATTTTGCACCTAATCATACCTCAACAGCCGAATATAATGGTTTGGTTTTTCCAGAGGATGGGGCTTTATACAAAAAAGGGGAGTTGTTAGGTAAGTTCTCTTCTGATACAGCCAAAATATTTAATCATGAGGGATGGACAAATTATAGCACGTATGAAAATGGTATTTATCATAGCTTGTACGGACTGGCTGATTTAAATAACTTAAATCCAACGGTTGATCAATATATGAAAGAGGCGATTGAAACCTGGATTGATTTAGGGATAGATGGTATTCGGGTTGATGCTGTTAAGCACATGTCTTTGGGATGGCAAAAAAATTGGTTGAGCTATATTTATGAGAAAAAAGGACTATTTGTCTTTGGCGAATGGTATACAGGAGGAACGGAGGCTGAACCGGAAATGACTCATTTTGCCAATGAAAGTGGGATGAGTCTATTAGATTTTCGATTTGCAAATTCCATTCGTAGTTTGTTTACAAATAGTAACTACACTATGACAGATTTTTACAATGTTATAAAGGCGACAGAAAAAGATTATGAGGAAGTTAATGATCAAGTAACGTTTATAGATAATCATGATATGAGTCGTTTTTCGTCCATAGTTAATGGAAATCAGGTTGCTGTTAATCAGGCTTATGCTTTATTATTGACTTCTCGTGGTGTTCCGACAATTTACTATGGAACAGAACAATATGATAAAGGTGATAGCGATCCACACAACAGGGGAGATATCAGTTCATTTGATACATCAAGTGATGCATATAAAATTATCAGTAAATTGTCCATTTTAAGAAAGCAAAACAAGGCTCTTGCCTATGGTTCGACGGAAGAAAGATGGATCAATTCAGATGTTCTCGTTTTCGAAAGAAAATTTGGAGAGCATGTAGCATTGATAGCAGTCAATAAAGGAAGTAATAACTATCAAATTGAAAATTTAAAAACAAGTTTGCCACAAGGACAATACAACGATGAGTTATCATCATTATTATCTGGAAATTCTATTCAAGTGGGGGTAGAAGGGCAAGTTTCAAGTTTTTCGTTGGCACCAAATGCAGTGGGAGTATGGGTTTACAATAGCCAAAGCAATAAATTATTATTAGGAGATGTAGATCCATCCATGGGGAAAACTGGAAATGAATTAACTCTTACTGGTGAAGGATTTGGAGATCGCCAAGGAAAAGTTCACTTTGGTAATCATGAGGCACAAGTTACAACTTGGTCAGATACATTGATTAGGGTTACAATTCCTAGTATCACATCTGGAAAATATGATATTAAGGTTTCTAACACGAGTGGTGAGGAAGATGTTTATAAAAATTTTGAGGTGTTATCAGGTAGTCAGATTCCGTTTCGGATGATTGTGGATAATGCTATGACCATTCCGGGAGAGAACTTATATATAGTAGGGAATGTCGCTGAGTTAGGCAATTGGGACACGAATAAGGCCATTGGTCCGTTGTTTAATGCAACTGCTTCTATTGCTCAGTATCCATCATGGTTTTACGATTTGAGTTTGCCAATCAACAAAAATATTGAATATAAATTTATTAAGAAAAATCAATATGGACAAATTGTATGGGAGGGTGGTGAAAATCACTTGTTAGAGACAGGAAATGAAGCTATGATTGTTAGAACACAGTGGCAAAATTAATTTCCATTCCCAAGTTAAAAATTAAATCACACTATTTGTAAAAAGTTAGGTAAAGAAGACCAAAAGTAGTTCAGAGAGGCGTTTTAGATATGACTAGAAACTGGTTTATCTTATCATATAAAAATTGATGTGTGTTCTTAAAAATGTAAATTCAATTTTTTCTATGAAATAAAACGCCTTTGATGAACCTCTTTAAACGTCATTGAATAAAAAAGTTCACGGCTAATTTAGCTAATTTACAAGTTATCGTTTGTGGTAGATATAAATTTATTAAGAGACAAAAGGTTTTTTTGTGCTATATCGAGGCTCTTTATCAAGGAACATATAAGGACACTGTTCTCCACAATTTATAAGAGTTAAGCGTAATTTATATATATGTTATTCGATTTTATACTTTATGCTATAGATTTTCCTACCGAAATTACAAAGTTATTGTTATTGCGGATTGAATTGTGCATATAAAAAATAAAACAATATCAGTCTTGAGACGGATGGCAATTTCCTCAGATTGGTTTATACTGTAGTTAATCCTAAATATTTTTCATATCTCCTTACAAAAACACCAACTCAGTTGGTGTTTTTGTCGTAACTTTTAGACTTGACTAGCAGAGAGGCGGCTTCACATCTAGAAATACGACTCAGAGTTTTATAGTAAAGTTTTGTCAAAAAAGTGAATAGATATGGAGAACATATTCTTTGAAAATCCAGTCCAGACTTTGTTGGATTCGTGTGATAAATATCGGCCATTCCCAAAATTGAGTCTGGTTTTCATTGAGGATAAAATTTTAGAGGAAAGCATATAAAAAATCAGCCAGTTGACTGATTTTTTGATATAATTTATTTTATGAAACTTCCACAATTTCTTTTTTTAGCCATTACAACAATCTTAGCCATTTATTTTATGAATGCTTCTATTTTGACAGGTGATTTTTTCATTGCGGGTCTCTATGCCTTTATAGCCTATCGAAACTTCCACTTTTCTTATAGAGTGACAAAATTTATCCGATTGATTGAGAAGCAGACCAAGAAGTCAAGCTGATTTCTCCGCTGGAGATGATTTTTGCCTTGCCATTATCCAGCTGGATGACGAGGTTACCTGTATCGGTGACAGCGATGGCTGTACCGTTAAATTTTATTTGATTTTCTACAAAGCTCACTTGTTGGCCAATAACAAGTGATTTTTCTTTATAGAGGGCGATCAGGTCTTTTTCATCTGTCTCAAAGAAGGCCCTCCAGATGGATGTGATGAGCTGGTTACGGGTAAATGGTGGTTGCTCTTCAAAGAGATTGCCTGCGGTATGTTGAAGTTCTTTTGGAAAATCATCAATAAAGACATTGATACCGACTCCGATAATGACATCTGTCACAGTTTGACTTTCCATGGAGGAGATAGCCTCAGTCAAGATACCTGCTACTTTTTTCTGACCGAGGTAGATGTCGTTGACCCACTTAATCTGAACATCTAAATCGCTCAATTCTTGAATGGCTTTTATGACAGCAGCGGCAGCAAGGATGGTATAGGGTTTGAATTCTAAGAAGGGGACATTTGGAGCAAGGCGGAGTGACATGTAGATACCACCTGCTTTGGAAGCATAAAATGGTCTGCCAAAACGCCCCTTGGCCTTATTTTGATGGGGAGATAGGTAGAGAGCAGGGGTGGTATGTCCCTGTTCAATCCCTTGCTTGGCATCCAGTTGGGTAGAGTCGCTATCTACTTTAAAATGAACTGGAATGTGAAGAGCCTGAGAAATCAGCTCAGGCAGAAGCAAATCACCATCCACAAGTTTATAGCCACGATTGCGGGCAGCTTCAATAGTTAACCCCTGCATCTCCAATTGACGAATAGCCTTCCAAACGGATGTTCGTGAAATACCTAATTCCTGAGCTAATTCTTCCCCGCTTATATAATCTTGTCGTTCTTCCAATAAGAGATAAATTTTTTGATAGGTTTTCATACAATCATTATAGCAAAATCTCTCCTAAAAAGTGATATAATAAACTATAAATCAAAATCAATCATAGATAGTTGGAACTTGGAAAATAGGTAGGACTAATGTGAAAAGTGGTAGCTTGGAAATAGATGCGTTTAGATCGTATGAGTCTGGTTTTGAAAGAGTATAAGGAGGTTGCTATGAAAACATTGGATTATATTGTAAAACTGACAAAGACCCCGTCGCCAACTGGTTTCACGACGGACATCATGAACTATATCAAGGAAGAAGTGGAATCTTTTGGGTATGAAGCTGTGAAGACGCCAAAGGGGGGAATTTTAGTTTCTGTCCAAGGGGAAAATAATCAAGAGCATCGCGTCTTGACTGCCCATTTGGATACCTTGGGGGCTATGGTGCGAGCTATCAAGCCAGATGGTCGATTGAAGATGGATTTGGTTGGTGGATTTGGTTATCCTTCTATCGAGGGAGAGAATTGCTTGATACATTGTGCTAAAAACGGCAAGACTTTTACAGGAACGATTCTGATGCACCAAACTTCTGTCCATGTCTATCGTGATGCTAACACAGCGGAGCGAAATCAAACCAATATGGAAATTCGTTTGGACGAAAAAGTGACCAGTGCAGAGCAAACGCGAGCCTTGGGGATTGAAGTTGGTGATTTTATCTCCTTTGATCCACGAACGATTGTGACGGAAACTGGATTTATCAAAAGTCGTCACCTTGATGATAAGGTATCTGCTGCAATTTTGATTCACTTGCTGAAAGTTTATAAAGAAGAAGGAGTGAACTTACCTTATACGACCCACTTTTATTTTTCAAACAATGAAGAAATTGGCTATGGAGCTAACTCTAGTCTGCCAGATAAGGTGGTAGAGTACCTTGCTGTTGATATGGGGGCTATGGGAGATGACCAGCAAACGGATGAGTATACGGTTTCCATCTGTGTCAAAGATGCCTCCGGTCCTTATCACTACGAACTTCGTCAGCATTTGGTGGCTTTGGCTGAAAAGGAAAAGATTCCCTACAAACTAGACATCTATCCCTACTATGGTTCAGATGCATCGGCTGCTATGCGGGCTGGAGCAGATGTCAAGCATGCTCTACTTGGGGCAGGGATTGAGTCCAGTCATTCTTATGAGCGAACTCATCTGGATTCTGTTCAAGCTACAGAGCGGATGGTAGACGTTTATTTGAGATCTTTTATGATTGACTAATATAAAATGAAAAGTCCAGTTGTGCTCTTTTGTTGCTTAGTATATTAGTCAAATACTTTATTCTGCACGAAATAATTCTCCATTCAAATTGTTTTAGATTGTCAAAAAGAGACTCACTGGATAAATCGGAGCAATTATTGAATAGTTACAGTGGTTAGGAGATTGGAAGGTAAGACAGAGAGGAGAAATACATGTCAACAAATCGTTTAGCTTGGGACGAGTATTTTGCGGCGCAGGCACTTTTGATTGCCAATCGAGCAACCTGCAAGAGAGCTAAGGTCGGTGCTGTTCTGGTGAAGGATAACAAGGTGATTGCTACAGGTTATAATGGATCTGTTTCGGGGACGGAACATTGTCTAGACCAAGAATGTTTGATGATTGATGGTCACTGTGCTCGAACGATTCATGCCGAAGTAAATGCTATTTTACAAGGAGCAGAACGCGGCATTCCCAAAGGTTTTACAGCCTATGTGACTCATTTTCCATGTTTGAATTGTTCTAAGCAACTTCTTCAAGTTGGATGCAAACGGGTAGTATATATCAATGAATACCGTATGGATGACTATGCGCAGTATCTGTATAAAGAAAAAGGGTGTGAGTTGGTACATTTGCCACTTGAAGCAGTTAAGAAAGCGATTATGGATGCAGAGTTTATTTAGAAGCGATAGACATTTTGGGAGGCGCTGATGGCTGACAAACAACTGATGCTAGAGCAAACGAAACAGATTTTAAAATCAGTCGTAGGTACGTTTCTTTGCTCTGACTTTCATGAGGGATACTCATAAGTTAGAAATTTTGGAGGAAAATATGATTTTTAAAGTAGCGATTTTACAGGCTCGTGCAGAAATTGCAAATATAAAAAGAAATATTGAGACTATAATCTGTTCTATGAAGGAAGCATCAAAAAATGGAGCAGACATTTTGCTACTTCCAGAATGTTTTGTAACAGGTTATGAACTTCCGATGACGTATGAAAAAAGTATATCCTGTGATGACGAAGTGATTATGAAAATATGCGAAGTGGCAAAAGAGTACGGTATAGGTGTTGTACTAACGTCGTTTACAAAAGGAAAAAGACAACCTCAAAATACAGCTTTTGTCATCAATAGGTCCGGTGAAATATTGATGAAATATTCAAAGGTACATACTTGTGATTTTGCTGATGAAAAAGATGTTGAGGCAGGAACTGAATTTAAAGTTTGTGATGCTGATGGCATAAAAATCGGTATAATGATTTGCTATGATAGGGAATATCCTGAGAGTGCAAGAATGCTTATGTTAAAGGGGGCAGAAATTATTCTTGTACCAAATGATTGTGGTTCGATGAGACCACGTATTCAAGCCTTGTCCACCCGAGCGTATGAGAATATGGTTGGAATAGCAATGGCGAATGCAAATGGGGAAAACGCAGGTTGTTCTTGTGCATACAGTCCTATTTGCTGGGACAAGAACGGGATTTGTCTTGATAATACAATCATGTTAGCGGATGATGTGACAGAAGGATTGTATTATGCAGATTTTGATATGAACACAATAAGGGAATATAGGAATAGTGAAATGATGGGGAATACATTTAGAAAGGTAGTCGCATATAAAGAATTATTGGATGCTACAATTTCAGAGCCATTTATAAGAGGTGGACAAAAATAGATTTCTCCTACAAATTCTAATTTTTCGCAGTAAAACAATGAAATAAAAGCAATCACATAGCCACTTACGAAACAGTATGAATTTGTCTACTTACTATCATTGAAACAGCAGATTGTTTTCTGCTGTTTTTGATTAAAAGTGTAGGATTTACAAGACGGAAACGCCTAAATCATGTTATAATGGTTATGTTATTAAGTCCCGAAAAGGTAGTCGTATGACAAATATTTTTTGCGACTAGTGCTTTGTAACCTAGTAACGCGTGGCAACTCAATCGTTCAAGAGGAGCTACGAGATTTTTATTAAAGGGGGACATGTTTATGTCAGAACGGAAATTATTTACGTCTGAGTCTGTATCGGAAGGACATCCAGATAAGATTGCAGACCAGATTTCAGATGCCATTTTGGATGCGATTTTAGCCCAAGATCCAGATGCCCATGTGGCAGCAGAAACGGCTGTTTACACTGGTAGTGTGCATGTTTTTGGTGAAATTTCAACCACTGCCTATGTGGATATTAACCGTGTAGTGCGGGATACGATTGCTGAGATTGGCTACACAAAAGGTGAGTACGGTTTTGCGGCAGAGTCGGTTGGGGTTCATCCTTCATTGGTTGAGCAGTCACCGGATATTGCTCAGGGAGTCAATGAGGCTTTAGAGGCCCGCCAAGATGCCAGTCAGGATCCACTGGATTTGATTGGTGCAGGAGACCAAGGGTTGATGTTTGGTTTTGCGGTGGATGAAACGCCTGAACTTATGCCCTTGCCAATTTCACTTAGCCATCAATTAGTTCGTCGTTTGGCTGAATTGAGAAAATCTGGAGAGATTACCTACCTTCGTCCAGATGCTAAGTCCCAAGTGACAGTTGAATACGATGAAAATAATCAGCCCGTTCGCGTGGATACCGTGATTATCTCCACCCAACATGATCCTGAAGTCAGTCAGGAACAAATTCGTCAAGATGTTATCGAACATGTTATCAAAAAAATCATTCCTGCTAGGTATTTGGATGATGAGACACACTATTTTGTTAATCCAACAGGTCGTTTTGTGATTGGAGGTCCGCAAGGAGATTCTGGCTTGACAGGTCGTAAGATTATCGTTGATACTTATGGCGGTTATTCACGTCATGGTGGCGGTGCTTTTTCTGGTAAAGATGCAACCAAGGTTGACCGTTCAGCTTCTTATGCTGCTCGTTATATCGCTAAAAATATCGTGGCAGCTGGGCTGGCTAGGAAAGCAGAGGTTCAGTTGGCTTATGCCATTGGTGTGGCCCATCCAGTTTCTGTTCGCATTGATACCTTTGGAACAAGTACTGTTGCGGAAAGTAAACTGGAAGCTGCTGTTCGTCAGATTTTTGACCTTCGCCCAGCTGGTATCATTCAGATGTTGGACCTCAAACGTCCAATTTACAAACAAACAGCAGCCTATGGGCACATGGGGCGTACGGATCTTGACCTTCCATGGGAACGTTTAGACAAGGTTGAAGCACTTAAAAAGGCTTTGGTGTAGTCGGTATATTGAAATAAATGCTAGGACAGCAGCGCAAGCTGTTGTCCTTTTTGTCCATTAAATGGCTAGCTTTTTCTTTTCTATTATGGTAAAATGAAACGTATGCCTTTTTATACGCTTCAAAAACCAAAATGATAGATGTTCACTCGTCTGAGATATTCATGTGAGTTGAGACGGGTGTAAATAAAAATAAACTTCTGTTTATTTCTAGTCTCCTAGTCCGTTGATAGGCTATGTGAGCTATTTTTGAGTTTCATTGGGGATGGGGCAAATTAAGAAAGTGAATGTTAATATGAAAAAGATTGTAATTAGTGGTGGGAAGGCATTGAAAGGTGCCGTAACCGTTAGTGGTGCCAAAAACTCAGTTGTTGCCTTGATTCCAGCCATTATTTTAGCAGACGGTATTGTCACTTTAGATGGGGTGCCTGCTATTTCAGATGTGGATAGTTTGATTGATATCATGGAAACCATGGGGGCTGCAGTAAAACGTGATGGTGAAACACTTGAAATTGATTCACGTGGCGTTCAAGATATGCCTATGCCTTTTGGCAAAATCAACAGCCTCCGTGCTTCTTATTATTTTTATGGCTCTCTTCTTGGACGTTTTGGTCAAGCCGTTGTCGGTTTGCCAGGGGGATGTGATTTAGGACCGCGTCCGATTGACTTGCATCTAAAAGCATTTGCTGCCATGGGAGCTACGACAACCTATGAAGGTCAAAATATGCGTCTATCAACGGATGGACGTCGTATGCAAGGGGCTCATATTTTTATGGATGTAGTGAGTGTAGGTGCTACCATCAATACTATTTTAGCTGCTGTTAAGGCTGAGGGGCGTACTGTCATTGAAAATGCGGCACGTGAGCCTGAAATTATTGATGTTGCGACTCTTCTCAATAACATGGGAGCTCGTATACGAGGAGCTGGTACAGATATTATCACCATTGACGGTGTAGATTACTTGAAAGGAACTCGCCACCAAGTGATTCCAGACCGTATTGAAGCTGGGACTTATATTGCTCTTGCAGCGGCTGTCGGAGAAGGTGTTCGTATTGATAATGTTCTTTATGAGCATTTGGAGAGTTACATTGCTAAGCTGGAAGAAATGGGCGTGCGCATGACTGTTTCAGAAGATAGCATTTTTGTGGAAAAGCAGGATAAGTTAAAGGCTGTTAGCGTGAAAACTTCTCCATATCCAGGGTTTGCAACAGATTTGCAACAACCGCTTACTCCACTTTTACTCAGAGCGGAGGGAAGAGGTACAATTATTGATACCATTTATGAAAAACGTATCGGTCACGTACAAGAACTGGCCAATTTTGGTGCCAAGATTTCTACGCGAAACAATCACATTGTTTTTGAAGGCCCAAACCAATTAGCAGGAGCATCTGTAAAAGCAACAGACTTACGTGCTGGGGCTGCGATGATTATTGCTGGTTTGATGGCCGAAGGGCGTACCGAGATTACCAATGTTGAGTTTATCCTTCGCGGTTACTCAAATATTATTGAAAAATTAACAGAACTGGGTGCTGATATCCAGTTGGTTGAAGAATAAATACAATGTGGGGCTGAGAATTTTCTCAGCCCCTTGGGTACACTATGACGATTTGGATGCAGTTGGCAAGATTTGCTTGCTTTGAAACAGAGCGTCTGCTCTTAAGACCTTTTTCCTATGATGATAGAACTGGCTTCTATGAGATAGTGTCAAATTCAGAAAATCTTTCATTTATCTTTCCAAGCATTATGGAAGAAGAACTTGCTACAGCTACCATGGTGGAGAAATTTATGCGATCTCCCTTGGGGAATTGGGCCTTAGCCGATAAGGTTTCCGGGCAGATGATTGGAGCGCTTTGCTTTGAAAAAGTAGATGAACGAACATTGGATGCGGAGCTCAGCTATTTTCTTAGAAAAGATTATTGGGGTCAAGGGTTGATGACAGAAGCAGTGCGCAGTTTAGTCTTTTTCGCCTTTTATGAAATCAAGTTGAGGGAATTGTACATTGTCACTCACTTAGAAAATACAGCTAGTCAAATGGTGGCCAAAAAAGCTGGTTTTCAGCAGGTTGAGCAGTACCGTGGTAGTGACCGCTATGGGCACAAGATGAGAAATTATCTTAAATTTCGCTTGAAAAGAACAGATTTTAGTTTAGAAATGTATGAGGATAAATAGATAAATAATGATTACAATTAAATCGCAACGTGAAATTGATGCAATGAAACGAGCAGGAGATGTCTTGGCGGAAGTTCATATCGGACTTCGTGACCTCATCAAGCCGGGGGTGGACATGTGGGAAGTAGAAGAATATGTTCGTAAGACTTGTAGGGAAAAAAATGTTTTACCTCTTCAAATCGGCGTAGATGGTGAATTGATGGATTACCCTTACGCAACCTGTTGTGGGCTTAATGATGAGGTTGCTCATGCCTTCCCGCGTCATTACAAGTTGAAAGAAGGCGATTTGCTCAAGGTGGACATGGTTCTCAGTGAACCGCTGGATAAGGCAGTAGTAGACGTTTCTAAGCTCAATTTTAATAATGTTGCGGCTATGAAAAAAATCACTCAGAGCTATCGTGGTGGCGTTGCAGATTCTTGCTGGGCCTATGCAGTTGGTCAGGTTTCTGAAGAAGTTCAAAACTTGATGAATGTCACAAAAGAATGTCTCTATCGTGGCATTGAACAAGCTGTGGTTGGTAATCGTATTGGTGACATTGGTGCAGCTATTCAAGAGTATGCAGAAGGTCTTGGCTATGGTGTTGTTCGTGATCTGGTCGGTCATGGTGTTGGTCCAACCTTCCATGAAGACCCAATGGTTCCTCACTATGGTACAAAAGGACGGGGGATTCGCTTACGTGAAGGAATGGTTCTGACGATTGAGCCAATGATCAATACTGGAACTTGGGAGATTGATACGGATGTGAAGACTGGATGGGCTCATAAGACACTTGATGGAAGCTTGTCTTGTCAGTATGAGCATCAATTTGTGATTACCAAAGAAGGTCCGGTTATTTTGACGAGTCAAGGAGAAGAAGGAACGTACTAATCTTTTTGCAGTCTCTAGTCTTGTCGCAGGGATTGAACAGCTACACGAAGAAGGAGAAGAGGATGAAAAAAGCTAAGTTTTGGGAAGGATTAAAGACATTCTGTTCTACCTTCTTTTCCCTTTATCAATCTTCAGATATTGATGTGACCAGTGTGGCAGTAGCCTACTATTTATTGATTTCCATTTTTCCAGTCCTGTTAACCTTGGCCAATCTTTTGCCCTACTTCCCATTTGATATTGATTTGATTTTGACAGTACTGGCTGATTTTGTGCCTGAGCGTCTCTACCCTTCTGTTTCTGACTTTGTGGTTTCTGTTCTGACAAAACCGTCTACTTCATGGTTGGGGATTTCTATTGCTACAACGCTTTGGACCTTGTCGTGCAGTATGACGATTTTGCAAAAGGCGGTCAATAAGGCATACGGAATTAACAAACATAGGGATTTTATTATTGGGCGCTTGATTGGTATTTTTCTAGGGATTGGTTTACAAGTTATTATCATCTTGAGTATAACCCTATTGACCTTCGGTCAGGTCATCCTTTCTTCCATTGATAAATTATTTCATTTTGAAAATGGATGGTTAAGAGGGCTTCTTAGTCAAACGCAGCTAATTGGCTTCATGGGCTTGTTTGCTGCCTTGATTATGCTCTACTTTTTCCTGCCTAATGTTCGTATAAAGAAAGTGCGTTATGTGCTACCTGGGACTATTTTTGTCCTTGTGACCATGGCTTCTATTGGACAGTTTTTCTCTATTTATGTGGATAACTATGCCAATAAGCTACTGGATTTTCGAATGATGGCGGCTGTTATCTTTCTTGTCTTTATGCTTTGGTTTATTTTTATGGCACAGGTATTGATTATTGGTGCTATTATCAATGCCAGTGTTCAAAGTATGCAGGTAGAGGAATTTCATGCTAGAGATGGGGATATTGTTTCTATTTTGAATCGGATTAAGGCAAAATTTACCTCTATTGATAAAGAAGGATAGAAACTTGTTCACTGATTGTCAACCTGTTATACTTGGTCTAAGAAGCTCCGGTAGCTTCTTTTTTGTTTTTTCCATGAAAAAGGAGTATACTAAAGAGAGGAGGTGAGTTCAATGAAGTTGATCATTGACCAACATTTTTGGGAGGTTTTTCCAGCAGCGCAAATTGCTATCCTGACTGTCAAGGGAATAGATAACCATTCAAAGGCTAGCAAAGAGTCTTATTTTGCAGATTTACTAAAGAAAGCATGTAAAGAAGCAGAAAAACACATTGAAGAAGAGCCTTTTACACAAAACCTTGTCATCAAGGAATGGCGCGAGGCTTTTACCCATTTCAAAACTAAAAAGGGTGCGCGCTCTTCTATTGAAGCCTTGTTGAAACGAGTTAGTCAGGGTAGAGAATTTTCCCCAATCAATCCGTTAGTTGATCTTTATAATAGCATTTCATTGCGCTACGGTCTTCCTTGTGGTGGAGAAGATCTGGAAAAGATTGTAGGGGATCTACATTTAGGAAAGGCTAAGGGAGGAGAATCTTTCTATCCATTGGGAGCAGAAGAGGATTCGCCGGCTTTAGCAGAAGAGATTATCTACTACGACCAGGAGGGTGCGGTTTGTAGGAACTTTAACTGGCGCGAGGCTCAAAGAACCATGTTGACGGAGGAAACTCAGGATGCAATTTTAGTGATTGAATCAATAACACAGGAACGGGCGTCTCTTGCTCAAGCTGCGATAGCAGAATTAAAACAGTTAATCGAGGATTATTTTGGTGTCACTGGAGAAATCCAACTTTTAACCATTGAGAATCCAGAAGTTGAACTTTAAGTAATTGAATAGAAAAACGAATGATAATAGTGAGTCAAAAAGACAGTAACTATGCTCATTCGTTTTTTAGTCATTTGGTTCATCTTGGACGGTATCAGTGAGAAACTCCGTTTTTCAAAATCAAGCTTTATGATATTTGTAATAATCATTTTAAACCGATGACTTCCAGATTATTTACTTTATTTCTGAGTAGGTTGACTTGTTTCAGCGAGCCTACGATCTCTCCAGTTTCATTGTTTATCCTTAAAGACAAACAATTTGCTCAATACATAGTTTAAAACGATAGCTGTGATCTGTGAGAAGAGAGTGGCAATAGCGTTGACCAGCCTGAGATCATTGTTAACAAATTGACCGATAAGGATTGGGAAGGCTTGAACGAGGATAAAGGCCAGCAGCATGTCTAGCCCCATGGTGACTAGGCGGGCAGAGATAAATTTGATGAAACGTGGAAACCAGCCCTGAGAACTTTGTTTAAAAACAATCCGATCATTGGTTACGAAGGCAAAAAGAATCGCAAAGATATTGGCAATCAGGGCGACAAGTACAATCTGATTGATGATTGCAAATAGTGCGATACGAGTTACCATATAAACAAGAGTCGTTGCCACACCAAAAATTAAATAGAGGACCACTTCATTTTCTAAGATTTTTTTCATAATATTTTTCATAGGATTAGTCTACCATTTTTATGTAAATTGTGCTATACTAAACAACGTTGTTGAATACATCCTTAAAAATCAACAACCCTTGGGGCTTGCTCACTTTACCCAAGCATATTTTAAGCATATTGCTAAAGGAGAATAGTATGAATACTTCTAAATGGACTGCCAAAGATATGGCAGAAATTGCTCTTGTTGCCGCGATCTATGTCGCTCTGACAATTACCCCCCCACTCAACGCTATTTCTTTTGGGGCTGTTCAGTTTCGTTTGTCTGAAATGTTGAACTTTTTGGCTTTTTACAACCGTAAGTATATTGTGGCTGTAACGATAGGCTGTATGATTTCTAATTTAATCGGTTTTGGAGTGATTGACCTCTTTGTAGGTGGATTCTCAACCTTGATTTTTGTTAGTCTAGGTGTTTTCTTGTTTGATAAATATAGGAAAGAGTATCTCTTTTCTGGTCTGTTTAATAAGGCTTTCTTTTATTTCTCATTCTTTTTTGCGGCAACCATGTTTACCATTGCTTTTGAATTGAAGTTTCTTTATGGGAACCCATTCTTTTTGACTTGGTTGACAACAGCGGCTGGAGAGTTGCTTTCTTTACTGGTAGGAGCCCTTATTATTGATGCATTGTCGAAAAAAATAAACTTTGAAAGATAGTTATAAATGTGAGTGAACACCTTCGGGTGTTTTTTGTTTGTGTTAAAAACTACGCTACTCACGGAAACCAAGATAGACTGAGGTTGGTAGTGAAGGATTTTTCCCTCTCAATGGGGAAGGGGAAAATCCAGATATCAAATTTTATGGAGCATCATTTAGAGGTTCCTCGACACCATTAAAATTGTAATCAGGTTATGCTTTTGTCTAGTGCTCCTCAAACTAAGTTGATAGGTTACTGTAAAGAAAAAGGTATTCTTTAGGAAGTGAAAGACTGTTTGTCTCAAATTGGTATGGTAGATGCTAATTTTTGAGGAGCATTATACCGCTTTCATGGTATAATAGGAACTATGGAAGAAAAATATATGAAGATTGCCCAAGAATTGGGTATTAGTTTAAAACAGATTGATACGGTCTTGTCCTTGACAGCCGAAGGGAATACCATTCCTTTTATTGCCCGTTATCGGAAGGAAGCAACTGGTAATTTGGACGAGGTAGTTATTAAGTCAATTATTGATCGGGACAAGGCTTTGACTGCTCTAGAGGAACGAAAGGCAACAGTTCTTGCTAAGATTGAAGAACAGGGGAAATTGACAGATCAGCTCCGTCAGGCAATTGAGGAGGCCGAAAAGCTAGCTGATGTCGAAGAACTTTACCTTCCTTACAAAGAAAAGCGTCGTACCAAGGCGACGGTAGCGCGTGAGGCAGGTCTCTTCCCATTGGCGCGTTTGATTTTGCAAAATGTGGTTGATTTGGAGGAACAAGCAACTGGTTTCATCTGTGAAGGTTTTGATACAGCCGAATCATGTCTAGCAGGAGCTGTAGATATTTTAGTAGAAGCCATTTCTGAAGACACCAAGCTCCGTTCGTGGACCTATCATGAAATTCAGTCCTATTCTAGCCTCTATTCGGAAGTAAAAGATCCAGAAGCTGATGAAAAATTGGTTTTCCAGATGTATTATGATTTTTCGGAAAAAGTAGCCAAGATGCAGGGCTATCGCACGCTAGCGCTCAACCGTGGCGAGAAACTCGGTGCTTTAAAGGTTGGCTTTGAGCATAATCTGGAAAAGGTTATCCGTTTCTTTGAAGTGCGTTTTCCGCAGAAAAATGCCTATATCAAAGAAGCCATTGGTCAAGCAGTCAAGAAAAAGATTATTCCAGCCATGGAGCGCCGCATTCGGACAGAATTGACAGAGAAAGCAGAAGAAGGGGCTATTGCACTCTTTTCAGATAATCTCCGTAGCCTGCTCCTTGTGCCACCGCTCAAAGGAAAAATAGTACTGGGATTTGACCCCGCTTTCCGGACAGGTGCTAAGCTGGCAGTAGTAGACCAGACAAGCAAGCTTCTAACCACGCAGGTCATCTATCCTGTTAAACCTGCTTCCCAGTCTCAAATATTGGAAGCTAAAAAAGAATTAGCTGCTCTGATCGGTCAATATCAGGTGGAAATCATTGCCATTGGAAACGGAACAGCAAGCAGGGAATCGGAAGCTTTTGTTGCCGATGTACTCAAGGATTTTCCGACTGTTTCCTATGTCATCGTCAATGAAAGCGGAGCTTCTGTCTACTCAGCTTCGGAGCTGGCACGTTCTGAATTCCCAGACCTGACTGTTGAGAAGCGCTCTGCTATTTCCATTGCTCGCCGTCTGCAAGATCCCCTAGCTGAGCTAGTTAAAATTGATCCAAAGTCCATCGGTGTTGGTCAGTACCAGCACGATGTCAACCAAAAACTTCTATCGGAGAGTTTGGATTTTGTAGTGGATACAGTGGTGAACCAAGTCGGTGTCAATGTCAATACAGCTAGTCCAGCCCTTCTCGCCCATGTAGCGGGACTTAACAAGACCATTTCTGAGAATATCGTCAAGTATCGTGAAGAAAATGGTGCTTTGACCTCTCGCCAGCAACTCAAGAAGGTACCTCGTTTGGGAGACAAGGCTTTTGAGCAAGCAGCAGGTTTCTTGCGGATTCCAGAAGCGGTCAACTTTTTGGACAATACTGGTGTTCACCCTGAGTCGTATGAGGCTGTAGAGAATTTGCTTGCGCTTTTAGAGATTGATCACTTAGATGTAGCTGCGCAGGAAAAATTAGCCAAGGTTGATATAGCAACTATGGCGGAAGGATTGACAATCGGTCAGGAAACCCTGAAAGATATTATTGCAGACTTACTTAAGCCGGGGCGTGATATGCGAGATGACTTTGCAGCTCCTGTTCTCCGACAGGATGTCCTAGATTTTAAAGATCTACAGATCGGACAGAAGTTAGAAGGTGTTGTTCGTAATGTGGTTGACTTTGGAGCCTTTGTTGATATTGGTATCCATGAAGATGGTCTCATTCACATTTCCAATATGAGCAAGAATTTTATCAAGCATCCGAGTCAAGTGGTGTCTGTCGGTGACTTGGTAACAGTTTGGGTTCACAAACTAGATCAACAACGTGAGAAGGTCAATCTGACCCTTGTGCCACCTCGTGAAGCTCACTGAGTATGTTCGGCAGGTCTCATTGGAGGACTTCGGTAAGGTATTTTGCCATGAAGCAGTTTGGAACAGGCGTTTGCGGTCAACAGGCGGACGCTTTTTTCCGACAGATGGACACCTAGATTTCAATCCCAGACACCTGGAGGAACAGGGATTGGATGTATTTCGGAAAATTGTTCGCCATGAACTTTGTCACTACCATCTCTATTTTGAGAAAAAAGGTTATCGACATAGAGATAGAGATTTTAAAGATTTATTAGAAGCGGTGGACGGTCTGCGCTATGCTCCCAGCTTAAAGCAGATTGCCAGACCGTCCCTACTGTATAGCTGCCAATCTTGCGGGCAAGTCTATCAGCGCAAGCGGCGCATTGACCTAACAAAATATCATTGTGGTAAGTGTCGTGGCCGCCTGATATTGCAGCAGTAGAGAATCAGTCCTTGGGCTGATTTTTTTGTACGCAAATATGGTATACTAGAAAGGAATTGAGGTGAGTGTATGACACAAAAGAAAGAAGAGCGCTTAATTGAGTTGTACGAAAAAGGAATCTTGACCAAGGAAGAGGCACGTGCCTGTTTCAAGGAAATGAATCAAGAGCCAGACTTTCTTTTTGTGGAAGAAAAAGCAAAATTGACGTTTACTTTGCCAAATTTTAAGGTATTTGCTTCTTCAAAGTTGAAACAGGCTTACAGCTTTGAAGGAATCGAATCACTTTTTCTCCAATTGTCAGAAGGTCGATTGATCTTGACAAAGTCAAAGACTGGTCGGGTTGATGTTGAAATTGTCTACAATCAAGGAACGCCAGAAGATAAACTCCCTCGGATTTATGTAGAAAATAAGGGGCTATATTTTACTAGTCCTCACTCCTGCCACTTGTTTATTTATTTGCCTCAGGAATGGATGTCGGTTCTAGATTTAGATTTAGGGCAGGCAGATGCGCGTATGGATTATCTGCCATTTGAGGATATTTCTATCCGTAGTTCAAGGGATAAAAAACAACAGGATATTCGCTTGACAACTTGTGGTGGTTATCCGCAGCATCTCTATGTCCAATTAGCTCAGGCTCCTCTAACTTTGCAGACTGGCAAAGATCAAGGTATCCGTGGTCAGATTGAATCCAGTTCTGGTCAGATTCTTGTTAATCGGAAAAGAAAGACTAGTCCTTATCGGTTTGAAAAGTCTGGTAGAGACCTGCTCTTTATAAAGGCACAAACAGGGGAGAGTGCGTTTTATGTGAAAGGAATAAAAGATGTTAATTGAATTGTATAAACTGAGGCAGGGGAAGGTCTTATCCGGTGTTTTTGCTGGACTAGCTCATAAGTTTGGTTGGGATGTTTGGTTGGCGAGGGTTATTTTTCTTGTCGGTCTTTTTCTAGGTAGAATCCCGCTCATATTGATTGGTCTTTACATTGCAGCAGCTTATTTTTTACCCTATAAAGAAGATCGGGATGCGGATCGCTACGGGACAGGTCCACGTAAGATCAAGAAAGCAGAAAAAATAGATAAATCATGGTTTGAATAGCAAAAAGTGAGGTTGGGTAATCCAGCCTCACTTTTAGAGTTCGTATTGCTATCCTAGCGTAGAGGTTGATTGGCTTTAAGAGTTTAGTCAACTATTAAAGGTTGGAGATAGGAACTGTAAAGCGTATCTCGGCAATTTGTGTTTCCCATCCCAAATCTGACCGAAGCAATGGTGTATATGGTTGAAAATACGAACTTTTTTCTATCTGTCAAATATTTTTCTATTTTCATGTTTTAGACGAATTGGGATGACTGACAATAAGCTCTAGTTCTCCCGTGAAGGTCCATTTAGTCACATTAGCAGGCAGGATAAAGTGGCTTCCTTTTTTCAGCGAGTAGCTAGTGTTGCCAACTTGAATGGTTCCTTGCCCCCCAATAACGCTGACCAACAAGTAAGGGACGGTCTGCTCCATGGTTACTCTATCCTTAATCAACCATTTATAAACTGTGAAAAATGGACTAGAAACCAAAAGGGTAGAGTCTAGGGTATCCAATGAGAGACGAGCTGGTGTCGCATTAGCGACGCAACCAATTGTCAAAACATCAATAGACTTGTCAATATGAAGCTCACGCAGATTGCCAGCTTCGTCACGACGGTCGAAGTCATAAACTCGATAGGTAGTATCGCTAGATTGCTGGGTCTCTAAAATCATAATCCCTTTACCGATAGCATGCATCGTACCGCTTGGAACAAAGAAGAAGTCACCCGTTTTTACTGGTATACGGGTCAAGAGTTGTTCCCAGTTCTCTTCATCAATAAGTTGTTTGAGTTCCTCTTTTGATTGAGCATTATGACCGTAGATAATTTCAGCTCCTTCATCGGCTTCTAGGATGTACCAACATTCTGTTTTTCCCAATTCTCCCTCATGGGTCAAGCCATAGGCATCATCCGGATGCACCTGCACACTGAGCCAGTCATTGGCATCAAGAATTTTCGTCAGTAAAGGAAAAACTGGATCACTTGGATGGCCGAACAAGTGTTTTTCATTTTTATAGAGGTCATCAAGCCCTCTTCCTTTATAGCAACCATTTGAAATAGTTGTCACACCGTTGGGATGGGCAGAGATTGCCCAGCACTCACCAGTCTTCTCACTTGGAATATCATAGTCGTAATTGGTTTTTAAACGATTCCCACCCCAAATTTTTTCGTGCATGACAGGTGTTAGAAATAATGGTTCCATGGTCTTCTCCTTGCTCTATCTTTTATATATAGAGTATAACAGATTTACGAAAAATATGTAGGGAAAGAAAGTGCTTGTCTTGCATATTCAGAACATTTCTAACATTGAGAAGGTTGAGGTAAAGTTCCTTTTGCTAAAATAGGGACTTGTTTTTCCTTGAAGCCAAGGCTTGTGGTATAATAGAATAAAACGGAAAGTGAGGGAACAGATGACCGTTTACGTGAAAGATTTGGTCAATAATCTGCGTATTGAATGTGCCTACAGCACGGAAGAATTGCTTCAAAAGCAAATTACTACAGCAGATATTACACGACCAGGCTTGGAAATGACAGGCTATTTTGATTATTACGCTCCAGAGAGAATTCAGTTGATGGGGATGAAGGAGTGGTCCTACTTGATGGCCATGACAGCTCATAACCGCTATCAGGTTCTCTCTCAAATGTTTCAGCCAGAAACACCTGTCATCATTGTTGCGCGTGGTTTGGAAATACCAGAGGAGATGTATAAGGCTGCTAAGGAAAAGAAAATTGCCATCTGTCGCAGCAAGACAGCTACCAGTCGTCTATCGGGAGAGTTGTCCTCTTATCTGGATAGTCGCTTGGCTCAACGAACCAGTGTTCATGGTGTTTTGATGGATATTTATGGTATGGGCGTCCTAATCCAAGGAGATTCCGGTATTGGTAAGAGTGAAACCGGTCTTGAATTAGTCAAGCGTGGCCATCGTTTGGTGGCAGATGACCGTGTAGATGTTTATGCTAAAGATGATGTGACGCTTTTGGGGGAGCCGGCAGAAATTCTGCGCCACTTGCTAGAAATCCGTGGAGTCGGTATCATCGACATCATGAGCTTGTATGGGGCTAGTGCTGTCAAGGATTCATCAGAAGTTCAATTAGCTGTCTATCTAGAAAACTTTGAAGCTGATAAGGTTTTTGACCGCTTAGGTAACTCAGGAGATACTATTGAAATTGCTGGTATTGTTGTTCCACAAATTCGCATTCCTGTAAAGACCGGTCGAAACATCTCAGTGGTTATTGAGGCAGCGGCTATGAACCATCGTGCCAAGCTGATGGGAGTTGACGCAACGAAAATTTTTGAAGAACGTCTGTCTAATTTGATTGCACATAATAGGGAGGAAGGTTAGTATGAATCCTATTGCCATTAAATTAGGTCCAGTCGAAATTCGGTGGTATGCTATCTGTATTTTACTTGGTCTGATTTTAGGTATCTATTTAGCAGCAAAGGAAGCACCGCGTAAGAAGATCCGTCAAGATGACATTTTGGATTTTATCCTAATCGCCTTTCCTTTATCTATCATTGGAGCTAGGCTTTATTATGTAGCCTTTTCATGGAGTGAATATAAGGACAATCTTTTATCTATCTTTGCTGTCTGGAACGGAGGCATTGCCATCTATGGTGGTTTGATTACAGGTGCCATCGTATTGTACTTTTTTTCCCGACATAGATTTATCGAAACGCTAGATTTTCTAGATGTCGTTGCACCTTCAGTAATGCTTGCTCAGGCGATTGGCCGTTGGGGAAATTTTTTCAATCAAGAAGCCTATGGTAAGGCAGTAGACAGTTTGAACTATTTGCCGGGTTTCATCAGGGATCAGATGTACATTGATGGGGCTTATCGCCAGCCGACCTTTTTGTTTGAGTCCTTATGGAATGTGTTCGGCTTTGCCTTAATCTGTATCTTACGCAGACGATCCAAGTTACTCAAACAGGGAGAAATTACAGCTTTTTATCTCATCTGGTATGGTTGCGGTCGCCTTTTGATTGAAGGCCTGCGGACAGATAGTCTGATGTTTTTAGGAGTTCGTGTTTCCCAGTGGGTATCAGGTCTTTTAATTCTGGTCGGTATTGTGATGGTTTTAGTGCGGAGGAGGAAGTCCTCCATCCCATTTTATCAACCTTAAAAGGAGAAGGATATGATTATTGAAGTTTCCATTTTGATGATTGCCTTGTCGATTGTGGCAGTGGCGGTTTACCTTGTTTTACTGTTGAAAAAGTTGGGAGCGGTGACGGATGAAGCGCAGCAAACACTGAAAGTCCTGACCAGCGATGTCAATGTTACGCTTTACCAAACCAACGAACTTCTAGCCAAAACCAATGTTCTGGTGGAAGATGTCAATGGTAAGGTGTCCACTTTAGATCCTCTTTTTGTAGCAGTGGCGGATTTGTCAACTTCTGTATCAGACTTGAATGCTTCGGCTCGTGATTTGACGGTAAAGGCTAAGTCTGCTGGTGCAAGTACGGTAAAAGCAGGCGGTGTTCTCTCTGTCCTGTCAACTCTCTCATCTCTCTTAGGTAAGAAAGGAGAAAAAAATGGTAAGAAAATCTAGTAGTGTATGGACCAGTCTTTTGTTAGGAGCAGCTGGTGGTGCAGCGGCTGCGGCTTTTCTAGCAACGAAAAGTGGTAAAGCAGTCAAAGAAAAAGTCGTCAATTTTGCCAATGTTTATAAAGAAAATCATGAAGAAATCAATGCTGATTTGGTCAGTAAGGCTCAGGACTTTGGCAAACAAGCGACAGAACGTTTTGCTGAAGTGAAGACCCAACTAGAAACTGGGGAATTGACATTAGAAGATCTAGTCAAGTCTGGCAAAGATAGAACGTTGGAAACTTTGGGACAACTCAAGGAAAAAATAACTGAACAAAATTTATCCACAACAGATATTTTAGAAGCTATCAAGACTAAAACAAAAGTCTCAGCAGTTGATGGAGCAGGAGATATTGAAGAGGCTATCGTAGTGTCAGAAGATATTGAAATTGCCATTGATGATGTGGTAGTGGCTCCTGTGCCTAAGGAAGCTCCAGAAGCCAAGTCAGAAATTGTACTAGAAAAAAGTGAAGAGCTATAGGGCTTCCTGTTAGCTGAGGATATCGAACAAAACTAGCTTAGAAAATGTATCTAGGCTAGTTTTTCTTATAATATTTTAGTTGGCATTAAAGATTGTAGTTTTTATGATCCAATATTATATTCAGTTTATTTTTTACCAGCAACAATGGTCAAGGGTATACTTCAACTTCAAGCAGGGTGAGTTAACGGAGTAATAAAAGGTAAAATGCAAATACCACAAAAGCCCATTAGAGTAAATCTAAGGGCTTTTGTCTATCTTGAGAGAGTATTATTCTCTCAAGTTGTTTTGTTTACGAAAGTTGTTATGCCTATTTCCTCTTTCGGTAAATCGCTTGAGCACTGATAGTCGCGGCAAGTGCTAGTCCGACAAACGTCAGTCCTAGTCCGCTGAGACTTCCTGTTGATGGCAGTGGAGTCGATTTTTTCTTCTTAGGAGGAGTGGTTGGCTTGTAGGTGTTGGTAATAGTGATATTTCCATTTTCAACTTTTCCTACAGATGCTGTGTATCCATCAACCACTGAAACCTCTTTGACCGTATAGACAATATCTTTCTGGTTTGCTTTCTTGTCAAGTCCTGTCCAAGTATGCGTCCACTTGTTATCGGCAGTCAGGGTTACAGGTTCGCCCAACTTTTCACCGTTGGCATAGAGTTGAACTTGGATAGATCCAGGACGTTTACCATCTTGATTATTGTTATCCTTCCAGACCTTGGTAACAGTGAGACTCGTCTGACCAGGTGTGTAACTGTTGGTAATGTTGTGACCATCAATGGTTGTTGTATAGTTATCAACGGCATTCTCAGTTACAGTGTAGATAATTTCCTTCCCGTTAGCGTACTTCGGTAGGTTAGTAAAGGTATAAGTCCAATTCGTATCGGCAGAGACTTTCTGACTTTGAACGACTTCACCGTCTGCCAAGAGGTTTACGGTAATAGATTTCGGACGTTTACCATCTTGGTCGTTGTTATCGTTCCAGGTCTTAGTCCCTGCAACTTCCGTTGTTTCTGGAGTATGGGTGTTGGTGATGGTAGTTCCTTCTACAGATGAGGTATACCCGTTTGGTGTGTTCGCCTCTTCCACAGTGTAGGTAATTTTCTTGCCATTTTTGTATTCAGGTAAGTCTGTGAATGTGTAGTTCCAATCACCGTTGGCATCTGGTTTGATGGTTGTTGTAGAAACTACCTGACCATCTGCCAGAAGGTTGACGATAATAGAAGTTGGGCGTAGACCATCTTGGTTGTCCTTATCTTTCCACACCTTGTTTACCTTGACAGAGGTTGTACTTGGTGTGTAACTGTTTGTGATATTGTAGCCATCCACCTTCATCTCATACCCGTCTACTTTTTCTTCTGAAACAGTATAGACGATTTCTTTTCCGTTAGCGTATTTCGGTAGGTCGGTGAAGGTATACTTCCAGTCGTTTTCAGCAGTGACTTGTTGGCTCTTGATGACCTTACCATCCGCCAAGAGGTTTACGGTGATAGATTTCGGACGTTTACCGTCTTGGTCGTTGTTGTCGTTCCAGGTCTTAGCACCTGCAACTTCCGTTGTTTCTGGAGTATGGGTGTTGGTGATATTGGTTCCTTCTACCGTTGTTTCGTATCCCTCTACCTTTTCTTCTGAAACAGTATAGATAATTTCCTTCCCGTTAGCGTACTTCGGTAGGTTAGTAAAGGTATAAGTCCAATTCGTATCGGCAGAGACTTTCTGACTTTGAACGACCTCACCGTTAGCCAAGAGGTTGACAGTGATGGATTTTGGACGTTTACCGTCTTGGTCATTGTTGTCATTCCAGGTCTTAGCACCTGAAACTTGCGTTGTTTCTGGAGTATGGGTGTTGGTGATGGTAAAGTTATTGGTTGATGTTTGAGTTACTTTTGAAGTATAGCCATCAATAGCAGTGACTTCTTTGACGGTGTAGACGATGTCTTTTTTGTTTGCTTTCTTGGCAAGCCCTGTCCAGGTTGCTTTCCAGTTGTTCTCTTCAGAAAGGGTTTGGCTCTGTCCAGTGGCAACACCGTCTGCGTAGAGTTCTAGTTTGATTTCCCTGCGCAGTCCGTCTTGGTTGTTGTTGTCTTCCCAAACTTTTGTGGCAGTGACACTTGTTTCTCCCGGTGTGTAGCTGTTAGTGATATTGTAGCCATCATAGGTTGTAGTGTAATCTGCGACTGCTTTTTCACTAATCGTGTAGGTAATGGCAGCTCCATTTTTCTTAGCAGGTAGGTTTGAGAACTTGTAAGCCCAGTTGTCGTCTGCGGTGACGATTTTGCTTGCGACCGGTTGACCGTCTGCCAAGAGGTTGACGGTAATGGATTTTGGACGTTTACCATCTTGGTCGTTGTTATCGTTCCAAGTCTTGGTACCTGCAACTTCTGTTGTTTCTGGAGTATGGGTGTTGGTGATGGTAGTTCCTTCTACCGTTGTTTCGTATCCCTCTACCTTTTCTTCTGAAACGGTGTAAGTGATTTTCTTGCCATTTTTGTATTCAGGCAAGTCTGTGAAGGTGTGGCTCCAATCGCCATCAGCACTTGGTGTGATCGTTTCCGTCTTAACAACTTCACCGTCCGCCAAGAGGTTGACGGTAATGGAAGTTGGGCGCAGACCATCTTGGTTGTCCTTATCTTTCCACACCTTGTTTACCTTGATAGAGGTTGTACTTGGTTTATAGGTATTGGTAATGGTGACATTTCCATTTTCAACAGTTCCTACAGTAGTGGTGTATCCCTCTACTTTTGAGACTTCTTTGACGGTGTAGACGATGTCTTTTTTGTTTGCCTTCTTAGCAAGTCCTGTCCAAGTATGTGTCCACTTGTTATCAGCAGTCAGGGTTACAGGTTCGCCCAACTTTTCACCGTTAGCATAGAGTTGAACTTGGATAGCTTCAGGACGTTTACCGTCTTGATTGTCCTTGTCATCCCAAGCCTTGGTTACTGTGAGGCTGGTTTGACCAGGTGTGTAACTATTGGTGATATTGTACTTATCGTAGGTTGTGGTGTAGCCTTCAACAGCGTTTTCTGTCACGGTATAGACGATTTCTTTTCCGTTAGCGTACTTCGGTAGGTCAGTGAAGGTGTACTTCCAGTCGTTTTCGGCAGTGACTTGTTGGCTCTTGATGACCTTACCATCAGCCAAGAGGTTTACGGTGATAGACTGTGGACGTTTACCGTCTTGGTCTTCGTTATCCACCCAAGTCTTAGTACCTGAAACTTGCGTTGTTTCTGGAGTATGGGTGTTGGTGATGTTGGTTCCTTCCACCTTCATCTCATACCCGTCTACCTTTTCTTCTGAAACAGTGTAGACGATTTCTTTTCCGTTAGCGTACTTCGGTAGGTCGGTGAAAGTATACTTCCAGTTGTTTTCAGCAGTGACTTTTTGAGTCTTAAATGGTTTGCCATCAGCTAAGAGGTTTACGGTAATGGATTTTGATCGTTTACCGTCTTGGTCGTTGTTGTCGTTCCAAGTCTTAGTACCTGAAACTTCTGTTGTTTCTGGAGTATGGGTGTTGGTGATGTTAGTTCCTTCCACCTTCGTCTCATACCCATCTACCTTCACCTCTTCCACAGTATAGACGATTTCTTTTCCGTTAGCGTACTTCGGTAGGTCGGTGAAAGTATACTCCCAGTTGTTAGCTGCTGTTACCTCTTGGGATTGAACGACTTTGCCATCAGCCAAGAGGTTTACGGTGATAGATTTCGGACGTTTACCGTCTTGGTCGTTGTTATCGTTCCAAGTCTTAGTTACTGGTACAGATACTTTTTCAATGTTGGTATTTGTCACAGTAAAGCCAGAAGCCATGTCGCCTGTCACTTCAGATTGGTAGTTTTCGATCGCATCTTCTTTGATGGTGTACTTGATTTCTTTGCCATCTGCGTGAAACTTGCGTAGGTCATTAAATGTTGCTTTCCAACTGTTTGAAGCGTTGAGAGTAGCTGTTTTTCCGGTGTCTGCATCATCTGCGTAGAGACGGACTGTAGCGGAATCTTTTGCAGGGCCAATCCATTTCTTGTCAACGCTTACTGATGTTTTAATTGGCTTGTTTGTGATGGTTTGGATGGTCGCTTTTCCATCAGCGACAGAGACGGTTGTTTCTTCTGGATTTAGTTCAAATCCATTCGGTGCTGTCAGTTCTTTGATTTTGTACTGACCTGCGACTAATTTTTCTGTCACAGCTTCGCCTTGAGCATTTGTAGTGACTTCGTATTCTTTGCCATTCGCAACATTGGTGATTTTAAACTTGGCATTGGCAAGTTTTGTCTCTTGATTTTCAGCATCGACTTTGATGATTTTAATCTTGTTGGTCAAGTCACCAGAACCTGTACCACCAGATGAGGAATTGATATAGGAAGCAGAGTGTTCAGCAAGCACCTTGTCTTTAGAAGTGAGCTTAACATTGTTTTTTATAACGGTATCCGGTGTATAAGATGTTTGATAAGTAAAATAGTACTGTTGGTTACTTATATTTCCTAAATTTACTGTAACAGTCCGATCATCATTTGAAAAGGAAATCTTATCACTGCTAATGGTTTCAAGGACTTTTATTGGGTTACCTACTGAGTCAAACTCTACCCTTTGTAATCTGAAAGTATCTTTGATAAATTTCTCTGGAGAATTAAGTGCTAATGTATCAGAAAAAACAGTGTCATCTGGGAAGCTTCCCTTTTCATGGTTGATACGACCTTCCCATTGTACACGATTTCCACCGATCTCTTTTGACCATTTATTCAACTTTTCATTTTTAAGATCTGTTGGGCCATTTGGTCTAACCTTAATGGTGTGGACTTTTCCACTTACAGTTATAGAAAATGTGTTTTCTTCATTCCGGCGAACTTTTGAGTTAACAAAATTGGCTGCTAGTTGCATTGAGCCTTTGACATTATATTTGTTCTGTACATAATCGGTAAAAGTCGCTCTTACTTTTCCACCACCATCAGGATTTGGTGTTACATGGGCGTTGGCAACGACACTTCCATCAGGTGCATGTAGCGGAAAATCAACTGCCGCAGAATTGGTCGGAAACCTCATTGCGTCAGGCAGTGTGACCTCGAAATAATCTCCTTTGCGTAATTCTGCGCCATGTCCACTGGCATCCCAGTCCAGCGCTAGATAGAACCTACCATTGTAAAAAACATTATCTGTTTCTTCGCCATTAGGTGTTCTAAGCACCTTGAGTGATGTTATAGTAGTCTCTACTTCTTTTGGAGCTTCCTCCGCCAAGGCAGTACTGGCAGGGGCAAAGACCTGAAACAGCAAGCAGAATAACATTACTATCGTCTTAAATCGACTTTTTAATCCTGTTTTCATCTTTAAATTTTCCTCTTTTCTTTGACGTTTATCTATCTCCAATTTGAGAATCAGCCCGAATACGAATCATGACCACCTCTTCCTTATTTTATTCAGGAAAAATGCTTTTTTTTTTAGCATTTACGATAAAATTTTACCACTTAAACTACAGGAAGTTAAGAACAATCGGTTGACACCGTGTGGACTTGTTTTGGGGGTTTAAAATTCTAAAAAAAAAGGCTATATATGGTCTATTGAGGAAGGGAGATTATAGAAAAAGATTGAATGACTAGGGTGACTGGAGATAGTATCTGGAAAGGATTAAGGAGGGAAATATGGAAGAATATGAAAACCTCAATATATTTGCACATGGTTAAAATAATTGACTATAGTTGTTTTTCTGTTAAAATAGTAAAAAATATTGACTAATGTGATAGGGAAATCCATGAGAGTTACCCTTATCTCAAGGATTGTAGCTTATAGCTGTTAGCAGTGTGGAAAAATATAAATCTTAGATTAGATCTATTACCTATAAAGGGTGGTAATTTGGGAGAGATGATTGTCTTTACAAGGAGAACAAGAATGATAAAATTACACAAGCGCAGTAAGACCTACGCTCGGATCTTCGATCAACAAATTGGGCTGTATGAAGGTTATGCCCGAAAGCATGGACTCCATGCCAAGTGCCTATCGATTCTCATGTGGATTTATTACAATCCTGAAGGTGTGACTCAGAATTGGGTTAGCAAGAAAACCTATTCCAGTAAGCAAGTTGTCAATGCAACCATCAAAAAGTTTCAGGAGAGAGGTTGGGTTTTCTTGGAGGAAAATCCGGCAGATAAGCGCCACAAGCGGGTTAAGCTGACAGAGGAGGGGCGAATGTTTGCCAATCAGATTTTACATCCGCTAGAAGAAGCCGAACAGCAGGCCTTGTCCAAACTCAGTCAAAAAGAGCAAGAACTTTTGCTTCAGTTGACACAATGCTATAGTCAGAATCTTGCTCAAATATTATTAGGAGGGGAAAATGATTGATTATCAAAATATATCTTTAGTTTGTAAAGCTAGTGGTCCAATCTTGAAAAACTTAACTTTCACTATCCAAGAGGGAGAATTTTTTGTCTTGATTGGTCCCAGTGGGAGTGGAAAGACAACAACTCTGAAATTGATTAACCGTTTGATTGAACAAACTGACGGTGATATTCTTTTTCAAGACAAGTCATTAAAAGATTATAATTTGCGAGATTTGCGTCTTGAGACAGGCTATGTCCTCCAGCAAATTGCCCTTTTTCCAAACATGACTGTGGCAGAAAATATTGCTCTTATTCCTGAAATGAAGGGAATGGACAAGACTGAAACCTTGGTTAAAATCAGAGAACTCTTGTCTAAGGTCGGCCTGGATCCGGGTAGCTATCTAAATCGTCTACCCAAGGATCTATCCGGAGGGGAGCGACAGCGAATTGGCATTTTGCGAGCTATTATTGCCAATCCTAAGGTTCTGCTTATGGACGAACCGTTTTCTGCTCTTGATCCCATTAGTAAGACCCAGTTGCAGGACTTGATTAAGGATCTACATGAGGAGTATAAGATGACGACTGTCTTTGTCACTCATGATATGGATGAGGCAATTAAGTTAGCTGATCGCATTTGCTTGATGCAGGATGGTCAAGTGGTGCAGTTGGGAACTCCTGATGAGTTAAGAAATCAGCCAACTAACGACTTTGTCAAGGAATTTATCAAGACTAGAGGAGGTGCATGATGAATTTGGTTGAAACCTTTCTAGAGCGCAGGGAGGAGTGGCTATCAGCTCTCTTTGAACATTTGCGAATTTCCCTGTTAGCTTTGATTATCGCGATTGCGATTGCTGTTCCGTTGGGTTTAATTTTGTCAAATAAGAAACGACTGACTGAATGGAGCTTGCAGATTACAGGGATTTTTCAAACGATTCCTTCGCTAGCTCTTCTTGGTCTTTTCATTCCTTTTATGGGAATTGGTACTCTGCCTGCGGTGGTTGCTCTAGTCATCTATGCTGTTTTCCCTATTTTGCAGGGAACTTTGACAGGTCTTGCTGAGATTGATCCTTACCTGGAAGAGGCTGCTACAGCTTTTGGAATGACGAAATGGGAGAAGTTGAAGAAGTTCAAACTAGCCTTGGCCATGCCCATTCTTATGTCAGGTATTCGGACAGCTTCCATTATGATTATCGGAACAGCAACCTTGGCAGCCTTGGTCGGTGCAGGTGGGCTGGGATCCTTTATTCTTCTGGGGATCGATCGTAATGATTCGGCTCTGATATTGATTGGTGCGATTTCGTCAGCTAGTTTGGCGGTTCTCTTTGGTTATGGAATTCGACTATTGCAGGATAGAAGTCCCAAAACAATTTTGCTGGCTCTACTAGTAACGTTATTTGCTGTGGGCGCTAGCTATGTGCCTATGTTAAACAAACCATCTAAACAGATTGTGATTGCCGGAAAACTCGGTGCGGAGCCAGAAATTCTCATCAATATGTACAAGATATTGATCGAGAATCATACAGATATTGGTGTAGAGATTAAGCCTAATTTTGGAAAGACTAGCTTCCTTTATGAAGCTCTAAAGTCGGGGAGTATTGATATTTACCCCGAGTTTACAGGGACTATTACGACTACTCTTTTATCCACTCCGCCGACAGGTCTATCTAATAATCCTCAAGAGGTTTACGAATACGCTCGAGAGGCTATTTTAAAGCAAGACGGATTAGTTTACCTCAAACCAATGAATTTCCAAAATACCTATGCTTTGGCGGTGACGAAGGATTATGCCAAGGAAAATAGCATTGAGAAGATTTCTGATTTAGCAAAGGTTCAGCAGACAGCGCTTGCAGGATTTTCTCTAGAGTTTAATGACCGTAAAGATGGGAATGTTGGTCTGAAAAATTTATATGGTCTAAATTTGAATGTGAGGACCATGGAGCCAGCCTTGCGTTATCAAGCAATCGCCAATCAAAATGTACAAATTATAGATGTCTACTCAACGGACAGTCAGATTATCAGAAACAACCTCAAGGTATTGGAGGATGATAAACAACTCTTTCCGCCGTATCAGGTAGCTCCGCTATTATCAAAGGCGACTATGAAAAAATACCCTGAGTTGGCGAAGGTTCTTGGTCAGCTAGCAGGTAAAATCTCAACTGAAGAAATGACTCGGATGAATCATGCGGTTGATGTGGAGGGCAAGTCAGCAGCCCAAGTAGCGCGTGAATATTTGGAAAAAGAAAAGTTATTGAAGTAGGAAGAACAGTATATTCAGGCAACAAGAAAATGTGAGAAAGCTTTGTCTGAGTTGTATTCATGACGGAGAAAATCAGAAGTTTTCAGATAATTATATGGCTACTAGTTATAGTACGGTGTTTCTGATGAAAAGGGAAGATTCGTAGTTTTCTTTGAAGACTTGTTCAAACGCAATCGCAAGTGTGAAAATTACTAAAGATTTTCGTTGAGAATCTACATTTTATATGTTTTACTTTACAACAAATCTAATTTTTATCTGTATTCTTGTAAAGTAGCTGTTGTTCGTATTTACTGGAGCGAGCTTTTATGCTACGATAGTGTCGTGCTGATAGGCACTAATCTTTTTATTAGAATGAGGTATTATCGATGTCTAAATGTAAAATTGCAAGTGTAGCGATACTTGCTGCCCTTTCCCTATTTGCAACTGCTTCTGTCTCTGCTAATGAAGTTGGAAGCAATAAATTTATTAACATCGCACCGCCAGGAGGCAGAGGGTCAGAAGGATCAAGACAGAGCAACAAGTGGCTTGATAAGTATATTGAGAAATTAGAACAAGCTGAACCTACAGGAACTCCAAAGACGCTAGGACTTGGGCAAAGCTTTAAAGGGACTGCACATATCTATTAATTAAGATCATAATTTAAATTTAGATATAATTGTAATTATAAAGAGAGTCTAGGGTAAGAACTAGACATAAAACGAAAAAGCGAACAGATTGGGTTTTAGTTTGGTAAACTTCCCAATTTGATCGCTTTTTTATTTTATTCATTGCACTATGGAGTTTGAACATAAAAAAGTTCAAACGGTCATTTTTTTACTTCAAGCTCTGTAAAAATACCCTACTTCAATCACATTTATGTCTAGAATCTTCATCTAAAAGTCATGCTATTTGATTGTATTGGTTGTTTTTTGAAAAAGCTTCCGCCAATTTTGGAAACTCAATTCCGGATTGGGCAGGAGTTTACCGAGGCTGGCACGCCAAACCTGATAACGAGTGTCAAATAGGAGACGGATCATTCTATCTACCATTTCAGCTTGTTCTGGGGAAAGTGCTTTTCTCAGTCGATCTATTTCTTGCAATTTTTGTAGAGGATTGACGGTTATATCACTAAAACGTTCAATACCAGCCTGGATAAGAATACCAAAGAAAAGGTCGAAAAAATTCTGTAGTTCTTTGTCTGATAAGGTAGCTGTCCATGTTTTTAAAGTCTGGTTTATTTGTAGACTATCTTCTGTCAAGGATAGGTCTGATCTGAAGTCAAGCCCCTCGACTTCCCAAGTAAAGCTGATATGTTGAAGGAGACCGACAGCATTGCTTCGAATGACTTGGACATTTTCTGGTGTTTCAAGCATCATGCCGATGATAGAATTTTGTGGAATGATGGGATAGACACGATTTTTAATCGCCTGATAGTTAGGAGTTTCCAAGTATTTTTTATGGAGTCCAGGAGCATCGAAAGGGTAGATGGCCTGGATACTTTCTTGTAATTTAGAAGGGAGTTGACAAGCTGCGTAGAGTGCTAGATTTCCACCTTTTGAATGTCCTGCCAGATAATAGTTTCCAGATTGGCATGCCATGAGTTTTTTTAGATAGGCACTTGCTGCGCGTTGAGCAGGGATTTCATCCATATAGGTCATGTGAAAGTCTTCTTTCCAGCCAATAATGGTATCGTCTGTGCCTCGAAAGCAAGTCAAAATGATTTGCCGGTCCAGTCTATAACTGATAGCGGAGAATTGTTTTTCTTGATTCAACTGATAATCGTTAACGAAACCAAAAGCCTTGAGATGTTTGAAGCGTTTGGATTTGGCTAAGAGGGCAAACAGGGCTAATCGGTTTTTAGTTACCATGGAAAAATATGGAAAATTATGTTGATAGGTTTCATCAAATATTTCTGCCAAATGGTCGAGTCGAATTCCTGACTCTTCAAAGGAAAAGGGAACTAGATTATCGAAAGGAAGGTAGGAAAGTTCTGCTAGAGCAAGAAGATCTAGTTTATTAACGGGCTGGTCATAAAAACTATCGTATTGGTTTTCTTCAATGTAGTTTAGTAAATTTGACATAGCATCCTCTTTTTCTTCGTTCATTTTTCGCTATTATAGCGAAATTGAAGCAAAATGACAAATTTGTAAGGGTTATTTTACCTATTTTTCCTCAAATTTTTCCTGTAATGAGCTATAATAATGATAGAGAAGGAGAAGATCATGCAGAAGATTTTAGTCGTTGAAGATGATCGAACCATTAGCCAGCTAGTAGCTAAGAATTTGGTTCATTGGGGCTATCAGGTCCAAGAAGTCAAAGATTTTCATACTGTTTTAGAGCAGATAAGCAATTTTCAGCCACATTTGATTGTGTTGGATATTGGTCTGCCTTTTTTCAATGGTTATTATTGGTGTCAAGAAATTCGGAAAACTTCTCGTGTACCCATTATGTTTCTTTCTTCTCACGATCAGCCCATGGATATCGTCATGGCAATCAATATGGGGGCTGATGATTATGTGACAAAGCCTTTTGAGATGACTGTGCTTCTTGCCAAGATACAAGGGCTACTCAGGAGAAGTTACGACTTTATCGGTGAACAAAGTTTGCTTTGGTTTGAGGAGGTTTCTCTGGATTTAAAAACCATGCAGGTGTACTTTAAGCAGACTGTAGAAGATCTGACCAAAAATGAATTCCAAATTTTACGAGTACTTTTTGAACACAGTAGGGAAGTGGTCAGTCGTGAGGAATTGATGAGGGAGTTATGGAATAGCGATTTCTTTGTGGACGATAATACCTTATCGGTCAACATTGCACGGCTGCGCAAAAAATTGGCGGAATTAGGTTTGCCAGACTTGATTGCTACAAAGAAAGGAGTAGGCTACGGCTTAGTATGGACTCATGATTAAACAGGATTTTGGAAGAGTGCTGGTCTATTTTTTTAGGTCTTGGCTCTATTATCGTCTCGTCTTCATCATCGCTTACATTATTTTTTCTAGCACCATCTTAGGCTTTAGTTTTCTCTTTGAAGTTGAGAAGGATTTAACTATCTATGTTTTGACCCTCCTGACACTTTGTTGGTTTGGGGCTTTGTTTTGGGATTTGGTGGTAGATTTTTCACGTTTTAAGAAAATCTGGCGTGGACAGGAAGTTCAGTCAGGGACAGCTGGTGAACTTCATCTACAAGAGAAGGTAGAATATTTGAAAGTTCAAAATAAGTTTCTAATGGAAAAGCAACTACAAGAACAAGTGGAATTAGAAGATTATTACACGCTCTGGGCTCACCAGATGAAAACTCCCATTGCAGCAAGTCAACTGATGATTAAGGAAATGGAGGCAGGGAAAATTCGCCATCAGATAGAATCAGAACTTTTTAAAATTGAGCAGTATACAGGTTTGGTTTTGAACTATCTCCGCCTCCAATCTTTTCATGACGATTTGCTGATTGAAAGCGTCGACTTGTACGAGTTGATGAAGGAGCTTGTCAAGAAGTATTCTCTCTTTTTCATCCAGTCTAACACCAGCTTAGTATTAGGCTCTTTAGAGCGAACTCTAAAGACAGACAAACGCTGGCTGGGGCTTTTGGTAGAGCAACTTCTGTCCAATGCTCTCAAATATTGTCAGGGAGGAACCATATCAATTTTTTTAGACGGTGATGATTTAGTTATCCGAGATACAGGGATAGGGATTGCAGAAAGTGACTTAGAACGAGTCTTTGAACGAGGTTTTTCAGGTTTCAACGGTCGCAGAACCCAACAATCTTCGGGGCTGGGACTCTATTTATCACAAAAAATTGCTAGGGAGCTGGGCTATTCCCTAAAACTAACTTCTAAGGTAGGAGAAGGGACAGAGGTTCGGATTGGAATGAGAGAAGAAGTGCTGGTTTTGGATTAGAGTCCTTGAAAAGCCCATCTGTTTTTGTCTCTAAATGACCTGTTTCCTGGGTTATTGGTATTTGTTCAATCTGATTCATTGATATAGCTTACAAAATTGTCACCAAAATGAAAGCTAGAGCGATGGCAATCTTTTTCTAGAAGAGGTAGGATTAAAAGAGAAAAAGAAAAGGAGAGAGATTATGTCACTCTTAGATGTTCAGCATGTTCAAAAAATTTATAGTTCTCGTTTTAAAGTTGGTCAGGTTGAAGCCTTAAAAGATATTCATTTTACGGTGGAGGAGGGGGAATATGTAGCCATTATGGGAGAGTCTGGTTCGGGAAAAACGACTCTGCTCAATATTCTTGCGACTCTTGACAAACCAACGAGAGGAAAGGTTTTGCTCAATGGATTGGATACACAGTCTATCAGAAGTAAGGAAGCTTCGGCCTTTCGGCGGGAAAAGCTTGGTTTTGTCTTTCAGGATTTTAATCTTCTAGACACACTTTCTGTTAAGGATAATATTTTACTTCCTCTAGTCCTTTCACGTTATCCGATTGATGAGATGAACAAACGGTTAGTACATACACTTAATAGTCTAGAAATTGGAACTCTACAAGACAAAATGCCTTACGAGATTTCAGGTGGACAGCAGCAACGGGTAGCCGTAGCGCGTGCAATCATCACACGTCCTGAAATCCTCTTGGCTGATGAGCCAACAGGGGCATTGGATTCCAAATCTTCGGCAACTCTTTTAGATGTTTTCGAACAAATCAATCAGAAGGGACAAACTCTTCTGATGGTGACTCATTCAACCGCTGCTGCCAGTCGTGCTAAGCGTGTGATTTTTATCAAGGATGGTATTCTCTACAATCAAATCTATCGTGGAGAACGAAGTAGTCAGGAAATGTACCAGTTGATTTCTGATACCTTGACTGTTATGGCGAATCGAGGTGAGTAATATGCTAGGATTAACCTTCCGATTAGCTCTCACTAATCTAAGAAAGAACCGTCGTCTATATTACCCCTACATCTTAATGACTATGGTGTCAACAACTATTGCCTATATTTTTGCTTCTCTAGCCTTTCATCCCAATCTAGGTGAAGTCTGGGGAGCAAATCAAGTGACTCATGTATTAGGCCTTGGGATGATTGTGGTTATGATTACCGTTACCAGCATGATTTTTTATGCTAATAGTTTTATCATGAAACAACGTTCTAAAGAATTTGGGGTCTATAGTATTTTAGGATTAGAGAAGAAACACTTGTTTCTCATGACTTGCTTTGAGCATCTAGTCTTTTCCATTGGAACTGTTGGGAGTGGATTGATACTAGGTATCGTACTGGATAGATTTTTCTACGCTCTCTTGCTCAAAGTAATGCAAATGAAAGTCGTTCTGGCTTCCACTTTCCAGATGAAAAATGTTATTCTGGTAGCAACCTATCTTTTGGCAGTTTTTCTACTGGTTAGCATTTTTAATATCAGCAAATTGGGGCTGACGGATTCTCTCAAACTTGTTCAGGGAAAGAAGATTGGGGATAAGAAGGCAGTTTTTCTTCCATTACAAACTCTCACGAGCCTAATTTTGCTAGCTATAGCTTATACAATTGCTCAGTCAGGAGGAAATCCTTCTCTAGCTTTACCAAGTTTTTTTGGTGCGACTCTTTTAGTTATTTTAGCGACCTACTTACTCTTTCAGGCTGGTGTCATTACTTTTTTGAATTGGTTAAAAAATCGCCAAAGCTATTACTATAAACCAGCTAATTTTATCTCCATATCTAATTTGATTTTCCGTATGCGAAAAAACGCTATGGGACTTGCGACTATTACTATTTTGTCAGCTATGTTTTTAGTGACTATGATAGGTGGACTCAACATCTATATTGGTGGTAAAGATCATATTACCAATCAGAATCCCAATGATTTTTCCATTGACATCGGTCTCAGGCTAAATACTTCTCGTGAGCAGGTTCAGAAGTGGGTAGATGATATTTTGAAGAAAGCACAGATTCCGGTGAAAAGCCAAGTGACCTATGACTATCAGCGATTCTATTTTGCCAATGCAACAACCCAACGGATTAACTTTTTATCAGATGAAGAGTATTCAAATAGGAAATTTTCTAAGCCAGTCGGTATTGGTTATATTATTGACCAAAATACCTATCAGAAAATGACTGGACAAACCTTGGATTTGTCCGCGAATCAGTTGGCGATTTATGGCGATTATCAAAAGGGTCAAGAGGTTGAGATTGGCAGCAAACGTCTTCAAGTTGCTCAAGTATTACATAAGAATATTACCCTGGGACATTTACCAAAACATGCTATTTCTCTTACTCTCGGTCAGCATCTTGTTCTGGTGGTAAACAATTTGGATATGTTCACAGAGCGTGTAGACGCTAGGTATTATCTAGGCTATGAATCCAGCTTGCCAGAAGAAGAGCAAGTCAAGGCGCGGGAGCATTTCTTAACTAGAAACTTTGAAAGTGAATTGTGGGATAGGAGTCTACTGCCAAACGGTTTATCTGTTATCAGCTTGGGCTACCGTGCTTATGCTATGCGTTCCTTCTTCAGTTTGGCAGGTTCCTTGTTCTTTATTGGTTTGCTTCTCTCTCTGATTTTTCTCATGGCGGTCGTACTAGTCATTTACTTCAAACAAATTTCTGAAGGATTTGAAGATAGGAGCCGTTTTGTGATTATGACAAAGGTTGGCTTGGATGAACAACAAACCAGACAATCTATTCGTAAGCAATTACTGACAGTATTTTTCTTGCCAGTTCTTCTGGCCTTTGTCCATCTAGGATTTGCTTATAAGATGTTATCATCTATCCTATTTTCTATAGGGGTAGTCAATACAGAGTTGATATTTAAGGTAGCGGTGGGGCTGTGTTCTGGGTACTTCTTGCTTTACTCACTGGTTTACATGATTACAACACGGTCTTATAAGAGAATCATTTCTTAAACTTGGGGGAACCCAAGTTTTTATTTTGCCATTGGCAACATTATTTGATCAATTATTAGTTTTTTATTTGCGCATATATTTTTTATCGTATCCATCTTATTTTAGCTAATATGCTTTACAAACTAGTTCAAATGTGCTATCATTCTATAGAACTAGTATGTAAAACAAGATAGTTGGAAAACTTTGGCTTTATCAAGTTTTTATTTTTAAAACACTAGTTGGTAAAACAAATTAGATAGGAAGGAGGGATAGCATGAAGGAGACACAAATGCTAAAAGGGATCTTAGACGGTTGTGTCCTGCAGATCATCGCCCGACAGGAAATTTATGGCTATGAATTGGTTCAAGAACTGAGGGCTAGTGGCTTTCAGAATATGGTCGGTGGAACAGTCTATCCTCTTCTACAAAAATTGGAAAAAAATAGTTTGATTGTGAGTCAAAATAAGCCTTCTCCAGATGGTCCAGACAGAAAGTATTTTTACCTAACAACTCAAGGACAGGCCTATTTAGAAGATTTTTGGCTCCAATGGAATGATTTGGTTAAAAAGGTAGATCGGTTGGCACAAACCGTTGAAAAAAGATAACCGTCCTAAGTGTGTTTAGCCCACTTTGTCCGTTTCCTATTTTTATACGGATTTTTACGCTCTTTGTATCTTGGTTTAATTGAACACGAGCTAAAATCCTAGTAAAAAAGATAACCGTCCTAGTGTGCTTAGCCCACTTTGTCCGTTTCCTATTTTTATACGGATTTTTACGCTCTTTGTATCTTGGTGAAGGGAGAATGAAATGAATAAGCAACTGGAATATCGTAAACAGATTGAGATGATTGAGGAAAAACTAATCAGGAAAAATAAGGAATATATGGAACGTATCAGCGGTTATATGATGATTGCTTCTATTTTTTATCATCAAGAGGAGGTCGTGATGGAACAGCTTTTGTCCATCTATCAGGATGTTTTTGCTGCTCAGCAGGACGGTTGTTCCGCAGAGGAATTCCTCGGCAAAGATAGCAAACAGATGGCAGACGAACTCTTGTCCTACCTTCCACCTATTGGTCTTATGGAGGTGGCTCGTTTAAGTGTTCTTATTCTTAGTATCTATCTTGGCAGCCAGTTCTTAATGGATTTTGCAGGAACAGGAGTCATCTCTCTCAACTGGATTGGCTTGCTCTGCGATACCGTTCTCAGTCTACTGTTGCCAATAGGTATCTTTCTTATCCTTCGTAGACTGATTTACCAGACTGATAAAATCAAGATTTTAGGGATCTATATTGGTTTTCCTCTCGTCTTTTTAGGACTTTGTTTCTTGCGGCTTTGGTTAGTTCCAAAGAAGCTTGATTTCGTCTTGACTGGTTGGGGATTGGTGGTTCTACTTGCCCTACTAGGAGTAGCTCTGCTATTTTTCCAAGAGCAGAAGTTAGTTCGCTATGTCTTTCTGCCTACCTATGTTCTCACTCTGGCTTGTGGTAGCTTGACTAGCTATCTAAAGCAAGTGGGAGCCTCTGTTCCCATCTGGCTTAATCTCACTTTAATTTTCCTGCCGATTATAATCTTTTGGATAGGAAGTATGATATTCTTGATGAGAAAGGAAAAATGAGATGAATACATTTCAGCTACACTTAAAGCAGATGAACGATTTGCAACGAAAATTAAATAAGGAAAACAAGGCTTATATGAAGCGCCTTCGTACCTATATGACTCTGGCCTCTGGTTTTTACAATCAGGAGGAAAGAACCGTAAGGTTGCTGCTATCTATTTATCAAGATGTTTTGGAGGCACAGAAGGATGGTCAGTCGGCTGAAGATTTTCTTGGTAAGGATAGTCAGCAAATGGCAGATCAACTTCTGTCTGATTTACCTCCGTTGCGTTGGTATTATGGTTTGAGGTTAACAGGGAGTATTGCCTTGGTCTATATCGGTTGGCTGTTTCTAGGAACCTTTAGTTGTACGGGATATATGAAATTGGAATGGCGCTCCTTACTTTGTGATCTTCTCATCGGCTTCATGTTGCCAAGTTCTGCCTTTTTTATCCTAAAGAATCTCGTCTATGAGCCGTCTAAGGCCAAGGCGAGATTTGTGATAGGAATCTGGAGCATCTTAGTTCTTGGAATAATCGGTCTGCGGATATGGCTAAGTCGCCAGTTTTATGAGTTCATCCGTCTGCCATTTTGGGTTTCTGTTCTTATTTTGGTTGGGATTGCCGCAGGAATCTGGTACTATCGAAAGAAAACTTCTATTATTCATGTGTTTATGCCTTCTTACATTCTTACAGTGTTGAGTGGCTTTAGTCAGATTGTAGCTACACATTTCGGCTATGGGGAACGAGATTGGACAGGTTGGTTGCCTTTGGGCTTTATCAGTCTAGCTCTAATTTCCTCTCTTCTAGGTGCACTTTATATGTTGAAAAAAGATGAATTGAGCTAAACAAATTTGCAAGGATGGTGATAGACTAGCTTTTTGAGTGGTCTATCATTTTTTGGTATAATAAATAAAGGAGTTTTTTGTTATTATGGAATATGACAGTTACATAAGATTTCCGAATGACTAAGAAAGTCAATAAAGTTGTAGAATTTAGAGTTTGGAAAAATAGGGGATACATTATAGGTATGAGATTATGGCATGAAGAACTAATAAATAAATTACCACGTCAGCAATTACTAGGACAACATAGAGAATGCGCAGCCTTGAGAGGAGCTGGATGGGGACGTTTGCACGCAACTGTTAACTATGTTTTTGAATATTCTCCCTATAAGTTGTACCAATATCATTGCCTGATTCTTGCGGAAATGGAGCATCGGGGATATAAACCGGATGAAAAATGGAAAAATCCTTTGTATAGAGGAAAAGTTGTTTCTGAATATGAAAAACTATCTGAAGAGGTCATTACACACCCTATTTACCCCGAACACAACGAGGAGTATCTGGAAGAATGTTTGGATAATTTAAAAGCCAAAAATATACATCTGTCCTAATTATACTTGGGTTAGAAAGCCAAGAAGGTACGATGGGATATATCAAAAAAGAGGGCATTTCCTATTGAAAATATTGTAAGTCCATAACGATAGCAACAACTCATTATAAGGTTCAAGAAACCTTCTTAAATCAACGTTTATAGGCAATAAAGGAGAAAATCATGACATTTGAAGAGATTTTACCGGGTTTAAAGGCAAAAAAGAAATATGTACGTACTGGATGGGGTGGAGCAGAGAACTATGTCCAACTCTTTGACACTATTGAAGTTGATGGTCAAAAACTAGTGGCCACACCCTATTTTCTTATCAATGTAACAGGTGAAGGCGAGGGATTTTCTATGTGGAGTCCGACACCTTGTGATGTGCTAGCAACTGACTGGGTAGAAGTTCATGACTAAGAGAGTCCTTGTCACAGGTGTATCCAGCGGCATAGGTCTTGCGCAGGCTCGGATTTTTTTGGAAAATGGCTGGCGTGTTTACGGACTGGATCGGACCAGCAAGCCTGATTTAACTGGTGATTTTCATTTTTTACAAATTGACCTGACAGATGATCTATCTCCGGTTTTTTCATGGTGCCAGACAGTTGATGTCCTCTGTAATACCGCAGGTGTTCTGGATGATTATCGTCCTCACTTAGAGATAGAAGAGGCAGAATTGGAACATATCTTTGCAGTCAATTTTTTCTCAGTAACCAGATTGACCAGTCCCTATCTGCGCCAAATGGTAGAAAACAAGTCGGGCATGATAATCAATATGTGCTCTATTGCTTCTAGTTTAGCAGGTGGAGGAGGTTCAGCCTATACAGCTTCCAAGCATGCTCTAGCAGGCTTTACCAAGCAGCTCGCCCTTGACTATGCCAAATCAGGTATTCAAGTCTTCGGCATTGCCCCAGGTGCTGTTCAGACAGGGATGACCCAGGCCGACTTTGAACCAGGAGGCCTGGCTGATTGGGTAGCAGCTCAGACTCCTATCGGACGCTGGACACAGCCAGAAGAAATTGCAGAGTTGACCTTTATGCTAGCTACGGGAAAATTCTCGTCTATGCAAGGGCAGATTATTTCTATTGATGGTGGTTGGAGTTTGAAATAGATGGATTGTATGGTTGAGGAGCAACCACACAAATACATACGAAGCGGAAGATAAATCTTTCAATCTGGAGAGTTTAGACTCTCCTTTTTGTTTACAACATCAGCTCTTTGTTCTGCTATTTTCCAAAAATCCTAAAATTTGCTATAATGAGGTGATAAGATTGAAAAGAGAGATATTTATGAGTAATAATTATGCCATTATCCTAGCAGCGGGGAAGGGAACTCGCATGAAATCTGACTTGCCAAAGGTCTTACACAAGGTAGCAGGTATCACTATGCTGGAGCACGTTAAGCGTGCTGTAGATGCTGTGGAGCCAGCTAAGACAGTGACTATTGTTGGTCATAAGGCTGAATTGGTTCAGGCAGTTTTAGAAGGTAGCTCGGAATGTGCATTCCAGTCTGAGCAGTTGGGAACAGGTCATGCAGTAATGATGGCTGAGCCGGAATTGGCAGGGTTAGAAGGACAAACCTTGGTAATCGCAGGTGATACACCGCTGATTACAGGTGAAAGTTTGAAAAATCTTATTAGTTTCCATGTTAGCCATAAAAATGTGGCGACCATTTTGACTGCTCAGGCAGATGATCCTTTTGGCTATGGTCGAATTATCCGAAATGCAGATGGTGAGGTACAAAAAATTGTTGAGCAAAAGGATGCTAACGATTTTGAAAAACAAGTCAGGGAAATCAATACTGGTACCTATCTCTTTGATAATAAACGCCTCTTTGAAGCCTTAAAGGACATCAATACGGACAACGCTCAAGGCGAATACTATCTGACAGATGTGATTGCAATCTTCCGTCAGGCGGGAGAAAAAGTGGGGGCTTATGTGTTGCGAGATTTTGACGAAAGTCTAGGCGTCAATGACCGTACTGCTCTTGCAAAAGCTGAAGCGGTGATGCGTAAACGGATCAATGAAAAACATATGGTCAATGGTGTTACATTTATCAATCCAGAAGCAACTTATATCGACATTGATGTTGAAATTGGTGCAGAGGTAGTTATTGAAGCCAATGTTGTACTGAAAGGCAGGACTAGCATAGGAGAGCGCACTGTTTTGACAAACGGAACTCGTATCCGCGACTCTAAAATTGCAGCAGATGTTGTGATTAGCAATTCAGACATTGAAGAATCCATCATTGATGAAGGTGTAACAGTTGGACCATACGCTCATATCCGTCCAGATAGCCTATTGAAAAAAGGGGTTCATGTCGGTAATTTTGTGGAAGTCAAGGCTTCTACGCTTGGAGAAGGAACTAAGTCAGGGCATTTGACCTATCTTGGAAATGCGACCATTGGAAGAAATGTCAATGTGGGAGCTGGTACCATCACTGTGAACTATGATGGAAAAAATAAGTTTAAGACCAGAGTAGGAGACAATGCCTTTGTTGGCTCAAATTCAACCATCATTGCACCGGTAACAATTAACGATAATGCTCTGCTGGCTGCTGGCTCTGTGATCACAAAGGATATTCCTAAAGATGCAATCGGTATTGGTCGTAGTCGCCAAGAAAATAAAGAAGGATATGCAACACGTTTTCCTTTCCATCCAGATAAAAAATAGGTAGCTATATGAAATTTGAAGAAAAAACCATTAATCGGAAAGAGATTTTCAAGGGACATATCTTTGATGTCGTAGTTGATGATGTCCAATTACCAGATGGTAAAACTGGTAAGCGGGAATTGGTTTTCCATAAGGGAGCAGTTTGTGTTTTAGCTTTGACATCAGATGGTAAGATGATTTTAGTTAAACAATACCGTAAGGCAATTGAGCGTACCATCTACGAAATTCCAGCCGGTAAGTTGGAACTGGGAGAAGAGGATACATTGGAAGATGCAGCTCTGCGCGAATTGGAAGAGGAAACTGGGTACAGCAGTGATAAACTAACCTTACTGGCAGATTTTTATTCGGCCATTGGTTTTTGTAATGAGCGTATCCGTCTCTACCTAGCTGACAATCTGATAAAGGTTGAGAACCCTCGTCCTATGGATGAAGACGAGGTTATTGAACTCTACGAGGTAACCTTGGAAGAAGCCTTGAGTTTAGTAGCAAGTGGAGATATTTGTGATGCCAAGACTATTATGGCTGTTCAATATTTACAACTCATGAGAAAGTAGGTTAAAGCATGGGGAAGCCCTTGTTAACAGATGATATTTTAGAGAAAGTGAAAAAGAAGCAGTATTCTGATGGATTTATGTTTGGGCATTACCGTCCCAATCAAGACGTCCCAATGGATGACTCTGTATTTGAACCCTATCTCGAAGAGGATTATCAGGGTTATGAGGAAGGGCAGACTATCCGTATTCCAGTCACCCCCACGGTGGTAAAAAGTCGCCGTATCGAAACCATCAAACGCGAAGAATTTCGTAGTAAGGTCAATAAAATCCTCTTTTGGGTTATACTCTTGCTGATTGTATTTATTTTGGCAGTATTATTTATTTAGGAGAGAAGATGAAGTTTGGAATAATCGCAGCCATGCCTCAAGAATTGAAGATTTTACTTGACCATCTTCAAGAGGGAATTGAGACTGAAGTTTTAGGTCGGACCTACTATCAGGGACGTATCGGTCAACACGAGGTTGTTCTTGTTCAATCAGGGATTGGGAAGGTCATGTCCGCCATGTCTGTCGCAATTTTGGTCGATCGTTTTGCGGTAGATATCATCGTCAATACAGGTTCGGCAGGTGCAGTCGCTGAGGGCATTGCTGTTGGAGATGTTGTTGTGGCAGACCAATTAGCTTACCACGATGTCGATGTGACAGCCTTTGGTTATGCCTATGGACAAATGGCGGGGCAGGAATTGTATTTTCCGGCAGATCAAACCTTGTTGAAGCAACTAAGATCCGTATTGGAAGAGCAGGAAATGGCTAGTCATGTAGGTCTGATTGTGACAGGTGATAGCTTTATAGCAGGTCAGGACAAGATTGCAATCATCAAGGAACACTTTCCAGAGGTTCTTGCTGTGGAAATGGAAGGAGCAGCGATTGCTCAAGCCGCTATCAATGCAGGCAAACCATTCTTAGTCATCCGAGCCATGAGCGATACTGCCCAAGGAGATGCTAATATAACGTTTGATGAGTTCATCATTCAAGCAGGTAAACGTTCGGCACAGATCCTAATCTCCTTTTTAGACCAAATTTAGAGCGATGTCAGAATACAATGATAAAAAGCGAACAACTATGGCTTTCTAATATACTCCCTTTATAGTGGACAGTGAATAGATCAAACTATTTCACCAGAAACGATGAGGGGAGTTTTTCCATGCTTAAAAGAAGTCTCAAAACTGCTGGAGAAAAGTTAAAGGGCCTCATCCCTCTTGGAGTGAGGAGCAAGGCCACGATTTAAATTTTTTAGTTTCTAATTTCTTACTACTTTATATAAGTTACTCTTTAATTGTTTGTTTGAAAATATTCTCTTTCCTTTCCTTGTCAATAGCCAAAAAGTATGCATAAATAACATCTAGCATAATGAGGAGAGGAATTTGTGGAGAAATTCGGTTGCCATAGTTCAGATGCCTGACAGAAGCAACAGGGATGATTTGATCAAAGGGGGGATGGGAAAAGCATCTGGTAGTTAGCAGGGCTGTTGGGATGCCTTTTTGAGTAGCTAAATGTAAGTGTTCCATGACTTCTTCTGTTTGCCCGGATAAGGAAAGTCCAATGACCAAACAAGTTGCGTCCAAAATATTCGTTGTCCAAATGAGATTGTTTTTGTCCGTGATAGCATCGCATACCACACCTAAACGCATAAACCGAGATTTGATTTCTATGGCAACCAGCCCAGAACTTCCGATGCCGTAGAAGTACACTCTTTTGCTGGCATCTATTAGCTTAGCGATTTCCTCAAGTTTCTCCTCATCCACTAAATTATTGGTTGAAGTTAGGATTTCTTCATAATCAACGAGAACCTTCTTTGTTAGGCTACGCTGTAATTTTTCAAAATGTTTTTCTAGATATTGCTGGTTATTTTGAAAAGCAAAGACAAATTCTCGATAGCCAGAAAAACCACATTTTTTAGCGAAACGAGTAAGAGCAGATGGGGAAATGTGGAGATTTTTTATCGTAGTTTCCAAGCTTAGATCGGCCGTCGCAGGATCCAGTTGCGTGAAATAGCTACCGATATGTTTTTCGAGCCGTGTCATCTGATCCAGATGTGACTCAATAATTGCGGTGATGTGTTTTGGTGTTTGCAACATATTCGATTCCTTTAATAGGATGGTTTAAGGATATTATATCACTAAAACCTCCTCATGGATAGGATTTATGATATAATGGAGTCGTAAAAGGAACGTGAGACGATGTATATTGAAATGATTGATGAAACAGGGCAGGTTTCTGCTCAAATGCAAGAGCAAATTACGGATTTGCTCCAGTTTGCGGCCGAAAAAATTGGCAAGCAGAATAAGGAAATGGCTGTGACTTTTGTTGATAATGCCCGTGTCCACGAGGTGAATCTCAAGTATAGGGGGATTGATCGTCCCACTGATGTCGTCAGTCTGGAGTACAAGCCTGAATCTTTGATTGTATTTAACGAAGAAGATTTATTGGATAATCCTGAGTTGGCAGAGATGATGGAAGACTTTGATGCTTATATCGGTGAATTGTATATCTCCATTGATAAGGCACGGGAACAGTCAGAAGATTACGGTCATAGTTATGAGCGTGAAATGGGCTTTTTGGCTGTTCATGGTTTTCTACATATCAATGGCTACGATCATTATACGCCGGAAGAAGAGGCGGAAATGTTTGGTTTACAAGAAGAAATTTTGACTGCTTATGGACTTACACGAGAATAATACAAAAAATCGGTGGAAAAACAGGGAATTGATTGCTAGTCTTGAGTTTGCGGTAACGGGTTTGTTAACTGCTTTCAAAGAAGAGCGCAATATGAAGAAGCATCTAGTCTCGGCCATCCTTGTGGTGCTGGCAGGGGTTGTTTTTCAAGTAACGGTAACGGAGTGGCTCTTTTTATTACTTAGCATCAGTTTGGTGATCGCTTTTGAAATTGTCAATTCAGCTATTGAAAATGTGGTGGATTTGGCATCGGGTTATCATTTTTCCATGCTGGCTAAAAATGCTAAAGATATGGCAGCAGGGGCGGTTCTATTTATCTCAGGTTTTGCTCTTTTAACAGGGCTTATTATCTTCTTGCCTAAGATTTGGAACCTTATTTTTTAGAACTTTTAAGGAGAATACATGACATTTCGGTCAGGTTTTGTGGCGATTTTAGGTCGTCCAAATGTAGGGAAGTCGACCTTCCTAAACTATGTGATGGGGCAAAAAATTGCCATTATGAGCGATAAAGCTCAGACAACTCGGAATAAGATTATGGGGATCTATACAACCGATGAGGAGCAGATTGTTTTCATTGATACGCCGGGCATTCACAAGCCCAAGACAGCCTTGGGCGATTTCATGGTGGAATCTGCCTACAGCACTCTGCGTGAGGTGGATACGGTCCTCTTTATGGTGCCAGCTGATGAAAAGCGAGGCAAAGGTGATGATATGATTATGGAGCGACTCAAACAAGCAAACGTTCCAGTCATTTTGGTGGTCAACAAGATTGATAAAGTACACCCAGACCAGCTTCTAGAGCAGATTGAGGACTTTCGTCATCAGATGGATTTCAAGGAGATTGTGCCAATCTCTGCGACTCAGGGCAACAATGTTAACCGTCTCATGGAGATTCTCAAGGAAAATCTAGACGAAGGGTTCCAGTATTTCCCAGCAGATCAAATCACAGACCATCCGGAGCGTTTCTTAGTATCTGAGATGATTCGAGAAAAGGTTCTGCATCTGACCCGTGAAGAGATTCCGCATTCAGTAGCGGTGGTGATTGAGTCTATGAAACGTGATGAGTTTACAGACAAGGTACATATTCGAGCGACTATCATGGTGGAGCGTGATAGTCAAAAGGGCATTATCATCGGTAAGCAAGGTGCTATGCTCAAGAAGATTGGCTCTATGGCTCGTCGTGACATCGAACTGATGCTAGGTGATAAGGTCTTTTTGGAAACCTGGGTCAAGGTCAAAAAAAACTGGCGTGATAAGAAGTTAGATCTGGCCGACTTTGGCTATAATGAGAAGGAGTATTAAGAGGAATACGAGAGCTAGGTTCTGATACTGAGTTGCCTAAGGACTTTTTATAGGAATTTTTGTAAATTTGAGTAGTTTTTTTAAAGGCATCAGCTTTAGCGAATCAAACTCGATCCAAGTCATCGAAAACTTCTATTTTACTTAAATTTAATAGGAATCTATATTCGTCAGGGAAGCCGCAAGGTTTTTACTGCGTTGTGGGGGGAATTGATGATAAAACCTGTGACGAAAGAAGATGTTTGCATATGGAGTAGCTTTGCAAGTCAGGTATGGCAGAAAAAAGAAATAAACTTACTAGAGCAGTTCAGGGCTGGCGCCTTTCCAAATGAGTTTCTCTATTATGATGGGGAGAAAAAAGCCATAGCTTGGGTTAGTTTATCACTTCGTTCAGAATACGTTGAAGGGTGTTGTTCTAGTCCTGTTGCCTATCTGGAGGGAATTTGGGTTCGTCCGGATTATCGCCAACGAGGTATTGCTGGTCAATTGCTGATTTTTGCGGAAAAATGGGCACGAACGATGGGGGCAAGCCAGCTTGCTTCTGATGCGGATATTGATAATGTAATCAGTCAGGCTTTTCATATAAAAAACGGTTTTAAAGAAGTTAGCCGTACCGTTCACTATGTTCGAAATTTGGTAGTAGACAAAGAATAGCGGGGCTTGCTTTTCTGGCAAAATCAGATTAAGTAGTCAGTGTTGAACATGCCTACGACTCTTTGAAAAGGGGTGACCATTACCTTAGGTACTTTTTCACTGTCGGTAGGGTTACCATTTTTCTTTTATCTTGTAATTTTACTTAGAAAGGTAGAGTGTTTGCGTGCTGGAACCCGAGCTAAAAGCTCGGAAAATAGACAGAGCTCTTCGTGTGTGAAGCACCGAGTGTTGCTCTCCTGATTTCAGTCGCTTTTTACGCTCTTGGTATCATAAATTGCCCGAACTTCCTGAAGTTGAGACAGTTCGTCGAGGTTTGAATAGATTGGTTAAGGGGAAGACTATCCAAAAAGTTGAGGTCATTTATGCTCCCATGGTGAAAACAGGAGTAGATCGTTTTTGTCAAGATTTGGTTGGTCAGGTGATTATAGATGTGCAGCGTCGCGGCAAATATCTTTTGATTTATCTGACAGACTTTGTATTGATTTCTCACTTGCGTATGGAAGGCAAGTATAATTTCTTTCAAAAACAGGTGCCGATAAACAAGCACTTTCATGCTTTTTTTACTTTTACTGATGATTCTACTTTGGTCTATCAGGATGTCCGTAAGTTTGGTACCATGGAATTATTACAGGAAAAGAATTTATCTGCTTATTTCGCTAGTCGAAAAATCGGTCCTGAACCAACAGAAGAAGATTTTCATTTAGCAGAATTTACTGCAAAATTAGCCAGATCCAAAAAGTCTATCAAGTCTCATCTCTTGGACCAGTCCTTGGTAGCAGGCTTGGGAAATATTTATGCTGATGAGGTTTTATTCAGAGCGCAAGTTCATCCTGCTCAAGTCAGTCACAGTCTATCAGCAAATCAGATAACTGCTCTTCGCCAGGCTACTATTGAGGTATTGCAACTGGGGATTGAAAAAGGTGGATCAACGATCCGAACTTATAAGAATGCCTTGGGGATGGATGGAAGTATGCAGGATTATTTACAAGTATATGGAAAGACAGGACAGGCTTGTCCTTGCTGCCAAGAGAAGATCGTTAAAATCCAGTTGGGCGGTCGGGGTACGCATTTCTGTCCTCGGTGTCAGGTGTTAGATGGTTAGAGTCATCGGAGTGACAGGCGGTATCGCCTCAGGAAAGTCAACTGTGTCGGCCTATCTGCGAGAAAATGGATACATAGTTATTGATGCTGATGCGGTGGTGCATGAATTGCAAGCCAAAGGTGGCAAGCTTTATCAGGTCTTACTGGCTGAATTTGGTGAAAAGATCTTATCCGCAGATGGAAATATAGACAGAGAAAAATTGGGGCAGGCTGTTTTTGCAGATAGCAGTTTTCGGCTTCGTTTATCTAAGTTGCAGGATCGGATTATTCGTCAGGAGCTTTTAAAGAGACGAGATGAACTGAAGCAGAAAGAGGAGATAATTTTCATGGATATTCCCCTGCTCTACGAGGCAGATTATAGCGGGGAAGTAGATGAAATCTGGCTAGTTTATGTCGATAAAGCGCAGCAATTGGACAGACTCATGAAGCGCAACGGGTTTTCCGTTCAAGATGCGGAACATCGGCTGGCAGCTCAGCTTTCTTTGGATGAAAAACGAGCGAAAGCTCCGGTGGTTATTGATAATAGTGGAGTAATTGAGAAGACTTTGATGCAGGTTCAAGGTCTTTTGGAGGGGTTAAAGGATGGATGACGGTAGTAGGTATTGGAAGCAGAACTTGAAGATAGCCTGGTTAGGAAATTTCCTGACAGGAACTAGTTTTACCTTGGTGATGCCTTTTATTTCGGTTTTTGTGGAAGAACTGAAGGTGGCGCCGGGACAAGTGGAGTACTATGCTGGTCTGGCTGTGTCGGCTAATGCCTTGGCAGCGGCTCTGATGGCACCTATCTGGGGGAGTTTAGCGGATCGTTATGGACGTAAACCCATGATGGTGCGGGCAGCTTTTGCTATGATTTTTACTATGGGGGGGATGGCTTTTGTACCTAACGTTTTCTGGTTGATCGTCCTGCGTGTTTTAAATGGTGTTTTTACAGGTTACATTCCAAATGCAACAGCCTTAATTGCTAGTCAGGTTCCTAAGGAAAAGACGGGCTATGCTCTTGGCACCTTATCAACGGGAGCCGTTGCCGGAAACTTAATCGGACCGACTCTTGGTGGTATCTTAGCAGAGATGTTTGGGGTTCATACGGTATTCTTGCTGGTTGGTCTTCTTTACGCCCTAGTGGTTATTCTGACAATTTTCTATATCCGAGAGGACTTTGTTCCGGTCAAAAAAGGTGAGGCGATGTCCATTCGGGAAGTTTTGGTGCAAGTGAGAGACCGACAAATGTTGGTTGGTCTTTTTATCACTTCCATGATTATTATTGCGGCTGCTCAGGCAGTTGTACCTATTCTGACTCTCTATGTTCGGCATCTGGGACAAACGGATAATCTACTCTTTGTAGCAGGCTTCATTATTTCTTTGCCGGGGATGGCATCCTTGGTGACATCGGGGCATTTGGGGAAAATTGGGGATCGAATTGGCAATCACCGACTTTTGTTGCTGGCTTTAGCCTATAGTCTTTTAATCAACGTTTTCTGTGCTTTTGCGACTAGTCCTTTTCAGTTGGGTTTGCTTCGTTTTCTGTATGGTTTTGGAACAGGCGCCCTTTTGCCTTCTGTCAATTCGCTTCTAACGAAGTTGACTCCTAGGGAAGGTATCTCAAGAATTTTTTCCTACAATCAACTTTTTAACAATCTAGGCTCTGTTGTGGGACCAATGATGGGGTCAGCGGTGGCTGCTCACATGGGCTACAACTGGGTATTTTATCTATCTAGCGGCCTAGTCTTGTTCAATCTTATCTGGTCCTTGATCAATTTTAGAAACTACTTGAAAGTAAGGGATATTTAGTGAGAGTTAAAATCAATTTACAATGTTCAGAATGTGGTAGTAAGAATTACTTGACTAGTAAAAATGCTAAGACCCATCCACAGAAGATTGAGGTGCTAAAATACTGTCCAAAAGAGAGAAAAGTGACTCTTCACCTTGAATCTAAATAGTTTTTATGGTATAATGTCAGAAGTTATTGTAGAAAGTGAAAAAAATATGTATCAAGCATTATTAACAATTCTGTTGATTTTATCTGTTATTTTGATTGCAGTGATCTTTATCCAACCAGCTAAAAACCAGTCTAGCAATGTCTTTGACTCTTCTAGTGGTGCTTTGTTTGAGCGGACAAAGGCACGTGGTTTTGAGGCGGTTATGCAGCGTATTACAGCTATCCTTATTTTCCTTTGGATGTTGGATGCGCTCGCACTTGTTATCATTTCAAGTAAGTAGATAAATCAGACTGGGACTTGTTCTTGGTCTATTTTTTTAGTAAAGGTATCATGAAAAACGAAATTATTAACTATATCAAAGAAGTTGGTCCAGTGACCATGGGTCAGCTAGCTGATCAGTTCGGTGCTAGTTCCGCAAAGGATTTTACCGGTTTGGTTAAGCTGGTTTCCAGCATGGAAGGCCACCGTAAGTTGATCTTTGACAATGCAGGTCGGATTGCTTTGCCGATGCCAAAAAGAGTGAAAAATCAGGTGACCTTGCAGGGGATTTTCCGTGCACATAAATCAGGATTTGGATTTGTGACGATTGATGAGGAGGAAGATGATCTCTTTATTAGCCGCGATGATGTCCATTTTGCCATTGAGGGTGACCGAGTGGAAATTGCTATTAAGAAGGTAGCTGATCGGCTCAAAGGGACAGCTGCGGAAGCGGAGGTTATTGATATTCTGGAGCACAGCTTGAAAACAGCGGTGGGGCTAATCATCTTCGATGAGGATAAGCCTGAATATGCTGGCTATATCAAGTCTAAAAACCAAAAGATTACCCAGAAGATCTATATTAGGAAGTCACCTCTGGTATTGACCGGAACAGAAATCCTAAAGGTTGACATTGAAGCTTATCCAAGCAAAAAACGAGATTATTTTGTAGCAACCATTCGTGATGTGGTAGGGCACAAGGACGATGTAGGAATTGACGTGCTGGAAGTTTTGGAATCTATGGATATTGTCTCTGAGTTTCCAGATGAGGTATTAGCAGAGGCAGATCGTGTGCCAGAATGTCCATCAGAATCGGACTTTGTGGGGCGTTTGGACCTGCGTGATGAGGTGATTTTTACCATTGATGGTGCAGATGCTAAAGATTTGGACGATGCAGTTCATATCAAGCAACTCAAGAATGGTAATATGGAATTAGGTGTCCATATTGCTGATGTCAGCTATTATGTGACCGAGGGATCTGCTCTGGATCAAGAAGCCATCAAGCGAGGGACTTCTGTCTATGTGACTGACCGAGTGGTACCTATGTTGCCAGAGCGCCTGTCAAATGGAATCTGCTCACTCAATCCAAATGTAGATCGCTTAACCCAATCTGCCATTATGGAAATCGACCGTAAAGGTAAGATTGTGAAGCACTGGATCGGTCAGTCAGTTATCAAGACGAGCTTTCGCATGACCTACTCGGATGTTAATGACATGATTGCAGGGGATAGGGAAAAGTTAACCAAATATAAGGCTATCGCACCGAGTGTGGAACTTATGGTTAAACTTCATGGGACATTGGAAACGATGCGCTACAAGCGCGGTGCCCTTAATTTTGATACAGCAGAAGCCAAAATTATTGTCAATAAGGAAGGGTTACCTGTCGATATTCAGCTTCGTCAGCGTGGAATTGCCGAGCGAATGATTGAGTCTTTCATGTTAGCAGCTAACGAATGCGTTGCCGAGCACTTTGCTCAGTTGAATCTTCCTTTCATTTATCGGATTCATGAGGAGCCTAAGTCGGATAAATTGCAGAAGTTCATTGACTATGCAACCAGTTTTGGCTTGGCTGTTTACGGGACAGCTAATTCGATTAGTCGGGAGACTCTTCAGGAGTTGATGGAGCGAGTCAAAGACGAACCTTATGCGGATGTGCTGAACATGATGTTGCTCCGTTCCATGCAGCAGGCACGTTATTCGGAACACAACCACGGTCACTATGGTTTGGGAGCAGCGTTTTACACTCACTTCACTAGTCCCATTCGCCGTTATCCAGACTTATTGGTTCACCGTATGGTGCGAGAATATGGACAAAATCCTGCGGAGAAGGCTGAGCATTTTGAACAGGTCATTCCTGAGTTGGCTAAATCGTCTTCAAGTTTGGAACGTCGTGCTATTGATGCTGAACGAGAAGTTGAAGCAATGAAAAAAGCTGAGTTTATGCAGGAATTTGTCGGTCAGGAATTCGATGGTGTCGTATCAAGTGTGGTTAAATTTGGTCTTTTTGTCGAATTAACAAATACAGTTGAAGGACTGATTCATATCACCAATCTTAGTGAATACTACCAGTTTCATGAGCGAACCTTGACCTTGCAGGGTGAGAAGTCGGGTCGTGTCTTCCGTGTTGGTCAGCCGATTCGTATCAAGCTTATGCGGGCGGATAAGATGACTGGAGAGATTGATTTTGCTCACGTTCCGTCTGAGTTGGATAGTATCGAAAAAGCCTCAAAAGCTAAGCGGAGGGCAACTGGGCATTCCAACCGTGATCGTGATGATCGGTCAGGGAGAGGACGGGGGAAGAACCGCAAGAAAGAAGCTAGTGATCGCGATAGCTCTCGTCATAAGTCAGCAAAAGACTACAAGTCTAAGAGCGGAAAGTCAGCTAGGAAAAAGAAACCATTTTACAAGGAAATTGTGAAAAAGAATAGGAAGACAAGGAGGTAGACATGGCTAAGGGTGAGGGCAATGTGATTGCACAGAATAAAAAAGCTCGTCACGACTATACCATTGTGGATACGGTAGAAGCGGGGATAGTGTTGACAGGAACGGAAATCAAATCCATTCGTGCAGGACGAATCAACCTTAAAGATGGTTTTGCTCAGATAAAGAATGGTGAAGCTTGGTTGGTCAATGTCCATATCGCTCCCTACGATGAGGGAAACATCTGGAATCAAGAACCGACTCGGACTCGAAAGCTCCTCTTGCGGAAGAAGCAGATTGAATCACTAGGTAATGAGGTTAAGGGGACAGGGATGACCCTTGTTCCTCTCAAAGTTTACATCAAGGATGGTTTTGCTAAGATCTTAATTGGCCTTGCTAAAGGTAAACACGATTATGACAAGCGAGAGTCCATCAAACGTCGTGAACAGGACCGGGACATCAAGCGAACGATGAAATCCATCAATAGTAGATAAAACTAAAAGAAGTTGGAGATGGTTTTCTTTTTAGATGAAGATAAATGTTCTGATTCAAAAAAACTCTGTCTATGTAATATTTGACAAAGATTTTTCTTTGTGTTAAAAATGAGACGAGAAGATGAAGTACGGTAACAGTTGGGTTTGATTAAGAAGAGAAAGCGAATTTCTGGGCAGTGTCACATACAGGTCTGTAAAAAAGACTTGGGGTTCTGATGTGTCAGGTTTATTGACTCAAAAAGCTTAGAAATAAATCAAGAAATTAGACGAGCAAGTTTAATATATTTTACTCGTTTTAGATTGAAACATGTTTGGATAGAGCGAACAGACTTAGATAACATAGCAGAGGCTAAAGGAACATAGGTTTTAAAAATAGTGTTATCGCATTGGCGAAATAGACTAATTTGTTATATTCAAGATAACAAAATGATTGTTTCTGGTTTTGAAGTTACTCACTGTAAAGAAGCTTAAAAATAATAGTTCATGAATTTAACTATAAAATAATGAATAAATAATAGATTGGAGCCAGTATGACAGTTTTAGTCCCTTATAGACGAATGCCGGTTTGGAATCAAGAAACGGTTCCCCAACATTTTTTGACCAAGCACAATACTAAAGTTGGTACTTGGGCAAAAATTAGGGTTTTGAATGGACGGATTAAGTTTGAGTTAATGTCTAATGCTAATGAAGTCTTAGGCGAGTTTGTCTATGTCTCAACAGATGATATTCCAATGATAGAACCTCAGGTTTGGCACCGTGTGACATTGTTGACAGAGGATACAGAGTTTTTCTTAGAATTTTTCTGTAGTCCGGAGGATTATTTTGCCAAGAAGTATGACTATACTCGTACGCATTCGGAAGTCTTGGAGGCCTTGAATATTATTGAGCCTTGTAAGGTATTGGACCTGGGCTGTGGACGTGGTCGTAACAGTCTCTATCTTGCTCAGCGTGGTTTTGATGTGACAGCTGTGGATAAAGATGAGTCAAGCATTCAGACACTCTTACAGGTTAAAGAGTTGGAAGATTTGGATTTGCAGGTCGGTTTCTATGATATTAACTCCGCTAGTTTAGAGCAAGATTATGACTGGATTATTTCAACGGTCGTTTTCATGTCCTTAGAGCGTGGCCAGGTACCAGCTATTATCCAGAATATGCAGGAGCAAACACGAAGTGGTGGTTATAATCTGATTGTGGCAGCCATGGATACAGAGGATGCACCTTGTCCCGTGGATTTTTCTTTTACTTTTGGAACAGGCGAGCTGAAAGAGTACTATCGTGATTGGAAATTCATCAAATACAATGAAAATTTTGGTCACCTTCATAGACGGGATGAAAATGGGAATTTTCTCAAAATGCGTTTTGTGACCATGCTAGCTCAAAAAACGAAATAAAATATTTTTGAAAGCACTTGCATAGCAAGTGTTTTTGAGTTACAATGTAGGTGTAAATGGGTAAACACACTATAGGAAAGGAGAAGTCTATGAAAAAGACTTTTATTCGCATTGCAACATTTCTGATGTTGGTTTGCCTATTCCCTACCCAGATTGTCCAAGCCTGTGCGGGCTTTATCATTGGGAAAGGATTGACAACAGACGGTTCTGTCCTTTATGGTAGGACGGAGGATTATCCATATTCACCGGATAACGGGGCGCACAATAAAAACTATATTGTTGTCCCAGCAAAAACCTACGCAGAAGGTGAGATGTTAACGGATGAGGCATTTGGTTTTACTGCACCACATTTGGCAAATGAATTTAAATATACATCAACACCTGATGCGGCGCGTGGTGATGGTTCCAACGGTAATTTTGGTGCACATGGCTTTAATGAAAAAGGTGTCTCTATGTCAGCTACTGTGACAGCCATTCCAAATAAAAAAGTGTTGGCTGTGGATCCACTTGTAAAATCTGGGGGATTAGGAGAGTCCATTTTAGTTGACTATGTGCTGCCTCGTGTTTCAACCGCTCGTGAAGGAATTGAATTGATTGCTAAGACAATCGATGAAAAAGGTTCAGCGGAAGGTAATATTGTTGTGATCGCCGATAAGAACGAAGTCTGGTATATGGAAATTTTGTCAGGTCACCAATATGTTGCCATCAAATTCCCAGAAGACAAGTATGCTGTTTTTGCTAACACTTACTATTTAGGTCATGTTAATCTAGCAGATAAGGAAAATGTGATTGCTTCATCTAAAGTGGAAGAAGTAGCTAAGCAAGCTGATAGCTACGCTACCGTAGATGGTCAATTCCACATCGCCAAGTCCTATGGACCCGAAACTTATGCAGAAGGAGATCGTTCTAGGACGTATGCTGGTATCACACTGCTGGATCCACAAACTCCAGTAACCTATGGCGATGCAGTCTATGACTTACTGCGTCAGCCGACAGATCCAAGTCGTCGCTTTGGTCTACAGGATGTTTTTGTCTTGCAACGCAATCGCTTTGAGCATCTTCCTCAATTTCGTCCAGATGATGAAGTCGGGAAGAAAAAACAAGGCGATAATGGGGAAAATGATCAAGCAGCAGATGCAACCTACAAGTACGCTCTTGGTAATGAGAACGTCATCAATGCCCATGTCTACCAAATAAAAGACAGCTTACCATCAGCCTTTGGTGGCATTGTATGGCTAGGGTTAGGTCAGACTCGGAATACTCCTTATGTACCTTTCTATGGCATTGTAACAGATACTCACGAAGCTTTTAAACCGCGTACGGCGACTTATGACACAACTTCTTGGTACTGGACTGTTCAGAATATTGATAAGATGGCAATGGCTCACCCAGAGTTATTTGGCAAATCTATTCAAGAAAAGTGGATTGCTCTTGAAAAGGAATGGATTGCTCAACAAGCGGCTTTAGATACCCAGTATGCAGGTTTATCTGATGAGGCAGCTCTTGCGCAGGCAGGAAGCATTACAGCAGATACCTTGGTACGGGCAGATGAAATTTTTAAACAGTTAAAAGCAGTAGAAGCTGAGATGAAAGCTAAAATTGAGTCAGCGACTACTCCATCATCTAGTACAGAATCATCGTCTAGCGCAGAATCATCATCCAGTACGGTGCCATCATCCAGTGTAGAATCATCAAGTACTACAGTGTCATCTACAAGCACTGGTACGAGTACAAACCAGTCTACTATAGTGAGCTCAGACAAAGGAGGAGTAACAACTTCGTCTAGTATTGGTGCAGGAACAAGTGTTCCTTCATCAAATAAGAAAGTGAGTGCTACGACTAAAAAAGGAAAATCCATTCTTCCAAGCACGGGTGAGCAGGTCAGCATACTCTTAATTGCTCTAGGAGTGGTAGGTATCCTAGTAGTCATTTTCCTCAATCGTAAAAAATCTGACAAAGATTGAATCATTCTTCTTTTGTGAGTAAATAGATTGGGAGCAAAAGAGTTTCAGTTTAGAAATTGAACCTAATCAGCTAATAAAGTAATTCAGAAAGCGAACAAATTTGGAATGTTTATCAAACTGAATTCCAATCTGTTCGCTTTTTACATTTTACTATCTTGCTTCTCAGTATTGCATTTTTTGGGGGCAATTATTGGGATCGGATTCATTCCCATTTTTTAATCAAAATCATTTACAAATGTAGTCAAAATGTGTACGATATGATTACAAATGTAGTCAAAGGAGTTTAAAATGAAGAAAGCAAGCTACTCAGTTGAAGGAATGACTTGTGCTTCCTGCGCTATGACAGTAGAGAAAGCTGTAGGGAAGTTAACAGGGGTGGAGCAGGTTGGTGTGAATATAGCCACTGAGAAATTGACTCTTACCTACGATGCAGAACTCCTAAGTTTTGAAGACATTAGCCAGACGGTTGAAAAGGTAGGCTACCGTTTAGTTGATAACTTGGTGACAGAAACCTATCTGATAGAAGGAATGACCTGTGCTTCCTGTGCCATGATGGTAGAAAAGACCCTTAGAAAATTAGAAGGTGTAGAAGAAGTCAATGTTCATTTGGTTACAGAAAAAGTAAGAATCCGTTACGATCGAGACCAGCAAAATCTAGCTAGTTTAGAGGCTGCTGTCAAAAAAGCAGGTTATAAACTGGTCTGGCAAGCATCAGAGAGAGAGAAAGAAATGAAAAAAAAGCTGACTAAGCAAGAAATTCTGTGGAATCAATTTATCTGGTCAGCCTTATTTACTCTTCCTTTGCTTTATATATCTATGGGACCTATGTTGCCGTTTGGTGGACTTCCTTTGCCAATTTGGCTCCATCAGCCTTTATTCTATACCACCAGTCAATTGATCTTGCTTTTGCCAGTCCTTTATATCGGTCGCAGTTTTTTCAAAAAAGGCTTTAAAATGCTCTTTCAGGCCCATCCCAATATGGACTCTCTGATTGCCGCAGGGACCAGTGCAGCTCTTCTTCAAGGGATGTTGATGCTTGGTTTTCTTCTATCAGGCAGAGAAGTACCTATGCATGGTCAGCATCCGGACTTGTATTTTGAATCGGCCGCAGTTATATTGACTTTGATTACCCTAGGAAAATACTTTGAAGCTAGATCCAAGGGACAAACTTCTGAAGCTATAAAAAAACTGATGAATCTAATCCCTCAAACAGCTCAAGTTTTACGTGAAGGGCAAGAAATGCAGGTTTCGATTGATCAAGTCCTAGTAGGAGATAGATTGATTGTTCGACCAGGTCAGCAGGTTCCTGTGGATGGCAAAGTCCTAGAGGGACAGACCAGAGTGGACGAGTCCATGTTGACAGGGGAGAGTCTACCGGTCAAGAAAATGGTAGGAGATACTGTTTTTGGTGCTACTCTTAATCAACAGGGAGCCATTCAAATGCAGGCAACCAAGGTTGGTCGTGATACAACTTTGTCCCAGATTATTCGCTTGGTAGAGGAGGCACAGGGGACTAAAGCTCCCATCGCCAAACTTGCTGACCAAGTATCAGCAGTCTTTGTTCCTATCGTTATGGGGTTGGCACTATTATCTGGTCTAACTTGGTATTTTCTAGGGCAAGAATCTTGGATATTCTCCCTGACTATTTCAATTTCTGTTCTGGTTATTGCCTGTCCCTGTGCTTTAGGCTTAGCAACGCCGACTGCCATCATGGTTGGTACGGGAAAGGGAGCAGAAAACGGGCTACTCTTCAAATCCAGCCAAGCTATAGAAGCTTTGCAGCAGGTGGACACCCTTATTTTTGACAAGACTGGCACCATTACCGAGGGGCAGCCCCAAGTGGTAGCCATTCAGCTTCTAGCGGATAAAAATCGAGAACAAGTCCTTCAACTTGCAGCAAGTAGCGAACAGTTTTCAGAACATCCCTTGGCTCAGGCTCTCCTTCAAACTGCAAAAGAGGAGTCTATTGCCTTGCTAGCGGCAACAAATTTTCAGGTACATGCTGGCCGTGGTCTTTCAGTGACAATAGCAGAGCAGACTATTCACTTGGGGAATGAACGTTTGATGAGTGAACAGGAAATTGAGCTTGGGGAAGGTCGTGCAGTAGCGGAACAATTTGCAAAAGAAGCTAAGACGCCAGTATTTTTAGCAGCTAATAAGGAACTCTTGGCGGTTATTGCAATCGCTGACCGAGTGAAGAAGACCAGTCAAGAGGCTATACAGACCCTAAAAGCTATGGGCTTAAAAGTGGTTATGTTAACAGGAGATCATAAAAAAACAGCACAAGCCATTGCCAAAGAAATAGGGATTGAGCAGGTTATTAGTCAAGTGTTACCTGATGATAAGGCCAATCAAGTTCGACTCTTGCAAAGTCAAGGAAAATGTGTAGCCATGGTGGGGGATGGCATCAATGATGCTCCAGCCCTAGCTCAGGCGCAGGTAGGCATCGCTATCGGTTCGGGCACGGATATTGCCATTGAATCCGCTGATGTAGTTCTCATGCATAGTGATATGTTGGATGTCATCAAAGCCATCAAGCTTAGTCAAGCAACCATGCGGACAATTAAACAAAATCTTTTTTGGGCCTTTGCCTATAATGTTGTCGGTATACCTATTGCTATGGGATTACTATACCTTTTCGATGGTCCTTTGCTAAATCCTATGCTTGCAGGTGCAGCAATGAGTCTGAGTTCCGTATCCGTAGTGCTTAATGCTCTGCGTTTGAGGAGTATGAGACTGGAGATTCAAGCTTTTAAGAAATAGTCACTTTCCCATTTCTGTCTTTTTTTAGTTAGCTACTGACTTTTATTTTCTGATGGATTTTAGAAATGAATCAAATTAGTGGATAATATTTTCAAAAACGCTTACAATGATTATTAAAAAAATAAGTTGTAAGGGAGAATTATATGACAACGTTTATTGGAAAAGCAGTGACCTTAGTAGGCCCCCGTTTGCAGGTGGGGGACAAGGCCCCAGATTTTGTCCTAATGGCTAATGATTTGAGTCTGAAAAGTTTGAACGATTTTGGCAAGCAAACAAAGGTTATCAGCGTTGTGCCTTCCATTGACACAGGGGTTTGTGATGCGCAAACCCGTCGCTTCAATCAAGATTTGGCAGAGCGTGACAATACAGTTGTCATTACTGTTTCGGTCGATCTTCCGTTTGCTCAAAAACGCTGGTGTGGAGCTGCAGGATTAGAAGATGCGGTGACTCTATCGGACTACTACGATCACGCTTTTGGTAAATCCTATGGTGTCCTCATGCAGGAATGGAACCTTCTAGCTAGAGCAGTTTTTGTCCTAAATGCGGCCAATGAAATCATCTATGTCGAATACTTGGACAATGTTAACGAACAACCAAACTACGAAGCAGCACTAGCCGTGTTGAACTGAGATAATTTTAAGAGATGATTATTGTCACCTTGCCTAATACGGAAATACTTCCGTCTGGCAGATTTGACTGGATTTTATGGAAAGTTCTTTGTAACACTTTTGTTTTATTGAAGAGGGGACACATCATCTCCTCTTTTTGTTACCTACAGGCATTTAAGGGGGAGCTTAACATTTATGAAGGGTTTGTTGTTTACCCAATATTGTCCTCACTTCTCTTTTTATTTTCTTCTTGATTCGTCATTGCCAACTTTCATAGTTTCTATATGGACGTTATTTGATTCTTGTCCCGTCTTCTAAAGCCTATTTTTTTCTAGGCTTTCAACTTGGGATTTAATGATCTTGAAATTCAATGAAAGAACGATAAGGTAGATGAGAAGAGGGGAGTCTTCTCTTTTATGGTATAATGAACCTAAGGAGAGAGGAGAAGGCCATGGCTTATATCGAAATCAAACAGTCTTCAAAATATTATCGAATGGGTGAGACAACCATTGTGGCGAACCAGGATGTCTCTTTTGAAATTGAAAAAGGAGAGCTGGTTGTTATTTTGGGTTCATCTGGTGCAGGGAAATCTACCTTGCTTAATATTCTTGGTGGGATGGATAGCAATGATGAAGGAGAAGTTTGGATTGATGGCATAGACATTGCTCGATTATCCAGTCATGAATTAACTAATTATCGCAGAGATGATGTTGGTTTTGTTTTCCAGTTTTACAATTTAGTAGCCAATCTCACAGCCAAGGAAAATGTTGAACTAGCAGCAGAGATTGTCAAAGATGCTCTAGATGCCGAGGAGATTCTTGAACAGGTGGGGCTAGGACACCGACTGAATAACTTTCCTGCCCAGCTTTCGGGCGGTGAACAGCAACGGGTTGCTATAGCTCGGGCGGTTGCCAAAAAGCCTAAAATCTTACTTTGTGATGAGCCGACCGGTGCTTTGGATTATCAGACGGGAAAACATGTTTTGCAAATCTTGCAGAACATGTCTCGCAAGGATGGGACAACGGTCATTATTGTAACGCACAATGCAGCCTTGGCTCCGATTGCAGATCGAGTTATTAAAATGCGAGATGCACATGTGTACTCGGTTGAGTTAAATTCGCATCCGCAGAATATCACCGATCTAGAGTATTAGTTGGAGAAAATATGAAAAAGAAAATCTATTGGAAGGATATGGGACAGTCCTTGATTTCTTCCAAAGGACGATTCCTATCTATTTTTAGTTTGATGATGCTAGGTGCTTTAGCCTTGACAGGTTTGAAAGTGACATCTCCCAATATGGAGAAAACAGCTCAGTCCTATCTTGTAGCTCATCAAACAATGGATTTGGCAGTTTTATCTGGTTTAGGGATCAGTCAAGATGACCTTGAAGAACTAAGAACCTTGAAAGGAGTCGCAGTTGAAGCAGGCTACTTTAAGGATGTGACTACAGAGAAAGAGCAGGAAGCCATTCGCTTATTTTCTGCACCAAGAACTATCTCAAACTATCATCTTTTAGAAGGTCAATTTCCTAGTAATAAGGATCAGATAGCCCTATCGCCTTCTTTGCGAACACATTACCAATTAGGTGACCAGTTTGTTGTGACAGAACCAGACAAGAATGGCAGGGTATTGACTCAGACCAGTTTTACGGTGGTTGGTTTTGTCGCTTCATCAGAAATATGGGACAATGAGACCATGGGACTGGCTGCCAGTGGAACTGGTCAACTAGCAGGGTATGGGGTAATCAGTGAAACAGCATTTCATTCAGATGCCTATATGATTGCTCGTTTACGCTATGATGATTTGGTAAATCTTCCTTATTATAGTCAAGCTTATCAAGAACAATTAAGTAAACATCAAAAAGAGGTAGAAAAGCTTTTAGAAGATAATGATGAAAAACGGTTAGCTGCTATTCAGTCAAATGGACAGGCTGAAATTTCTAAAAGTGAAGGAGAAATTTCTGCTACCCAATCACAGCTAAAGCAAGCTGAAGAAAGACTACAAACTAGCCAAAAACAATTGGATAATGGTCGCAGTGAATTTGCACGAGGTCGCGCTAAGATTGTTCAATCTGAAGCAGAATTGAAAAATGCTTTGACCGGTTTATTATCAAATAAGAGTGAATTAGAGCGGACCAAGAAAGAGCTAGATAATCGGAAATCGCAACTGGATCAGACCGGTTCCTTTTTAGAAGGAAACCGCATGGAACTAGAACAAGCAGCCCAACGTCTGGAGCAGGCCAAGCAAGAGTTGGATACTCAAAATACCAAACTTAGCCAGAATGCCTCAACTATCTCAACAGGACGTTTTAACTGGCATCGTGATCAACAAGAGTTGGATAAGCAAATTGCTAGTCAGGTGCAGGAAGGGCAAACTCTTTCAGATTATCCTGAATTGCTAGCAAAACAGGAACAATTGGATGCAGAAAAACAACGTCTAAACCAACTAGAGATAGAACATGAGCAAGCTAATCAGACTTATCTACAAGGGCATGATTATTACCAGTCTAAGGTAAAGGAACATGAGACAGCCTTAGCTCAGTATCAAAAATGGAATGAAGAACACCAAGCTAATGTAGCACAGTATCAAGCTAGTCTTAGCCAATACGAACAAAGCGTTGCAGCTTATCATGCCGCAGTAGCAGATTATGAATGGAGTCTTAGCCAGTTAGAGTCTTCCAGTTTAAAACTCAATCAAGACGCCTTGCGTTTGGAAGAGGCTGATAAAGAATTGTCCCAAGTACAATCTGAGCTATCAACCAATAAAGCGAAGGCCGATAAACACCTCAGCCAAGCTCAGTCAGAAATTGAAGCTGCTAAGTCTGGTCTTAATAAACTTGAAAAATCACCCTATCAAATTTTGACACGTTCAAGTCTGCCTGGAGGAGATGGCTATACAACTTATAGCAATGCAACCAAGTCTATTGCTGCAGTAGGAAATGTCTTTCCTGTTGTTCTCCACTTGGTGGCAGCTCTCGTCACCTTCACCACTATGGCTCGCTTTGTGGATGAGGAACGGACACGTTCAGGCCTCTTCAAGTCTCTAGGTTATACCAATAGACAGATAATGGCCAAGTTTATCCTTTATGGATTAGGGGCAGGATTAGTAGGGACTTTGGTGGGAGTTGTAGTAGGAAATCTCATTCTATCACCTCTTATCTCCAGTATTATCACAAAAACAACCGTGATTGGTCCAGCAAAACTCCATTTTTACCCCCTTTGGACAGGGGTAGCTATCCTCTTGTCTTTGATTTCTTCAGTTTTACCAGTCTATCTGGTTGCACGACATGAACTAGCAGAAAAACCAGCTCAATTACTCTTACCTAAACCACCGGTAGTAGGATCCACCATCTGGTTAGAAAAATGGCCAGCTATCTGGTCTCGTCTCACTTTTACTCATAAAGTGACGGCTCGTAACATTTTTCGCTACAAACTCCGCATGCTGATGACTATTTTGGGAGTAGCAGGTACTGTTGCTCTCCTGTTTGGTGGATTGGGAATTCGGTCCTCCATATCAGGCGTAGTGAAACGACAGTTCACTGATTTGATTCATTATGATATGTTGGTAGTGGAAAATAGCAGAGCCGCCGAGAAAGACTTGAATAAACTGACAGATTTTCTCCAGTCCAATCAAGTTCGCCAGTCTCTTCCGGTGGTTTTTGACCAATTAAAAGAAGCAGTGCAGGAAAGAGACCAAAGAAAAAATCTTTCTATTAGCCTGTTTATCTCTAATCTGCAAGATTTAGGAAATCTTATCAGCCTGAAAACTCAATCTGGGCAAACAATTAAATTGAGTGATAGGGGCATTATCTTAACTCAAAAATTAGCTCAAATCTATGGCGTAACAGCTGGTGATAAAATCCCTCTGACCTTGGAGGAGAAGGAAGTCCAAGTTAGGGTTGCTGCTGTAGTAGATATGTATGCAGGTCACTTCATTTACATGACGGATAGCTATTATAGACAGGTAACAGGAAAGCGTAGAACCGCTAACGCCTATCTAGTCCAGCTCAAAGAAGATAAGACAAATCATATAAAAAAGACTGCCCATCAACTTCTAGCCATGCCAGCAGTAAAAAGTGTGGTACAAAATACATCTCTCATGGCTATGTTGACCACCATCGCAGGTTCGCTCCAGACCATCATGACCATCTTAATCATTTTATCTATCTTACTAGGTCTTGTTATCCTTTATAACCTCACTATTATAAACATGTCGGAGCGGATTCGTGAATTGTCAACCATTCGGGTGCTGGGTTTCCACAATAAGGAAGTAACGATGTACATCTATAGAGAAACCATTGTCCTTTCATTGATTGGAATACTGGTCGGCCTAATTGGTGGAAGCTATCTTCATAGGCTTCTCTTAGTCATGATTAGTTCGGACAGTATCCGCTTTAATCCGAATGTTGGATTGGAAGTCTACCTTATTCCAATACTTGCTATCCTTGGCATTCTAGCAGCTCTCGGCTGGTATGTTCATCATCTCCTCCGAAAGGTCAATATGCTAGAAGCATTGAAGTCGGTTGAATAGATCTGCCTATCTAATTTATCTTTTATCACTTTGCTTGCCTTTGCGATTGCAAGTATCTGCAAGTTTAAACAGTCTATTTTTAGGTTAGTTAGATTGCTTACAGCAATAGTATGATTCTGTTTGGTTATCGCTATTTTAACAGTTAAAGCAAAAAATTAGATATTTTAGTTTTGTGGTCAGTAAGAATATTCTTGCTGGCTTTTTGTATTCTTTGATTAGGCTTTTCAATGTGTTATAATAGTCTCATGGATAAGAACAAATTATTATTGATTGATGGCTCCTCAGTAGCCTTCCGTGCTTTCTTTGCACTTTACAATCAAATCGACCGATTTAAAAGTCCGGCTGGACTTCATACAAATGCAATCTATGGTTTTAATCTCATGTTGGATCATATGATGAAGCGGATTGAACCCACCCATATCTTGGTGGCATTTGATGCTGGGAAAACGACATTTCGGACGGAGTTATATGCCGACTATAAGGCTGGTCGAGCTAAGACACCTGACGAGTTCCGCGAGCAGTTCCCTTTTATCCGCCAGATGCTTGATGCTATGGGGATTAAGCACTATGAGCTGGATCAGTACGAGGCCGACGATATTATCGGTACCTTGGACAAAATGGCAGAGCGAGCAGACCTTCCTTTCGAGGTGACTATTGTCAGTGGCGACAAGGACTTGATTCAACTAACGGACGAAAATACTGTAGTGGAAATCTCCAAAAAAGGTGTAGCAGAGTTTGAAGAATTTACACCGGCCTACCTCATGGAAAAGATGGGGATTACCCCTACTCAGTTTATTGACCTAAAAGCGCTGATGGGAGATAAATCGGATAATATTCCCGGTGTGACAAAAATTGGTGAAAAAACAGGTCTCAAACTCTTGACTGAATTTGGTTCTTTAGATGGTATTTATGAGAATATTGATCGCATGAAGCCCTCCAAGATGAAAGAAAACCTGATTGCAGATAAAGAAAGTGCCTTCTTGTCACGAACACTTGCTACGATTGATACACAAGCACCGATTGAGATTGGTTTGGATGATGTCCTCTATAGTGGTCCTAAGGTGGATGAACTTGGTCAGTTTTATGATGACATGGGGTTCAAGCAACTGCGTGCACAGCTAGGCTCATCAGTTGTTGAGGAGCAGATGCTGGAATTTCAGACTGTTTCAGAAGTTAGCTCTACCATGCTAAAAAAAGACCAGTTCTTCTATTTTGAAATACTGGGGGAGAATTATCACCGTGAAGACTTGGTTGGACTGGCCTGGGGAGATAAAGACGGTATTTATGTTGGTGGACCAGAACTATTGGACAGCCCAATTCTCCGAGAGTTCTTGGAGAAGGAAACTATCAAGACCTATGATTTTAAGCGTGGTAAGGTCTTGTTAGCTCGAAAATCGCTCCATTTATGTCCAGCAACTTTTGATAGCCGTTTGGCAAAGTACCTCCTCTCAACAGTTGAAGATAATGCTCTGACAACCATTGCAAACCTATATGGACAGACTAGTCTCCTTCCAGATGAGGCTGTCTATGGTAAGGGCGCCAAGCTAGCCCTGCCAGAACGAGAAGAATTCTTCCCACATTTGGCGCGTAAAGTCCAAGTTCTAGTGGAAACAGAAGCCCCTATGCTGGCAAAATTAAAGGAAAACCAACAATTGGATTTACTATTTGAGATGGAATTACCACTGGCTAATGTTCTCGCCAAGATGGAAATTGCTGGTATCAAAGTAGAAGCCGATACCCTCAAGACCATGCAGGAAGAAAACGAAGTGTTGATTGACCAGTTGACTAAGGAAATTTATGAGTTGGCTGGTCGGGAATTTAACATCAATTCTCCCAAGCAATTGGGGAGCATCCTATTTGAAGAGATGGGCTTACCGCTCGAATACACCAAAAAAACTAAAACAGGCTACTCAACAGCAGTTGATGTCCTAGAACGCTTAGCTCCAATCGTTCCAGTTGTATCTAAGATCTTGGAGTATCGTCAGATTACCAAGCTTCAGTCTACCTATGTCATCGGTCTGCAAGATGCTATCCTAGAGGATGGAAAAATTCACACCCGTTATGTGCAAGATTTGACCCAGACAGGTCGTCTATCATCAACAGATCCAAACCTACAAAATATTCCGGTTCGTCTAGCACAAGGACGTTTGATTCGTAAGGCCTTTGTTCCATCTCTGGAAGATAGTATTCTACTTGCTTCGGACTACTCACAGATTGAACTACGCGTGTTGGCTCATATCTCTCAAGATCAGCACTTGATAGAAGCCTTCCAACAAGGAGCAGACATTCATACCTCAACAGCTATGCGAGTCTTTGGTATCGAAAAGGTGGAAGACGTGACCGCAAATGACCGTCGAAACGCAAAAGCAGTAAACTTCGGTGTGGTCTATGGAATCTCAGACTTTGGACTGTCAAATAATCTAGGGATTAGTCGTAAAGAAGCTAAAGCTTATATTGATACCTATTTTGAACGTTTCCCTGGTATTAAAAATTATATGGAAACCATTGTACGCGAAGCACGTGACAAAGGATTTGTAGAGACCCTCTATAAGCGACGTCGTGAATTACCAGACATCAATTCTCGCAATTTTAATGTACGAAATTTTGCTGAGCGCACCGCCATCAACTCACCAATCCAAGGATCAGCAGCGGACATTCTCAAGGTAGCCATGATTCGTTTGGATAGGGCATTGACCGAAGCGGGACTTGCCACCCGCATGCTACTTCAGGTTCATGATGAAATCGTCTTGGAAGTTCCAAAATCGGAGTTGGAAGTAGTCAAAACAATGGTAAAAGAGGTAATGGAGTCTGCTATTAACCTATCTGTTCCTCTAATTGTAGATGAAAATGAAGGACAGACTTGGTATGAAGCCAAATAAGAAAGGAAAACTATGAAAAGGATAATGCTATGTATCGGTTTAGCTAGTCTACTTCTCACGGGCTGTGGACAAGCAGCAAAAGAGACGAAGAAATCCACTAGCTCTTCGGGGGAAGAATTGTCAGCTACTCTGCCTGTTTTACAGGAAAAACAAGATACAACGAATGAACAGCTGAACGTTTTAGCCAATACAGAAAAAGTTGCTGCTAATAGCAATCCTCCTGCTGATGAAACGCAAAAAGGTCACAAAATTCATGCAGCCAATAACGGTGTTGCTGTAAAAGACCAAAATGGAAATGTCAAGGAGTTTTTCCGTTACTATGATGTACCATCCACTTGGACGATCAACCAGGAAAATACACAGGATGAAACAGTAGTAGCAGTCTATGATGTAAAAGAAGGTTCTAGCAACTATATGATTCAGCTTTATAACATCAATGCCTTCAACAAGTCCCCACTGGAAGAGGGACGGAATATGACTGCTGAGGAATTAGAGACGAGAATGACAGAAACGAATCATTCCTTCAATGAAAAGACGATTGTCACGATTGATGGACAGCAGTGGAATGTTGGGCGCCAGTTTATACCTGACAAAAAACTAGCTCGTTTGACCCTCTATCGTATGGAATCAACTGGTTCTTATGATGACTCGGTTGTGGTAGGTTCTATTTACTATTCCCTAGACCCAGGTTCTGATAAGGATCGTACCAACCTCAAAACAGTTATTGGACAGCTTAAAGATGTAGTTCATCAAATTTCTAAAAAATAAGTTCTGGTTCGGCAGAGACATGCAGGATAGCAGCCTACTTTTAAAGAAACAATAATGAGGAGATGGGAATGACTTACACATTTGCAAACCCAAGTCAAGACCTTGTGTTTGACTATCTAAGAAATGCTAAAACTATTGCGGTAGTAGGTTTGTCGCATCGAGAAGAGACAGCAGCCTATCGTGTTTCTAAGTTTATGCAGGAAGCTGGTTATAAGATTTTACCAGTTAATCCAAGAGTTGCAGGGGAGACTATTTTGGGAGAGCCAGTCTATGCTCGTCTGGCGGATATTCCTCAACCAGTAGATATTGTGAATATCTTTCGTCGCAGTGAATATTTGCCGGAAGTAGCGCATGAGTTTATCCAGATAGATGCCAAGGTTTTTTGGGCTCAGCTAGGACTGGAAAATCAAGAAGCTGAAGAGATACTTCGCCAGGCAGGGCATAAGGCTATTATCATGAACAAGTGCATCAAGCTAGAATATCTTGATATGTAAGAAACATTATTTACTAACTATTGTTAGTGAATCAATATATCTGACTTTTTTATAAAAATGAAAAACTCCTAGAAACACAGCTACTAGCAAGATTTCTAAGAGTTTTCTTTTTTTAGTTTTTTGCTAGGCCAAATGTAACAGGATCGGTTATAAAAAACTTGTCCAAGGCAACAATATTTGTCAACAAGTTTCTCTTTCTTGTTATTGAGCTAATGTGGTCTGAGAGAAACTGCCTTCCTTCCCTTTCCCCAGTCCGCTAAGGCAGTTAAAAGAAAAGGGCTACAATTAAAAAAGATTGAAGAATGTAGTCCAACATGAACTTTTTCTTCAATCCGAACTGTATATAGCTATATGTTATGTTTTTTAGCTTGTTCTTCCGCTATCTCTTTATAGAAATGCACCTGTGCTGCATATTGGTAGGGCCATACGTACAAGCCTGCCAGACCAAATGTGATACCGATCAGGATATACCAGCCTAAGAAAGTTATATCGAGTACAAACCGTTTAAATTTATACCCTCTCATCAATTTTCTACTAGATTTGATAATAGAAAAAGCTCCTGCGTATTCTCCACGTTCCAATTGTTCAAATAAGATATAGTCAACTTGGGAATAAGCGTAGACTTGAGGGATATAAAGAATCATTCCTACAAGAGTGACTATCAAACCAATAAGGAACACCGCTAAGATTACTGCTAATACATCTTGAGGCAACATAGTAAGATCAGTTACCCCACTTGCAACGACTAAGGCTGCTAGGAGAGTACTGGAACCGCTAACCATTGCTATACCTAAGTAGAAAAGTAATCCCCACAAAAATAATAGGAACTGTTTTAGGATAAAAGTAGAAAATATTTTTCCGAAATCTTTATGATTGAAAAGAGTCAAGACCTCTCTAAAGGAAGTTGTTTTCTTTGAACCTTTGATAACATGGAACACAGTAAAACTGACGGATAAATACAATAAACCTAGTAGTAATCCGTAAAATAGCGGAAACAAGGAGCTAGAAAAAAGATAGCTAGGGTTGATAAGCTCTGTTGTTGTCAATCCCACAAGACTATTGCGAGAAAAAGAAATAAGTTGAACGATGACAGAAATAAGAACAGGAATGCCTGCCAGTTGGTAGATACCAGGTGTTTCATTTAAGGTTTGGCGAGCTTTTTCACGAATACTAGAAATTGTGAACATCTTTAGACCTCCTTACCTCAATATTATAACACAATTCTAGGTGACAAGCTAGGCTTTTTTTGATAGACTGGAAGATGCTGTGGAAATCATTCTAACACGTAATGAAAATAAAAATAGGCTGCAGAAGTTGAAAATGAAGCCACTACAATGTGCATTCAGATAGTATCTCAGACGGATTGAACGCTATTTGCATCAGTAATCCGTAGGTAGGAGATACTTGCCGTTCAGCGGATCGAAAAGCCAATTTCCATCAAGACGAGGGAATGATACAGGATTGTTTTCAGAAGGTAGAAATTGATTCGACCAGGCAAGAGTATATTCCTAGGACTGTTTTTCCTAGCGGGAGGTAAAAATGACAGATGTTCCAATCAAGTATCGCTTGATAAAAAAAGAAAAGCACACAGGTGCTCGGTTAGGTGAGATTATCACGCCACACGGAACCTTTCCAACACCGATGTTTATGCCTGTTGGTACACAGGCAACAGTTAAAACCATGTCGCCCGAAGAATTGAAAGAGATGGGATCGGGTATTATTCTATCCAATACATATCATCTCTGGCTTCGTCCAGGAGATGAGTTGGTTGCACGCGCTGGTGGTTTGCATACATTCATGAATTGGGATCAGCCGATTTTGACAGACTCGGGTGGTTTTCAGGTTTACTCGCTGGCTGATAGTCGCAATATCTCAGAAGAAGGGGTGACCTTTAAAAATCACCTCAACGGTAGTAAGATGTTCCTGTCTCCTGAAAAGGCAATCTCTATTCAGAACAATCTTGGTTCAGACATCATGATGAGTTTTGATGAGTGTCCACAATTCTATCAACCTTACGATTATGTGAAAAAATCTATCGAACGAACCAGTCGCTGGGCAGAACGTGGTCTCAAAGCTCATCGTCGCCCTCATGATCAGGGGTTATTTGGTATTGTGCAGGGGGCAGGCTTTGAAGATCTCCGCCGCCAGTCCGCTCACGACTTGGTTAGCATGGATTTTCCAGGTTATTCTATCGGTGGTTTGGCTGTTGGAGAAACTCACGCTGAGATGAATGCTGTGTTGGACTTCACAACCCCACTGTTGCCAGAAAATAAACCCCGCTATCTGATGGGTGTTGGTGCTCCAGACAGTTTGATTGATGGTGTTATCCGAGGTGTTGATATGTTTGACTGTGTTCTTCCGACACGGATTGCAAGGAATGGTACTTGTATGACGAGTCGTGGTCGTCTGGTGGTTAAAAATGCCCAGTTTGCAGAAGATTTTACTCCACTTGATCCTGAATGTGACTGCTACACATGTAGAAATTATACCCGCGCTTACCTTCGCCATCTGCTCAAGGCTGACGAGACATTTGGTATTCGCCTGACAAGCTACCATAATCTCTACTTCCTCATCAACCTGATGAAAAATGTCCGCCAAGCCATCATGGATGATAACCTTTTAGAATTCCGTCAGGACTTTATGGACAAGTACGGTTATGGCAAAAATGGACGAAATTTTTGATATTCATTCCCTCCTACGAGTATGTGGGAGGGTTAACTGTTGTCTTGGGGACATAAAATACTAACGATAATCAAGATGAAGTACTATGGGGGAGAAAAAGGCTGGAGTAAAAGAAGGCGATGGTTGAGTCAATTAAATTGACGAAATTATGTGTTACAATGTATAATACTAACTAGGGATATTTACTCTGCCTATGAGTAAATAAACCAAATATTTTTATGGAGATTTTAGGAAAGATGTTTAGAAATAATTTGAAAGATATGCTCAAAAAACAAGAGTACTTTTCATTGCGTAAATTTAAAGGTGGTTTGGCTTCGGTTACGGTAGGAGCGGCACTATTCCTGGCTGGTGCAGCAGTTGAAACTATTGTATCACCACAAGCAGTAGTGGTATATGCAGAAGAAGCTACTTATTCAACTAATACAACTTGGACATTAGACAACAAAATTAGTTCGGAAAACACTTATGTTGACCCTGAGTTTAGCACGCCCTATGCAACAGCTGAAACAAGCGTTCAATTAGAAAACGGAAAGACAATTGATGTAGTTGCTAAGATTACTCCAGTTGGAGAATTTCCTGAAGGGATTGCATATCTGGTGGAAGGAGATGATCAATCTTCATACGGAGCCTTGCCTGAAATGTTTGTTGGGAACCCAGCTCCTGAAACCATTCCTGCCCTAGGTATTTATGTTCAGCCAGCTCCGTATAATGATACTAAACAGTGGGATTTTAGTGGTGCGCGTGATGAAGCGATTGTAACCTTTACGTTTAGTGAGCCTGTAACAAATCCAATTATTGATCTATCTGGTATTGGTGGTTCGGCTGACAGTTATTCTGACACCGAAAAAACTGGTAGGGGTTCATTCAATAGTACAATTTTGACCTTATTGACGCAAGATGTGGTGCTAGAAGCAGCTAGTTCAGGGGCAAATCTGACGGTTACAGATAAAGTGATTGAAGCAACTGCAAAAAATACCTACCATCGTTCAGTCGTTCCAGCAGATGCAAGTGGTACAGGAAGCGAACGATACCCAGATATGGTTCCAGCAGGAACAGGATCTGTTCGAGCTGTAGGTACAGTTTCAGAACTTAGCTTTAAATTATCTCATAGTGCGACCCCATATTCAGTATTTCCAGGGGTAGGGAGTGACTATACAGTCAATGGTCGTGTCAATGGCTTCAATAAAGCATGGTCAGACCGCTTTGTCGTAAAGGGTGAGTCTTCAACCGTATCAAATGCAGATCTGTTCCGTCTATCAGTCCGTCTAAACAATACGAAGACCGGTTCAGTTGTTATCAATTATCTTGATACGGATGGTAATATTCTCCAACCACAATATACTGATACAACAAACGCACCTGTTGGAACGGAGTATGATACGACTGAAAATCAGGAAAAGCCGGCTGAAATTGTCAAAGATGGTAAAACGTATGTTCTTGCTCCAGAAGGTTTTTATAATGTTGGAGAGGTTACCTTAGATAACAACTTGCGCTCCTCTAACTTGGAGGCATTCAAACTAGCTATAGATGCCGTATCAGGTCAAGTTCTACCTGGACAACGTGCAGTAACTTATGTATATAAATTGAAGGAACCTGTTGCTGAAACTGGTGATGTTGAAGTTAACTATTTTGCTGTAGATGACAATGGGAAGGTTACGCCACTTACAGGAGTAGTTGAAGGCCTGACGAATAAAGATGAAGTTGGGACGACAGAAGTTGATACAAAAGCTGGAAAAGATGGTAGTGAATACGATACTCAAGATCTTCGTCCAACTAGTATTACTGATAAAGATGGCGTCAAATGGGTCTTGTCTGAGGATAGAACCGATGGTGACGGAGAGACGGGCATTGTAAAGGCTGGTGAAATCAAGAAGGTTAACTACTATTATGTCAAAGAATCTGTTAAGACAGGTTCAGTTATTGCTCGCTATGTTATCCAAGGTACAGAAACTGAAATTGCTACAGATAAGATTATCAAATCGGCTGAAACTCCAGTAGATGAGTCCTATACAGACACTCCACCAGTAAGCATCGAATTTGGTGATAAGAATTATACACTTGTTGGTACTCGTAATAACCCAGGCGATGCACCCAACGGTGGTAAGGTGATTGAGGGGCAACAAACAATCACTTATGAATATAAAGAAGTAGTTACTACTCCAACTCCAGAAGTTAAGACAGGTACAGTTCTTGTTCGTCATATCACAGATCAGGGTGAAATTCTTGCAGAATTAGCAGATGTTGTACGTGACGAAGAAGTTGGAACAAGTTATGTAACTAGTTCTGAAACATTTGAAGGCTATACATTCGTTAAGGTAGATGAAGCAGGATCTCCAGCAACCGGCACTGTTGAAGAAGGCATTCAGACTGTAACTTATATCTACAAGAAAGTAGAGTCCCCAATTCCAACTCCAGAAGTTAAGACAGGTACAGTTCTCGTTCGTCATATCACAGATCAGGGTGAAATTCTTGCAGAATTAGCAGATGTTGTACGTGACGAAGAAGTTGGAACAAGTTATGTAACTAGTTCTGAAACATTTGAAGGCTATACATTCGTTAAGGTAGATGAAGCAGGAGCTTCAGCAACCGGCACTGTTGAAGAAGGCATTCAGACTGTAACTTATATCTACAAGAAAGTAGAGTCCCCAATTCCAACTCCAGAAGTTAAGAAGGGAAGCGTACAAGTTCGTTACATCACCGAGAAAGGCGAGGTTCTTGAGGATACGACTGTTGTTAAGACTGATGAGCCGGTAGGTACAGAGTACACGACTGAGCAGAAGGTATTTAGTGGTTACACATTCATTAAGGTAGATGAAGCAGGAGCTCCAGCAATCGGCACTGTTGAAGAAGGTACGAAGACTGTAACTTACATTTACAAGGAAAGCGAGACTAAACCAACTCCTGTGACTACAATCTTGCCAGAGACAGGTGAGAGTGTATCAGTACTTTCTCTAATAGGCTTAGTCTTGTTAGGATCGACTGCATTTACTTCACGTCGTCGTCAGAAAAAATAATAAGCTTCGACATTGATATAGTGATTAGTAAAGTTCTAATGTAGATTTTATTGTGTTTTACTATGTAAAATAACATTGGATAACAGCTTAGTTTACTGGTCATGATGAAGAGTGGTGCCAACAGTTGAAGAAGACGAAATTCGGCTTTCTTCTAGTTTCAAAAAGTTCCAGAGTCAAGAAGACTCAGGAACTTTTTTATGTTATGGCTTCAAACTAGTTTTTTCTGAAGAGAAAAATGAAAAGAAGTAGAGGTGGTATCAGATTCTGTTTACATTCCACTAAATTTTGATTATCTGAAAAATAATAGTGTAGGGAAGGGGCTCACAAATGAGAAAATATTTCAAAATCTATTTGTAAGTGAGAGAGGGAGAATATTGCACTGGATAAGTTAAGTGTAGAAGAATACAAAGGATGGACTCAGAACAAGATAAAAGCCCGTTGTAACGGGCAATAATTAAGGAAACAAAGCATAACTTGAACGAAAGGTTAGATGCTATTGGAGCTTGGTGGCTTGGAGTCTGTATATAACTCCCATTTTTTATAGACTTTTTCTTATCCTACTTTGAGGATGTTTATCCTTCAAAATACAATAATTCCTTTGGAGTTTTGGTGAAGAGTTCAAAGCCATTCTTGGTAACATAGCCACAATCTTCTATACGAACCCCTACCTTACCAGGAATATAGATACCCGGCTCAACAGAGAAGCACATGCCCTCTTTAATCACTAAGTCATTACCCTTCATGATAGATGGAAATTCATGTACATTCATCCCTAATCCATGTCCTAAACGATGGTTGAAGTACTCACCGTAGCCAGCTTTTTCAATGATTGAACGAGCTGCATCATCAATTTCCTCAGCTGTTACACCGGGCTTAATCATATTGACCGCAGCCATATGTGCCTCAAGAGTTAAATGATAAATATCCTTTTTAAATTGATCGGGCTGACCAACGGCAACCGTCCGTGTCATATCGGAAGTGTAGCCCAGAGCTTCTACTCCAAGATCAAACAATAGCAGAGCATCATTTTCAATCTTATTTGTAGATGGAATACCATGCGGATTGGCTGCATTGTTACCAGTTAAGACCATAGTGTCAAAGCTCATTTTTGAAATACCCTGTTTCTTTATTTCAAATTCAATCTGAGCGATAATATCTGTTTCTGTTACATTGAGCGAAATAGCATTGAACCCAATCTGCATAGCCTTGTCTGCGAATTCTCCAGCAACCAACATTTTCTCAATCTCATCGCGAGATTTGATGAGTTTCATGGTATTGATGAAGGGAGTGACATCTGAGAAAGGTTGATTGAAAATAGATTGAAGACCATGATAACGTGTCAAATTAAGGTTATCAAATTCTGCACCGATGGCTGAAAAAGTTTTTTGCGGCAATTTGCTTTTGATAATCTGCCAAGGATTTTCAGAGTCTATATAGCCAGCTACAGGGAAGTCTACAGTAGCCATCGCACGCTCGACATCTAAAGCAGGTAGGAAAAGGAGAGGTGCGTGATCTGGCATGACAAAAAGCATCATGTGGCGCTCGTGTGGATCGCCATAATAGCCTGTCAGGTAATAGATACTGACTGGATCTGAGAAGATAGCTATATCCATTTTATTTGATTCAAGGTAGGATACGACCTGATTTAATTTCGACATAATGTAGGCCTTTCTGTGTTGAAGTTGGTAATAGAGATGAAAATTTCGTTTATTATATAGATTATTGTTCCAAAAAATGAAAAAAATTGCAAGCATTATCAAAAAAATCTGTTTTTTCTCTTGAAAGTGGTTTCAAAAAATGATAAACTATATATGAGTGAAAGCGTAATTTTCATAGAATAGAACTATTGAAAAGGAGTACATAAGGTATGTTAAACACTGACGATACGGTAACGATTTATGATGTTGCCCGCGAAGCTGGTGTATCCATGGCGACTGTGTCGCGCGTGGTAAACGGAAATAAGAATGTAAAGGAAAACACCCGTAAAAAGGTATTAGAAGTTATTGACCGTTTGGATTATCGTCCAAATGCTGTTGCGCGTGGTTTGGCCAGCAAGAAGACGACCACTGTTGGGGTCGTGATTCCAAATATTGCAAATGCCTATTTTGCGACTCTGGCTAAAGGAATTGATGATATTGCGGATATGTATAAGTACAATATTGTCCTTGCCAACAGTGATGAGAATGACGAAAAAGAAATCAATGTGGTCAATACTTTATTTTCAAAACAGGTGGACGGTATCATTTTCATGGGCTACCACTTGACAGACAAGATTCGTGCGGAATTCTCCCGTTCACGAACTCCGATTGTCCTAGCTGGTACCGTGGATTTGGAGCACCAGTTGCCAAGTGTCAATATTGACTACGCTGTTGCTAGTACGGATGCAGTGAACCTTCTTGCAAAGAATAATAAAAAAATCGCCTTTGTATCTGGTCCACTCGTTGATGACATCAATGGAAAAGTTCGTTTTGCTGGTTATAAGCAAGGATTAAAAGAAAATGGGATTGAGTTCAATGAAGGTCTAGTCTTTGAATCTAAGTATAAGTACGAAGAAGGCTATGCTCTTGCAGAGCGTGTCTTAAATGCTGGGGCTACCGCTGCCTATGTTGCCGAGGATGAAATTGCAGCAGGTCTATTGAACGGCATCAGTGATATGGGAATCAAAGTTCCTGAAGATTTTGAGATCATCACCAGTGATGACTCTCTCGTTACTAAATTTACCCGTCCAAACCTGACATCTATCAATCAACCACTTTATGATATTGGTGCTATTGCTATGCGCATGCTGACAAAAATCATGCACAAGGAAGAGTTGGAAAATCGTGAAGTGATTTTGAATCACGGTATAAAGGTTCGCAAATCAACGAAATAACAGAAGGCTGCCTTGGCAGCTTTTTCAATTTTATTGAGCTAAATAATGCAGGTCTGTGTTACAATAGTAGAAAGAATAGTTGACTGGAGATAGAATGAGTAAGAAAATTATCAATATGATGTCAAGCGCCACGAAGGTCTCAGGACAAGGAGTTGGTTCGGCCTATCTAGAGCAAGTTGACTTGGTAAAAAAAGGTTTGTCAGATAGGTTTGAAGTGACAATCAACCAGTATAAGCCAGCCCATATTACCCACTATCATACGATTGACCCACTGTTTTTTTTGACGGAGTTTTGGTTTACTCGTAAGGGAACATCTGTAGGATATGTACATATGCTGCCAGAAACGGTCGAACAGAGTTTGCAGTTACCTCGTTTTGCCAAGAATATTTTTTACAAGTATATGATTGCTTTTTATAAGAAGATGGACTATCTCGTAACGGTCAATCCTTATTTCATTGGAGAATTGGCTCGTTACGGCATTTCAAGAGAAAAGGTTACCTACATTCCTAATTTTGTATCTAGCCAGGCTTTTCACCCGCTGACAGTGCAGGAAAAAGCTACTAATCGAGCCCAGTATGGATTTTCTACAGAAGATTTTCTTATTGTGGGGGTTGGTCAAGTCCAGACGCGTAAGGGAATTTTTGATTTTTTGAAAATGGCAGAGCGCTTGCCTCAATATCGTTTTGTCTGGGCTGGAGGATTTTCTTTCGGGAAGATTACGGATGGTTACGAAGAGTTGAAAAAAGCAGTGGATAACCCACCAGCAAACGTAACTTTTCTAGGAATTGTTGAGCGCGAAAAAATGAATGCAATCTATAACCTAGCAGATGTGATGATTTTGCCATCCTTTGAGGAATTATTTCCCATGTCTATCTTGGAAGCTATGTGTACACACAAGCCCATCTTGTTGCGAGATTTGGAGATTTATGAGGACATTCTCTTTGATTTTTACCGCAAGGCAGATAATCTAGATGGTTTTGTCCATGAGATTGAACAGTTAGCGAGTCAGCCAGACTATTATGCTCAGGCAGTGGCAGATGCCAAGCGTGGTAATGAATTTTACTCGCGGGATCACGTTTTAAAAATGTGGCAAGAGTTTTACGAACAGGTTCTTCCTAAAGAAGACTAGAAGGGGGTTGGCGTGAGAATAGGATTGTTTACAGATACCTATTTTCCACAGGTGTCAGGAGTTGCGACCTCGATTCGCACACTAAAGACAGAATTGGAAAAATTGGGACACACGGTATTTATCTTTACAACGACAGATCAGGATGTGAACCGCTATGAAGATTGGGACATTATTCGTATTCCTAGTGTGCCCTTTTTTGCCTTTAAAGATCGTCGAATCGCTTATGCTGGTTTTAAAACGGCTCTAAAAATTGCCGGGCGTTATAAGCTGGATATGATTCATACTCATACAGAGTTCTCCTTAGGAATACTGGGGAAAATGATTGCAAAGGAATTGGATATTCCAGTGGTCCACACCTATCATACCCAATATGAGGACTATGTACACTACATTGCTAAGGGAAAGATTATTCGTCCAGGCATGGTCAAATATCTGGTAAGAGCGTTTTTAAGTGATTTAGATGGTGTTATCTGTCCAAGTGAGATTGTAGAGACTCTCCTAACCAGCTATAATGTTCCTATTTCTAAACGGGTTATTCCGACAGGGATTGATCTGGCTAAATTTGAGCGTCCAGAAATTGGAAGGGATGAGATAGATGACTTGCGGACCCAGCTTGGAATCGAGTCTGATGATACCATGTTGCTCAGTCTATCGCGCATCTCTCATGAGAAAAACATTCAGGCTATTGTTCAGGCTATGCCGCGCATTTTATCGGAAAATCAAAAAGTAAAGCTGGTGATTGTTGGTGGAGGTCCTTACCTAGGTAAGTTGCAATCAATGATAGCAGAGTTAGATCTCGCTGAACACGTTCAGTTGACCGGTATGATTGCACCTAGCGATACAGCCCTCTATTACAAAGCTGCGGATTTTTTCATCTCAGCCTCTACCAGTGAAACGCAGGGGTTAACCTTCCTAGAAAGTTTAGCCTCAGGAACTCCGATTCTAGCTCACACCAACCCTTATTTGAGAAATGTTGTGACAGATAAGATGTTCGGAACCCTCTATGTTCGAGAGCAGGAGTTAGCAGATGCAGTCATTGAGGCTATCGTTGCCACGCCACCTATGAATCCTTACGTACTTGATAAAAAATTGTACGAAATTTCGTCAACTAACTTTGGTCGTAAAGTTTTTGAATATTATTTGGATTTGAAAATTTCCTATGACTTCCGAAAAGAACATACAAACCAAGATAGCGTAGCAGAGTCACTCCTGAAAGAGGCCATTCATCTGCCCCAAAAAGTAGTTGTCAAGTCGACGAATACGACTGCTAGAATGTTGAAAAAATCTGTTGAGCAGGTTAAATCTATCCGCAATTTCTTTGAATAACCCTAAATTAGACCATCTCCATTTGTTTCTGTATCATCAGTGTAGCCGAAAGACGGTCTCTTGAAAAATATTTGACAGCGATAGAAAAATAAGAAAAATCTTTGAAAATCGAGGAAAAGATGATATAATGTGTTTTAGAGACTTATCAATTCTAGGAAATCTTTGAGAGAGTGTGCGGCTGGTGGAAGCACATAGAGGATGGGATTGACACTACTCGTTATAGATTTTATGCAAACATAAAAGGGTGGTTCCCTTATAGCCAATCTGAGGTAGTCAGGCTTTTTGTGGTGGCTACGAATGAAGGTGGAACCACGTTACGACGTCCTTTTACGAGGGCGTTTTTTGTTTTTGAAAGGAGGGAAAAAATGGATTCAGTGACAATCCAACGGTGTCAGGCTATTCGAAAAGCATATCATGATCTTGAAATCAAACACCATGGTCAAGAGTGGTCAATAGCTGAAGATTTACTAGCACTTTCTAATGACATAGGTAATCTTAACCGCTTGGTTATGACTAAACAAGGGCGGTATTACGATGAGACGCCTTATACTTTAGAACAAAAATTGGCTGAAAATATCTGGTGGTTGATTGAACTAGCGGAACGTTTGGATGTAGATATTGCTAAAGAAGTCGAGAACTTTTTAACCTTTAAAGAAAAACAACTTGGTATAAAATATAAATAGAAGAAAGGATTAGGGTTCTGCTAGCTAGTCTAACTGAACCCACCCTACAAGCTGTGCAAAAAAGATAGCTTTTCCTAGAAGTAACCTTCTACGTCAAATCTCCTATTTTTGCTTGACTTGTTACGGGCTTGGTATCTTATTTATGATTAACATTACTTTCCCAGATGGCGCTGTGCGTCAATTTGAATCTGGTGTGACAACTTTTGAAATTGCTCAATCAATTAGCAGTTCTCTAGCAAAAAAAGCCCTTGCTGGTAAGTTCAATGGCCAGCTGGTTGACACGACTCGTGCCTTGACGACTGACGGTAGTCTTGAAATTGTGACACCAGACCATGAGGATGCATTTGCTGTTCTTCGTCATTCGGCTGCTCACCTTTTTGCTCAAGCGGCGCGTCGACTTTTCCCGGATATTAAATTGGGTGTAGGTCCTGCCATTCAGGATGGTTTTTACTACGATACTGATAATGCAGCGGGCCAGATTTCCAATGAGGATCTTGAGCGTATCGAAGCTGAGATGGCAAAAATTGTTAAGGAAAATCACATTTGTATTCGTGAGGAAGTCACGAAAGAGGAAGCTCTTGAAATCTTCGCTGATGATCCTTATAAGATTGAGCTGATTAGCGAGCATGCTGGTGATGCGGCTGGTTTGACAGTTTATCGTCAGGGTGAGTTTGTGGACCTTTGTCGCGGTCCCCACGTGCCATCAACTGGTCGTATCCAAGTCTTTAAATTGTTGAATGTAGCAGGAGCTTACTGGCGAGGAAATTCTGATAATGCTATGATGCAACGTGTTTACGGTACTGCTTGGTTTGACAAGAAAGACCTTAAAGCCTATCTTCAAATGCGTGAAGAAGCAAAAGAGCGTGATCATCGCAAACTTGGTAAGGAACTTGATCTCTTCATGATTAGTCAAGAGGTGGGACAAGGGTTGCCATTCTGGTTGCCAAATGGAGCGACCATCCGCCGTACCTTGGAGCGCTATATTACGGATAAGGAATTGGCTTCAGGTTACCAGCATGTCTACACACCGCCATTAGCTTCCGTTGAGCTGTATAAAACTTCGGGTCACTGGGACCACTACCATGAAGATATGTTCCCAACGATGGATATGGGAGATGGTGAAGAATTTGTTCTTCGTCCGATGAACTGTCCGCACCATATTCAAGTCTATAAAAATCATGTACGTTCGTACCGTGAATTGCCAGTACGTATCGCTGAACTCGGTATGATGCACCGCTATGAAAAGTCTGGTGCCTTGACCGGTTTGCAGCGTGTACGTGAAATGACACTTAATGATGGGCATATCTTTGTCACCCCAGAGCAAATCCAAGAAGAGTTCAAGAAGGCTCTCCAATTGATTATTGACGTTTATGCCGATTTCAATCTCAACGATTACCGTTTCCGCTTATCTTTGCGTGATCCAGAAGACAAGGAGAAATACTTCGATGACGATCAGATGTGGGAAAATGCCCAAAGTATGTTGAAGGCTGCCCTAGATGACATGGAAGTGTCTTATTTTGAGGCGGAAGGCGAGGCAGCTTTCTACGGACCAAAACTGGATATTCAGGTTAAGACTGCTCTTGGAAATGAAGAAACCTTGTCAACGATCCAACTTGATTTCCTGCTGCCAGAACGTTTCGGTTTGACCTATATCGGAGCTGATGGTGAAGAACACCGTCCGGTTATGATTCACCGGGGTATCATCTCAACCATGGAGCGTTTTACAGCCATCTTGATTGAAACTTACAAAGGTGCCTTCCCAACTTGGTTGGCTCCAACCCAAGTCACTATGATTCCTATTTCTGTAGAGGCACATTTGGATTATGCTTGGAAGGTTGCTAAAGAATTGCAAGACCGTGGTGTGCGTGTACATGTTGACGAGCGCAATGAGAAAATGCAGTACAAGATTCGTCAAAGTCAGACAAGCAAGATTCCATACCAGCTTATCGTTGGTGATAAGGAAATGGAAGACAATACAGTCAATGTTCGCCATTACGGAAGCAAAGCGACACAAACCTTATCTATTACTGAGTTTGTAGAAGCGATTTTAGCTGATATTGAGCGTAAATCACGTCCAATCCAAGACTAATACTATTTAGATACGGTAAATTTGGAGAAAACAATTCTTTTTCTTCAACAAGTTAATTAGTCAGCTAATATTAAGGAATGGATAATAACTAACCTTACTTGATAAGAGTTCTAGCGATGTTGTCACATGAAAAAACCAACAAGGTCGTTAGCTCGGGACTCTTGGAACTTGGCATACAAGTTTTGCAGAGATAGGAAGAGGATAAAGCGCGCTCAGTTGTGGCTCAAAATCTGACTCTCTGCTTAGAAAACGAACAAAGATTGATTTCCAGAAAAAGGAATCAAATCTTTGCTCGTTTTTTATGTATACCAATTTATATAATGCAAATATATGCTGATTAGAGTTATTTTGTTCCAAGCTCTTTTTACTAAATATTACCGGAGTGAAATAAGAAGTAAGCGAACCCTGAATCATAATTTTGAAAATGTGAAAGTGAGCGAGACTGGAAGAAAAGTTTATCTCGGGTCAAACATCCTTAAAACGACCATTCTAAAAAGACTTAGAATCATCGGTAAAACCATTGATTCTAAGTCTTTTATGATTGGTGTCTAATTTTTTGTGACATCTCCTAAGTGATTTGGCTTGGTATTGTACACATAGATATAAAAGGTTGTGGAACTGAAATTTATTCAGTTGCGCTATTGACGTATGGATTTTTTAAGAGCATTATTCAATACTGTTTGCCCAAGATTTAGCTACATAGCGTGATAGGCTTGAGATAGCGAAGTTGATACTGAAGTAAATCAGAGCTACCATAAGATAGAGAGCGAAAACTTGCTCAGCTTCAAAGTAGCGACTCATAAGGATTTGGCTAGAACCAAAAAGTTCTTGAAGAGCGATAACAGAGTAGAGGAAACTAGTATCTTTGATGACTGTCACAGTTTGTGAGATGATGGCTGGCAGTATCTTGCGAATAGCTTGAGGCATAATGATGTAGACCATGATTTGAATAGAAGTAAAACCTTGTGACAAACCAGCCTCTATCTGACCTGATCCGACAGCATTGAGACCACCACGAATGATTTCGGCCATGGCTGCGGTGGTAAAAATAGTAAAGGCGGTGATACCCGCAGGTGTTGATTTCATTTGGAAAATCAAGAAAACTGTGAAAATCCATAATAAATTTGGCACATTTCGAACAAATTCAATGTAGATGGTCGCTATCCATTTTAAAAGTAGATTTTTTCCATTACGCATGATAGCTAAAACCATGCCAAATAGAACCGACAGAACTATGGAAATACTTGAAATATAGAGAGTGAGATTTAATCCGTTACAGAGTAGTTGAAAAGTTGAGGGTCTGAGCAATTCTAAAATATAATCCATTCTTCAACCTCCTTAGTGTGAAAAGGCAGTCTTGTTTTTTTCTTCAATGCGGCGTCCCCAGCTAGCAACAGGGAAGCACATGATGAAGTAGAGAAAGGCGGCGCCAGTAAATGCTGGGATATAGTTGGCATTCATAGCAGACCAAGATTTAGTCATAAACATAATATCTGCTCCAGAGATAATGGCAACCGTAGCAGTGTTCTTAATCAAGTTAACGACTTGGTTGGTCAATGGTGGTAAAATAGTGGGAATGGCCTGTGGCAAGATAATCATACGCATGGTTTCAGCAGGGGTGAAACCTTGAGAGAGAGCGGCTTCTGTCTGACCAAGCGGAACCGCTTCAATGCCTGCACGAATGACCTCTGCAATATAAGCACCATGGTATAATCCTACACAGATAACCGCCGTCCAGTAGATGGAGGGCATGAGGGTATAGTTAGAAATCAAAGGTAGACCGTAGTAGACAATCATAAATTGTACCAAAAGTGGTGTATTTTGGTAGTATTCAACATAGATACGGGCAATTAGTTTTCCGCATATATTTTTACTAGAAGACAGGCTACCGAATACAATACCAAGCAGCATAGCCATGATAAGAGCGCCGACGGAGATTGCTAGGGTAAAGAGAAATCCTTGGAAAAAAATAGGGAAATCATTGAAATAACGGATCCAATTTTCCCAAGCATATGGACTAGTTGTTAACACATTCATAACTTTCAACCTTTCTATTCATCCGTTTCTGTGATTGGTTGGAGACTATTGGCATTGTAAATAGTTTGAAGACTTCCATCAGTTGCCCATTCTTTGATTAAACCATTTAAATAGTTGTTGAGGTCCTTATTGGATAATTTGGTAACGATACCATAATCTGAAGCTGAGAAGCTGAAATCCATAAGTTCAGATTTGGAACTGATGTAGCCAGAAAGGATGGATTGGTCTACTGAGAAGGCATCTGTTCGTCGAGCACGAAGGGAGACAGATAATTCAGGGTAAGAGCCTAATTCTGCAAAGTTAACAGAAATTTTATATTTTTCTGCTAAATTTGTAATCAATTTGCGGGTAATGGAGCCTTGAGCGACACCGATTGTTTTACCATCTAAATCTCCAAAATTCTTAATGCCACTATCTTTGTTTACTAAAAAGCCAACGGCATCGGTGTAGTAGGGGGATGTAAAATTATAGAGGAGCTTGCGTTCTTCAGTGATGGTAAAAGTGGCGATGACGATATCAACTTGGCCATTATCTAAAAGCGGTCCACGGGTCTGAGCTGTTACGGGTGTAAATTCAATATCAACACCAAGTTTATCAGCAATTTTTTGGGCAATATCAATTTCCATCCCCTCAAATTTTCCAGTATCAGGGTTCTTGTAGCCGAAATTAGGGACATCCTGTTTCACTCCAACGCGGAGTACCCCTCTATCTATGATAGTTTGTACTTGATTATTGGCAGATAGATTGTCTGGTACCTCAGTCTGGGCGATAGGTTGTTTGGCAAAGAGACAACAAACAAAGCCGATGAGGAGAAGGGGAATGATAAAGAAGTTGCATCTTTTCTTATTCATAGGTACCTCCTAAAGTTTAATCTTATCAGATTCATGGTTTATAATTTTGCTGAGGAACTGTTGGGCACGTGGTTCGGTGGGATGATCGAAAAATCCGTTGACATCGGTCGTGTCTACCAATACTTCACCTTCTGCCATGAAGATGATACGGTCTGCGACCTTGCGGGCAAAGCCCATTTCATGCGTTACGATAATCATATTCATACCATCACGAGCTAATTTTTGCATGACAGTAAGTACATCACCGATGGTTTCAGGGTCAAGTGCTGAAGTTGGTTCATCAAAGAGCAACAATTCAGGCTGCATGGCTAAGCCACGGGCAATGGCTACACGCTGTTTTTGTCCACCTGATAACATAGCAGGGTAAGAATCTTTTCTATCCCAGAGATTGACGAATTCTAGGTATTTTTGAGCAGTTTTTTCGGCGCTGACCTTGTCAATTCCCAAAACCTTAATAGGAGCCAATGTCACGTTTTCTAACACGGTTTTATGTGGGTAGAGGTTGAAATGCTGAAATACCATACCCACCTCCTTTCGAAGGGCAACTAATTCTTTGACTGTGGAGTTTGAAACTGTATGACCGTTCACAATAAGCGATCCCTTGTTAATCATTTCTAAACCGTTGATAGTACGAATAAGCGTTGACTTTCCAGAACCAGATGGTCCAAGGAGAACAACAACCTGTCCAGGTTTGAATTCTAAGTTAATGTTGCGTAAGGCATGGTAGTCACCATAATATTTATTGACATTTTTAAATTCTACTAAAGTCATAAGCTTCTCCTTGTGTAATCGTTTTTTATGTACTATCATCTTAGCATTGCCGATATGGAGTGTCAAGTAAATTCTGACAATTTAATCTATTTTATGTTATAAAATATAACATTATGATGTAAAGTGATTTTGAACTATGAATTTTTTAGGTAAGTTTGTTATAATAGAAGAAATAGAACGAAGGTAAGACACAAATGAAAAAAATACTAATTGTAGATGATGAAAAACCAATCTCAGATATTATCAAATTTAATATGACCCGTGAAGGATATGAAGTAGTGACAGCTTTTGACGGTCGTGAAGCACTGGAGACATTTGAGAAGGAATTTCCAGATGTTGTTATTTTGGATGTGATGTTGCCGGAGTTAGATGGACTAGAAGTGGCTCGAACAATCCGCAAGACTAGCAATGTTCCTATACTAATGCTATCAGCTAAAGATAGCGAGTTTGATAAGGTTATCGGTCTTGAACTTGGTGCGGATGACTATGTGACAAAGCCCTTCTCTAATCGTGAATTACAGGCGCGTGTCAAGGCTCTTCTTCGTCGCAGTGAATTGACAGAAACGCAAGTTAATCTTTCTTCCACAAGTACCTCAGAGTTAGTTATTGGGGACTTAGTTATCTTGCCAGATGCTTTTGTGGCTAAAAAACATGGTAGGGAATTGGAGTTGACTCATCGTGAGTTCGAATTGCTTCATCATCTAGCTAAGCATTTGGGTCAGGTGATGACTCGCGAGCATTTGCTGGAAACTGTGTGGGGCTACGATTATTTTGGTGATGTTCGTACAGTGGATGTGACCATTCGCCGTCTGCGGGAGAAGATTGAAGATACGCCAAGCAGACCTGAGTACATCCTGACCCGTCGAGGTGTAGGATATTTTATAAAGGGAAATGTTTAATCAATTACGGTATCTAATTACTACAGCAGAGTTTTGGTTTGTCGGAATTTTGATTGGTTTTCTGATTGCTTTGACGGTTCTCTTGATTGAAAACTACCGAGATAATAAGCAAATCAAACAACTGAATCAAAAAGTTAATGCTCTCATTGATGGAAATTATGCAGATATTTTAGATTTGAGAGGGAGTCCAGAAATTACTGATATGGCTAACTCTCTTAATGATTTGTCAGAAGTTATTCGGCTGACTCATGATCATTTAGAGCAGGAAAAAACACGCTTGACTTCCATTCTTTCCTATATGAGTGATGGGGTGGTTGCAACGGACAGGATTGGGCGAGTTATCATGATCAACGATATGGCCCAGAAGCAGTTGGGGTTATCGGGAAAAAAGCAGGAACAGTACCATCTGCTAGAGGTGTTAGATTTACCAGATCGGTATACTCTCAGAGATTTGTTTGCTCAGACACCAGAGATTATTATTGAGCACACCAATGAAAATGAGGAATTTCTTACTCTTCGTGCCAATTTTGCTACCATTCGTAGCGAGAGCGGCTTGATTTCAGGTCTAGTAGTCGTCTTGCACGATATGACCGAACAGGCCAAAGAAGAGCGAGAGCGGCGCTTATTCGTATCCAATGTCAGTCATGAATTGCGGACTCCTTTGACTTCTGTTAAGTCCTACTTAGAAGCCTTGGATGAAGGAGCTTTGACTGAGTCGGTTGCCCCGAGTTTTGTCAAAGTATCCTTGGATGAAACCAATCGAATGATACGGATGATTACAGACTTGTTAAGTCTCTCCCGAATCGACAATCAAGTTGGTCAGGTAGATGTGGAGCTGATCAATTTTACGGCTTTTGTAACCTTTATCCTCAACCGTTTTGACCAGATGAAAAATGCCGACTCTGATAAGGTTTACACCATTGTACGTGATTATCAGATTAGCCCAATTTGGGTGGAGATTGATACTGATAAGATGACGCAAGTTTTAGATAATATCCTGAACAATGCTATCAAATACTCACCTGATGGTGGTAGGATTACTTTTAGTATGAAAACGACAGACAGCCAGTTGATTGTGTCTATTTCCGATGAAGGTTTGGGGATTCCAAAGACAGACTTACCTAAGATTTTCGACCGTTTTTATCGGGTAGACAAGGCACGCTCAAGGGCACAAGGAGGCACTGGCTTAGGACTGGCCATTGCCAAAGAAATCATCAAGCAACACAGGGGCTTTATTTGGGCTAAGAGCGAGTATGGCCATGGTTCAACCTTTACCATTGTCTTACCATATAGTAAGGACATTGCTCTTGACGATTGGGATGAAGCTTCTGAGGAAGAATAGGAGAACATGATCGGAAAAGGTTTTAATTACAGTATTTTAGCTTCGGGCTCCAGTGGTAATTGCTTTTATTTGGAAACCGATAAGAAGAAAATTTTAGTGGATGCAGGTTTGTCTGGTAAAAAGATCACCAGTCTCCTTTCGGAAATTGACCGCAGACCAGAGGAGATTGATGCTATTTTTGTGACGCATGAGCATAGTGACCATATCCATGGTATCGGTGTCTTGGCTCGGAAATATGGCATGGATATATACGCTAACGAGTTAACCTGGCAGGCAATGGAAAGTAAGCTTGGTAAGATTGATGTTGCTCAGAAACATATCTTTGAGCTAGGGGCGATGAAGACATTTGGAGACTTGGACATTGAATCCTTCGGTGTCAGTCACGATGCAGCCTGCCCACAATTTTATCGTTTTATGAAGGACGATAAGTCTTTCGTTATGTTGACAGATACAGGTTATGTCAGTGATCGCATGGTTGGAATTGTGGAAAATGCAGATGCCTATTTGATTGAGGCGAACCATGATGTTGAAATTTTGCGGGCAGGTTCTTATTCTTGGAATTTGAAGCAGCGTATCCTTTCAGATAAGGGGCACCTCTGTAATGAGGATGGAGCAGATGCTATGATTCGCTCGCTAGGAAATCGGACAAAAAAGATTTACCTTGGGCATTTGTCTAAGGAGAATAATATTAAAGAACTTGCTCATATGACGATGGTTAATCAGCTTGCGCAAGCTGACTTGGGAGTAGGAACTGATTTTCAAGTTTGTGATACGTCTCCGGATACAGCAACCGCTTTAACGAAGATTTGATAAAAAGGTCATGTTTAACATGGCTTTTTGTCTTTCTTACTTTGATGAATACGAGACTACATTTGGGCATGGATAGCTACAATATCAAGGCTTCAAAATAACTAGATATTGCGTTTTGTGACTGTCAGCACAATATGCCTGAAAAATGACTAGGTCAAAAAATATTTTTTGCTCGTGATGTGATATAATGATGTAGAAACTTTCTAGAATGAGGTTTATGAATTGAAAAAAAAGCGACATCAACCATTTGAACATAGTGGGAATTTTATTGCTGTTCGTCTAAATATCTTATTTTCCATTGTGATTCTTTTGTTTATCATTCTCGTCTTGCGCTTAGCAGACATGCAGATTGTCAATCATGATTTTTATAGTAATAAATTGTCCACAGCTAGCCAAAAAATCATTAGTAATGGTTCTATACGTGGGCAAATCTATGATGCTAAGGGGAAACCTTTGGTTGAAAATCAAATCCAGCAGGTAGTGTCCTTTACACGGTCCAACAAAATGTCAACTCAAGACATGAAAGACGTAGCTAATAAACTCTTGCGGTGGGTTGGTGTTTCCAATGTAACTATCACTAGGAGAGATAAGGCAGACTATTATTTAGCCAATCAAGAGATTTATAAGAAAGTCGTTGCCAGTCTTCCTGATAATAAACGGTATGATACAGATGGAAACTACCTTAATGAGTCAACTATATACTCCAATGCTGTCGATAGCATTCCTGATGAGGCTTTGCAATATTCAGATGAAGAAAATAAGGCAGTCGAATTATTCAAGCAGATGAGTGGAGCTACCTATTTTTCGACAATCAATCTGGTGACAGATCCCCTTTCTGCGGAGCAAGTTGCGCATATTGTAGCGAACGAAAATCAGCTCCCAGGCATTTCAACAACCAACAACTGGCAGCGCAGGATTTTACAGACTTCCTTGAGTTCCATTATCGGTACGGTAACAAGTGAGCAAGCTGGTTTACCTGCGGAGGATGCAGATTATTACTTATCTAAGGGCTATTCTTCCAATGATCGAGTGGGGACAGCTTACCTCGAAAAACAATATGAAGAAGTGTTACAGGGACAACGTGAGAAAAAAGAGATCAATCTCGATCGAAATGGCAATGTCGAAAGTATGAAGACCATTCAAGAAGGTCAGCAAGGAAATAACATCAAATTGACGATTGATTTAACTTTCCAAGATGGAGTCAATGCTATTCTTAAGCGCCATTTTGAAAATGAACTAGCTACTGGTAGTGCCCTTTACTCAGAAGGAGTATACGCTGTCGCATTGAACCCTTCTACCGGTGCAGTACTTGCTATGTCTGGTTACAGCCATGAAAAAGGCTCCAGCAATATTACAGAGAATGCCCTTGGAACCATCACTAGTGTCTTTACACCAGGTTCCATTATCAAGGGGGGTACGATTAGTTCCGGTTGGGAAAATGGAGTCATTCATGGCAACCAAGTGCAGCTAGATGAACCCATTTACTTTGCAGGCTCAGCACCGATTACATCGTGGTATGGTACTTACGGTAGCTTTGATATTGATGCGACTCAAGCTTTAGAATATTCTTCCAACGTGTACATGGTGAAAATTGCCCTTGGGCTTCTTGGGCAGACGTATTCGGCTAATATGTTTCTAAATGATGGAGAGACCTTGAAAAACGCCATGACCAAACTTCGTTCAACTTTTGCTGAGTATGGTCTAGGCGCACAGACAGGTATTGACCTTCCCTTGGAGTCTACTGGTTTCTTGCCAAATGATTATACAACAGCCAATTTTATCACAAATGCATTCGGTCAGTTTGATAACTATACGCCTATGCAGATGGCTCAATATGTAGCTACGATTGCAAATAAGGGAACTAGGGTTTCGCCGCATCTTGTTGAGGGGATTTATGCTAACAATGCTCAAGGTGGTCTGGGAGAATTGATTAAAACGGTATCAGGGAAGGAAATGAATCAGGTGAACATTTCGGCTGACAACATGGAGCTTCTCCGCCAAGGTTTTTATCAGGTTGTCAATGGTAACGGTCGCTTTAATACTGGTAGTGCCATCGGTCAAGGTGCTTCTGTGACGATTAGCGCCAAGACAGGTACAGCTGAAACTTACACAACGACCCCTTCTGGAGAAGTGATAACAGCAGTCAATACCAATGTAGTGGCCTATGCGCCGAGTGATCATCCAAAGATTGCTGTCGCAGTTGTGCTACCGAACTTGACAAACCAAAATTCGACGACAACCAAGACGATTACCCGAGAAATTATTAATCTGTATCAGTCACTTTCCCCAATGAACTAAGGAGGTCTATGCTTTACCCTACACCGATTGCTAAATTGATTGATAGCTATTCCAAATTGCCAGGTATTGGTATTAAGACAGCGACTCGCTTAGCTTTCTATACTATTGGTATGGAAGACGATGTTGTCAACGAATTTGCAAAGAATTTACTAGCAGCCAAGCGCGATTTATCCTATTGCTCCGTCTGTGGCAATTTAACAGATCAGGATCCCTGTGCTATCTGTCAAGATACAACGAGGGATCAATCGACAATTTTGATTGTAGAAGATAGTCGCGATGTGACTGCATTAGAGAATATTCAGGAATATCATGGTCTCTATCATGTTCTACATGGCTTGATTTCACCGATGAATGGTATTGGTCCAGATGACATCAATCTGAAAAGCCTCTTGACACGACTCATGGAAAATGAAGTAACAGAGGTTATTGTAGCTACTAATGCTACTGCAGATGGAGAGGCGACTTCTATGTATATTTCACGCGTCCTTAAACCAGCAGGGATTAAGGTAACCCGACTGGCACGAGGATTGGCAGTAGGTAGCGATATTGAATATGCAGATGAAGTAACCCTACTCAAAGCAATTGAAAATAGGACGGAGTTATGATGGATTGGGGTTAAAGGTTCCTAATCAATGATGCGAACAGCTTAAACTCTCCAATCGTTGTCAGCTATATTTTTAAGTCCTATAAGTGTTCAATGGATAATGGTTCTATGTGAACTTTTTGAAACAGTTACTAAATGGACGATTTTCCTATTTGATTTTGGTCAATTATGATATAATAAATCTAAGCAATGCTTAGAGATAAAGAAGGAATGTATATGTCAAAAGAAACCTTGATTTTATTATATGGTGGACGTTCAGCGGAGCGTGAAGTATCTGTCTTATCCGCAGAAAGTATCATGCGGGCTATCAATTACGATAAATTTTTCGTCAAAACCTACTTCATCACACAGACAGGTGATTTCATCAAAACTCAAGAATTTTCTCAGACACCGTCCGCTGATGAAAAGCTCATGACCAATGCGACTATCGTTGAAGCTCAGAAAGTTCATCTGAGCAATATTTATGAAGAGAATGCGGTTGTTTTTCCAGTTCTCCATGGTCCAATGGGAGAGGATGGTTCTATCCAAGGTTTTCTGGAAGTCCTTCGTATGCCATACGTAGGAGCTAATATCCTAGCCTCAAGTGTAGCTATGGATAAGATTACTACCAAGCGAGTTTTGGAGTCGGTGGGAATTCCCCAAGTCCCTTATGTGGCGATAATTGAGGGTGAGTCAATCGAAGAAAAGATTGTAGAGATTGAAGATAAGCTCACGTATCCAGTTTTTGTTAAGCCAGCCAATATGGGATCGAGTGTCGGCGTTTCAAGAGCTGACGATAGGACAAGTCTACGTGCAGCCCTGAACCTAGCTTTTACGTATGATAGTCGTATTCTTGTGGAGCAAGGAGTAAATGCGCGCGAGATTGAAGTTGGTCTTTTGGGAAATGCTGATGTAAGAACAACCCTTCCGGGTGAAGTCATTAAAGATGTTGCCTTTTATGACTACGATGCCAAGTACATCGACAATAAGATTACAATGGAAATTCCAGCTAAGATTGAAAAAACAATCATGGATAGGATGCGAAAAAATGCCTCTAAGGCCTTTCGTGCGATTGGTGGTTGTGGCCTATCTCGCTGTGATTTCTTCCTGACAGAAGATGGAGAAATCTTCCTAAATGAGTTGAATACCATGCCTGGATTTACCCAGTGGTCTATGTATCCATTGCTTTGGGATAATATGGGGCTTACCTATCCAGACTTAATCGAAGAATTGGTTAGCTTGGCTAAGGAAATGTTTGAAAAACGCGAAAGTCACTTAATTTAATAGAAACCGAGATTGGAATCATTCCAATCTTTTTTCTTGCACAGTTGGATAAAAAGGAATAGAATGGAGTTTATTCTGGAGGTGTTTATGTATCAAACGATAGTAAAAGGAAAGCGATTGTTTCAAACGTCATCCCAAGGTTACGGGGATCCGATTACGACTTTTGGTGTAACAGATCAGGGAGAAACGCCAGTCAGTCTGGTCAATATCGCTCTGGCTTCCTGTGTAGCCATGTGTATCCAAGGCTACTATGCCAGTCAGGAAGGAAATAAGACTATGTCTGTCCAGGTGGAGAGTCAGTTGGAAAATCAACATTTCAGGCTAAACATTGGAATTGGTGAAGAGGTAGCACTAGAAAAGCAGAAAGAGATTCTTGCTTATATAGAGCAGAAGTGTAAGGTTAAGGCTCTTTTGAAAGAGGATTTGATGATTGAGACAAGATTTTTTGTTCTAGAAAGTGTGGAGTAAGATGTTTTTAGCAATAGAAGAAATGTGGCAGAATAAGTTACGTTATGGCTTGATTTTAGGTCTGTTGATCCTGATTTCTTATTTGGTTTTTTTCTTGACAGGTTTAGCTTATGGTCTGATGCAAGAAAATCGAGCAGCAGTGGATAAATGGCAAGCAGATTATATCTTGCTTCATCCAGATAGTAATCGCTTGATTCCTGCATCAAAGATAGATGTGGCCTTGATTAATCAAGTGAAGGGGGCTGATAAGGCTCTTATCCGCCAACAGGCTGGGGTTGCTTATGTAGATGAAAAGGCCAAGGAAAGGATCACTATTTTTGCAGTTGAGGCAGATAGTTTCATTGCTCCAAATGTTGTTGAAGGACGCTTATATGAAAAAAACAGCGAAATTGTCGTAGACAAGACGCTATCAGAAGTAGATGGCTTTGGTTTAGGAGATCAAGTTTATCTATCAGGTGCTGATGAAAAAGTAACCATTGTAGGATATACAGATAATGCCTATTTTGGTGTAGCACCAGTTGTTTATATGAATTTTGCAGCTTTTTCAGAACGAATGCAAGCAGACAAACGACAGCCAACTAGCAGCAATCTTGCTAACGCTATTGTCGTTCGTGGAGAAATAAGGGATGTTCCAGATAATCTCGAAAAAATTGCGATTGCAGATTTTATTGAGAATTTACCGGGCTACAAGGCACAAAATATGACTTTCGGTTTTATGATTGGTTTCTTGATTGTTATTTCGGCTATTGTTATTGGAATTTTCATTTTTGTGTTAACAACTCAAAAATCACCGATTTTTGGTTTGATGAAAATTCAAGGTCTCTCCAATGCTTATATCTCTGGATCAGTGCTAGCTCAGACCTTCCTGTTGGCTGGCTTGGGAACAGTTACTGGATTAGTTGGAACTTATCTATCATCTTTTATTTTGCCAAGTTCGGTGCCATTTGAAAATAACTGGCTCTTCTATACAGTAATCGGCCTGGCTTTGGTCTTGTTTGCTCTTTTAGGTGCCAGCTTTTCTGTGCGTTCTATCTTTAAGGTAGACCCATTGCAAAATCTATCTTAGGAGATTCACCATGAAAACACTTATTTTTGAAAATATTAGTAAGACCTTCCAAGACGGTAGTCAGACTATTACAGCTTTAAAGTCAACCAATTTTAGTATTGAGGAAGGCGATTTTGTTGCTATTATTGGACCATCAGGTTCTGGGAAATCTACTTTTCTAACAGTAGCTGGAGGTCTGCAAACACCATCGACAGGTCATGTCTTAATCAACCAATCAGACTATTCAGCTTTGTCTGAGAAGAAACGGGCTCAGCTTCGCTATAAGGATATTGGTTTTGTCTTACAGGCTTCAAACCTGATCCCTTTTTTGACGGTCGAAAAGCAGTTGACCTTGGTGGATAAAATCAATAAGAATGTCAATCCTAGCAAACGTCAGGAACTGCTAGCAGAATTGGGGGTTGACCACCTCAAAAATAAGTTTCCTAAGGACCTTTCAGGAGGTGAGCGACAGCGCGTGGCTATTGCACGGGCCCTTTACAATGATCCGAGCTTGATTCTGGTTGACGAGCCTACTGCTAGCTTAGACACCGAACGTGCCTATGAAGTAGTAGAACTTCTAGCCAAGGAGTCAAAAGAACGTAAGAAATCCATTATTATGGTGACGCATGATCAACGTATGATTGAAAAATGTGATAAAGTGTACGAGATGAAAGACGGTATGTTGACTCAAGTTCGGTAAAAAAGTGGTATAAGTGATATAATAGAAGGAGCGAAAGCTCTTTTGATTTTGGAGAAATACATGAAATTACATCTACACGAAATTGCTCAGGCATTGAGCGCAAAAAACGATATAAGTACCTACCCTGATAGGACTCTTAACAAGGTTGAATTTGATAGCCGCAAGATTGAAACAGGAGACCTTTTTGTTCCTCTTAAAGGTGTGCGTGACGGTCATGACTTTATTCCAGTTGCTTTTGATAATGGCTGCGCAGTTACTCTATCTGAGAAAAGCCTTGATGTTCCCCATATTCTAGTTGATGATTGCTTGGCTGCGCTACAAAAATTAGCTGCCTACTATCTAGAAAAAACAGGTGTTGAGGTCATAGCAGTCACTGGCTCAAACGGAAAAACAACGACTAAGGACATGATTCATGATGTTCTAGCAACGACTTACAAAACCTATAAGACCCAGGGCAACTATAACAATGAAATCGGCCTGCCTTATACCATCCTTCATATGCCAGATGAAACAGAGAAACTAGTTTTGGAAATGGGGCAGGATCATCTTGGCGATATTCATCTGTTATCTAAACTTGCCAAACCCAGTCTATCGGTTATCACGCTTTTTGGCGAGGCGCATTTAGAATTCTTTGGATCGCGTGAGCAGATTGCGCAAGGGAAATTACAGATTGCAGATGGCATGTCTGCTGGAGGCGAACTGATTATTCCGGCTGATCCAATCGCAGAAGCCCATTTACCTATCAATCAAAAAATCATCCGTTTTGGAGATGGTGCTGATCTGCAGCTAACAAGCCTAATCGAATCCAAAGACAGTTTGAACTTTACGGTCAACTTTATCAACGGGGAGATTTTCCTTCCCGTGACGGGGAAATACAATGCAACGAATGCTATGATAGCTAGTTATGTTGGGAAGAGTTTAGGTGTGGCAGAGGAAGCTATTAAATCCGCTTTGGCCAACCTCAACCTAACTCGCAATCGTACCGAGTGGAAAAAGGCAGCAAACGGTGCAGATATTCTCAGCGATGTTTACAATGCCAATCCAACAGCAATGCGCTTGATTTTGGAAACTTTTTCAACCATTCCAGCCAATGAAGGTGGTAAGAAAATTGCAGTTTTGGCGGATATGAAGGAGTTGGGACAGGAATCTGTTGCCCTCCATAACCAACTGATTTTGAGTCTGTCGCCAGATGTTTTAGATACGGTTATTTTCTACGGTCAAGATATTGAGGGCTTGGCTCAGCTAGCCAGTCAGATGTTTCCGATTGGTAAGGTTTATTTTTTCCGAAAAAATGCAGATCAGGATCAATTTGAGGATCTAGTCAGTCAAGTACAGACAGTTCTTGGTAAGCATGATCAGATTTTGCTCAAAGGCTCCAATTCGATGAATCTGGCGAAATTGGTTGAGTTCTTAGCAGGTTAGAGAGGGATTGTCCAGTCCCTCTTCTTTTTACCCTTCTTGTCAAATGAACTAGGATTTGATATACTAAACTCAAGTTTTTGAAGGGAGTTTGATGCGTGACTGAATTTTTCACCAATCATATTTCTAAGGCACCATCTTTAAGTCTATCGGGATACCTCGCCCTTATTCTGATTTTTTTTGCCTTAATGTATCTTTCATGCTGTTTCTATCAAAAAAAGTGGTATCGTTCCTTGTTTTGGTGGCTACAGTTTTTCCAAATCGTGAGCTTGTATTCTTGGTACATAGCGGTATCTTGGCCCTTATCTGAAAGTTTACCTTTTTATCATTGTCGACTAGCGATGCTTTTTATTCTTTGGGCAAAACCAGGTCCATTGAAACGTTATTTTGCCTATCTGGGTCTCTTTGGTTCATTGGTCGCTTTTATCTACCCTGTCTTTGATCCCTTTGCTTTTCCTCATTTGACATTTTTCACCTTTGTGGTGGGGCATTATGCACTAGCTGTCAACTGTCTCCTTTACCTGCTATCTGATTCGCAAATGGAAGTCTTGGATAGGAAAGAGGTGGTAAGATATACGGTCACCATGAATACTTTTCTACTTTTTGTGAATGCACTACTTGGTGGAAATTACGGTTTCTTAAGTCATACACCTCTAGTTAATAGTCGAAATATTCCTTTGAATTTTCTATTGGTAACGGTTATATTTTGTTTTGCAATTTTGTCAGGTCAGTCTATGGTAGCCTACTTGAAGAAGAGAGACTGGTCAATCGTTCAGGACTGAGCGATTTTATGCACATCGAAGAAAGATTAGTTTGACAAAATGCATTCTGGCAGATAGCCAAACGAGCAGATTCAGTTTGAATTGCTCGTTTTTTCTTATCATGAGTGGAAATCTTATCACGATAGTCTTTAGAAAAGGACAAAAATAAAAAACACAGAAAATGTTGGCTTCCTGAATAGATCAATAGACCAAGTCAGCATTTCTGTGTTTTATTTATCAGCTAGTAATGATTCATCCCCACTTTTAGGCCTGTTTGAAAGCACCTTGCTTATAACTAACCCAGAAAAATACAGGTGTAAAGACGACCATCAATCCCAGATAGATCATCAGTGTGTAGTCACTGAGTGGACGGATTTCAACTAAATGATGGAGAAAATGTGAACCGATAAAAAAGCCGAATACAGAATAAACAATGAGAGCAAAACGTACCTTGGTGAGTGGCAAGCAGGCACGAATAACAGCTAACACTCCAGTCGACCCCAATATGTAATAAGACAGTGTTTGCATATCACTAGAAGTTAAGCCACCATAGACTTGCATCAGATGAAAAGCAAGAATGCTGATAACAACCATGAGTGCATTGGGTAAGGCTAACAAGAGAGATTTTCTAAGAAAATGTTTTTCAACAGGTCGGATATTTCGTTCAAAACTCAGGACGAAAGGAGGGAAACCTTCAACGAATTGACCGATCAAGGTCATCTGTACCTGAATAAACGGGAAGACAAGAAGGTATTCTGCTTTACCAAGTGCAATACTAGCGATACAGATAAGTCCTAGTAAGAAGGAGTAAATCGTTTTGATGAGAAAGATAGGTGCGATATGGGCAATATTATTCACCACGCGCCGTCCTTCAAAGAGAATTTCAGGAATATCGCGAAACTCGGACTCTAGCAGAACTAGATTGGCGATTTGTCTAGTTGCAGGATCTCCTTCTGCCATGACAATGGAACAATCAGCCTCACGTAGAGCTAGAATATCGTTGACCCCATCTCCTGTCATCGCTGTTGTATGTCCCTGAGCTTTGAAGGTTTGGATGAGTAATTTCTTTTGATGAGGAGAAACCCGACCAAAAATAGCGGTTGCCTCAGCCTGAGCTACTAACTCCTCGTCGCTGACCTTAGAGCAATCAATATAGCTAGCGTAATCTGTAAAGCCGGCTTCTTTAGCAATATGTGATACTGTTACAGGGTTATCTCCAGAGATGATTTTTAAGGTAACCTCTTGCGAGCGTAGGTAGGCGAGTGTTTCTGCTGCATCTTCTCGAATCGGATCGGCAATTTCTAGGAGGGCAAGTGGTTCAATATCTTGAGGTAATTCTCCTTTAGTCGAGTGGAGGTTTGTCTGGCTAAGGGCTAAAATCAATACACGAGATCCACGTGTCTGAGCCTCATGAACAGCCGGAGGATTTTCTGTTAGCAGCATCTCAGGTGCGCCAAGAAAGACTTGACCGACTCCTTCAATCATCATAGCTCCCCATTTTCTATCACTAGAAAATGGAATAAGATGACTGGCTGTATAGGAGTGTTGCAACTGTCCGTAGGCATTCCGGATAGCCTGAGCGGTAGAATTGTTATCTTCACTGGTCTGGATGTAGGCTGCTAAGATGTGCTGGATTGTATCTAGGGAATAGCGATTGGCTAAGGGAAGGAGCTTGTCAACAGTCATTTTTCCTTGGGTAATGGTTCCAGTTTTATCCAGACAGAGTACATCAACTCGAGCCAACGTTTCTACAGAATACATTTCTTGAACGAGGATATTTTTCATCCCCAACTTAATAACGGCTGTTAGGAGCGAGGTAATTGTCAATAAGGCAATTCCTTTTGGTAACATACCTAAGAGAGCGGTTGAACTGGTGACAACAGAGTCTTTTAGTGGGAGTAACTTGATGAAAAAGGCTTCTAGGAAAAGAGCGAGTCCGAAGGGAATGATAATTTTTCCTGTAAACTTGGCAATTTTATCCATATTGTAAAGGATACGAGAAACGATAGGTTTGTGGGTCTTCGCTTCTAGCATGAGTTTATTGGCGTAGTTATCTGCACCGACATGAGTTACTTGAGCATAAACCTGCCCACTGACTAGGTAGCTACCGGATAATAATTCGGTTCCCTGATTTTTTAGGATCAGATCGCTTTCTCCAGTTAGCATTGCCTCATTGGCTTCGGCAGTTCCTTGAATGACTAGAGCATCACTAGGCACCTGCTCCCCAGCAGATAGCAGGAGAAGATCATCTAAGACAATGTCCTCGGGATCTATGGAAACTATTTGTCCATCCCGTACTACTCGCACTAAATCTTTATTCATAAGATTGAGTTTGTCAATCATTCGTCGGGCACGCCATTCTGTTAAAATGCCTGAAAAGGCATTGAGGACGATAACCCCGAAAAAGAAGAGATTGGACCAAGCTTGAACAGCTAGTAGTGCCAAAAAAATAGCAAAGTTTAAGGCATTAAAGGATGTAAAGACATTTCTTCTAAATATTTCCCAGTTACTGGCGCTACTTTTGGTTTTAAAGTGATTGGTTTGCCGAGCCTGGATACGTTCTTGTACTTCTTTGTTTGATAAACCTTTTATATGCTTATTCATGATTCTCTAACTTTCCTTTTCTAAAATACATGAAATGAATCTCTCATTTCTATTGTAGCATATTTATAATACAATAGCATAGTTCTTGGGACTGATTCTTCAATTGTTTGAAAAATTCCTTTATTTCCGATATAATAAGAAAGTTGTAGGAGTGGTCCTCTTTCTTTCCTTTCAAGATATGCGAAAGAGGAATTCCTTCTGCTAGAGATAAAAATGAAGAGTTTATAAGGAAAAGCAATGTCATTACAAGAAGAAATTAAAAAACGCCGCACTTTTGCCATTATTTCCCACCCGGATGCAGGTAAGACGACTATTACAGAGCAGTTGCTTTATTTTGGTGGTGAGATTCGTGAGGCAGGTACGGTTAAAGGTAAAAAAACAGGGAATTTTGCCAAATCTGACTGGATGGATATAGAGAAACAACGTGGGATTTCGGTGACATCGTCTGTTATGCAATTTGACTATGCAGGTAAGCGAGTCAATATCCTTGATACTCCGGGGCATGAGGATTTTTCGGAAGATACCTATCGGACCTTGATGGCGGTGGATGCGGCTGTTATGGTGGTAGATTCTGCCAAGGGGATTGAGGCTCAGACTAAAAAGCTTTTTGAGGTTGTTAAGCATCGCAATATTCCAGTCTTTACCTTTATAAATAAGTTGGATCGTGATGGTCGTGAGCCGTTGGAATTACTAGAAGAATTGGAAGAAGTCTTGGGTATTGCTAGCTATCCAATGAACTGGCCGATTGGTATGGGAAAGTCTTTTGAAGGTCTCTATGATCTCCACAATCAACGTTTAGAACTCTATCGCAGTAAAGAACGTTTTGCTAGCTTAGAGGAAGGGGATAGGCTGTTTGGGAATAACCCTTTTTACGCACAGGTATTAGAAGATATTGAGCTGCTATTAGAGGCTGGAAATGAGTTTTCAGAGAAAGCGATTTTAGCAGGTGATTTGACACCGGTATTTTTCGGATCAGCTTTGACCAACTTCGGTGTACAGACTTTTCTTGATACTTTCTTGGAATTTGCTCCAGAACCACATGGGCATAAGACAACGGATGGAGATGTTATTGATCCGCTCAATAAAGATTTTTCGGGTTTTGTTTTCAAAATTCAAGCCAATATGGATCCTCGCCATCGTGATCGGATTGCGTTTGTTCGTGTAGTATCAGGCGAATTTGAACGTGGGATGGCAGTCAATCTTCCTCGTACAGGCAAGGGAGCTAAGCTGTCAAATGTGACTCAATTTATGGCCGAGTCACGTGAGAATGTGGAAAATGCAGTAGCGGGTGATATTATTGGTGTCTACGATACAGGTACCTATCAGGTCGGCGATACCTTGACTGTTGGTAAGAATAAGTTTGAATTTGAACCACTACCAACCTTTACTCCAGAGATCTTTATGAAGGTAGCTGCTAAGAATGTGATGAAGCAAAAATCCTTCCACAAAGGGATTGAGCAATTGGTCCAAGAGGGAGCTATCCAGCTCTACAAGAACTACCAGACTGGCGAGTATATGCTAGGAGCTGTTGGCCAACTCCAGTTTGAAGTCTTCAAACACCGTATGGAAGGGGAATACAACGCAGAAGTTGTTATGACACCGATGGGGAAAAAGACGGTTCGTTGGATTAGACCTGAAGATTTGGATGAACGGATGTCCTCAAGTCGCAATATCCTTGCGCGTGATCGGTTTGATCAACCAGTTTTCCTATTTGAAAATGATTTTGCCCTCCGTTGGTTTGCGGACAAGTACCCCGATGTTGCGTTGGAAGAGAAGATGTAGTAAATATCTGAGACTTTTTACTAGTTGGAGATATGGAAAGTCGTAGAGTGTCAACCTTAAATATAAAAAGTGAACATACTGGGATTTGTTTGATAAACATGCCAATATGTTCACTTTTTAGTTCATTTAATGAGCTAATCAAGATGATAATAGGGGACTTTTAAACACTGAAAATCTTTTTGTACCGATACTTCAACTTCAAGCAGGGTGAGTTAACGGAGTAATAAAAGGTAAAATGCAAATACCACAAAAGCCCATTAGAGTAAATCTAAGGGCTTTTGTCTATCTCAAGAGAGTATTATTCTCTCAAGTTGTTTTGTTTACGAAAGTTGTTATGCCTATTTCCTCTTTCGGTAAATCGCTCGAACACTGATAGTCGCGGCAAGTGCTAGTCCGACAAACGTCAGTCCTAGTCCGCTGAGACTTCCTGTTGATGGCAGTGGAGTCGATTTTTTCTTCTTAGGAGGAGTGGTTGGCTTGTAGGTGTTGGTAATGGTGACATTTCCATTTTCAACTTTTCCTACAGATGCTGTGTATCCATCAACCACTGAAACCTCTTTGACCGTATAGACAATATCTTTCTGGTTTGCTTTCTTGTCAAGTCCTGTCCAAGTATGCGTCCACTTGTTATCAGCAGTCAGGGTTATAGGTTCGCCCAACTTTTCACCGTTGGCATAGAGTTGAACTTGGATAGATCCAGGACGTTTACCGTCTTGATTATTGTTATCCTTCCAGACCTTGGTAACAGTGAGACTCGTCTGACCAGGTGTGTAACTGTTGGTAATGTTGTGACCATCAATGGTTGTTGTATAGTTATCAACGGCATTCTCAGTTACAGTATAGACGATTTCTTTTCCGTTAGCGTATTTCGGTAGGTCGGTGAAGGTATACTTCCAGTCGTTTTCAGCAGTGACTTGTTGGCTCTTGATGACCTTACCATCAGCCAAGAGGTTTACGGTAATAGATTTCGGACGTTTACCGTCTTGGTCGTTGTTGTCATTCCAGGTCTTAGCACCTGCAACTTCCGTTGTTTCTGGAGTATGGGTGTTGGTGATATTGGTTCCTTCTACCGTTGTTTCGTATCCCTCTACCTTTTCTTCTGAAACAGTGTAGATAATTTCCTTCCCGTTAGCGTACTTCGGTAGGTTAGTAAAGGTATAAGTCCAATTCGTATCGGCAGAGACTTTCTGACTTTGAACGACCTCACCGTTAGCCAAGAGGTTTACGGTAATAGATTTCGGACGTTTACCGTCTTGGTCGTTGTTGTCATTCCAGGTCTTAGCACCTGCAACTTCCGTTGTTTCTGGAGTATGGGTGTTGGTGATATTGGTTCCTTCTACCGTTGTTTCGTATCCCTCTACCTTTTCTTCTGAAACAGTGTAGATAATTTCCTTCCCGTTAGCGTACTTCGGTAGGTTAGTAAAGGTATAAGTCCAATTCGTATCGGCAGAGACTTTCTGACTTTGAACGACCTCACCGTTAGCCAAGAGGTTTACGGTGATAGATTTCGGACGTTTACCGTCTTGGTCATTGTTGTCATTCCAAGTCTTAGTACCTGCAACTTGTGTTGTTTCTGGAGTGTGGGCGTTAGTGATGGTAAAGTTATTGGTTGATGTTTGAGTTACTTTTGAAGTATAGCCATCAATAGCAGTGACTTCTTTGACGGTGTAGACGATGTCCTTTTTGTTTGCTTTCTTGGCAAGTCCTGTCCAGGTTGCTTTCCAGTTGTTCTCTTCAGAAAGGGTTTGGCTCTGTCCAGTGGCAACACCGTCTGCGTAGAGTTCTAGTTTGATTTCCCTGCGCAGTCCGTCTTGGTTGTTGTTGTCTTCCCAAACTTTTGTGGCAGTGACACTTGTTTCTCCCGGTGTGTAGCTGTTAGTGATATTGTAGCCATCATAGGTTGTAGTGTAATCTGCGACTGCTTTTTCACTAATCGTGTAGGTAATGGCAGCTCCATTTTTCTTAGCAGGTAGGTTTGAGAACTTGTAAGCCCAGTTGTCGTCTGCGGTGACGATTTTGCTTGCGACCGGTTGACCGTCTGCCAAGAGGTTTACGGTGATGGATTTTGGACGTTTACCATCTTGGTCGTTGTTATCGTTCCAAGTCTTGGTACCTGCAACTTCTGTTGTTTCTGGAGTATGGGTGTTGGTGATGGTAGTTCCTTCTACCGTTGTTTCGTATCCCTCTACCTTTTCTTCTGAAACGGTGTAAGTGATTTTCTTGCCATTTTTGTATTCAGGCAAGTCTGTGAAGGTGTGGCTCCAATCGCCATCAGCATTTGGTGTGATCGTTTCCGTCTTAACAACTTCACCATCCGCCAAGAGGTTGACGGTAATGGAAGTTGGGCGCAGACCATCTTGGTTGTCCTTATCTTTCCAGACCTTGTTTACCTTGATAGAGGTTGTACTTGGTTTATAGGTGTTGGTAATGGTGACATTTCCATTTTCAACAGTTCCTACAGTAGTGGTGTATCCCTCTACTTTTGAGACTTCTTTGACGGTGTAGACGATGTCTTTTTTGTTTGCCTTCTTAGCAAGTCCTGTCCAAGTGTGTGTCCATTTGTTGGCTGCTGTTAGTGTCACGACCTCGCCAGATTTCTGGTCGTTAGCATAGAGTTGAACTTGGATAGCTTCAGGACGTTTACCGTCTTGATTGTCCTTGTCATCCCAAGCCTTGGTTACTGTGAGGCTAGTTTGACCAGGTGTATAGCTATTGGTGATATTGTACTTATCGTAGGTTGTGGTGTAGCCTTCAACAGCGTTTTCTGTCACAGTATAGACGATTTCTTTTCCGTTAGCGTACTTCGGTAGGTCAGTGAAGGTATACTTCCAGTCGTTTTCAGCAGTGACTTGTTGGCTCTTGATGACCTTACCATCCGCCAAGAGGTTTACGGTGATAGATTGTGGTCGTTTACCGTCTTGGTCTTCGTTATCCACCCAAGTCTTAGTACCTGAAACTTGCGTTGTTTCTGGAGTATGGGTGTTGGTGATGTTGGTTCCTTCCACCTTCATCTCATACCCGTCTACCTTTTCTTCTGAAACAGTGTAGACGATTTCTTTTCCGTTAGCGTACTTCGGTAGGTCAGTGAAGGTATACTTCCAGTTGTTTTCAGCAGTGACTTTTTGAGTCTTAAATGGTTTGCCATCAGCTAAGAGGTTTACGGTGATAGATTGTGGTCGTTTACCGTCTTGGTCTTCGTTATCTACCCAAGTCTTAGTACCTGAAACTTGCGTTGTTTCTGGAGTATGGGTGTTGGTGATGGTTGTGCCATTTACAGATGCCGTATAGCCGTCTGGTACGTTGGTTTCTTCTATGGTGTAAGCGATATCTTTTCCTTCATCATCTGTTTTAGGTAAGTTTTCAAATCGAGCCGTCCAACTATTGGCAGCATTAAGTGTGACGGTTTGCCCATCAATAGCTTTCCCGTTAGCATAAAGTTGAATCGTTATACTTTCAGGACGTTTACCGTCTTGGTCGTTGTTGTCTACCCATTTTTTTGCAACAGGAATAGATAGTTTTTCCCTAGTATTTTTGATGGTACGAATGATACCGCTTTCGCCCAAAACCACTTCAATTGGAGTAGGGTCTAAAACATATCCTTTAGGTGCTTTAATCTCCACAATTTTAAACTTACCCTTAGCAGCTTCCGTGGCTGAGTACACTTTCGATTGACCAACGCCATCTTCTCCAATTGTGACAATCTCTTTTTCTCCACTTGGTGATGTGATTTCGAATTCTGCTCCATTAAGCAAATTACCTGTTTCAGCATCTTGTTTATATAGTGTGATACGATAGCCTGTTTCTAGCTGAATAGTACCACCTGTTGTAATTTTTGTGGAACGTGTCACACGATTTACGGTCGTTGTTCTTTCTGTACTAGTGGTTAAAACTTTTTCTCCACCAATCATTGATAATTCATTAATAACATTTGTTCCGTTTGCAGGAGAAGTGGTAGAGTAATAAACATTGTAGGCTGATGGCTTGCCATTAGATGCTAAGCGAGCGGAAGTGTTTAGTAGTTTTAACTCAAAGGTAGTATAAGCACTATTATATTCTATAACGTAATCTTCCCCTACTTTCAACTCCTGTTGATCTGTTAGGTTAAGATTCGAATTAAAATAGCCTGCATAGACCTTTAACTTCTCAGGAATGTACTGCATAGGAGCGGAATCATCTGGAATAACATCTTTAAGACTAATGGAATCATAAGTAGATTGGTTCGTATTTATTCGTAAACTCCAGTTATGAATGTATTCTCCACTTTTATTTAGAATCTCAGAACTCCAAGACTCTTTTGTCATAACGCCACGGAATTTCACAAAGTTCTCTTTTTTGATACCTTCGGTGTAATTTGATGAGCTTCGTTCTTTTATAGAGATACTATGCGTTATTTCTTTTGTAGTTTCTGCCTTTTGGTAAGTCAGTGTTTCACTTTCAGAGGCTTTAGTTACCTTGAATTCGGTATAAAAAGTTCCTTTTACACCTTGAATTTGACTTCCTCCCTTTTTGGTAAGATAATTTTCTAAGTTTTTTAGAGTAACGGTAACTGTCCCTCCTTGACTTTCTCCATTTGATGTAACAACAGCTGTCCCTACATCTACGTTTGTTTCCTTATCTTTTAAGTCGAAACTAGTATTTTCAACTGTAACTGGAGCTGGGATAGTAAATGTAAAATAATCTCCGTCCTTCAGCTTTCCATCATACTGAGATAAATCAAAAGTGGTTTCAAACCGATACCTATTATCCCTAACCAAAGTATGGATGCCTGCACCATTTGGTTGTAGGGTTTCTCCGTTATCAACATCCCATAATGAAATGTCTGTAATAACCTTGCTTAGTTCATTCCCGCCAACCGAATGAACAACTTGCCATGGTGTTAGTAATCCTACAAGCAAGACTACTGGAGTAAACAGTAATAGGAAATAATTTCTAATTTTTTTCATATCAGAAACTCCATTCTACATAATATTGAATGCTTAAATGTCCTAGTTTGATGAGTAAAAAAATATCTCTCTATTTTTTTCTAGGTCATTGCTTTTTTTTTTAAGCATTTACGATAAAATTTTACCACTTAAACTACAGGAAGTTAAGAACAATCGGTTGACACTGTGTGGACTTACTTTTTAGGGTTTTTAATCTTTAAAATGAGAGCCTCTTCTATATTTTTTATTGATTTAACTTATTTTTTTAGCAAAAAGAAAGACAAATATAAAGTTGTTATTTGGAAGCGTGAGAAATTTTTATATTTTTCCTTGCCAAAAAGTTAAATAAACGATATACTAGTTAAATGTTAACTAGTTAATAAAAAGGAGAAATTGATGCAAAAGAAAACAACTCTGTTTGCTCTAACAGGTATTATCTTATCTTGTCACCTTTGTTTGGCAGCATGTCAGAAGGAGCAGAAACCAGCAAGTCCTCAGCAGGAGATGCAAAGTAGTGTAGTTGACGAAAAAATGGTCGTTGTCTCTGAGATTAAAGCTACTGGCTATATGCGTTTACATGGTGAGGAATCTTATTTTGTAGAGGGAGCTATTCCTTACACAGCATATTTTCTAAAGGACACTCTAGCTCCATCCAGCTACAAGTTTGATAAAAAAGATGTCCAATACCAGTTGGAAAATGGGTATATAGTCAAAATAAAAGACAATTACTTCTACTATCCCAATAAGAAAGATGCGAACGTTATCTCACTTACGGAAGCTAAGAAAATCACGAAAAACCAAAAGAAACCTGCTAAGCAGCAAGAAAAAGGCGTTGCAGGTGTTCATTTTCCGACAGATGATGGTTTCTTATTTGAAAATGAGAAACAAATTCTCTCCAGAACCTCTGATGGTTTGGTCTTAGAACACAATGGACATTCTCACTTTATCTTTTACAAAGATTTGAAAGAAAGTAAATGGGCATACCTAGTTCCTAAGGATAATGTAGATAAGAGTCAACCAGCTTCACAATCAAGCGAGAAAAAAGTAAATATTGTTCATTCTTTGGATGATGGCTATGTTTTTGATCCGAAGGATATTGTGGCTGAGGATGCGAATGGGTATACGGTACGACATGGTGATCACTATCACTATATCTGGAAATCTAGTTTGCAGAGGGGGAATCAACAGGCACGGACAGGGCATGCAGAGACCAGCCCACTTATAAATATCCCACAGGCCTCTCCTATCTATAGACCGAATATTGTAGAGCCTAGATTTGATGAGGAAGCAGGTGGAAGTTCAACTACTCCTACTAACAAGAAGCGTTTCCCAGGTGTTGACTATCCGACAAGTGATGGTTTCCTCTTTGATGGTAATCATGTACAAGGGACATCAGAATTAGGACTTATCGTTGGTCATGGTACCCACACCCACCTCATTCCGTATGCTCATCTAATCGCTAGTCCTTGGGAATCTTATATCCCAGCAGCTTATTTAGAGAAAGCTAGAGCAGAGTATCTGGCTCATTCTTCTGGTCAAGATGAATCAAAAAAACCGCAAGAAGATAAGAAGCCAGAAGTACCTTCTGAAGACGAGGCACTAGCAGCTAAAAAAGCCTATTTGGCAGAGAGCTTGCACGTGTCGCCAGAAGCTATCAAGGTGATTCAAACAGATGCAGGACCGGCTTTTGTCTATCCGCATGGAGATCATTCTCATACAATTTTAGTTGAAAAGGTAGAAATCGGTAAGCCAATCGAAGATCCTCATGGAGATCCTCATGCTCACCAAAAAGTTGGTAAGGCTACTCTCAAACAGTTGGGATTTGATGATGAGGTGATTGAAGATATTCTACACGCTACGGCTGACACACCTTTCCCAGCAGATGAGACAGATCCTGAAAAAATGAAAGAATGGCTCAAGACAGTTAAACACCTCAATATTGGCCAGCGAAAAGACCCTCTCAAGAGACCTGGTTTACATTTGATGCCAAATATTGAAGTCTTGGGAATTGGTTTTACACCGGTTAATGATGTAACACCAGTCCTTCAGTTTAAGAAATTGAAACAATTGTGGATGACTGGTACAGGCATCAAAGATTATTCGTTCTTGAAACAAATTCCAACTTTGGAAGGGATTGATATATCGCAAAATGAAATCTCTGATTTGAGTTTCTTGAAAGACTATCCTCATCTGAAAGTTGTATCGGCGGCAGGAAATGGCATTAAAGATATCAGTACACTAGCAACATTAAAAACATTAGAATCCTTAAACTTGGATCATAACGAGGTTTCAGATTTATCTCCGCTGTCAGATTTGTCTTATTTAACAGCTATCAGTCTTGACAATAACCGACTTTCAGACCTATCAGCGCTTCAGAACAAGAAGAACTTGACTCGTTTGTATTTGTCCAAGAACCCTGATTTAAATCTTTCAACCTTGAAGACTGAAAATCTGGAAGAACTGACAGCCAATGAGAGCAATGTCAAGGATGTTCAGTTCTTGAAAAATAATCCAAATCTAACCAATGTAACCCTGAAAGACAATAAGATTTCCAATCTAAAGGGAGTTGAAGGAGCTAAGAAGTTAGTAAACCTAGATGTTGAAAATAACCAAATAGACTCTCTGAAAATAGATGACAAGCAAGAATCTGTTGCGCATCTGAATGTTTCTGGTAATAAATTGAAGAATTTGGAAGGAATCAATGACTATAAAGCTTTAGAGAACATAAATGCTTCCAAAAATGAGATTGAAACTCTAGCTATTGAGAAGCCAAATACCACTCTAAAAACAATTGATGTCAGTGAGAACCATATTCCTAAAGAAGAATTGAAGTTTAACGAGAAAAATATACCAGTCGCTATTGCAGAACACTTCCCAGCTGTCGAAGGCGGAAGTATCGAAAATAATCATCCAAAAGATAAAGTTGTTGAAAAAGCTGCGGAGTAAGGTTGAGTGATCATAATCATTTAAATCTTGAGAAAAATTCAGACATTTTCGGATAAGTGAGTCCACTTTTATGCTATACTATTAGAAAACGAAGAAGGAGTGCATATATGGGTTTATTCTCGGGTTTACTGGGTAATGCCTCTCAGGTCGAAAATGATAAGATTGAGCGTGAACTGGAGCATATTCTATTGGATGAAGAACAGGTGGATATGGCGTTCAGTTTGGTAAGAGACTTAATCGTTTTTACAGCCTATCGCTTGATTCTGGTTGACAAACAAGGTTTATCTGGTAAAAAAGTATCCTATAAATCGATTCCTTATCCTTCCATTTCTCGTTTTACGATTGAAACTTCAGGCCATTTTGATTTGGATGCTGAACTAAAAATCTGGATTTCATCTGCTACAGAACCTGCTGAAGTCCTTCAATTTAAGAGTGATAAAAGTGTTATTGCTATTCAGAAGGCTCTAGCGGCAGCAGTTTTGGGAAGATAGGAAGAAGTAGAAAGTAGTTAGCTGCTTTCTACTTTTTTGATATACTAAGGTGGATTATCTGTTGAGGAGAATATATGTCAGAGATAAAATTGAGAGATTGTTTATTGATTTGTTTTGGAGCGGTTCTATATGCTCTCGTATTAAATATGCTCATCATTCCTCATGAATTTGGAGAAGGTGGCATTACTGGGGTTACTCTATTGTTGTATTATATGGCAGGGATAGAGACAAGCTTATCCAGTTTTGTTTTGAATGGTATTTTGATTATTTTAGCTTATCGTTTTTTGAGCAAGCTGACGGTTTTCTATACCTTCTTAGCGGTAGCGGTCATGTCCTTGACCATGCATTATACAACGTTTCTGCAAGCACAATGGCTACCGTTGGTTCCTTCTGCTTGTCTAGCGGGACTGGTGACAGGGCTATCTATGGCTCTAGTCATTTATGGGAATGGTTCAACAGCAGGTAGCGATATTATTGCCCTACTCTGCAATAAATATTTCAATTGGAAGATTTCTACGGTTATTCTTTTATTTGATCTTCTTGTTGTGACACCACTTTTCTTTAGAATAGGCCTTGTAAAAACCTTTTGGACTGTGGTGATGGTGGTTATCATCAGCAAGAGTTTGGAGTGGTTTTTGCAAAAATTGAAGTAAGCGGATATGTTATAAAAGAGAAGGTCTTCATACTAGAGGATTAGAATCTCTTTGAAGATGAAGTCTTTTGGATTTTACATTGAAAACATGGATATTTTAATGAAAACGTATTATTTAACCTTATTAAGATAAATACCTATCTTAATTTCCAGTTTGTGTTATACTAAAGGAGTTGCAAATTTACTGTCAGTGGTTCGACCCTGACAATCTTGTTACAAAAAAAGTTAGATAAGGTAGCTTCGTACTGCCTTGTAAAAGAAAGGAAATGCGTTAAGTATTTTAGTTGGGTTCATCGAGATTATACTTGAATCTACACTAAAAATAGTATGAAAAAAGTAGATACTAACACCTATAGAATGGGCATCAGTCTTCTCTTTTCATTTTGTTTTCTTAACGAATTTGGTATTATAATTGAAATTTACAGAATTACAGTTGTCGGAAGACATTTTACTCGCTGTTGAAAAGGCAGGTTTTGAAACGCCGTCACCTATTCAGGAACAGACGATTCCTCTCGCGTTGGAAGGAAAGGATGTTATTGGACAAGCTCAGACAGGTACTGGTAAAACCGCAGCTTTTGGTTTACCGACTCTCAATAAGATTGATACAAATAATCAAGCCATACAGGCACTTGTCATCGCGCCAACACGTGAGTTGGCTGTGCAGAGTCAGGAAGAATTATTTAAATTCGGACGTGAAAAAGGAGTGAAGGTACGCTCTGTTTACGGTGGTTCAAGCATTGAAAAACAAATCAAGGCTCTTCGTTCAGGCGCTCATATTGTTGTCGGTACACCAGGTCGTTTGTTGGATCTCATCAAACGCAAGGCCTTGAGATTAGAAGGCGTTGAGACGCTTATCCTTGATGAAGCAGATGAAATGCTCAATATGGGCTTCCTAGACGATATTGAGGCTATTATTGAGCGGGTACCAGTCACTCGTCAGACTTTGTTGTTCTCAGCAACTATGCCAGAACCAATCAAACGTATCGGTGTTAAGTTCATGAAAGAACCTGAGCATGTTAAGATTGCGGCTAAGGAACTAACGACAGAGTTGGTAGATCAGTACTATATTCGTGTTAAAGAACATGAAAAATTTGATACGATGACCCGTCTGATGGATGTTGAACAACCAGAATTATCCATCGTTTTTGGTCGTACAAAGCGTCGTGTAGATGAGTTGACACGTGGGCTGAAATTGCGTGGTTTCCGTGCAGAAGGAATCCATGGAGATTTAGATCAAGGCAAACGTCTCCGTGTTCTTCGTGACTTTAAAAATGATAATTTGGATGTGCTCGTTGCAACAGACGTTGCAGCACGTGGTCTAGATATTTCAGGAGTGACCCATGTCTACAACTACGACATTCCGCAAGATCCAGAAAGTTATGTGCATCGTATCGGTCGTACAGGTCGTGCAGGTCAATCAGGTCAGTCAATTACCTTTGTCTCACCAAATGAGATGGGCTACCTAGCCATTATCGAAAATTTGACAAAGAAACGCATGAAAGGGCTCAAACCAGCAACTGCACAGGAAGCCTTTGAAGCCAAGAAAAAGGTTGCTCTCAAGAAGATTGAACGTGAGATGGCTGATGAGACCATTCGTAGTAACTTTGATAAGTTCAAGAAAGATGCAATTCAATTAGCAGCAGAATTTACTCCAGAAGAATTGGCGCTTTATATCCTGTCCCTGACTGTTCAAGATCCAGAAAGCTTGCCAGAAGTAGAAATTGCGCGTGAAAAGCCATTACCATTTAAATTTGCCCCAGGGCAAGCCAAGGGTAAAGGGGGACGTAGCGGACGTGATCGTGGTCGCCGTGATGGAGATCGTGGTGGACACCGTGGTGACCGCAACCGTCGTGATGATAAGTTTAGACGCGATAATCGTCGGCAAGATAATAAGAAACCACACCAGCGTACTTCAAGCGAGAAGAAAACAGGCTTTGTGATTCGCAATAAGGGCGAAAGATAGAGCATTTTATTACATTATTCAATCAGATCACAAGTAGTGGTCTGATTTTTTGTAAAGGATTTGGAAATACTGAAAAATTGCTAGATATGACGGGTATTTGATACGATGTCTTTCAGAGCATAGAAAATGTATCAGTTGTTTCACTCTCTTCTGATATAGGGCTTGAACGAAGATGGTGATAAACACCAAGTATTTATCGGATAATCAGGTAGCTTCCATGCGATTATTTACTAAAAGAAGAATGTTGGATTACAATGATGTTATAGATTTCTGTACTTGCCTTGCTTGTTTTTACTTTTATCGTTATTTCCAAAATGTTTTGTGATGGAAGTTTAGTTTGTTATACTATGATTAGTGGAACAAGGAGGTAACACCATGGGTATTTTGACAATGGAAAAAGTCTTTGTATTCTAAAATTTGAACACAAAGGAGAACATCATGATTACTTACAAACAACATCCACAGCTTGATTTTCAAGCTATCTTAGAACTGTACGCCTCTGTTGGCTGGACAAATTATACATCTTGTCCAGAAATGTTAAAACAAGCCTTGGAAAAAAGTCTTTTTCTCTTAGTTGCCTTTGATGGCGATCGTTTAGCTGGCTTATTGCGAGCTGTTGGTGATGGATATTCCATTATTTTTATCCAAGATATTCTAGTAGCACCAACCTACCAGCGCCAAGGGATTGGTCGAACACTCTTGAAGCAGACACTGTCCCATTTTCCAGATGTTTACCAACTTCATCTCTTGACCGGTAATGAGGAAAAGACCAAGTCTTTCTATGAAGCACTTGGTTTTACAGAGGTGGGAGATTTGGATTGTGTCGCCTACACTTACTTTAAAAAGTAGGTGTTAAATGTAGAAAAGTACTTGAAGGTTTCAGAACAGTCTCTCAATCATCACTAAATTTCTTAGAAATGTTGATAAATTAATATTTCTGAGAGTTTCTCTTTTGGGACAAAAATAAAAAAATTGAAAATCTTGTTCAAAATAAACTTTTTCTTCCATCTGGGAGATTGGTTCCGTTTTTTACTTTGAGCAGATGAGTTGAAATTCAAAACAGATAGGATATAATACTTTTATCAATTATTAGTGAGGAGAAAAGACATGGCGACTCTATTGGTTGTAAAAGCTCATCCTCTTGATAGTCAAAAGTCCTATGCTTTGCGGGCTATGGAGGAGTTTCAAGTACGTTATGCCAATTTGCATCCTGAGGATGAAATAGAAATAGTGGATGTCTTTGAAGACAAGATACCTGTTTTGGATAAATCCTTGTTGGAAGCCATGACAGCCACTAAAAAAGGGATGGAAATCAGCTCAGAACAGGAAAAATGCTTAGAACACTACAATGCATTTACTCAGCAGTTTTTAAAAGCAGATAAGATTGTTATTGCCAATCCTCTCTGGAATCTCAATGTTCCTAGTCAGTTGGTATCCTGGATCAATACAATCAATGTGGCTGGTTTGACCTTCAAGTATGGACCAGAAGGTGCGATTGGCTTAGTGAAGGATAAAAAACTCTTACATATCCAGTCCAATGGTGGTGTCTATGCAGGTCAGGATCCTGCTGCCCAGTACATCAAGTCCATTTTTGAATTCCTCGGTTTTAAGGATCTGTATCAAGTCTTTATTGAGGGACAATCTGCCAATCCAGATCAAGCTCAGGCAATCTTTGACGAGGCGCTGGCTGAGATTGATAATATTTTAAAACTATTTTAAAAAAGCAACCTTGCTCCAGATGAACAACCTCCAAGTGTTAGATTTTGTATCCAGTCTTTGGAGGTCATTCAAGTGGAACGAGGTTGTTTTATCATTTCTGCGATATAATCTAATTTACTTTGACGACTGCGTTTTTTAAAGAGAGCTTCGGCAGACATGGCTTCCTGCTTACTGTTAAAAGCTTCTTGATAGAGCAAGGTCACGGGTAAACGTCCGCGAGTGTACTTGGCTCCTTTACCGCGATTATGTGTCGCAATCCGCTTTTCCACGTTAGTCGTATAGCCTGTATAAAGACTTCCATCAGAGCACTCTAAAACATAAAAATAGGCTTTATTTTCCATAGTAAATCTCATGAATGGCAGGAGTGTAGTCGCCATTTTCCTCGTGGACAACCAGAGGTGGCAGGATTCGGAAACCATCAACTGCTCCATCCTTGATGGCCTCAATCAGGAGCATGTTAGCCTCCTTGCTAGCCTTAGGATAGACAAATTGAACACGTTTGGGCGCTAGTTTGTATTTTCTCAGTGTGTCTAAAATATCTAAAAATCGATCTGGTCTGTGAACCATGGCCAGGCGACCATTAGATTTGAGTACTTGCTGAGCGACGTGACAGATACTATCTAAATTGGTTGCAATCTCGTGCCTAGCTAGTAGGTAATGTTCGCTGTCATTGAGATTTGAAGTTTCGTCTACTTTGAAATAAGGAGGATTGCAGAGGATTAAATCCACCTTAGAACGTGGAATGTGATGGGTGAGATTGGCCAAATCATCATTGATGACTGATACCTGTTTTTCCAAATGATTGAGCAGGATAGACCGACGGTTCATGTCTGCTAAACGTTTTTGCAACTCTACTTGGATAATCTGTGCCTTTGTACGCGTTGATGCGAAGAGTCCAACTGCACCATTTCCACTACAAAGGTCAACAACAATACCTCTTTGTACGGGCATTTTGGGAAAGCGAGACAAAAGAACACTATCAACTGAGTAGCTAAAAACCTCACGATTTTGAATAATTTGTACATCTGTAGAGAAGAGCTGGTCAATTCGCTCTCCTTCATATAACTTTATCGTTTGCATGATACTATTATACCATCTTGTACACTATCTGTCTGTCCAATGTGATGAGAGAAGCTGGTATGGAGTTAAGAAAGATGGGAGATAGAACTCTGGATAGTGAGAGTGAATTTTTCTAAAACCTTCTATCAGAATACATAGATGAGAAATTCTATCCAAATTCCTAAATTTAACAGAACGACACAGAGCCAAATTTTTCAATTTTCTTTGATATTTGACCTCTTACTTTAGAAAGCTTGATAGATGGTAAAGGGGAGAGGACAGATGAATAGGATAGTCCAGATGGATATACCTTTTCTTAAATACAGACTGAGATTAGTCAATAGAAAAAGAATCGTTTCATAAAAACTCAAACTTCGATAACATTTCTTATTACTTTCTCTAAACATAGGAATCTTCATTTTCCAAGTCAGTGAGACATTATCACATGGAATCCAGACTGCTCATCTTAAAAGGCGTAAATAGCTTACCAGCAAAATAAGCCCTATATGGAAGATAAAACCATACTTGGATAGCTCTTTTTCATCTTTATAAAAGAAGGCTCGGTAGGCATGGGTAAGTAGGATGGGGATAATCAAGATATCAAACCATAGATATTTTTTGTCAGAAAATGCACTTGATATGGGAAGGAGAAAAAGACTCCAAAAAAGAAATTGATAAAAATGAGAATAGCGGTAAAAGCGTCTATTAAATGAGAATTTCATAGGGTTCACCTCCTGAAATTATTATACAGAATCGCTGATAGCAAGTAAAGCAAGTATATGCAGTTTGTCTCAGTTAGGTATAGGAAATAACTATAACGGAGAAGGATAATTTTCTATAAGTCATTTAAGATATTTTCATCAAAAAATGAGCATTTTCATGCTAGACTAGAAACAAAGCAAAGGGGGATTTGTTATGATAGATTATAATTTGGATACGATTTTAGCCCATGCAGGCATTAACAATGATGAGAAAACAGGAGCACTTGTTTCTCCAATCCATCTATCTACCACCTACCAGCATCCTGAGTTTGGTCGGTCTACGGGGTTCGACTATACCCGAACCAAGAATCCGACCAGAACTAGTCTAGAAAAAACATTAGCAGCTATTGAAAAGGCTGACTATGCTATAGTGACTAGCTCTGGTATGGCTGCTTTAGTGTTACTATTTAATGGTTTTCCGGTGGGAAGTCACATTATTGCAGCCCGTGATCTTTATGGAGGTAGTTTTCGCTGGTTCAGTGAGCAAGAAAGTCTAGGGAGATTTCAGTTTACCTATGTCAATGACGAAGAAGAACTACTTGCTGCTATCACTAATCAGACGGATTATGTTTTCCTGGAGACACCAACCAATCCACTCATGGTAGAATTTGATATTGCAAAGATTTCGGCTATCGCCCATACCAAGGGTGCCAAGGTGATAGTTGATAACACCTTTTACAGTCCTATTTACCAAAATCCACTGATTCTGGGAGCAGATGTTGTTCTTCATTCTGCAACCAAGTACCTATCGGGGCATAATGATGTTCTGGCTGGGGTGCTTATGACAAATGATCAGATCCTTTATGACAGACTCTTCTATGATCAAAATACAACAGGTCCGACCTTGTCACCACTGGATGCTTATCTATTGATGCGTGGTTTGAAAACCCTATCTCTTCGCATGGAAAGAGCAACTCAGAATGCTCAGAAAATTGCTGCCTATCTAGAAACCAACTCAGCAGTGAAACAAGTTTATTACACCGGTAAAGGAGGAATGATTTCGTTCAAAGTGGTTGATGAAAGCAAGATTCCCTATATATTGAATAATCTACAAGTTTTCACTTTCGCAGAAAGTTTGGGAGGAGTGGAAAGTCTTATTACCTATCCTGCTACTCAGACCCACGTAGATATTCCAGTAGCAACCAGGCATTCTTACGGCTTGACAGATGACCTACTTCGTCTGTCTATTGGTATCGAGGATGTTAATGATTTGATTGCTGATCTGAGAGTCGCCTTGGAGGGAGAAGATGAATAGATATGATTTTACTCGTAGACCCAATCGCCTCAATCATCATGCTGAAAAGTGGAAAAAGACGGAAGGAGATTCGGAACTCTTGCCCTTGTGGGTAGCCGATATGGACTTTGAGCCTTTACCAGAAATTCGTCAGATTATCCGTGACTACGCAGATCAGCACATTTTTGGATATTCTTATGCTAGTGATAGCCTATATCAGTCAATTATTGATTGGGAGAATAAGCAGCATGGTTATAAGGTTACTAGAGAGTCTATTCTTCTTGTCGGGGGAGTCGTTCCTGCTCTGTCGATTGCTATTCAAGCACTGACCAAGGAGGGAGAGGCTGTTCTGATTAACACTCCAGTTTATCCACCATTCGCCCGTACGGTTAGGTTAAATAATCGTCATTTAGTGACAAATTCGCTCAAGCTTGAACAGAGGAGATTTGTAATTGATTTGGAAAAATTGGAGCGCGACATTGTGGAAAATAATGTTAAACTTTATATTTTTTGTAATCCCCATAATCCAGGTGGTCGGGTTTGGACGAAAGAAGAAGTTCTAGCCATTGGGCAATTGTGTCACAGGTATGGTGTTCTACTTGTCTCAGATGAAATTCATCAAGATTTAATCTTATATGATCATCGACACCGTTCGTTTAATACAGTTAATGAAGCTTTTAAGGATTTTTCTATCATTCTATCGTCTGCCACTAAGACCTTTAACATTGCTGGAACAAAGAACAGTTTTGCTATTATTGAAAATCCGGTCATTCGCAAAGCTTTCTACAAACGACAACTAGCCAACAATCAGCATGAAATTCCAACTATCGGCCTCTTGGCTACGGAGACGGCCTTTCGATATGGAGATGATTGGTTAAAAGAGTTGAAAATAGTTCTTGAAACCAATATTGATTTTGTCGAAGAATACTTGAGGCGCCACACCAAGATTCAAATGATGAAGCCGCAAGGTACCTACTTAGTATGGTTGGATTTTTCAGCCTACGATTTAGACCATTCTGAGCTAATTGACCTCTTACAAAATCAGGCTAAATTGATTTTAAACGATGGACTCAGTTTCGGTAAGGAAGGAAGGTATCATGCTCGTCTCAACGTAGCTGCCCCATTTGAAACGATTAAAACTGCCTGTGAACGAATTGGGAAAGTTTTTGGGCAGGGTGTCCAAATGGATGGACTTTCAGATGATGAGCTACGATATAGGAATCAAAACAAAGTCATCTAATATAAATATTATAACAAGAATCTCAAGATAAATATTTATTTTGAAAACACTATTACAACAGTTCATTTTGATTTGTATAAAAAAGCAAACATACTTAAAATTCTGATAAACAGAAAGTTACAGTTGTTTGCTTTTTATAATTTAAAAGATAGAACCTCTGAAATTGCTGAAGTAGAAGAGAGAAAAATCACAACTATTGAGTTATAATATAAACATAATGGAAAGAGGAGGTTCCTCTTTTTCTTGCGTAAGTACACATTGTGTAGAAAGGACACGAATTATGTCAGAACAAGTAAAAACAGATTGGTGGAAAAAATCCGTTATCTATCAAATATACCCACGTAGTTTTCAGGACTCCAATGGAGATGGTATTGGAGATATTAGAGGTATAGTGGATCGTCTCGATTATCTGAGTGAGTTAGGAATTGATGCTATCTGGCTTAGTCCAGTTTATCAATCTCCCATGGATGATAATGGCTATGACATTAGCGATTATCAGGCTATCTCACCTGAATTTGGTACCATGGAAGATATGGAAGAGTTGATTGCGGAAGGGCATAAGCGCAACATAAGGATTGTGATGGACTTGGTACTCAATCATACTTCGGATGAACATTTCTGGTTTCAAGAGGCTCTCAAAGGACCGGAGAACCCTTATTACGACTACTATGTATGGGCAGATGAGCCAAATCAGCTTCGTTCAACATTTTCAGGCTCAGCATGGGAATATGTACCTCACTTGAATAAGTATTACTTACACCAATTTTCTGTCAAGCAGCCAGACTTAAATTGGAAAAGTCCTAATCTCAAGCAAGAAATCTGGGACATGATCAACTTCTGGATTGCTAAAGGAGTAGGAGGCTTTCGACTAGATGTGATTGATTTGATAGGGAAAGAGCCAGATAAGCTAATCACAGCAGACGGACCGACCCTTCATCCTCTTATCCAAGAATTGAATCAAAAAACATTCGGAGCTCATGATCTTGTAACAGTCGGTGAAACATGGAGTGCCAATCCTGCTAGTGCTCAGCTTTACTCGCATCCAGATAGAAATGAATTTTCCATGATTTTCCAGTTTGAACATGTCTGCCTTGATCAGCAAGAAGGAAAGGAAAAATGGGATTTGGCTCCCCTAGATCCTGTTCGATTGCATCGTGTTCTTTCAAAGTGGCAAACAGAATTGATTGGCAAGGGGTGGAATTCCCTTTTCTGGAATAACCATGACCTACCACGCGCCATTTCTCGCTTTGGTAACGATAGTCCAGAGTTTCGTGAGTTGAGTGGAAAGATGTTAGCTATCTATCTTCATTTTATGTCGGGAACACCATACATTTATCAAGGTGAAGAGATCGGTATGATAAACACACCAATTCAGGATATTTCTCAAGCAGATGATATAGAAACACGTAGGATGTATGCAGAGAGGATAGAGTTAGGCTATACTAAAGAAGAGCTACTACAGTCTATCAATGTTAAAGGACGGGATAATGCACGTAGGCCTATGCAGTGGACTTCAGAAGAAGGAGCCGGCTTTACAACTGGCAAAGCTTGGTTGGCTCTTAGCGATACAACTGAGGAAATCAATGTTACTAAGGCTCTGGCTGATAAAAATTCTCTTTTTTATACTTATCAAAAGCTCATCTCTCTTCGCAAGCAGTATCCATGTATGTCCGAAGGAAAGTACAAAATAATAGAAACTGGAAATAATGGAGTGATGGGGTACCGTAAGTATGATGAAGCAGATGATTTTATAATCCTAGCAAACTTTACCAGTGAACTCCAAGTTTGTGATGTGTCTGTAGAAGATTACTTTATCTTTATGGGCAATTATGAAAATGAGGAGTCTAGCGCAAGGTTGCAACTACGACCTTTTGAAGCTATTGTTTTTAAAAAATGATGGAATCTACCATATTCGCGAGCATTTTTCAGGAATTTTTGGTAAAATAGAAAAAACAAAAAAGAGAGGTTTTATCATCATGGGGAAATTCCAAGTCATCTCACACCCACTCATCCAACACAAGTTATCTATCCTTCGTCGATCAGTAACTTCAACTAAGGACTTTCGTGAGTTGGTTAATGAAATCGCAATGCTAATGGGGTACGAAGTGTTGCGTGACTTGCCACTTGAAGATGTGGAAATTGAAACACCGATCACAAAAACTGTTCAAAAACAAATTGCAGGTAAAAAGTTGGCTATTGTTCCAATCTTGCGTGCGGGTGTCGGCATGGTTGATGGTTTGCTTAGCTTGGTACCAGCAGCTAAAGTCGGCCATATCGGTATGTATCGCGATGAAGAAACCCTTCAACCGGTTGAGTACCTTGTAAAATTGCCTGAGGATATTGATCAACGTCATATTTTTGTCGTTGATCCGATGTTGGCAACAGGTGGTTCTGCAATCCTTGCAGTTGATTCATTGAAGAAGCGTGGTGCATCAAATATCAAGTTTGTAGCCCTAGTTTCTGCGCCAGAAGGGGTGAAAGCTCTTCAAGAAGCGCACCCAGATATTGATATTTATACAGCAGCCTTGGATGAAAAACTCAATGAAAAAGGCTATATTGTACCAGGACTTGGTGATGCAGGTGACCGTTTGTTTGGTACGAAATAATACCCTACAAAAATGGTGTACCATGATTCCAAATAGAGGTTCATTTATAGGTTGAAAAGAGGCAGGACTTTATCTTGTATTTATTGATCCAACTCCATCTATTTTATCTGCAATCTCAATTTGTCTTTTCATTAAGCATCTATTTTAAGGAGAAATCAGCTTGTCTGGTTTCTTTTTTCGTTTGTGTTTTTTATTTGACCATTTTTGACTATTTCTATATAATGAGTACAGAAAATCTCGAAAAGGAGTAATTTTATGATTCCAGTAGTTATTGAACAAACCAGTCGAGGTGAGCGTTCGTATGATATTTATTCTCGCTTGCTGAAAGACCGAATTATCATGTTGACAGGACCAGTTGAAGACAATATGGCAAACTCAGTCATTGCTCAGTTGCTTTTCCTCGATGCTCAAGACCCTACAAAGGATATTTATTTGTATGTGAACACCCCAGGTGGATCTGTGTCAGCAGGACTTGCTATTGTAGACACGATGAATTTTATCAAGGCAGATGTCCAAACAATTGTGATGGGAACTGCTGCAAGTATGGGAACTGTTATCGCATCAAGTGGTGCTAAGGGTAAGCGTTTTATGCTTCCAAATGCAGAGTATATGATTCACCAGCCAATGGGAGGTACTGGTGGCGGTACTCAGCAGACAGATATGGCTATTGCTGCAGAACATTTGCTGAAAACACGCAATAAATTAGAAAAAATCTTAGCTGATAATTCGGGTAAAACAGTGAAGCAAATCCACAAGGATGCAGAACGTGATTATTGGATGTCAGCAGAAGAAACCTTGGCCTATGGCTTTATTGACCAAATTATGGATCATGCAAAGGTAAAATAAATAGCAATAAAGAACGGTGGCAATGTAGTGAGCTGCCTTCTATTTCTTCTCGGCTCCAACTCTTTCAGATAGTTGGAGCTTTTCATTTTCTAATGAAAACGGTATAATATGGAAAGAGAACTTTCAGAGGAGGAGCCATGTTTGAGAAGAAAAATCGTACTTGTTTAACTGTCTACTTACACTACAACCGTGATGCGCGTAAGCTTAATCAATATGGGGATATTGTTTATCATTCCAAGCGATTGCGATATGTCCTGGTCTATATGAATCAAGAGCAAGTAGAGGAAGCCATGCTTAAATTAAGTAAGGAGAGATTTGTGAAAAAGGTCCTACCTTCTTATATAAAAGATTTAGACCAAAACTTTGTTGGTAATCTATGGAGAGAAGAAGGACAAACTGTTGTATGATAGCTAGAATTAACAGGCATTCAGGTGCTTGTTAATTTTTTTGTTTCAAGTAGAAAAAAATTTTTCTTTTTTGTTGACAATTTTCAGATAATTCAGTATATTAGATACATCGTAAAATTTAAGAAAGATTTAAGGTGTTTTCATGAAAATAAGAAAATTTGTAGTGGCATTTGCTACAGTCGCTTCCACAGCTTTACTTGCCGCATGTGGTACTGTTTCGACAACCAATACCGCCACCAAAGGTGTATCGATTGGTGGTACATTCAAGATCGGGTACAATTTGGAATTGTCAGGATCAGTTTCTTCTTATGGTCAAACCGAGGAAAAAGGTGCCAACCTTGCTGTAAAAGAAATCAACGCAGCAGGCGGTATTGACGGGAAAAAGATAGAAGTCATCACCAAAGATAACAAATCTGAAACGGCTGAAGCAGCAACAGTAGCAACAAGCTTGGCAAGCGAAGGTGCAAATGTCGTGATTGGTGCAGCCACATCAGGAGCTTCTGCAGCTTCTATTCCAGCTTTGACTTCGGCGGGAGTACCGATGATTACCCCTTCAGGAACTCAGACCAACTTAGTTGTCAATGATAAAGGCGAAGTTCAAGATTATTTCTTCCGTGCAACTTTTACGGATGGATATCAAGGGCAGATTATGGCCAAGTATGCGACTGAAAATTTATCAGCTAAGAAGGTTGTTCTTTACTATGATAATTCATCTGACTATGGTAAAGGGGTAGCGGAAGCATTTAAGAAAGCTTATAAAGGAGAAATCGTCTCAGAAATCACATTTGCTTCTGGAGATAAGGATTTCCAAGCAGCTCTTACTAAATTGAAAGGCAAAGAGTTTGACACTATTATCATGCCTGGATACTACAATGAAACAGGTACAATCGTGAAGCAGGCGCGTGGTCTTGGCATTGACAAACCTATCCTTGGTTCAGACGGTTTTGATTCGCCACAATTTACAGAACTAGCGACCGCCTCAGCAGCTTCAAATGTTTACTACCTTTCAGCATTTGTAACATCAGCAAGCGAAAAAGCAAAAGCATTCTACGATGCTTATAAAAAAGAATACAACGAAGAGCCATCCATGTTCTCAGCTCTTGCTTATGATTCTGTTTACATGGCAGCAAAAGCTGCAAAAGGTGCTTCTGACTCGATAGCAGTAAAAGATAATCTTGCTAGCTTGAAAGATTTTGAAGGTGTGACAGGAACAATGTCAATCGATAAAGAACACAATGTTGTTAAATCCGTCTACGTTGTAGGTTTGACAAATGGTAAGCAAGCATCTGTTGATACTATTTCTGTTGACAAATAGAGAACAAGCAAAAAGAGGGTGCACCCTCTTTTTGCTTTGTACAATTACTATGTTACATGGAAATCAATAGACTAGGTGTTACTTGAGCTAACTTCCTAGATCTGTTTTCTCGTTTATTTTAGATTTTTATCCAGTATTTGTTTGACTAAATAAATCATCTTTTAAATATTAGAAAAATTCTATTTAGCTTGCCTATTTTCAGAAAATTTTGTATAATGTAATAATGCTTATAGAGCTTGAAAAATAGTTAGAAAGATTGGTGAACCTATGCTTCAACAACTTGTCAATGGTTTGATTCTTGGTTCTGTTTATGCCCTTTTAGCCCTTGGTTATACCATGGTGTACGGAATTATCAAACTCATTAACTTCGCCCATGGAGATCTTTATATGATGGGTGCCTTTATGGGATATTTCCTATTAAATCATTTAACTTTTATTGCAGATGGAGGGATACGTTTCTTCGTAGCACTTATTCTTGCTATGTTGGGAACAGCTATTCTTGGTGTCTTTATTGAGTTTTTAGCCTATCGTCCTTTGCGTAATTCAACGCGTATTGCAGCCTTGATTACAGCTATTGGTGTGTCCTTCTTTCTAGAGTACACGATGATTAAGTTCTTTACAGCAGATGTTAAGGCTTTCCCTCAAGCGATTGAGGCTGTAACCTTTCAGTTGGGGCCGATTTCTATCACGAATATCCAGTTAATTATTCTTGGAGTATCGCTTGCTTTAATGGTAGCTCTGCAACTGATTGTGAAACGAACTAAAATGGGAAAAGCCATGCGTGCTGTTTCAGTGGATAGCGATGCGGCGCAGCTCATGGGAATCAATGTAAACCGTACAATTAGCTTTACCTTTGCGCTTGGTTCTGCACTTGCTGGTGCAGCCGGTGTCCTTCTTGGCCTTTACTATAACCAAATCGAACCACTCATGGGGATGACACCTGGTCTTAAGGCCTTTGTGGCGGCTGTATTGGGGGGAATTGGTATTATTCCAGGTGCAGCACTTGGCGGATTTGTTATCGGAATTATCGAAACCCTCACTTATGTGATTAGTTTGGATACATTCCGTGATGCGGTTGTATATACTGTCTTGATTATCATCCTCTTGGTACGTCCGAGTGGTATCCTTGGTAAGAACGTGAAAGAGAAGGTGTAGACATGAAGCAACATCTTAAAGTTAATGCGATTTGGTTGGCTATCTTGCTAGCTGGTTTTGGTCTTATTCAGGGCCTTGTATCCGCAGGAATTCTGAACTTTTACTATATCCAGATTGTTCAACAAATCGGCATTCAAATTATTCTGGCAGTCGGCTTGAACTTGATCGTTGGTTTCTCAGGTCAATTTTCGCTTGGTCATGCTGGTTTTATGGCTATCGGTGCCTATGCAGTAGCTATTCTTGGTAAAATGATGCCATCTTATGGTGGATTTGCTATTGCTTTGATTATTGGTATGTTTATCGCAGGCGCAGTAGCTCTTTTGGTTGGCATTCCAACTCTTCGCTTGAAGGGGGACTATCTTGCTATTGCGACACTTGGCGTTGCAGAAATTATCCGGATTCTGATCATCAATGGTGGTCCTTTGACAAATGGTGCAGCAGGGATTACCTCAATCCCACTCTTTACGAGTTGGCCTATGGTTTATATTTTCGTCATTGTTACAACCCTGCTGACGGTAAACTTTTTACGTAGTCCGATGGGACGTGTGACGATTTCTGTTCGCGAAGATGAGATTGCGGCAGAGTCAGTTGGTGTCAATCCTACGTTTGTGAAAGTTTCGGCTTTTGTATTTGGAGCGATGACGGCAGCTATTGCCGGTGGTCTTCATGCAGGTTATGTTGGAACAATCGTTCCAAAGGATTTTGCCTTCATGACATCTGTTAATGTTTTGATTATCATTGTATTGGGTGGGTTAGGGTCAATCACTGGTACGTTTGTAGCGGCGATTGTTCTTGGAATTTTGAATGTACTTCTCAAGAGTTACTCAGATATTTCTATGATTATCTATTCGCTGGCACTCATTCTCTTGATGATTTTCCGTCCAGGTGGTCTTCTGGGAACGAAAGAATTTAGTATGGCAGCTTTGTTTAAGAAGAAGGAGGTTAAGTAATGGCCTTGCTTGAAGTAAAAAATTTAACCAAAAACTTCGGTGGATTGACAGCTGTTGGTGATGTGACCATGGAACTTCATGAAGGGGAGCTGGTTGGTCTTATTGGACCAAACGGTGCTGGTAAAACAACCCTTTTCAACCTTTTAACGGGTGTTTATGAGCCAAGTGAGGGTAGTATCACACTTGCGGGTACTCTCTTGAATGGTAAAGCCCCTTCGAAAATTGCTTCACTGGGACTTGGTCGCACATTCCAAAATATTCGCTTGTTCAAAAATATGACCGTCTTGGAAAATGTTTTGATTGGTCTCAGCAATCATGGCAAAGCTAAAATCTTTGCAAGTTTCTTCCGCCTACCAGCATTTTATAGAAACGAAGAAACCTTGAAAACAAAAGCTATTGAACTTTTAAAAATCTTTGATTTGGATAGTGATGCGGATACGCTAGCAAAAAATCTTCCTTACGGACAACAACGCCGCTTGGAAATCGTTCGTGCCCTTGCGACCGAACCGAAAATTCTCTTCTTAGATGAGCCAGCGGCGGGTATGAATCCACAGGAAACGACAGAATTGACTCAACTTATCCGTAAAATCAAAGAAGAGTTCAATATCACCATTATGCTAATTGAACACGATATGAGCTTGGTTATGGAAGTGACAGAGCGTATCTATGTCTTAGAATATGGTCGTTTGATCGCCCATGGAACACCTGAGGAAGTCCGTAGCGATAAGCGTGTTATTGAAGCATACCTTGGAGGTGAGGCCTAATGCCAATGTTGAAAGTTGAAAATCTATCGGTACATTATGGTGTCATTGAGGCGGTTAAAAATGTATCATTTGAAGTTAACGAAGGAGAAGTAGTGACGTTGATCGGTGCCAATGGTGCTGGTAAAACCTCAATCCTTCGTACGATTTCTGGTCTTGTTCGCCCATCGTTAGGGACAATTTCATTTCTTGGAAACGAAATACAAAAAATTCCTGCTCGTAAAATTGTGGCAGATGGGTTATCGCAAGTTCCAGAAGGTCGCCATATTTTTTCTGGTTTAACCGTTATGGAAAACCTAGAAATGGGTGCCTTCCTCCGAAATAACCGTGAGGAAAATCAAGCTAACTTGAAGAAGATTTTTTCCCGTTTTCCACGTTTGGAAGAGCGTAAAAATCAAGATGCAGCTACTCTTTCAGGTGGTGAACAACAGATGTTGGCAATGGGGCGTGCCCTGATGAGTCAGCCCAAACTCCTACTTCTTGATGAACCATCTATGGGACTGGCTCCAATTTTCATTCAAGAAATCTTTGACATCATCCAAGACATTCAAAAGCAAGGTACAACAGTACTCTTGATTGAGCAGAATGCTAATAAAGCTCTCGCTATTGCAGATCGCGGCTATGTTTTGGAAACAGGGAAAATCGTCCTCACAGGAACAGGAAAAGAACTTCTCACCTCAGAAGAAGTCAAGAAGGCTTATCTAGGTGGTTAAAACAGCCTACGAATAGGCTGTTTTAACCGGGAAATGGGAAACGCCGGCTGGCGTTTTTCATTGGTTCAAGGTCCGGGGGACCTTTTTAGGTTGGAAATTGAAACTGCCGGCAGGCAGTTTTCTTTTTGATAGTTTTATTCTATGTATTAGGAAAAGCAAAAGGTAAACATGTCCTTTTCTCAGCTTTATTTAGATAGCAGATAAGTACCAATAAGCGCTCTCCTCTGTCTAAATACTGGGAACAAGTTCTCCTACCTATACAGTGAGCTTCAAATATAGTATAATACTTTACGAAAATCAAAACCATATTTTGTCAACTTGCTTTGATGAGCTTCAGTTCTATCTACAGCTTCGTGTATTTTTTGATTTTCATTGAATATATTATTCCTATTTGGAGGTCTGTGTGATTAAAGTTGAAGAGATTTTGTCCAAGTTGTCACCCAATCAAAAGGTCAACTACGATAAGGTATTTCAAAAGATGGCTGCTTCCTGGCAGTCGACTGGTATTCGACCTAAGATTCTCATGCACGTCTGTTGTGCCCCATGTTCTACCTATACCTTGGAATACCTGACACAGTATGCTCAGGTAACTATTTATTTTGCTAATTCCAATATACACCCCAAGGCGGAATACCAACGGCGAGCGGCCGTAACGGCTCAGTTTGTCAGAGAATTTAATCAAAATACAGGTCAAAATGTAGGCTATTTGGAGGCGGACTATAGCCCTCAGGAATTTTTCAAGAAAACCCAACATCTGGCCAATGAGCCAGAAGGGGGAGATCGATGTAAAGTTTGTTATGATTATCGATTAGATAAGACGGCAGAAAAGGCAGTGGAGCTGGGGTTTGACTACTTTGGTTCTGCCCTAACAATCAGCCCTCATAAGAATTCTCAGACCATCAATGCTGTTGGAATTGAGGTGCAAAAACTATATGACACCCAATATCTTCCCAGTGATTTCAAGAAGAATGGCGGCTATCAGCGTTCGGTTCAGATGTGTGAAGAGTATGATATTTATCGTCAGTGTTACTGTGGTTGCGTCTACGGAGCCAATGCCCAAGGGATCAACCTGATACAGGTCAAAAAGGAAGCCTTGGAATTTCTGAAGGAGCATAAAGATTATTCTCACATCCCCTTTAAGGTCGTAGGAAAGGATTGATTTTTCATTTCCTTTCATAAAGCATTGAAATCGTTTTCGGATTTATGGTATAATTAAAGTAGGATCTACTAAGGAGGAAGTTCTATGTCTGTTAAAGATTTTATGACCCGTAAAGTCGTCTATATTTCCCCAGACACAACCGTTGCACATGCAGCTGACATCATGCGTGAACAGGATTTGCATCGTCTGCCAGTTATTGAAAATGATAAGTTGGTCGGTTTGGTGACAGAAGGAACCATTGCCGAGGCGAGCCCTTCTAAAGCAACTAGTCTATCAATCTATGAAATGAACTATCTACTCAATAAGACCAAGGTTAGGGATGTGATGATTAAGAATGTTATCACTGTTTCAGGTTACGCTAGTCTGGAAGATGCGACCTATCTTATGTATAAGAATAAAGTCGGGATTCTTCCAGTTGTAGACAATGGTCAGCTCTACGGAGTCATCACAGATCGGGATATTTTTGCGGCTTTTCTCCATGTTTCAGGTTATGGAGAAGAAGGAGTTCGTGCTCGTTTCCTTGTAGAAAATAAGGCAGGAGAATTAGAAAAAATTATCCGACTGGTGGCAGATAAGGATTACAATATCATATCAACTGTTCAACTTGCGACCAAATCTGGAAAGGTTGTTATTGAAGTCCAGATTGAGGGTAAGGTGGATGTTGCTGAAGTCCGTACCCTTTTTGAAAGTGCGGGCATCCAAGTTGACAGCTTAGTTCCAACCGTTGCCAAAAAGATTTAATAGCTGAGCTTCCTCAGATTTTTCTCCGGCTATTCTATTTCTAGCAAAGTAGTTTTAGATATATAAAGACATGCATCTCTGACTAGGGATGCATGTTCGCTATTTTTATGGAGGAGACTAAGGCATCAAGCGTTGCTCCAGAATGGTACAAAAAACACAGAAGAGGTTGGGGCTTGAACTCCCTCAAGTCAACTTCTTCTGTGCTTTATTCTCTGTTCGTTTTTGTCTGTATCCCTTTTACAAGGTGACCGAATAAGGAAATAGAATCGTAGATAAACTGAATAGCCATCCCCTTAGTGGCGTTCGAGCGGCTCTTTATTCCGGTCTAACGTAAAGCCTTCACCGAGGACCTCATGAGCATCAGTGATGGTGATAAAAGCGTGTGGATCTATTCTCCGAATGAGTTCTTTCATCTCTTGGAGCTGACTCTTGTAGATGACGGAGTAGATCATATTGACATCTGTTTTGCTATAAAATCCTTGAGCTTTTATCAGGGTAACACCGCGCTCAATTTCATTATCAATAGCTTGGGCTAGTTGTTCGGATTTTTGAGAAACAATCATGACCCCCTTGCTACCGTACCCACCTTCTGTTACAAAGTCAATGACCTTAGAGGCAACGGCAACCATCATTAAGGTATAAAGGACCGTGCGAAGGTCTTTAAAAACAATGACAATCAGCGTTAGAACGAGTATATCAACTGCTAAGATAATCTGTCCGATTGAGAAGGAAGTGTATTTATGACCGATACGGGCAATAATGTCGCTTCCGCCAGTCGTTCCACCAGCTCGGAAGATAATTCCCAGTCCCAGCCCCATAAGGATACCACCTAAAATACTAACTAAAATTAAATCTTGTTGAAGATTGATTGAAAAATGAATTTTTTCAAAAATAGCCAGCCAAACAGTGACGCTAAGTGTTCCTAGAAGACTGAGATAGAGAGTCTTTTTGCCTAGGATTTTCCAACCTAGGATGAAGAGAGGAATATTAAATACAATATTCATTATCCAAGGTTGGATACGAAAGAGATAGTAGATGATGAGAGTTAGACCAGTTGCACCACCCTCAAATAAGCGATTGGGCATAATCAAATAATTAAGACCAAAAGCAAAAAGACCTGCACCAAGTAAAATGAATAAACTATTTTTCAAACGAACCATAAGCACCTCCCTATATGTGTATATTTCAATTGTAAAAGATTTTCTCCTGAAAAACAAGTCAATTTTCAAGTGATTTTTTGGTTGAATTTTGGTAAAATGAGATGACTATCTATGAGTGAGGAAAAGATGACAAAAGGTTTTTTTATTACATTTGAAGGTCCAGATGGAGCGGGGAAAACAACTGTTTTGCAGGAACTTCTACCAGCCTTGAGGGAGTTTGGATTAGAAGTGGTTACAACTAGAGAGCCAGGTGGGGTAGCTATTGCAGAGGAAATCCGCAACATTATTCTCAATCCAGCAAATACTGAGATGGATGACAAGACAGAGCTTTTGCTTTTTATAGCTGCTCGTCGTCAGCATTTAAAGGAGAAAATATTACCACCATTGACTCAGGGGAAGTTACTCCTAATCGACCGTTTTATTGACTCATCCATTGCTTATCAAGGATTTGGTCGTGGTTTGGATGTGGCAGATATTAACTGGCTCAATCAGTTTGCAACGGATGGTCTGAAACCTGATTTGACCCTCTATTTTGATATTGATACGGAGGAGGGCTTGGCTCGTATCGCTCGAAATGCAAATCGAGACGTGAACCGCTTGGATATGGAAAAAGTGGATATGCATAAAAGAGTTCGTCGAGGTTATCTGTCGATTTTAGAACAAGAACCAGAGCGGTTTGTTAAAATTGATGCTAGCCAGCCGTTAGAAGCTGTGATTGCAGATGCCCTTGCAGTGATTAAGAAACGGTTGTTAATGAGATAATGAATATTCAGGAATTAAAAGACTTGCAACCAGCCGTATTTCAGCGTTTTATTACCACTTTGGAGCAAAAACGTTTGGCTCATGCTTATCTGTTTTCTGGTGCTTTTGCTAGTTTTGATATGGCTCTTTTTCTCAGTCAGGCTCTTTTTTGTCAGGAAAAAGATGGCATCTTACCCTGTGGTCATTGCCGCACCTGCCGCTTGATTGCAGCAAATGAATTTTCAGATGTGACCATTGTGTCTCCTCAGGGAAATCTTATCAAGACAGAAACTGTGCGCGAGATAGTTAAAAATTTTTCTCGGTCAGGTTTTGAGTCTGACAAACAAGTCTTCATCATCCGTGATGCTGAGAAAATGCATGCTAATGCTGCCAATTCGCTCTTAAAAGTGATTGAGGAGCCACAGTCTGCTATCCATATTTTTTTGTTGACCAATCAAGAAGAGGCAGTTCTTCCAACTATTAAGAGTCGGACTCAGATTATTGGTTTTCCTAAAAATCTTCCTGCTCTGGAGAGAATGTTGGAAGCAGAGGGCTTGTTAAAAACGCAGGCCAGTCTTTTGGCTCAGCTTACTTCTAGTCATGAAGAAGTCAAGAAATTAGTAGAAAATAAGAGTTTTTTAGAACTGACAGTTCAGGCTAGAAAATTTACTGATTTGCTTTTGACCGATGCAAACAAAGCTTACCTGCAAGTCAGTTTCTTAGCTGGTCTTGCTGTAGAAAAAGCAGAGCAGGAGCGATTGTTCGACCTCCTCAGCTTGTTATTAGCTGAAAAGATGACGGATGCCTTAGCCCGTGAAAAAATGGATGCGGTCCTTGAGGCAAAAAAAATGTGGCAGGCCAATGTCAGTTTACAGAATAGCCTAGAATATATGACACTCATATAGTTGTTTAGTTTGTTTTTGATGATATTTGATAAGTCAACTTATTTTTCTTTTCCACTCTTAGATCGTGGTGCCAAAAGCAAACTAGAAAGCTCTCAAGATAAATAGATAGAAAGGAAGACAATGGATAAAAAAGAAATTTTTGATGCTCTGGATGATTTTTCGCAGAATCTTTTGACAACACTGGCAGAAGTAGATGCCATTAAAAAACATTTGCAGGGCATTATTGATGAGAATACAGCCTTGCGTTTGGAAAATTCTAAATTGCGAGAGCGTCTGGAAAAAGAAGATAAAACAGGCCATAAGTCTTCCAACTTTGGTAAGGAAAATTTGGAAAATATCTACGAAGATGGTTTCCATATTTGTACTTTCTCTTACGGACAACGCAGGGATAATGATGAGCCTTGTATGTTCTGTGTTGAATTATTGAATCGAGACTAGGATGAAATTACAAAAATCATACAAGGGGCAGACAGGTTTTGGCACTCTTTATTTGGTTCCGACCCCTATTGGAAATTTACAAGATATGACCTTTCGGGCTATCCAAACTTTAAAAGAGGTCGATGTGATTGCAGCGGAGGATACTAGAAATACCGGACTCTTGCTCAAACATTTTGAAGTTGAGACCAGGCAGATATCCTTCCATGAACATAATGCTCATGAAAAAATTCCTCATTTGCTTGATTTGCTCCGGTCAGGTCACTCTATTGCTCAGGTATCGGATGCTGGCTTACCTTCCATCTCTGATCCTGGTCACGATTTAGTTTGTGCAGCGATTGAAGAAGGCGTCCCCGTTGTATCGCTTCCTGGTGCATCAGCAGGGATTACAGCCTTAATCGCATCTGGACTTGCTCCTCAACCTCATATTTTTTATGGTTTTTTGCCACGAAAAGCAGGGCAGCAAAGAGAGTTTTTCCGTGAAAAGCTAGCCTATCCTGAGACGCAAATCTTTTATGAATCGCCTTATCGAGTGGTGGATACGCTAGAAAATATGTTGGCGGTATATGGAGATCGTCAGATAGCAGTTGTACGTGAATTGACTAAGCTTTATGAAGAGTACCAGCGAGGAAAGATTTCGGAGATTTTGGTCTATTTAAAAGAGCACCCTCTCAAAGGAGAATGCTTGGTGATCGTTGCTGGTGCAGATGCTGAATCGCCCCTATCCATTGATGAGGTGGATTTGAAGGCTGAGGTTGAAAAAGAGATAGCTGGTGGTTGCAAACCAAATCAAGCCATCAAAGAAGTGGCCAAGCGCTATCAACTTAAAAAGCAAGAGGTATATGACACCTACCATGGACTAGGCTAAGCCTAGTTTTTTTGTATTTTTATGCAGGTAAGTATTGAGGGACAATGGACGAGAAACCTCCTAGTGTAGAATTCTATTTGCTAACTTCAATATATCCTTACTTGTTGTCCTAATTTGGCCATACTTATTTCTGATTTTTGTCTCAAAGTGAGTTTTCCTGATTCTATATGTAGAATAAAAACATAAGATTTTATTGAATAATCTGAATATTTATGTTAAAATGAATAGGATATTTTAATGGAGGGATTTTATGACAATCTACAACTTTTCTGCAGGTCCTGCAGTTTTGCCAAAATCAGTGCTTGAAAAAGCCCAAGCGGAATTTTTGAACTATAATGGTTCGGGAATGAGCGTTTTGGAGATGTCGCACCGTTCCAAGGACTTTGAAGAAATTATCAAAGGTGCTGAGACAACCCTTCGTGAACTGATGTGTATTCCTGATAACTATAAGGTTATTTTTTTACAAGGTGGGGCTTCATTGGAATTTACTATGATTCCACTCAACTTTGCTCAAGGAAAGAAAGCTTACTATCTTGTGGGTGGTTCTTGGGGAAAAAAAGCCTATACTGAGGCTGTTAAATTATCGAAGACAATCGCTTTTGAGCCTATTTTGTTGGCTTCTACAGAGGAAATCACCTATACAGAATTGCCAACATTCGATCCAAATGATATTGATCCAAGTGCGGCCTATGTGCATTTGACGACCAATAATACGATTGAAGGTACGTCAGTTTATAAACTCCCAGATACCAATGGAGTACCAATTATTGCTGATATGTCTTCAAATATTTTGGCGGCTCGTTACAATGTAGAAGATTTTGCCATGATTTATGCTGGGGCGCAGAAAAATATCGGTCCAGCGGGTGTGACAGTTGTGATTGTACGTGAGGATTTTCTGAATGATCAACCAGTGCTCTCAAGTATGTTAGATTACCGCATTCAAGCTGAAAATGACTCTCTCTATAATACACCACCAGCTTACTCAATCTACATTTCTAAGTTGGTTTTTGAATGGGTCAAAGAAATTGGTGGTGTTGATGAGATGGAAAAAATCAACCGTGAGAAATCTAGTCTACTTTATGATTATATTGACCAGTCTCACTTTTATAGCAATCCTGTTCGCAAGAAAGAAGAACGTTCGGTAGCTAATATCCCATTCGTATCACCGAGCGAGGAGTTGGATGCAAAGTTTGTCAAGGAGGCAACAGCGGCAGGTTTTAAAAATATCAAGGGGCATCGCTCAGTAGGTGGTATGCGTGCCTCACTTTACAATGCCTTCCCACGTCAAGGTGTGGTAGAATTGATTGCTTTCATGAAGAAGTTCGCAGAGGAGAATGTCTAAGATGGAAATTAGATTGGCCCATCCAAATGAAATTGCATCAATCACTCAGATTTTTAAGGAGGCCAAGGCATTTTTAGCGGCTTCTGGAAGTGATCAGTGGCAGGGATCCTACCCTGACCATGAAACGATTTTTGAAGATATTTTGACCGGGAAAGGTTATGTCGGTCTGGTTGATGGGGAGATTGCTACCTATGCAGCTGTTTTCCGAGGGACGGAAGCAGCCTATGAGGCTATTTATGATGGCAAATGGCGGCACAATCATCCTCTTTATACCACCATTCACCGAGTGGCAGTAGCAGCCGAATTTCGTGGCAAAGGCCATATTTTAACCTTCTTGCAAGGAATCATTGAAGGACAAAAGGGACCAGATTTTCGTTGTGATACGCATGATAAAAATCTCCCTATGCAGCATATTCTAGAAAAATTAGGCTTCATCTATTGTGGCAAAGTGCCTTTAGATGGAGAGCGTCTAGCCTATCAAAAAATCAAGCAAAAGAATGAACGCAGTCTCTATCAGGAAGTGAACGAGGACGACCGTTGGATGCTTGGAAATAACTAACACTCTTTGAAAATCAGGTGTACACTTGATTACTTGATTTAAGAAAATCGTAGTTAGTTCTTGATTTTCATTGAGTATTCAATAAACTAAACGAAAGAAAGGTGACAGGCTATTTTCGCCTTTTTAGGTAAAAAACAAATGGTATTTAGCGTACGAACATTTAATAATATCAACCAAGTTGGACTTAAGGAATTGGGCAATAGGTTTCAGATTGATGGTGACTATGCAGCAAATCCAGATGCTTTTATTATCCGTTCTGAGAACTTGCATGGTTTTGACTTCCCAGAAAATCTAAAAGCGATTGCTCGTGCGGGTGCTGGGACGAATAACATTCCTATTGACCGGGCGACAGAGAAGGGAATTGTTGTTTTCAATACTCCCGGAGCCAATGCCAATGCAGTAAAGGAAGCAGTACTTGCCTCTATCCTCTTATCTGCTCGAGATTATATCGGAGCAAGAGCTTGGACAAATACTCTTTCGGGTGTTGATGTACCTAAGCAAGTAGAAGCTGGTAAAAAACAATTTGCAGGTACAGAGATTGCTGGTAAAACCTTAGGTGTCATTGGACTAGGCGCTATCGGTGCCCGCATTGCCAATGATGCTCGTCGTCTAGGCATGAATGTGCTTGGCTACGATCCATATGTTTCTATTGAGACAGCTTGGAATATATCTAGTCATGTTAAGCGTGTTGATGATCTGAAGGAAATCTTCGCCCATTCGGATTACATCACTATTCATGTTCCTTTGACAGATAAGACACGGGGACTTTTCAATGTAGATAGCTTCGGTCAAATGAAAAAAGGAACGACCTTGATTAACTTTGCTCGTGGTGAATTGGTTAACCATACAGATCTGTTTGAAGCGATTGATGCGGGTGTTATCAAAACCTATATTACAGATTTTGGTACGGAGGAAGTGCTCAATAAGGAGCATATCATTGTTTTTCCACATGTTGGAGGTTCCACCGAGGAAGCAGAGCTCAACTGTGCCATTGCATCTGGTCAGACTATTCGTCGTTTCATGGAAACGGGAGAAATCATCAACTCTGTCAACTTTCCAAATGTCAAGCAACCTTTGGATGCGCCTTATCGTATCACCCTGATTAACAAGAATATTCCAAACATGGTTGCAAAAATTTCAACAGCTGTGTCAGAATTGGGGATCAATATTGATAATATCATCAATAAGTCTAAGGGAGACTACGCTTATACCCTTCTTGATTTGGATGAAGCGGATAAGGCTAAAATTGATCAATTGGTGACTAAATTTGAGGCAACAGATGCTATTGTCAAGGTACGTGTGATTCAAAATAAAAACTAATGTATTACAAATCCATTTATACCAGTCCGATTGGGGCAATGTCTTTGGTAGCTAGTGATAAAGGGCTACGTGGAGTCTGGTTTGAGGGGCAGAAATACTTTGAGAGAGGTCTAGAAAGTCAGGTTCGGATTGCTGCTCATCCTGTTCTAGACCAGGTGATTCAGCTCTTGGATGCCTATTTTTCAGGACAGATAGTTGATTTTTCCAGTTTAACCTTGGAATGTGTTGGAACAGTATTTCAGAAAAGGGTTTGGAAAATCTTGCAAAGTATACCAACTGGACAGACGATTACCTATGGGCAGATTGCTAAGCAATTGGATATTCGTTCAGGACAGGCAGTTGGTGGAGCTGTGGGTCGAAATCCTTATTCGATTATTGTTCCCTGCCATAGGGTTATCGGTCAGAAAGGACAACTGACTGGCTATGCAGGTGGGGTGGATAGGAAAATCTGGCTTTTGCGGCATGAAAATTCAACCTATAGTACATTATAAATATCAAAAATAGATGCTTTACAAGTTATCAAGCTATTTGAGAGTGGTGCTGATCATGTTGATTTTTAAAGAGGAAGAGGTAAAGAAATGATTTTATTTTATGAGTATCCCAAATGTACGACCTGTCGGGCAGCAAAGGCAGAGCTGAAAAGTTTGGGACTGGATTTTGAAGCAATTGATATAAAGGCGACTCCACCCAGTGTAGACCAGCTAAAGACTTGGATGGAGGCAACAGGTTTGGAATTAAAAAAATATTTCAATACCTCAGGCAATAGCTACCGTCAACTTGGTTTGAAAGATCGGTTTGGGAGTCTGACATTGGAGGAAGCTCTCAGTCTTTTAGCCAATGATGGTATGTTAATCAAGCGTCCTTTGCTGATTAAGGATGGAAAAATTTTACAGATTGGCTATCGGACAAAATATGAAAATCTCGGTTTATAAAAGCCGAGATTTTTTATCGTTTTATAGAGCATATTCAACAGAAATATACTCATGCTGTTTTCTTAGGAGATAGAGCATTTGAGGCTTGTTTTCTAAGAGTTTCTGGACAATTTCATGCTGAACATTATGGAGGTTTATCTTGACACGGATATTCATCCCTTGTTTGAAAATATGAATCTCAACATCATTTGCTTCTTCGTTTAAATAGGGTTCAAGTATCTGATAGATAGAGTCGTGAATTTCAGGGAAATGAACAGTACCATTAGCCAATTCTTTAAAGGATGCTACTAATACGCTCCAAGGTTCTTTGAACGAAATGAGAGCTAAGATGAGCGTTAAAAAGAAATCTCCGGTGTAATGAAGAAAGCCTAGCCATGAGTTGATTGGAATGAGATAGAGAAGAAGTACTGCGATACCAATCGCTCCAGAGATTAGACCATCAATTAAATTCCCTTTTGCTTCTGCTAGGATGATGGTCGATAGATGGTTGACTTTGGCACTCATGTAGCGATTATAGAGGTAGAGTCCGATATAAATAAGGAACATGGTAATCGTGTAGGGAACCGCAGGACCGATTGTCATTTGCTGACCATTTCCATGCACGAAATAGGCAAAGGCTGTTGCACTCGTTTCTAGTACAGCAAAAATCAATAGTAGTAAGGTTGCCAGAGACTTCATAATCGCATAAAGCGGCTCTAGAAAGTAAAGGCCTTGGGGAAAGGTTTCTGTTTTTTTATGGCTATTTTTGGAGATGTAGACTGCCACTAGAGATGATACAAATGCTATCAGAGAAAAGACTCCATCCAGAAGAAGAGCATTTAAATCTGTCATGATATAAACAGCTACTCCTGCTAAACCGGATAATCCATTCACGATAGAAGAAATGGTAAGTGACTTGCGTTCGATTGCTTTGTGATTCATAATCCCTCTCTTATACAGTATATTTATATTTTTATTATACCATAAAATGATAGCGGTTTCAAATCTAGGGAACTATAAAGGCTGGAAGAAAAATCCAGCCTCACTTTTTAGACTTTGTGTTACCGCCTCAAGGCAGGACTTGAAGATAGCATTTACAAAGCGATTCTTAGTAATTTATGCTTTCTACCTCAAGTCTGACTTATATGAAATGAAAAACATTAAATCGTAATTTCCATCACAATTGGTGTGTGATCTTGGCGAGCTCCGGAGTCAATCATAGCAGACTTAGTCACCTTGTCTGCAATTCGATTGCTGACTAGCCAATAGTCGATTCTCCATCCGGTATTATTTATCTTGCTGGTACGGCTACGCTGTGCCCACCATGTGTAAGCGCTGGGAATATCACCGTGTAAGAAACGAAACGTATCGGTGAAGCCTTTTGCAAGTAAATTTGTAAAGCCTTGACGTTCTTCATCCGTAAATCCTGGCGATTGACGGTTACTTGCAGGATTAGCAAGGTCGATTTCCTTATGGGCAACGTTGTAATCGCCTGTAGCCAAAACAGGTTTTTGGCTATCTAGTTGTGAGAGGTAGTCTGCGTAGCAGGCATCCCAGATTTGGCGGTCCGCTAATCTCTTTAAGCCATCTCCAGCATTTGGTGTATAAACTTGTGTGACATAAAAGTGATCGAATTCCAGCGTGATGATACGTCCTTCAGCATCCATAGTAGATGGAGCACCGATTTCTGGGAAGGAGATGACTGGTGTCAGGTGATTTTTATAAAGAAAAAGGGTACCAGCATAGCCTTTACGGGCAGGCTCTACAGAAGAGCGCCACGTGTTCTTATAGTCTGGGAAGTAGCTTTCCAAGATTTCTAGGTGTTTTTTGGTAGGTCCCTTATCAGATAATTTGGTTTCCTGAATGGCGATAATATCTGCATCTTCTGCTACAAGCGTATCAATGACCGCACGCGATAGCATGGCACGTGGAGATTCTGCGGTTAGAGCAGCATTGAGGGAATCAATATTCCATGAAATGAGTTTCATAATTTGTCCTTTTCTAGTCTTTGCTGTTTTTCATTATACCAAAAATCGCTGTTTCAGACGAATATAGAAGCCTGAAGAATTTTTAGTTTTTCTGACTACTTGGCCTGTCTTTTATGACTTCAGCAAACGAGAATATTTTGTTTCCGTAGTTGTTGAAGTAACAAGTATATTAAATGACTTAAAAGGTTAAAAATATGATACAATATAACCAATAAATCTTTGTTTGTGGAGGTTGTTATGAAAAAGAGGATGATTATTTTTGCAGGAGTATTTTTCATTTTAGAAGTACTAGTCTATTACTGGTATCAATTACCTGCTCTTAATATTTGGAGTTTGGATTTTTGGATATTCTTTCTTCAGTCAGCAGGGTTGGCTTGGATACTATTAGCACTTTTTGGTTCTAAAAGTGCCGTCCAAAAGGTGACGAAGGTGTCAGGTCGTCAACGCCAAGTGGAGACCTATCACTTTTCAGCAATCAGATTACCAACCTATTTGACATGGTTAGGACGTATCTGGCTATTGATTGTTGTAGCCCTTATGGGACTTACTGTCATCAATTCTCACATTTTCCGCGCTAAGGACTACGCACAGGTCATTACGGTTAAGGATGCTGATTTTAAGGCAGATTTCCCTAATACAGATGTTTCTAAATTAGCTCTTTTGGACCGTGCTTCTGCAGAGAAGATTGGAGATACCTATCTTGGTACGATTGACAAAGTTTCTCAATTTGGTATCTCAGACGACTATCGCCAGATTACTATCGGTCAGCAACCTTTCCGTGTTTCTCCCTTAGAATACAAAAATTTTTGGAAATGGTTAAGCAATCATAAAGATGGAATCGGCTACTATGTCAAGGTCAATCAGACGACAGGGAAGGCAGAACTTGCTAAGTTAAGCAAGGCTATGCACTATTCGGATTCAGAGTATTTGATGAATGATACTATGCGCCATCTTCGTTTTCAATACCCAACGACTATTTTTGGGAAACCGTCCTTTGAGGTTGATGATGAAGGAAATCCTTATTATATCGCAACCATTTATCAGCCTAGATTTGGACTATCTTCCAATGATCCGATTGGAGCCATCGTATTGGATGCGGTGACGGGTGAAAGTAAGAAATATGATTTAGCGAATATTCCTGACTGGGTGGATCGAGTTTATTCTGCTTCAAATGTTATCAGTCGTGTGGATGACCATTATACCTATCAGAATGGTTTTTGGAACACTGTTTTTAGTCAGACAGGTGTTAAGAATACAACAGATAGTTATAATTACATTTCTATAGGTTCTGATATTTATCTTTATACAGGAATTACCTCAGCTACAGCTGATTCTTCTAACCTTGGTTTTATTCTCGTCAATATGCGAACCAGAGAAATTACTAACTACAAGTTAGCCTCTGCGACTGAAACAGCAGCTCAAAAATCAGCAGAAGGAGAAGTTCAAGAAAAAGGATACAAAGCAACAGCTCCAAGTCTAGTAAAGTTAGCAGATAAAGCTTACTATTTGGTCTCCCTAAAAGATGATGCTGGTTTGGTAAAATCTTATGCTTTGGTTGATGCGGAAGACTATCAACAGGTATTAGTCAATAATGATATTGCAACCTTGATTTCACAAGTATCCGGTGTAGATGCTTCTAGTCTTACTGGTTTGGCAAATACCTCTAATGGAGAAGGAACTGAACAGACTGAAAACATTACAGGAAAGGTAGAAGCTTTGGGAAGTCAGATGATTGGTGGATCAACTATCTATTATATCCAATCAGGAGGTAAGATTTATAAGGTCAAAGCAACAGAAGACAGCATAGACCAATTGCCATTTATTAAAGTGGGAGACAGGTTTGCCGGCCAATTGGATAAGAAAAACTATCTTAAAAACTTTACGATTATCCGTGAATAAGAAAGGAAGCTGGATTTTAATCTGGCTTCTTTATCCTATTTCATGGTTTATAGTAAGCACATCTTGACACGGTGGATGATTTCTTCTGTAATTTAGTTTACATATCGGGTTTGATGAGAAAAAACTTGTGGAAGATATTTACTCTATCTCCCTCCACACTTGTTTTCTTTTATCCGCCACTTTTCATGCGTATCAGCTGTGTTTATGGTATAATATGAAGGTGCGATTCTTTGGAACTCAAACGAACAATAGCCATCAGTTTTGGTTTCGCTGAGTATCGTTATTTTTACTAAAAAGGAGTAATTTGTGAATTTATTTAGAAAGAAACAAGCAGCGGCTCAAAGTAGCCAGATGCGTCGTCATCTGGGGTTAATAGATTTGGTATTACTAGGGATCGGTTCTATGGTTGGAACAGGGATTTTCACCGTGACTGGTCTAGCAGCGGCTCAGTATGCAGGACCAGCTCTGGTTATTTCTATTGTCATTGCAGCAATTTCTGTTGGGCTTACAGCGCTGTTTTATGCGGAGTTTGCTTCTCGTATCCCGACGAATGGGGGGGCTTATGGATACCTTTATGCTGTTTTCGGTGAATTTCCTGCCTGGATAGCTGGTTGGTTGACCATTATGGAGTTTTTGACAGCAGTATCTAGTGTTGCATCTGGTTGGGGGTCTTATCTAAAAGGTCTTTTGGCTAACTTTGGCCTTGCTATGCCAACAGCTTTAAATGGAACCTTCAACCCACAAGCAGGAACCTATATTGACCTCCTACCAGTATTGGTCCTAATCTTTGTAGTTGGAGTAGTTTTGCTTAATTCCAAGGCGGCTCTTCGCTTCAATTCAGCTTTAGTTGTTTTGAAATTCTCTGCTTTGGCTCTCTTTGTTTTAGCCGGTATCTTTTTTATAAAAGCTGAAAATTGGTCTAATTTTGCTCCATTTGGCTTTGGTGCAATCTACGGAGGAAAAGCTGGAATCATGGCTGGTGCTTCGTTGATGTTCTTTGCCTTTCTTGGTTTTGAATCTATTTCATTGGCGATTGATGAGGTCAAACGACCAGAGAAAAATGTTCCTAAGGGTGTTGTATTATCCTTATCCATTGTAACTATTCTTTATATTGTTGTGACGCTAGTCTTGACAGGTATGGTTCATTACACTAAGCTTGATGTCGCTGATGCAGTTGCCTTTGCTCTTCGTGAAGTTGGCTTAGGCTGGGCAGCGAGCTATGTGTCTGTTGTAGCCATCTTGACATTGATTACTGTATGTATTTCAATGACCTATGCACTTTCTCGTATGGTTTATTCTATCAGTCGAGATGGTCTTTTGCCAAAATCACTGAGTCAGTTGACACAAACGAGCAAGGTTCCAAAAAATGCGACTATTTTAGTTGGAATCTTTGCAGCTATCTGTGCAGGAGTTTTTCCACTGGCAAGTATCGCTTCCTTCCTAAACATCTGCACTCTGGCTTATCTCATCATGTTGGCTCTTGGCATCATCCGCTTGCGTCAAGTGGAAGGTCTACCTAAGCAGGGACAATTTAAGACACCGCTGGTACCTCTCTTACCGATTTTGTCTATCGTCATCTGTCTTTCTTTCATGTTTCAATATGATTTGAACACATGGATGGCATTTGGTTTTGCTTTGGTCGTTGGGATACTTATTTATATCCTTTATGGTTACAAGCATTCGGAAGCTAAGTGATGCAACTCCCAGTGTTGAATAACTAAAAAGACTGTCAGCTATTTTCAGTAGCGAACAGTCTTTTTAGTTATTCTATTTTCTTTACCGCAAAAATGAGTTGTAGCGGTGTTTTATTTTGCTTTATTTTTGAAATAGAGATCGTAAATCAGCCAAGCGATCATCACACCTTGTACAAGAAGACTAATAACAGAACCTTCCACTCCAAACTGCCCACCGGATAGCCACTCAGGACCTTTGGTATTGACTTCCAAAAAGGCTGCACCAGTATCCGATCCGCTAACTGGAAAGGCAAAGACATTCCCTTGGAAACAATTCCAAGCAGCGTGAATACCACTGATAACCCAGATATTACCTGTTTTTAGCATGATTAGGCAGGTTAGAACCCCAAATAAGAACAGATCCACTAGGGAGATGAAGGAGATAGCGTTGTTACCGAGGTGTATAGCAGCGAAAAAGAGTGAGGAGGCTATTATTCCGACAGGGATATTATGTTTGGCTGAAAGGGATGGAAACATCCAACCGCGAACGAGGATCTCTTCTGTCGTACCTTGGATAGACCAAGCTATCATGATGATGAGGAATTGGGCGAGAAGAGTCGGAGTAAAGTTGACCTTACTGATGGTAACAGCACCGACTGCCATGAGTAAGAAGGTACAGGTTATCAGCATAGCCGCTCCAATTCCCCAGCCTTTAAGAAAGTCACGAGAAGCTCCCTTTTTTCGGAATCCTAGTCCTAGCCAGGGACTTCTTTCAATGGCTCTCGCCCAAAGTAGAACTGCTAGGCTGATAAAGATAAAGCTAAATAATTCGAGAACATGACCCGTAAATGCGCTAGACGGTAGCAATCTTCTTATAGGAGTAAATACCATGCTACCGACAGTTTCGCCGATAATGAGTAAGATGAATCCTACGATTGGTGAGAAAATCAAGTTGAGATTAAAGTACGACTTATTTTTTTCATGTATAAATTCTGCTTTCATTCGTTTTTCCTTTCAGATACAATTTAAACTAGTCTACCATATTTTCTTTTGAAACACTAGTTTGCTGCTAGAGTGCAAAATAAAAATCAAGGAAAAACGATAAAATAAAGTGGAAGATAGAATGGAGATTTGTCAGAGCAAGCTCATATTCATCGTTTTGATTTTTCTAAGAATATGAGGAAATATGGTACAATAGTAAAAAAGGATGGAGGAAACAGATGCAAATGAACGAGTGGATTAAGCAATTTCAATTGGAAAACAATCACTTACTAGGTCCATTTTTTTATGGTACGCCTCTTGCTCTGCGTTTTGAGATTGGGCCATCTGGTGAGATGTCTCATCCACTTTACCTGGATAGAGCTTATGAGCGAGCAATAAGACTTTTGGAACAGGCTAGCTCTAATTATGATTACTTACTGTTATCTTTATTGCGGGAGGAAGATAGAAATGTGGAGGTCTCTCTTCGGCATTTTACATCAAGGTTTGGCTTTGAGGCACCACCTCAGCCAGAACTGTTTGAGATAGTGGGTCCAGTGGGAGAACTGCTCATCTTTGAACGCTACCTTTTTCCAATCTCCACTCAAAACCTAAAAGATATAATCAAAGAAATTGTTTGGGCAGATTTTGGTGGTTTTGCCTATCTATCAGCATCTGTCCTCTTGCTTTCGACTTGTGATAATGTCATCTACCATTGCTATGATGATAGGGGAGTTGATATTGCAGTGCTAAATCATCAAAAGCGTCACGAGCTTTTTCATGGTTGTCATGATCTGCTCTTTGATTATGATATGGAGGAAATGATGAGAAGGATGGATAGCAATATGTGAAGGGTGAGATTCAAGTTTTTGAGGGTCTAGTTTGGAGCGCTGCCTGCTGTCTTATCTAGCAGTATTAGAAAATAGAACAGCTGGTTTACTCTATCAAGAACTAGGATATTTTAATATAAGCAGAGCAGGCTAAGATTGAATGTGCTAAAGCTCATTTTAGGGCATTGAAGGAGCAGGAGTTGATAGCTGATGACCGAATTTACGATGTAGTTGACTCCTATGAGAAACTTCTTGAGATAGTGAAAGGATAGGATGAACTGGTACCAAGCGTACTACTAGAACATTTGGTTTTCGACAGTCTTTAGACATACAGTTCATACCCTTTGAAAGTCAAACTTGGATTTTGTTAACTCGGTCTGGCGCATTTCTATTCTATCAGTACCCGTTCTCCATTTTATTTGAATTTTTGCTATCTATATTATGTAATTATTCATCGGAAAGCGCTATCGTTTTTAATGAAGATGGAGATAGTGTGTTAAGACCAAACTTAAATAGACTAAATATCGAATGGAAAAACGGATTAAAATGGGGTACACCAGATGGTAATATGCTGGTTCATATACTGTAAGAAATTTTGTTTCTAACTGGTATGCTCCTGTTTACTGGTAAGGCACCCCATAAGATAGCGTTTATTATGGAATAACCAAATAATAAGAGGCTAGAATAAAAGTCTAAGTTCATATACAAAAAAACGAATAAGATTAGATTTCTGTTACTCAGAGGTCAAACTTATTCGTTTTTTTATTTAAAAGGAATTATAAAATGTTCCAAGCTCTTTTCTTCAATCTGAACAGCTATTTGAACTGTTTCCTTTTAATATTCATCAGCAGAAAAGACTAGAACCATAATTTGAAGGATGGTGAATCCTGAGATGAAAGGAAGAGCTGCCCAAGATATAGCCGCTATCATTTCATTGACAACTGTTATTGGTCGGGTAAAGATGTCCCAAGAATTTAATCTGGCATAGCGACCGATATGGATAGCAATACTGGATAGGAGGGATAGCGTACAAAATATGAGTAGGCGTATCCAGTAGGCCTTGATGGAAAATGCAGAAAAGATCAGTTTTAGACTTTCTACACCAGCCATTACTCCAAAGAGAATACTAGGAACATAGAGCATGAAGAGAATCATGCTTTCACGTTCCCATAGGACAGTACTGGTGAAGTGCATGTGTGTAATATCTGTTACCATATAGAATGTGTTAGGATAAAAGAAGAGCCATAGGATGGCAGCGAACAATTTTAGAATATTTTGTTTGCTACAGTTAGCAAGGACTGCCAAATCAAAGGCAACCAAAGCCAAAAACATATTCCAAATTAAATTTGGTCTTTGCAGATTATAACGAATCATACCTGCCGATAAGACTAGGAAAAAGAAGTGGATGAAAAGATTCTTTTTTGTGAACATTGGTTACCTTCTTTCTTTTTTATTGAGTGTCTAGTATAGCATATTTTGACGGAATGTAGTACTTGTAAGCATTTTGTGATTTTATTAAAATGTGATAGAATAGGACAATGGAAATAGAAGGTTTCACTAGTCGAGAAAGAAATTCAGGAGTCCTGAGCTAGTCAGGTCTATCGTCGTGCGACGAGGCTATTGATGGGACACAAGAAAATCTATACACCGATAGGTAGCTATTTTGAAAGGAAGATAAATACATGACAAAAAGACCATTTTACATTACAACGCCGATTTACTATCCATCCGGCAAGCTCCACATTGGCTCTGCCTACACGACTATTGCCTGTGATGTTTTAGCTCGTTATAAGCGCTTGATGGGTCATGCAGTCTTCTACTTGACCGGTCTTGATGAGCATGGTCAAAAAATAGAAACCAAGGCTGCTGAGGCCGGTTTGAGTCCGCAGTCTTATGTTGATGGCATGGCAGAGGGTGTTAAGGAACTTTGGAAGCTCCTTGATATTTCCTATGACAAATTTATCCGTACAACAGATGATTACCATGAAAAAGTTGTTGCAGACGTTTTTGAGCGATTGCTGGCACAAGATGATATTTACTTGGGTGAGTACTCAGGCTGGTATTCTGTATCAGACGAAGAATTTTTCACTGAAAGCCAATTAGCAGAGGTCTTTCGAGATGAATCCGGCAAGGTAACAGGTGGTATTGCTCCGAGCGGCCATGAGGTAGCCTGGGTATCAGAAGAGTCTTACTTCCTCCGCCTTAGCAAGTATCAAGATAAGCTAGTAGAGTTCTTTGAGAAGCATCCAGACTTTATCCAGCCTGATGGTCGTCTCAATGAAATCATGAAGAACTTTATCGAGCCAGGTCTGGAAGATTTGGCTGTTTCCCGAACGACCTTCAGTTGGGGAGTGCCAGTGCTGAGCGACCCTAAGCATGTAGTCTATGTTTGGATTGATGCCCTGCTCAACTATGCGACTGCCCTTGGCTATGGTCAGGACGACCACGCCAACTACGATAAGTTCTGGAATGGTACGGTCTTCCATATGGTTGGTAAGGATATTCTCCGTTTCCACTCTATCTACTGGCCAGTCCTCCTGATGATGTTGGATATGAAGTTACCCGATCGTTTGATTGCTCACGGTTGGTTCGTCATGAAAGATGGCAAGATGTCTAAGTCCAAAGGCAATGTGGTTTATCCAGAAATGTTGGTTGAGCGCTTTGGTCTTGACCCCCTCCGCTACTACCTCATGCGCAGTTTACCTGTCGGATCTGACGGGACTTTCACGCCTGAGGACTATGTTGGTCGAATCAATTATGAACTAGCAAATGACCTCGGCAATCTCCTCAATCGTACGGTTGCCATGATTAACAAGTACTTCGGTGGTAGCCTGCCTAACTTCAAGGCTGGTGTAACAGCTTTTGATGCTGATTTGGAAGAAATGGCAGAGCAGTCTATCCAAGACTATCATAAACACATGGAATCTGTTGATTATCCACGTGCCCTTGAGACAGTTTGGAATTTGATTGCCCGCACCAACAAGTACATTGATGAAACAGCCCCTTGGATCCTAGCTAAAGAAGACGGCGATAAGGAACAACTGGCTAGTGTCATGGCACATTTGGCGGCAAGTCTTCGTGTGGTGGCGCACCTCATTCAACCATTTATGATGGCGACGTCACATGCAATCATGGAACAACTAGGCATGGGTAATGTGACCTCGCTTGAAACTCTTAAATTTGCTGATCTTCCAAATGACTTGACAGTGATTGCCAAGGGGACTCCTATCTTTCCACGTCTTGATATGGAAGAAGAAATCGCCTATATCAAAGCTCAAATGGGTGGAAGCTCTGCTATTTCCCAAGAGGAGAAAAAAGACTGGGATCCAGCTAGCGTGGAACTCAAAAATCAGAAAGAAACGATCCAATTTGAAGACTTTGACAAGGTAGAAATCCGCGTAGCAGAGGTCAAAGAAGTTTCAAAAGTTAAGGGCTCAGATAAATTGCTTAAATTCCGCCTAGATGCTGGTGACGGTGAAGATCGCCAAATCCTGTCTGGTATTGCCAAATATTATCCAAATGAGCAAGAATTGGTCGGTAAAAAAGTTCAAATCGTAGCTAACCTAAAGCCGCGCAAGATGATGGGCTTGCTCAGTCAAGGGATGATCCTTTCAGCAGAGTACAATGATCATTTAACCCTTTTGACAGTGGATTCATCTGTACCAAATGGCAGTCAAATTGGATAAACTATGGAACACTCAGATTAACTGGGTGTTTTTTTACGAACTAATAGAGAAAGGAGGTCGTCTTATGCTTGTTGCTATCAATGAAAACGGCTTGTTGTTTAATCTTTTAGAAAATCCTGCGCCGCAAGGCTCATTCAACTGTCCAGGCTGTGGTGGTCCTGTACGATATAAATCCGGAAAAGTTCTGCGTTCGCACTTTGCTCACGTTACCCTGCGGGATTGTCATTACTTCTCCGAGAATGAGTCTGCCCAGCACCTATCGCTCAAGTCTTATCTGTATAACTGGTTGATTGAACACAATAAGGTAGAGCTTGAAAAATGTTTACCAAACTTGGGACAGGTCGCAGATCTATTTGTCAATAATCATCTGGCCCTAGAAGTCCAGTGTTCTAGTCTATCTCTTTCATGTTTGCAAGAACGAACAAGTTCTTATCATAAGTCAGGTTTTCAGGTATTGTGGCTGCTAGGAAAAGACCTCTGGCTTAAAGACAGGCTTTCCAAACTACATAAGCAATTTCTCTCCTTCAGTCTTAATATGGGGTTTTACTTATGGGAATTGGATGATGAAAAGCAGGAATTGCGACTTCATTATCTCATTCATGAAGATCTGCGTGGTAGGGTGCATTCCCTGACCAAGAGATTTGCATTTGGTCAGGGAAACCTGTTAGATATTTTGCGGCTACCTTTCACCAAGCAGAGTCTATCTAGGATGACCTGTCCGATAGACAATCATCTACCTCAATATATCGCCCAGCAGCTTTATTATAAATCTCCTAAATGGTTGACTCTACAGGCTGAAGCTTATTGCCAAGGTGACAATCTACTAACAAAGACCGCTCTGGATTGGTATCCCCACATCCGCCTTCCAAGCTCTGCTATTGGCTTTGCCCAAATCAGAAAAAATCTAGCTCCAATCTACCAAGCTTTTGATAGATTTTATAAAAAAACGAAAGCTCAGAAGGAACAAGTCCTGTATTCACCGGCCTACTACTGCCAGAAATAGGGCATTCTCTCTTACTTTCCGTTGGAAAGGGGGACTTTTTTGTGTTAGAATAGGATTCACGGAGGAATTACTATGTCAAAACAACGTCATGAGATTGAAGAAAAATATCAGTGGGATCTAACCACTATTTTCCCAACAGATGAAGCTTGGGAGGAAGAATATATTGCCCTACAGACTGAAACAGAAAAGACAAAAGATTTTGCAGGACATTTGTTGGACTCTGCTAAAAGTCTTTTAGAGATTAGCGAGACCCAGCTTGGTTTGATGCGCCGTATCGAAAAACTGTATGTTTATGCTTCTATGAAGAACGACCAAGATACTCGTGAAGGGAAATACCAAGAATTTCAAGCCAAAGCTATCAGCCTCTATTCTGCTTTTTCACAAGCTTTTGCCTTTTACGAGCCAGAATTTATGGCGATTACAGAAGAGCAGTTGAAGGCTTTCAAGGCTGAGGAACCAGCCTTGATTCAATACAATCACCAATTTGAAAAGCTGTTAGCCGCAAAAGATCATGTTCTATCTCAAGAAGTAGAAGAAGTTCTAGCTGCAACCAGTGAAATTTTTGAATCCCCAGCAGAAACCTTCTCGGTCTTAGATAATGCCAGTTTGCGTTTCCCTGAAATCGCAGATGAAGATGGCAATCTAGTACCTCTGTCGCACGGTAATTACATCCATTTTATGGAGTCTAAAAATCGTGAAGTTCGTCAGGAAGCTTATGAAGCCATGTACGGAACCTATGAGCAATTCCAGCATACCTATGCAAAGACACTTCAGTCCAATGTTAAGGTCAATAACTTGAAAGCTCGTTTGCGTAAGTACGATTCGGCTCGCCACGCAGCACTTGCAGCTAATTTTATTCCAGAATCTGTCTATGATACATTGGTATCAGCTGTCAATAAGCACCTTCCTCTCCTGCATCGTTATATCAACTTGCGTAAGAAACTCTTGGGAATTGATGACCTCAAGATGTACGATATGTACGCACCCTTGTCCGATTTTAGTACAAAGATTTCTTATGAGGATGCACTCAAAAAATGTCAAGAAACGTTGGAAATTTTTGGTGAAGACTACTCAACTATTGTTAAAGAAGCCTTTGAAAATCGCTGGATTGATGTTCATGTCAACGAAGGAAAGCGTTCAGGAGCTTATTCAGGTGGCGCCTATGATACCAATGCCTTCATGTTGCTCAATTGGCAGGACAACTTGGATAACATGTTTACTTTGATTCACGAAACAGGTCACTCCCTTCATTCCATGCTGACTCGTAGAACCCAGCCTTATGTCTATGGACATTACACTCTCTTCTTGGCAGAAATTGCCTCAACTACCAACGAGAACCTCCTCACTGAAAAGCTCTTGGCAGAAGTGAAGGACGATAAGGAGCGCTTTGCAATCCTCAACCACTATTTGGATGGTTTCCGTGGCACGGTATTCCGTCAGACTCAATTTGCTGAGTTTGAACAAGCTATCTATAAAGCTGACCAAGAAGGGCAGGTTTTGACTGCTGACTTCCTCAATGAGTTGTACGGTAAGATGAATGAGAAATATTATGGACTTTCTGCGGAAGACAATCCTGAAATCCAGTATGAATGGGCACGCATTCCGCACTTCTATTACAATTTCTATGTTTACCAGTATGCGACGGGCTTTGCAGCGGCATCAGCCCTTGCCAATAAGATTGTCAATGGAAGCCCAGAAGACAAGGAAAACTACCTAAATTATCTGAAGGCTGGTAGTTCCGATTATTCTCTAAATGTTATCGCCAAAGCTGGTGTGGATATGACTAAAGAAGACTACCTAAATGACGCTTTCAAGGTCTTTGAAGCTCGCTTGGAGGAACTTGAAGAGCTTGTCGAAAGAGGAGTACATCTCTAAGTCATACTCTCCTATAAACGCTTGAGTGTGATTCCTACTCTGTTTAGTCTAGTTTTGGTACTGATTGGTATCGGAAGTTTGATAAAGTCGGAGCTATCAATAGAAAATGTTGTTTTTTTACTACTGATGCAACCACTCCTAGTCTATTCTTACGTGTTGAGAAAACAAAATGCAGTCTTTGGCTTAACAACTGAATATTTAGAACTACAAAGTCAGATTTGGGACCAAGGCAACGTATTCCCTTGGGAGAGATCGGAAAGATTCGTCACTGTGCGTATCCCCTCTATCGTGGATACCAATCAAGAAGGTTGCGTCTTGTAGGAAATACAGGAACTCTACTTGTGGAAGTTAATTTGAACAAACTGGATGGAGCAGACTTCAATGAAATCTATCATTTTATAGAGCGGGTAGCCCCGCATGTGCAATGGGATTTTTTAAATCAATAAATTAGGAGGTAGTATGCTGACAGAAGAGCAATTACAGGATATTTTTGAACTAGCTGATCTGCTGTCAAATGGCAATAGAGATTTATTTATCCAACTAAGAGAAATCGTTTTTTCCAAGGATCCGAATGACATCCTTGACTCTATCGAGCAGACTCTTGAACCAGATTCATTTGACGATTTTTTGGATCGTGTTGGAGAGTCTGAAACAGAGAACCTTTGGCTGATTTTGACAAAGTTGCTAGAACACTTAAACTATATCTGTGTTTACAATCATCGCGATGAATTGCAAGAGTTTGTCCACTCGTTTGACCGTCTTCAGCAGGTCCGTAATACAGGGATTTCCCTTCAGCTTGATTCGGAGGGATTGAATGTAGCAGACTCTATGCCTAAATGGGCAGCAGTTATTGATCGTAAATATGCTAGTGAAGGCTACTGTCTCGGAGCGATTGATATGGATACAGAGAGTCATTATCTATTCTTTGCTAAAGTTTCTATTTTCAATCGTCTGCGAGAGTTGGCGAATAATATCGGTTATCGAATAGATTATGCAAAATATATGTAAACTAAAAGGCAGGGGATTCCTGTCTTTTTGGTATGTATGAGAAGAAATTATTAGTAGCTTATGTTATAATGAAGCTTATGGTTCAATCATATTCTAAGAACGCAAACCACAACATGCGCCGTCCTATTGTCAAAGAGGAAATTGTGGAATTTATGCGGACACGTCAGGCGCAGAATACAGGATTTTTAAAGGAATTAGAAGAATTTGCACGTAGAGAGAATATCCCGGTCATCCCTCACGAAACAGTTGCCTACTTTCGCTTGCTTATGCAGACCCTGCAACCCAAACGTATTTTAGAAATTGGTACAGCTATCGGTTTTTCAGCCTTGTTAATGGCTGAAAATAGTCCTCACTCACAGATTACGACCATTGATCGCAATGAAGAAATGATTGGGTTTGCCAAGGAAAACTTTGCTAAGTATGACAGCCGGCAACAGATTGAGTTGCTAGAAGGTGAAGCGATGGATATTTTACCAAACCTATCAGATGACACTTATGATTTTGTCTTTATGGATTCTGCTAAATCCAAATACATCGTATTCTTGCCAGAAGTTCTAAAAAAGGTGAAGGTGGGTGGTTTGATTGTAGTGGATGATATTTTCCAAGGAGGAGATATTGCCAAGGAGATAACGGAAGTGCGACGTGGGCAACGGACTATTTATAAAGGCTTGCAGCGCTTGTTCAATGCGACCTTAGATAATCCGGGTTTGACTGCTAGTCTGGTTTCTATGAGTGATGGTCTTCTTATGTTGCGAAAAAATATTGACAATGTTGTTTTAAATATTGAAGAATTTTAAGAAGTTTTTAAGCTTTTGTGTTATAATGAAAGGGTTAATTAAGAAAAGGAGAGAGTTTCTAATGAAGAAAACTAAAAAGATTCTTGCAGGCGCAGCAACCCTTTTTGCGGCTGTAACACTTGCTGCTTGTTCAAGTGCAGCAGATAAAGACATTATTACCATGAAAGGAAAACGAATCACTGTATCTCAGTTTTATGAGAAGGTAAAAACAAATCCTCAGGCTCAACAAGTTTTGCTATCAATGATTATTAGTAATGTGTTTGAGAATCAATATGGTGATAAGGTTTCTGCTGATGAAGTCAATAAAGAATACGAAGCAAAGGCAGCGCAGTTTGGAGATTCATTTGCAAACGCTCTTTCTTCTGCCGGGCTAACGACAGAAACATATAAGGCACAATTGCGTACAGATAAGTTGGTTAAGTATGCTATCCAACAAGCGACTGAAAAAGAACTAACGGATGAAGTTTATAAAAAGGCTTATGACGCTTACACTCCGGAAGTTACTGCGCGTATCATCAAGTTGACAGATGAGGCTAAGGCAAAGGAAGTTTTAGCAGCAGCACAAGCTCAGGGAGCAGATTTTGCTAAGTTGGCGAAAGAAAATTCAACTGATACTGCTACGAAGGACAATGGTGGTGAAATTAAGTTTGATTCAACATCAACAACAGTCCCTGCTGAAGTCCAAAAAGCGGTTTTTGCTCTTGATGCAGGTCAGGTGGGTGCTTCAGTCGTTTCATCAGTTGATATGAAAACATATAAAACTAGCTACTATGTTGTGAAGTTAGAAGCTAAAACAGAAAAATCTGCTAAATGGGAAGATTACAAGGATAAGTTGAAAGAAATCGTTTTGACTCAAAACCAAAATAATCCGACCTTTGTTGCAAAAGTTTTGAAAGAAGGACTACAAAGTGCGAATGTTAAAGTGAAGGATCCTGCTTTCCAAAGCCTCCTTTCAAAATACGTGACAACAGAAGGAAGTAGTTCGTCATCAACTCAAAGTTCTTCGTCAACTCAAAGTTCTTCGTCAACTCAGAGTTCTTCATCAACAAAAGAATCTTCTAGTTCATCAGGTCAGTAATTGGATGTTTATTAAGAATGGGTATTTCATCACTTAGTTTCAGAAAATTGGCGGTTGCTGCGAGCCATCTAAGCGAAATATCCTGCTACTTAATATCTACAACAGAATACAAAATGAGAATGACAAGTCATTGAATGAAGGTGGTACCGCGGTTTTTCGCCCTTCGTTTGGTTTCTTGTCATTTTTTTGGAGAGAGGATTATGAAACAATTCCAGGTGAAACAACGATTTACCTTTGGAGGTGAAAAGTTTGAGATTCGCGATAATCATGAACGACTTGCTTATCAGGTTGAGGGGAGTTTTCTTGAAATTCCCAAGCGTTTTTTTATAACCGATGCGCAAGGAGATAAAGTTTGCCAGATTACAAAGGCATTTTTGACCTTTTTACCCCGATTTACGATCGAAATGACCAACGGACATTCTTTCCATGTGCGTAAGGAATTGACTTTTTTCAAAGACCGTTATACAGTTGAGAATTTAGGTCTGCTACTAGAGGGGAATATTTGGGATTTACATTTTCGATTGAGAAGTTCGGAAGGTCAGCTGGTAGCTGAAATATCCAAGGAGCTTTTTCATCTGACTTCGCACTATAAAGTGATAGTCATGGATGATAATTACGCAGATTTGGTTATTTCCCTAGTCGTGGCCCTAGACTATGTCGAAATGATGGAAAGTACTTCCAGTTAGTGTCCTTTCACTCGTTTAATAAGGTTCTGCCAAAATTATGGTACGCCTAACAACTGTGTAAAAAAGATAAAGTGTTCTAAAGAATACACTTTTTCTTCTCTCCCTTACTACTTTTACCAAATTATGAAAAATTACGAAAGGAAAAGTTCAGCTTCTTTTTGAACTGAACATGAGCTAAATGCTGTGTAGAAAAGATGAGTTGCTTAGTGTTCAAAGAACACGTTGTTAGCTCCTTATTTTTACTTTGCATTTAAGGCTCTTAGTATCTGAATTATGAAACAATTATCTTCTGCTCAAATTCGTCAAATGTGGTTGGATTTCTGGAAATCGAAAGGACACTCTGTTGAGCCATCTGCCAACCTTGTGCCTGTCAATGATCCAACTCTTCTTTGGATTAACTCAGGTGTAGCAACCTTGAAAAAATACTTTGATGGTTCTGTCATTCCTGAAAATCCACGGATTACCAATGCACAAAAATCTATCCGTACCAATGATATTGAAAACGTTGGTAAAACAGCACGTCATCACACCATGTTTGAAATGCTAGGAAATTTTTCAATTGGTGACTATTTCCGTAATGAAGCAATTGAGTGGGGATTTGAGCTTCTGACAAGTCCGGAGTGGTTTGCCTTTCCTAAGGATAAACTGTACATGACCTATTATCCAGATGATAAGGATTCATACAACCGTTGGATTGCTCTTGGAGTAGACCCAAGTCATTTGATCCCGCTAGAAGATAACTTCTGGGAAATCGGTGCCGGTCCTTCTGGTCCGGATACAGAAATCTTCTTTGACCGTGGAACAGACTTTGACCCTGAAAATATCGGTATTCGTCTTTTAGAAGAAGACATTGAAAATGACCGCTATATAGAGATTTGGAATATCGTTCTCTCACAATTTAACGCAGATCCAGCTCTTCCGCGTTCAGAGTATCAGGAATTGCCAAATAAAAACATTGATACGGGAGCCGGTTTGGAACGCTTAGCGGCTATTTTCCAAGGAGCTAAGACGAATTTTGAGACAGATCTGTTTTTGCCAATCATTCGTGAAGTAGAGAAAATATCTGGTAAGACTTATGATCCAGATGGTGATAACATGAGCTTTAAGGTCATCGCAGACCACATCCGTGCCTTGTCGTTTGCTATTGGGGATGGTGCTCTTCCGGGAAATGAAGGTCGTGGCTATGTTCTTCGTCGTCTGCTTCGCCGCGCTTCAATGCATGGTCAGCGTTTGGGAATCACTGAGCCATTCTTGTACAAGCTGGTCGAAACGGTGGGGCACATCATGGAAAGTTACTATCCAGAAGTGCTTGAAAAACGTGAATTTATTGAGAAAATTGTCAGGAGTGAGGAAGAGTCTTTTGCCCGCACGATTCATACAGGTTCACAATTTGCTGAACAGTTGATGAACAAGTTGGCGACAGAAGGAAAGACAATCATTGATGGTCGTGACATCTTCAAGCTTTATGATACCTATGGATTCCAAGTTGAGTTGACGGAAGAATTGGCTGAGAATCGTGGCATGACCCTTGACATTCCTGGCTTTGAAGCAGCTATGAAGGAGCAACAAGATCGTGCGCGTGCATCAGTTGTCAAGGGCGGCTCAATGGGTATGCAAAATGAAACCCTTGCAGGCATCACAGAAGAGTCTGTCTTTGTTTATGAAGCGAATCAACTAGAGGCTAGTTTATCTGTTCTTGTAGCGGATAATGCTCGCGTGGATAGCTTGTCTAGTGGTGAAGCCTTGTTAGTCTTTGATAAAACTCCTTTCTATGCAGAAATGGGCGGTCAGGTCGCAGACCACGGTGTTATTTTGGATGAAGCTGGTAATATCCTTGCTGAGATTACAGATGTTCAAAAAGCACCGAATGGACAACCGCTCCATACCGCCCAAATCCTGGCAGAATTAGTTGTAGGAAATCGCTACACAGTGGCTATTGATAAGCAGCGTCGTCACCGTATTATGAAGAACCACACCGCAACCCACTTGCTCCATGCAGCTCTTCATAAGATCATCGGCGAACATGCAACGCAGGCAGGCTCATTGAACGACCAAGAACTCCTACGATTTGACTTTACGCACTTTGAAGCGGTGACACCCGAAGAACTCCGGCGTATTGAAGAAGAAGTTAACGAGCAAATTTGGCAAGCTCTCCCAGTAATCACAGTTGAAACAGATCTTGCAACAGCTAAAGAAATGGGAGCAATGGCACTCTTTGGTGAGAAATATGGTAAGAAGGTTCGCGTTGTTACCATTGGCGATTATTCTGTTGAACTTTGTGGTGGTACTCATGTTGGCAATACCGCTGAAATCGGAATTTTCAAGATTTTGAAAGAAGAAGGAATTGGTTCAGGGACTCGTCGTATTGTAGCTGTAACGAGTCGAGAAGCCTTCTTGACATATCGTGACCAAGAAGATGCCTTAAAAGAAGTAGCAGCAACCATCAAATCTCCTCAAATCAAGGAGGTGCCAAATAAGGTAGCTAGTCTTCAAGAACAATTACGTGAATTGCAAAAGGAAAATGCTAGCCTAAAAGAAAAAGCAGCAGCAGCGGCAGCAGGTGATGTCTTCAAAGCTGTCCAAGAAGTAAATGGTATTCGCTACATTGCTAGCCAAGTCCAAGTTTCTGATGCAGGTGCTCTTCGTACTTTTGCAGACAACTGGAAACAAAGAGATTATTCCGATGTGCTTGTTCTTGTTGCGGCTATTAACGACAAGGTCAATGTTCTTGTGGCAAGTAAAGCAGCATCCATCCATGCAGGGAACCTCATCAAAGTTCTTGCTCCAATCGTAGCAGGTCGTGGTGGTGGTAAGCCAGACATGGCTATGGCAGGCGGTAGCGACACGTCTGCTATCCAAACTCTCTTGAATAGTGTCGCTGAAAATCTATAACATATATAAGCTCTTTCATCTGTTGGATGAAGGAGCTTTTGCTATCATAGGCATTTTTTCGATAATCCGATTCAGAGGACTCCTGCATAGGAATAGAATTGTTCATCTTTGAGAAAATATAATAATTTTTGACTAGAATACTATGCATAATGACTACTATTATTTTCTTTTTGACAAATATACTTGTCAAAAAGAAAAAGAAGTGTTACAATAATATCGTATAAGCAAGTGGAAGACGCTAAGGAGATTCCATTTGAATCAAGGATACAGAAAATAGCTTGATTGTTTGTCGGGCTTAGAAAGGAAGTATCATGGAATATATTTTGAAAAACCGGCTCAAGGAACTGCGGGCTCGTGATGGGCTCAACCAAACAGAATTGGCCAAATCAGCAGAAGTTTCTCGACAGACTATTAGCCTGATTGAGCGGGGAGAATACACACCATCAGTAGTCATTGCGATACGGATTGCACAGATTTTTAACGAACAATTGGAAAATGTTTTTCAATTAGTGGAGGTAGATGGATGAAACAGGGTAAACAGATTTCAACAATGCAAAGGGGACTTCGTATCATTACTTATATGCTGATGGGAGCAGTTGTTGGTGGATTTGTAGGCTACTTTGCCATGCTGTACCATCTCAATGGACTTCCATCTTTTATGAGTTTGGATCATCTAGTACTCTTCACTCGTATGTTTAATTTTATTGCTTTTACTATTGCTATTTATTTGGGAATAAAGGCCAACCAATTGCATACAAGCTATAAACATCTAACGGATGAAGAGGATGATTTAGCTGATGGTCTGTATAGGAAAATGCATCGAAATTTAGAGTATACAACCATCTTATTTAATGTTGCAGCTTCGCTGACTTTGTTAAACTTGGGCTTAGGGACTAGAATAGATTTTTCTAGTTCAGCTCTATTCATGACCTGGTCGCTTATTGATCTGCTACTATTGGTTCTTCTTTTTATTTCTCAGTCATTCCTTTTAAAATTGATTCAGAAAATTCGCCAATACAAGCTATCAGCTCTTGCAACCGTTAAAGAAATGAAGGATTTTGTAAATGCTATAGATGAAGGTGAAAAGCAGGCAAACTATGAAACAAGTTTCCAAGTTGTTTTCTCTCTCAATCAGATTATTTTGCCAAGTCTGTATATTTTCTTATTTGTCCTAAGTTTTATTCTGCACAGACCTCAAATTGTCGGTTATATTATCGTAGCCTTTCTCCATATTTATATCAATGTGATGCAAGTTCAAATGGTTCGGAGATATTTTAAATAATCAAAGTCGGAGTGAAAAGTCTTCAGATGAAGTCAGATAGAAGGTTTTGAAAAAGTTATTGTGTGCATGTCTTTGAAGAATAATTAGCTACAGAGCGGCTTGACTTGCCTATTTCTGTTCATCTTAGTTCAAATTGGCTAAGAGCGCTGCTATTTTCTAAAAAAAGATAAACTAAAAGAAATATTTTAAAAATATGTGAAGGAGATAATTAGATTATCATGAAAAAAATAACAACTATTATGGAATGGAATGTCGTTAAAAACTGGAAGTATCTTCTGACTGCTGTAGCAGTTCTAGCATTAAATATTCTGACACAACGATTAGTGTTTAGCCTGCCAAATTTTAATGGTCCAAATCTATTCATTGCAGCGGCATTGCTACTTTTTGCAGTAGCTATAGGTCTGTGGAGTACTAAAATTTTAGGTTTATGGCAGAGTGAGAAGAAGTGGAGTTTGCTTGAAGCGTTTGGCTTTCTCAGTATCGGTTTCGTCGTTTTGTTTGGTGTAAAAATGATTGGTGGTCAGTTGATTGTGATAGAAGAGGGGTATGGAAAGACTCCAGCCAATCAGGAGCTCATTCAAAATAGTGGTTTACCGGTTTTACTACTCTTTATTTTTACAGTCTTTTTTGCTCCTGTTCTGGAAGAATTACTTTTCCGTGGGATTATCATGGGGAAAGTTTTTGGGAAAGATTCGATTTTAGGTTTACTTTTATCTAGTTATCTATTTGGTCTTATCCATGGTCCTACCAATATTGGTTCCTGGGTTCTCTATGCAGGAATAGGTCTGGTCTTGGGGGTTATTTACCGTCTATCAGGAAAGTATTCTTACGCTCTTATTCTACACTTTGTGAATAATCTTATCGGTATTGGCTTACTCCTTCTCTTGCAAAGTTTGGGAGCCCTCTAGGAAGTAGGAGAATGTTACAGTAGATCATCTTATGAAAGAGAGCAATGGGAGGTTGTTATAATTGAATTATGTTAAACATAGTGTTTTAGTATTTCTCTATTTTCTTGCTTATCAATTTGTAGCAAGTTTTCTAATGGTGGGGATTGCATTGAAGAAAGTTCCCAATTTCCCACCTCAGTTGATAGAGAGTATCGTTTTTTGGGGGGCCATCATCGGTGTAATCCTCTCAACTGCCTTTACTATCGTTTTATGGAAGTTCATTTATTTACGTAAAACGATTGATTACAGGGTGGAATCGTCGTGGTTTCATAAACTCTATTGGCCAATCTTGCTTTACATTGCTTTTGTTATGTTCCAGTTCTTAGTGCCTGTTTCGGAAAGCCCGAATCAAAAGTTGGTTGTGGAATTCGTAAGATTCTATCCAGTTATCGCCTTTTTTTCTGTGGTTATATTTGCTCCAATTTTGGAAGAATTGATTTTTCGTGGTGTTTTAGGGACTTATTTCTTCCCTAAAATGTCAAACATGAAATCTGTGGGACTTTATCTGGTGGTGACAGGAGTTATTTTTAGTGTAATACATGCTCCAGCGACAATTCCGCAGTTCCTTATTTACTTGACGATGGGGATCAATTTAGGCTGGATCTATCTTATCAAACGTGATATTCGCTACCCGATAGTCCTTCATTTTATAAATAATTTCCTATCATTCCTCCTCATTTTTATGGGAAGATAATAGAATGGAAGGATGAGAGATGCTATCCAAAATGGACAATCTGGTAAATTAGAAAGATTAAATAGCTAAAAAACGAGTGAATAATAGTTAGTTCGTATTTTCTAACTGACGATTATCATTCGTTTTTTGTTGTGTTGCTAATCTTTGATATTCATGTTTAGGCTCGTATTTAATCAGTTATTATTGGCTTTATTTGTCAATATGATAAGCTAGGTATAAGCCGCTTAGATAATGCAGTTAAACTGTTTACTAATCAGCTACAAGGTAAGTTTTTGTGCGAATGCTAGGTTTTTTAAACAGTATTTCTTGTTAGTTCATACTTTACAAAGAACTATAGTAGTGTTTTTTTGTATAGTTCAAATAATATGATAAAAACTATTGACAAAACCGGTTTACTAGATTAAAATGATTTTGTAAACGTTTTACAAGTTTAATGACAAAGGAGTTGAAGGGTATGAATCAAACATTTTCAATGGATCAGTTTTCGCTCAAAGGGAAGATTGCCCTGATAACAGGAGGATCTTATGGTATTGGTTTTGCTATTGCTTTGGCCTATGCTAAGGCAGGAGCGACCATTGTTTTTAATGATATTACTCAGGAGCTGGTAGACAAAGGCTTATCAGCCTATCGTTCTGAGGGGATTGAAGCACATGGTTATGTTTGCGATGTAACGGATGAAGAAGGCATCCAAGCTATGGTGGCTCAAATCGAAGAAGAAGTTGGAGTCGTTGATATTTTAGTCAATAATGCAGGAATTATTCGCCGTGTGCCGATGATTGAGATGACGGCAGCTCAGTTCCGTCAGGTCATTGATATTGATTTGAATGCTCCTTTCATTGTTTCCAAGGCTGTTATTCCCTCAATGATTAAAAAGGGACATGGTAAGATTATCAATATCTGTTCTATGATGAGCGAGTTAGGACGTGAAACAGTTTCTGCCTATGCAGCAGCCAAGGGCGGTTTGAAGATGCTGACGAAAAATATCGCATCAGAATACGGAGAAGCTAATATTCAGTGTAATGGAATTGGCCCTGGCTATATTGCGACTCCTCAGACAGCTCCTTTACGGGAATTACAAGCAGATGGAACGCGCCATCCGTTTGATCAATTTATCATTGCCAAAACACCTGCAGCTCGTTGGGGAGAACCAGAGGATTTGATGGGACCGGCAGTGTTTTTGGCTAGTGATGCTAGTAATTTTGTCAATGGTCACATTCTTTATGTGGATGGAGGAATCTTGGCCTACATCGGAAAGCAACCGGTGGAATAAATAACAAGTAGTACGAAATACGAAAAACGAAAGGATTATATATGAAAATTGCACTTATCAATGAAAATAGTCAGGCAGCTAAAAACAGTCTTATCTTTGAAACCTTGAAGGAAGTTACAGACGCAAAAGGTTATCAAGTTTTTAACTATGGTATGTATGGAAAAGAGGGAGAAAACCAGCTAACCTATGTTCAAAATGGTTTATTAGCTTCTATCCTGCTTGTCAGCAAGGCAGCGGATTTTGTCATTACAGGATGTGGGACAGGTGTTGGTGCCATGCTTGCAGCCAACAGTTTTCCGGGTGTGACATGTGGTTTTGCGGTAGATCCGACAGATGCTTATCTGTTTTCACAAATCAATGGGGGGAATGCCCTATCGTTACCGTTTGCAAAAGGATTTGGCTGGGGAGCTGAGTTAAACCTTAAACTCTTGTTTGAACGGCTTTTTGCTGAGGAAATGGGAGGAGGATATCCGAGAGAACGAGTTGTCCCAGAGCAACGCAATGCCCGCATTTTAAATGAGATGAAGGCAGTTACTTATAAGGATTTGCTGACAGTTCTCAAGGAAATAGACCAAGAATTTCTCAAAGAAACGATTTCTGGAGAGAAGTTTCAAGAGTACTTCTTTGCAAATTGTCAAGATGAAGCGATTGCGGCTTATTTGAAAACAGTACTTGAATAATAAAGGGAAGGTATGGCTATGAAGAAGGTGCTGCTGATTGGTGAACCCTTAATTCGCATAATGCCAACAAACTATCAGGAAATAGCAGATGGTGTGGAGAGCCGAATGTTTTTCGGTGGCTCGGAAATGAATATTGCCTGCAATCTTCAAGGGTTTGGTTATCCGACCAAAGTTTTGACAGCACTGCCGGAGGGACCGTTGGGTGATCGCTTTATGGCTTTCTTGGTTAGGCATGGAATTGATGTGAGTGCGATTCAACGAGTTGGTGAGCGGATTGGGCTTTATTATATGGAGTCTGGTTTTGGTTGTCGACCAAGTCAAGTCTACTATGATCGCAGTCACTCTAGCCTAGCAGCCATGCGTATAGAACAGTTGGATATGGAGCAACTATTTGAGGATGTTGCTCTGATCCACTTTAGTGGTATTACTCTGGCTATAGATCCGACCGTTACCCTTTGGATGAAAACGATACTGGAGGAAGCTAAAAAAAGGAATCTTCCAATTTCCATTGATCTTAACTGGCGATCCAAGATGATTGGAAAAAGGGAAGCAAAAAAACTCTTCTCAGAATTTGCAGTTTATGCGGATTATTGTTTCGGTATTGAGCCTATTATGAAGGATGCAGGTGATTGGGATTTGTTTGATAGGGATCAGGCTGGTCTCTATGACATTGAAGAACGAATGTTGGCACTAAAGGAAACTTATGATTTCCAAACCATTTTTCATACAGTGCGTCAGATGGATGATATGGGGAGGAATCACTATAGAGCTTACGGTCTGGCAGAGGAGTTTATCTGTTCTGTAGAGCTGAAAACTCAGGTTTTACAACGGGTTGGAAGTGGAGATGCTTTTGTTGCAGGGGCTATTTATCAGCTATTGAAAAAGGCTTCACTCGAAGAGACCGTTAATTTTGCTGTTGCTAGTGGGACCTATAAATGTAGCCTGGAAGGGGATCAAATGGTGCAGTCTGTTGATCGCATCAAGTCCCTACTAGACGGAAAAAATGAAATAATAAGGTAAAGGAGTTAAGATGAGTCGAACACAAACTCTTTCTCAGTTAAGAAAGCAAGTCCTAGTTGTCGTCATTCGAGGCGATGCACGCAAAGAGGGCCTTCAGGCTTCAAAAGCTTGTATTTCAGGTGGAATTTCGGCAGTTGAGGTAGCCTACACTAATCCAGATGCAGGTTTGATTATTTCTGATTTATGCACTGAATACAAGGAAAATCCTGAGGTATTGATTGGTGCTGGGACGGTACTGGATTCTGTAACTGCTCGTCAGGCGATTATGGCTGGGGCGACCTACATTGTCTCGCCATCCTTTAACGACGAAGTGGCAAAAATTTGTAACCTCTATGCAGTACCTTATATTCCAGGTTGTATGACTTTGACAGAGATTACCAGAGCCTTAGAAGCAGGCTGTGAGATGATAAAGCTCTTTCCTGGTAGCGTATTTGGACCAAAATATATATCAGCTATTAAAGCTCCCTTGCCTCAAGTTTCTATTATGGTGACTGGTGGAGTGAATGCGAAGAACATTTCTGATTGGTTGGTAGCAGGCGCCGATGCAGTTGGTATAGGTGGTGAGTTTAATCAACTGGCTGCTCAGGGGCATTTTGATCGTATTCAGGATATGGCTAAAATTTATGTGTCCTTAGCTGGCTCTTGTAAAAAATAAGTTTAATCACAGGATGTAAAAAAACGCTTACATTTTTTTTAAAAAAACTATTGACAAGTTCAAATCAATAGTATAAAATACAAGGTGTAGGTAAACCGGTAAAGTTAAAAAGGAGGGGTTTTGTGATTCAATTAGTCGTCGTGGCTCATGGAAAGTTTGCGAGTGGTATTCTCACTTCTCTGGAATTGATTGCAGGGCAAGTAGAAAAAATTCAGGCGGTTGACTTCACTGATGGCATGTCTGCTCAGGAAGTGAAAGAGCGTATAAAATCTGTTATATCAAGCGAAGAGAAGGTGTTGGTTCTAACGGATTTACTAGGTGGAACTCCTTTTAAAGTCAGTGTAGAGTTGGTAACAGAACATTCAGAAAAAAGTATTGCGGTCTTGTCAGGCCTCAACTTGGCTATGTTGCTAGAAGCTAATTTTTCTCGTTTGACAGACGATTTTGAGCCATTAGTAAGTAAACTGGTTAATGTTGCCAGAGAGGGAGTGGCAGATTCTATTACCCTTCTGAAACAGGATAATGGGACAGAAGAGGAGTTATTTGAGGATGGTATCTAAAGAAAATAAGATGATAAAAGAAGTATTGATTGAGCCGATTCGGCTGGGAGAGGAGTTCAGAACAACTCCACTGTTAACCAAAGAGGAAGTAGAAGCGGCACTCAATCTCGCCCTTCAGCAGTTAGAGTTGAATCTGGATTACTTTGGGGAAGATTTTCCAACTCCAGCAACTTTCGATAATATTTATCCAAAGATGGATAATACGGAATGGACCAATGGCTTTTGGACGGGTGCTCTCTGGTTAGGATATGAGTATTCTGCGAGCGCAAAAATGAAAGCGCTAGCAACTTCTAATACCGCTTCTTTTTTGAAGCGTGTTACTGAGCGAGTTGAGCTAGATCATCACGACTTAGGTTTTCTCTATTCTCCTTCCTGCGTAGCAGATTATAAGCTGACAGGAAACCCTATGGCACTTGAAGCTTCTATAAAGGCTGCTGATAAATTGATTGAACGTTATCAAGAAAAAGGAGGATTTATTCAAGCTTGGGGGGAACTTGGGAAGGCAGAGGATTATCGGTTAATCATTGATTGCTTGTTGAATTTGCAGTTGCTTTTCTTTGCTTATGAACAAACAGGCAATCGGAAATATTATGATATAGCCGTCAACCATTTCTACGCTTCCGTCAATACGGTCATTCGTGATGATGCTTCGACTTTCCATACTTTCTACTTTGATCCTGCGACTGGAGAGCCAGTCAAAGGGGTAACGCGGCAGGGCTACAATGATGCTTCTTCGTGGGCAAGGGGGCAGGCATGGGGTGTATATGGTATTCCATTGACCTACCGTATGATAAAAGATTCAGCTTGTTTGGATTTATTTAAAGGTGTGACGAATCACTTCCTTAATCGTTTGCCGGAGGATAAGGTTTCCTACTGGGATTTGATTTTTAACGATGGCAGTGGTCAGTCCCGAGATTCTTCTGCGACAGCGGTAGCGGTTTGTGGTATCCATGAAATGTTGAAATACTTGCCGGAAGTAGATTCGGATAAGGAAACTTACAAATATGCAATGCATGCCATGTTGCGCTCATTGATGGACAATTATGCAAATCGAACCTTACAGCCAGGTCGTCCTCTGCTTCTACACGGTGTCTATTCTTGGCATTCTGGTAAAGGAGTGGATGAAGGAAATATTTGGGGAGATTATTATTACTTAGAAGCTTTGCTTCGTTTCTATAAAGATTGGGAATTATATTGGTAGGAGGAACTGATGGCTACACCAAATATTGTAATGGCTCGCGTCGATGAACGATTGGTTCATGGGCAAGGGCAACTATGGATTAAATCTTTGGGTTGCAATACAGTTATTGTTGCAAATGATAAGGTTAGTGAGGATAAGATTCAGCAAACCTTGATGAAAACGGTTGTTCCAGATTCCGTTGCCATGCGCTTCTTTTCCTTGCAAAAGGTTATTGATGTGATTCATAAGGCAAATCCAGCTCAGACGATTTTTTTAATCGTTAAGGATTTACCTGATGCTTTGACCCTGGTGAAAGGTGGTGTTCCGATTACAGAGCTAAACATCGGAAATATCCACAATGCCCCCGGTAAAATGCAGGTCACTCGCTCGATTTTCTTCGGTTCTGAGGACAAAGCTGCGGTGAAAGAATTGAGCGATGTTTACAAGGTTCGTTTCAATACTAAGACTACACCTTCTGGCAATGATGGTGCGACTGAAGTGAATGTATTGGATTATATTTAGGCTAAATTTTGGATTAAATTTTTAAAAAATAAAAAAGGAGAATTATCATGACGATCAGTCTCATTCAAGCTGTTCTCATTGGTTTATGGACAGCATTCTGTTTTAGTGGACTTTTGTTAGGTCTCTATACAAATAGATGTATAGTTCTATCATTTGGTGTCGGAATTATCTTAGGAGATCTTCCAACTGCTCTAGCTATGGGGGCCATCAGTGAATTGGCCTATATGGGCTTTGGTGTTGGTGCTGGCGGTACGGTACCACCTAATCCAATTGGTCCCGGTATCTTTGGAACATTGATGGCGATTACAAGTGCTGGTAAAGTTACACCAGAAGCTGCACTTGCCCTATCAACTCCGATTGCAGTAGGGATCCAGTTCCTACAAACATCTGCTTACACTTTGCATGCAGGAGCACCTGCATCTGCGGTTAAACATCTTCGTGCAGGCGATCTTTCTAAATTTAAACGTGCTGCTAATGGTACGATCATTACTTTTGCTATTCTCGGCTTTGCCCTTGGTTTCCTCGGTGCTTATTCAATGGATACCCTGTTGAAATTGGTTGAAATGATTCCACCAGTATTGTTGAATGGTTTGAGTGTTGCAGGTAAAATGCTTCCAGCTATCGGTTTTGCGATGATTTTATCTGTGATGGCTAAGAAAGAACTCATTCCGTTTGTATTACTTGGTTATGTTTGTGCAGCCTATCTTAAACTCCCAATTATCGGTATTGCGATTGTCGGAAGTATCTTTGCGCTGAGAGAATTCTTTAACAAACCAGAACAAGTGGCAGTAAAACAGGAGGAAGCACACGATGACTGGATCTAAATTAACTAAAAAGGACTATATCAATACTTCTTTACGGGCCTTTTTCCTACAGAATGGCTTTAACTATAGTAACTATCAGGGAATTGGTTATGCCAATGTCATGTATCCGGCCTTTAAAAAGCACTTCGGAGATGACAAGGAAGGCTTGACCAAGGCTTTGGAAGAAAACTGTGAATTTTACAATACCAATCCGCATTTCCTGCCTTTTATTACCAGTCTTCATTTGGTAATGCTGGAAAATAATTTGCCTGAGGAAGAGACACGTGGGATTAAGATGGCTCTCATGGGACCATTAGCGGGTATCGGTGACTCGCTTTCACAATTCGTTTTGGCTCCTCTCCTATCTACCATTGCAGCTTCTTTGGCAGGTCAAGGACTTGTTGTAGGACCAATCCTATTCTTCCTTGGTATGAATATTATCTTGACTTCTATCAAACTTTTGACTGGTTTGTATGGTTATAAATTCGGTACCAGTGTGATTGATAAGCTGAGTGAACAGATGGCAACTATCTCTAAAGTGGCAAATATCATTGGAGTAACGGTTATTTCTGGTTTAGCGGTGACCTTCGTGAAAATCTCTGTACCGATTACATTTGCAGCGGGTGAGGTGAAAGAAGGGGCAGATCAAAAGATTGTGACCATTCAAGGAATGTTGGACAAGATTGCGCCAGCCTTGCTTCCAGCTTTGTTCACTATCTTGGTGTACTACCTCATCAAGAATAAGAAATGGACAACCTACAAGTTGGTTATCTTGACAGTTATTATCGGTATCTTGGGTAGCTGGTTGGGAATACTTGCGTAGGTATCTATGGAACAACAAACGCTTTATTATATCATCATTATTTTAGTAGCTCTATCAACCATACTTCCTATAGTGACTTCTTATGTCAGTCGTAAGCGGCAACAAAAAGAGTTTGAAGAACAGATGAATAAGCGCCAACAGTATTTATCAACTCTGAAGGTTGGGGATGAGATTATCCTCTTGTCTGGACTGCATGGTAAAATTATCAAACTAACAGGTAGTTTGGTAGAATTGCAGATTGCAGAAAATGTTCACGTTTACGTTGAGAAAGAGTCAATTATGGGAAAATCTAAAGGACTACTTTTTACCAAGTAGTTCTTCTTTCTTGCATTAAACAGAAAACGCTTGCAAGAAAGGTGCTTGTAATGAATATGTGCGTATGGTATATTCGTGTTTAAGTAAAGTATTTATGTGAAATGTTAGGAAGGTATCCTTTGATCCTCCTACAAAAGGGAAAGGAAGGACCAATGAAATTTTTTAAAGGTCAAACCAAACAATATTATAGTATTCGCAAATATAGAGTGGGTGTTTGCTCAGCTCTGATTGCATTGTCCATGCTGGGGACACGGGTTGCAGCTAATCAGTTGCCAGAAACAAAACCAGCAAGTTCTCAACCGAATCAAGTAGTAGAAACAAGTCCAAAGGCAACGGAAACAACAGATACAAGTCCTAAAACGACAGAAGCAGGCGATGCAGTCAAAAATACAGCAAGTCCTGAAGGGAATCCGACGGCTGCGACCAAAGATTCTTCCAGCTCGGTTTCAAAAGTTGATGATGGTCCAAAAGCGGTCAAAGAGGCAGTTGAAGAGACTACGACTAATTTGGTAAAAAATGGGGATTTTACAACCACAACAAAGACTTCAGGGGCCTGGTCAGGACAGGCAGCTAAAGACTGGGAAACTTGGGTGCCGGGTAATGTGAAAAAGGAAAATGGAAAGGTAACCGTTGATAACGGGCGACTCCATATCTCTTCAACCGATACATACCGAGTAGCGGTTCACCAAACTGTGGATGTTGATCCTAGTAAAAAATATCTCTTAGGCTATGATGTGGAAACTAAGGATCTGAAAGGTAGCGGAGTGCGCGTTCGGTTACACGGTTTGACAGCAGAAGGGAAGGATTTGGAGCCGAAAGAATTTATCCATACCCCTTTTAAAAATGGCAGCAAGAAAGAGCGTGTAGAGCAAGTCTTAACTGTCTCACCACAAACTCGCAAACTGAAGGTCGAACTATTTTTTGAAAATAGTATCGGTCAGGCTTGGCTTGACAACGTTTCGTTGGTTGAACATATTGAAAAAGTGCCAGAAACACCGGAACAAAAACCAGAACCTGCTCAGCCAGAATCGGGACAGATTACCCTTGCTAGCAATAAGGTTTACCTGCCTACTCGTCCAGATTTGACTTATAAGATTGCAAATTCAGCGATTGCTACATTAGAAAAAGGCATACTCCGTCCTCTTACAGAAGGTAAGACACAGGTAGAAGTTTATGATAAGGATACGAAAGTATCTAGTTTTGAGTTGATTGTTAAAAAACATCAGGCAACTGTTTTTGATCAGTTGCGGGACAACTGGGAAGATATTTCCCTAGCTAATAAGCGTTATCAGTCTAGCGATGTGCAAATGAAAGCCTTTCTGGGACGTCTAGATGCAGGTGTCGATTCCTCTCTTAAAAATTGGGTGGAGCCAACTGAGCGGGCAAAGACAATTTTTAAGGATATTGACTTTAGCAAGTCCAGCCATCTCACAACAGTTTACCGTCGTTTAGAACAGATGGCTCAGGTCATTGAAAACCCTGATTCTAAATACTATCATAACCGTTCTCTCATTGATGTAGTTAAAGCGGGGATGAAGTGGCTATATAGCAATGTATATAATGAACAAAAAGAAATCACCGATAACTGGTGGGACTATGAAATCGGTACTCCTCGTGCAGTTGTCAATACCTTGATTTACATGTTCCCTTACTTTAGTCAAGAAGAGATTTTGACCTATACCAAGCCGATTTCAAAATTTGTTCCAGATCCGACCATTATTCGTAAGACAATCAATAAAGCGACCCCAGCAGTCGGTGGTAACCAGACTGACCTTAGTAAGGTAGCTATTTTGGAAGGAGCGCTACGCGAAGATGCTGATCGTGTAAGGGCAGGTGCGCAAGGTTTGACAACTATTATGAAATTTGTGGATAAAGGTGAAGGTTTTTATAAGGATGGCTCCTTTATCGACCATACGAATGTTGCCTATACAGGTGCTTATGGTAATGTTTTGATTGAAGGTTTCTCACAATTGTTACCAGTTATCCAGTCGACAGACTTTGCCCTCAAAGACGAACAAACGAACATTCTTTACGAATGGATTGAAAAAGCCTTTATGCCTATTTTAGTTCGTGGTGAATTGATGGATATGACTCGTGGTCGCTCCATCAGTCGTGCAACTGGTGAATCACATGTTCAGGCTATGGAGATTTTGCGGTCTCTTGTGCGTATTGCAGAGTCTGCTCAGCCGGAACAAAAGGCTAAGTTATTATCTTTTGTCAAAGCGCAGCTAACATCTGATACTTTCTATGATAACTATAAAGGACTTAAATCCTATAAGGATATTGATCTGGTGAATAAACTTTTGGCAGATAATCAGATTGCTGCTGAAGTGGATAAGGACTATATCGCAGCTTTCAATAATATGGACAAATTTGTCTATCGAAATGCTCAAGAAGGCTTCACCTTTGCCTTATCCATGCATTCTTCTAGGACACAGAACTATGAAGATATGAACAATGAAAACCGTAAGGGTTGGTACACCGCAGATGGGATGTCCTATCTTTACAACGGTGATTTGAGTCACTATAGTAATAACTATTGGCCAACTGTTGATCCTTACCGTTTATCAGGTACAACAACGACCAAGGACAAACGAGAAGATGGTAGTGGCGAGGTCACTTTGGCAAGTGATTTTGTTGGGGCAAGCCAGTTGGGGAATCGTTTAGCAACCATTGCTATGGATTTCAACAACTGGAATAAGAGCCTAACAGCTCGTAAAGCTTGGATTGTATTGGGCAATAAGATTGTTTTTCTGGGGACAGATATTAAACACCAATCAGCTCAAGGGGCAGTGACAACGATTGAAAATCGTAAGTTATTGACTGGGGAAAATTATAGATATTATATAAACGGTCAGCAGGTTGATTTATCTAAGGAAGTAGCAACGGATCAGACCAAATCCTTCTATATGACGAACGGGAAGGATAATCAGTCTATCGGTTATGTCTTCTTGAACCAATTATCAACTCGTGCCAAACTAGATCATCGCACTGGTAAATGGAGTGATATCAACTATAATCAGTCCAAGGAAACGGTGAAAAATTCCTTTGTTACCCTATGGCATGAGCAGCCTCAGACAACCAGCAATTATGCCTATGTACTTGTTCCAAACCAATCTATGGAAAAAGTAAACCAAGCTGCGGCTAGTGTAAAATTACTACACCAAGACAGAGACCTCCAAGTGGTCTATGATCAAGAGCAAGAGGTATGGGGTGTTGTAAAATATACAGATGCTGCTTATAAATTGACGGACGGTATCACTTTGACAGACGCTGGTTTGTATACAATCCAGAAAGTGGATGGCAGCTACCGCATTGCTTTCTATAATCCATCTACCCGTACAGTAAAGAATGGCATCCAGTTGACAGGAGAAGGTGCTCGTATAACTGTGGAATCAGAAGCAACTCCAGCTAATCCCTCTATTGTTTGGAAAGTTTCGCCTTCAGAAACTTCTGGAAAAGGGGAGGCGAGAAGAGTAGTCCCAGATAAAGCAGAAAATCAGCTACCTAAGACCAATCAAATGAGTCAAGACACCCAGCCGCTAAGTGTACGAACAACCATGAAACCACCAATGGTATCCAAGGAAAAGCAGGAAAAAACACAGTTGCCTGATACGGGAGACACAACAGGTCTCAGCTTTAGCGCTTTAGGTCTAGCAACCCTAGGAGTAGCAGCAACTTTCAAACGTTCTAAATCACATTCCTGATTGATGGTCAGTATCGTAGGGGTGGAGAAAGAACTCGACAAATAGAAAAAGTTTCGTCAACAAGTCTATATTTTAGTGGTTGAGCTAAAACGGTCTCTTCCCAGACCATAACTTATGTAAACTGACTCCTGTCAGTCCTAATCTCCTGTTTAAAAAGGTCTAGAAGGCTTTTTAACCTCTCCACCACTATTGAGATGGAGATGGGCCCAACAAAGTCCGCAACATTCGTAGGGGTCAGATTTGAAGTAGAAGGCACAAAGTGCTAGTATTTACTTCGCACAATCTTTTCATAGTCCTCTGGACTGTAAAAAACGATTAACCACTGGACTTAGATGTTGAAACGAACTCTGAAAGTGAGGTTGGACTTTTTCCAACCTCATTTTTTAGAGAGTAAACAAAGAAAGGAGCAACCATGCAAATGGAATCTGAAAAATCAACAGATGACAAATCCGTAGAAGTACTGAGAAACTATGTCTTTCATCAGCAGGCTCAAGCCTATAAACAATTACATCGTTCTTGTCAGAATTTACTAGACGATATTTTTCTCTTTGAGGATAATTGGGATATGGAGCCCTGTCCTATTGGCTACCATCTTTCTCCCCTGGACTGGACAGCCGATTGCCACGGGGATGAGGAATGGACCTTTATGCTCAATCGTCAGGAATATCTGTGGAAGCTAGTCTTTGCCTATCTGGTTGAAAAAGACCCTCGTTACATGAAGCAGGTCAAACGCTTGGTATTCAGTTGGATAGAACAGGTAACAGACTGGCATCCGAAAAGAACCAGTAGCCGAACTCTGGATACTGCTATTCGCTGCCTTAGTTGGTTGAGAATCCTTCCATTTTTAACAAGCTGGCTAGCAGAAGAAGAATACAAACGACTATTGGAGTCCATCCAGCAACAGCTAGCCTATCTGCGTTGCCATTATCGCCCAAAAGATAGACTGAGCAACTGGGGAATTTTTCAAACAGGAGCCATGCTCTTGGCACATGCCTATATTGGAGATAAGGTCAATTTGGAGGAAGAGTACCGCTTCGCCTGTCAGGAAATCGAGATACAGATTCAAACACAGGTATTAGAAGATGGAACTCAATTTGAACAATCCTTTCTGTATCATGTCGAAGTGTATAAACTACTTCTGGAAATCGCCCTTCACCTACCAGCTTATCGTAAAAGTTGGACTCCTGTCTTAAAAAAGATGGCAAACTATGTAGTACAATTAACAGGGCCAGATGGAAAGAGTTTGCCTATAGGAGATAGTGATGTGCACAGGACTACTGACATCTTACAATTGACAGCCATTTTCTTTGGAGACAACTCTTATCTGATAGATGATTCTAAATTAGACCTAAGTATTCTGTTTCTGGTTGGAGAAGCTGGCTTGCGACAGTTTGAAAACTTGACAGTACCATTAAGGACAACAGGAGCTTGCCATTTTCCTGAGTCCGGACACAGTATCATCAAAGAAAAGGATAGTTATCTATTTTTTAAAGCAGGTCCCATGGGAAGTGCTCACAGTCATTCCGATCAAAATAGCTTCTGTTTTTACCACAGGGGACAACCTATTCTGATTGATAGCGGTCGCTTTAGCTACCGAGAATGCGAAGAGCGTTACCTACTCAAAAGTGCTTGGGCTCACAACAGTTGCATTCTTGATGGTAACCCACCAGAGCAGGTGAGTGGCTCTTGGGAATACAAATCCTATCCCCAGTTTATCAGCCATACTAGCAAGAGCGTTGAACACTATCACTGGCTGCAAGGAATATATCAGGCGCAGACTAGAAAAGGAGTTCCTTATTGGCACAAGAGACAACTTCTTATGGTTGGACAAGACTTACTACTGATAGTAGATAGTGTAGATTGCTCAGGACAACACCAATTAACCACCCAGTTTATCTTAGATGAAGCTGTGAAGATTAGCCATCAGCAAGTCAATGACATCCGCTTATACAGTGCAAATGATTTTGAGATACAAGAAACCGTGCGTTCTCACCGCTATAATCAGCTAACAGCTACTAAGAAATTGGTAAAACAAGAATGTTTTAAGAACCGACTAGTTACCTTCACCTTGCTGGCAGAGCAGAATATTCAAATTGAACGAGTGCCGGTTCATCAAACGGATAGTCGCTTGGTAGAAGATGGTCTAGCTTTTACCTGCAAGGGAGAAACTCTAGACATTCTTATATCGCTTGTAGATCAGGATATTTATAAGGGAGAAAAATTACTCCAAGTTGATGGAATTCCTCTGAGAGGGAAGTGTCTTGTCGTAGATAAGAATACGCAAAAGGTTATTCGACTCAGAAATTAAAAAAATGTAAAATGCGATTGATTTTAGTCGAAATCCCTGCTAAACTACGGATAGTATGATACAATAAACATAGCATAAGGAGGTATTGGTAAGATGTCAGGGAAGTTTACTATCAAGGATATTGCAGAGCTGGCTCAGACTTCAAAGACAACCATTTCCTTTTATTTGAATGGTAAATATGAGAAAATGTCTAAAGAGACAAGAAAAAAGATAGAAAAAGTGATTCGTGAGACAGACTACCGGCCTAGCATTGTTGCGCGAAGCCTCAATTCAAAAAGTACGAAGTTGATAGGTGTGCTAATCGGCGATATTACGAATACTTTTTCCAATCAAATTGTCAAGGGTATTGAAGAAGAAGCCCACAAGAGCGGTTACCAAGTGATGATTGGAAATAGCAATTATGATCAAGCCAGCGAGGATAAGTACATTGAGAGTATGCTAATGCTTGGTGTAGATGGTTTTATCATCCAACCCACTTCGCATTTTAGAAAGTACTCACGCATTATTGAAGAAAAGAAGAAACAGATGATTTTCTTTGACAGTCAACTCTACGAACACCGCACGAGTTGGATTAAGACTAACAATTACGATGCTGTCTATGATACAATTCAAACATGTGTCGAAAAGGGGTATCAAAAGTTCATCCTTATCACAGCAGATACCAGTCGCCTCAGTACGCGTATTGAGCGTGCGACTGGCTTTATGGATGCCTTATCAGATTGCAAGCAGGATTATGTAACTCTGACAATTGCAGATGAGCATGTTGATGTAGAAGAAATGAAAAACTTTCTTGCCAAAGAGGTTTCCATCCAGGAAAAAACACTGGTATTTGTTCCCAACTGTTGGGCGCTACCTTTGGTGTTCAATATTATGAAAGAACTAAATTTCACCTTCCCACAGATCGGTCTCCTAGGTTTTGATAATACTGAGTGGACAAACTTTTCGTCCCCTACTATCTCTACCATTGTTCAGCCTGCTTTTGAAGAAGGACGCCAAGCGACCAAGATGTTGATTGATCAGATTGAAGGGATCAATCGAGTTGAACGCCAACAGGTCTTAGATTGTACGGTTCATTGGAAAGAATCGACATTTTAGTCGAACAAAAGAGCATCAGCTTGCTCTCTGATAGATTAAAATATTGTTACAAATGAATGTTAGCATCCTTTAGGAGAATTGGAGTAGTCCAATTCTTTTTTGTTTTATAAATATTTTTTTGTTAATCATAATTAACTTTTGTGAAAATCATTACTAATTTTTATTGAAATTTAGATTAAAAAAGAGTATGATAATGTAGACGGTTGGGAAAGACGAATATTTGCTAGCCATTTATGATAATTCTACTGGAAGGGAGAATAGGAGATGTAAAGAAGAATATCAAGTATTTTATAAATTTTAATTTGGAGGAATAAATGGAACAAGAATTGATAAGACCCAGAAAACAAAAGCTGATTCTAACAACCTCGGCGATGATTTTACTAGCGAGTGTTGCAGCAGCAGAGCAGCAAGTAATGGCTGATACGCAGGATAAAGCGTCAGATACGGTGGAAACCAGTATGAAAGAGAAACCGTCTATGCCAACTGCTCCGAGAGCAGAAACAGCTTTGCCAGCGGCTGAACCAGTCGGGGAGGAAGCAACAGTAGCAGAATTATCTGCAAAGGAAGACTTAACCACTGCCAATCAAGCTTCTCACACTTCTTCGGGTCAAAAAACAGAAAAAAACAAGTCATCAGATAGTACAGAAAAAGAAAACAAACAAGTACTAGTCACCTTTGAAAAAACACCTGATGAATCAGTCAAAAAAGCTGTCCTTGCCTTAGCAGGAGAACCTTCCAAACACCAATTTGATGAGATTATCAATGGGCTGTCTGTTGGAGTACCTAAGGAAAAATTAGCTGAAATACAAGGCTTGAAAGGTGTTAAACATGTTCAAGAAATAAACGCTCAACATAACATTCATCCGAACCCAAAAGAGCTAAAACACCTCAATGATCAAGCTCGAACCATTCGCGAGCAAAGAAAAGCAGAAAGAGGTACTCATCCCCTAGATGGACGAGGATTGGTTATTGCAACCATTGACTCTGGGATTGATAAAAACCACGAAATCATGCGACTAGATGATGATATAAAAGAGGAAAACCTGAAAATTAAAGAGGTTGCCCCAGGATATAGTCGTAAGATTCCATTCGCCTTTGACTTTATGAGTGGCGACAATGACTTGCTAGATGAGAGATCAGAGCATGGTATGCATATTGCAGGGGTATTGGTCGGAAACAAAGACAACGGTTTTAAAGGGATGGCTCCCAATGCTCAGCTTCTAGCTTATCGTACTTGGAGTTATGCCAATATAGAAGGTTTCCAAGAAGACCATCAATTTTTCGCCTTGGAAGATGCTATCAAAAGAGGTGCAGATGTTGTCAGCTTGAGTATCGGAAGTGATGGTTCTGGACAAAAAGGAGACGCTTGGTACGAAGCCTTTAAGAGAGCTGCCGAAAAAGGAATTATTGTGACAGCAGCGATGGGAAATACAGGATCTGCCAATACGACCAATACCTTTGATAGACGAGTTGACTCGGCTTATCCACAAAAAGATGAATCAGCAACTGTAGCAGTAGCAGCTAATCCTTATGTGCTCGGTGTTGGCTCTTACTATCACACGCACATGCAACTACCTCATCTAAAAGTTGGGGACTTGGATCTTCCTTATGAGGATATTAACTGGCATAACTATACCATATTTGGGAAGAAAGACCATCAAGAATTTAAGGCTCAAGGTGAATTGTATGACTTAGAGGAGGCAACAGACAAGACAAATCTTGAAAATAAAATTGTTCTCGTTCGACGTGACGAGGAAGACTTGTTGAAAAAGCTCACTGGTTTGATGCACAAGAATGCTAAAGGCATTATCCTAATCAATGCACCTAGTCCAACTACTTTAGGGAATTACGAAACCATTCCAGAAATCAGAAGTACCCTTTTGGATGATTATAAGGGACTGTTTAAGAAAACATGGGCAGTCAGTGTGTCTGAAAAAGATGGAGAACGCTTAAAAGCTTATGTCAAGCAAATGAAGCGAGAAGAAGAACTCATCTTCCAAACAAAGCCAATCCTAACCAAGGTCTTTGATCATCCAGGTATCTCAGGATTTAGTTCTTGGGGAAGCTCAGGAACTATGGAAATGAAACCAGATGTAGTAGCCCCAGGGGAAAATGTTTACTCAACAGGTAACTGGAACAGCTATTTTAATATGAGTGGTACTTCCATGTCTTCTCCTTACGTAGCTGGAGCCAGTGCTATGCTGCTTCCTCATACTAAGGAATTGTTGAAAAAAGGAGGCTCCTTAACTAAGGGACTATCCTTACCTGAGTTAAATAAAATCTTGCTACAAAATACAGCCGATGTTCTTTTGGATCATACTGTTCCAAAAGGACAAGATGTCTTAGAGTACTCTCCAAGACGTCAGGGAGCAGGGGCTGTTAATGTAGAAAAAGCTTTAAAAACAAAAGTTTTGGTGACCTATGAGCATAACAAAGGAGCGGCTTCCTTAAAGGACTTTGAAGACAAGAAAAAAGAGTTTTCTCTTGTCATGAAAAACCTGTCTAATGAGGAGCAAATTTTTGTCATCACACCGGGGCAGGTTTTAGGTAAGACGCTCCATCCCCACGAACGCAAGATCTATGGCAAAACAGAAAGTATTCAAACTACCCATACGCGGAAGATTGATGGAGCTAACTTACAAGTTGCCAAAATTATCAGGATTGCGCCAAAAAGCCAAGCAGTTATACCAGTCACTCTAGAAGTCGGTGGCGCACAGAAAAATGAATTTGTTGAAGGCTATATTTATTTCCAATCTTTAAAGTCAGGTCAGCCAAACCTCAATATCCCTTACACAGGATTCTATGGCAACTGGAATGATGAGAAGATTGTGGACCCACCAGCTTGGGAAAAAGACAGCAAAACAAAAATGACTGGCTTTGTCAAAGGCTATGCGACAGGTCACGAAGTCTTTGACTATGTCCCATGGGGGACAGACTATGAGAAATGGAAAGAAGATCCATCTCAAATCACCTCAGATCCTAACTTGTATGTCTTGCAATCTAAAGGCGGAATCAGCGACAATGCCAAAATGCGCTTGAGATTGATGACCATGCGTCATGCGCAAGAGTTGGTCGTTGAGGTCGTAGACTCTAAAGACGAATCTGCCAAGACTCTGAAAGTCTTGAAGAGAGGTCATTATCCGCTTAAATTTTTGAATAGCGCTCATAAAGAAAAACTCCAGCATTATATAGAACCATATAATGATCCTGATATGGATTTGGATTGGAGAGGGACTATTTTTGATCCGAAAAAAGATGAGGAAGTACCTTTGCCAGAAGGTCAGTACTACATCCGTATTCGGGCTCGTTTGGAAGAGGATCGACCATGGCAGTATACTTACATCCCATTCAAGATTGACAATACTTCACCAACTATTCGTAAGGTAAAGAATACAGATGATGGAGTAGTCTTGGACATCAAGGATGCTAATCTACACCAGGTTTTACTGATGAAAAATGATAAAACCGTCAAAGTTGTTGAACGTTCTGCAGATGGTTATTACCATGTGGAAAAACGGTTTATTGAAGATAAAGTAGAGTTAGTAGCAGTTGATTATGGCGATAATAAGACCGTCTTTGACTTAGAGAAAATGACTGTATCGTCCAGCACATCTTCTGAAGATGATGAGACACCATTAGGCAGATACGTGAGACCTAAGCGAACAACACGTGGTTATGGATTTGCAACCTCAGATGACGATGATGATGAGGATGATGAACTAGAAGATCTGGATGAAAAAACTTCTTCTGAAGATGAAGAAACTGAGGAAACAGACTATGACGCTGCTGATGATGACGATGATGATTTAGAAGAAAAGGCTAAGAAAGAAGATCCAACCAAGTTTGAAAGCGGAGCCGATTTCCATGATGATGATAATACACTAGGCTACCTAGAAGGAAACCGTGGTGGTAAGATATGGGATGAGGATGAAGAAAAAGGTCAGTATTACCGTACCTACTATCTACACGTTAAAAAAGGTCAGCGTGTTATCATTACCAATACAAACCCGCTTTACAATGTGAAGAAGTATAAGGCAATCACAGCACCGACCTGGTCTGGCACCTATGAGTCTGATCCGAAACAGAGAGAATACTATAAAGAAATTAAAGTACCTGTCTTTGAAGGTTCGAACCAGATTAACGTAACGGTTTACCACGATAATAAGAAAATTTTTGCGCGTGGCTATGCAGTGAAATTAGATAGTCAAATTCCTAAGTTGACTATTGATAATAAAAATATCAAGCTTCCAACTGAAGAGGATGAGACAGGTGTCATTCTTACACCAGATGGTAAGGTTAGACTATCTGGAACGGTGGAAGATGGACAAGAGGGATGGAAACTCTATATCAATGGTGATATGGTAGACAGTACCCTCAAAAAAGGTGAATTTGGTGACTTCTACCATCATAACAAGCGTCAATGGACTTATGAGAGACAGCTCGAAAATGACGATTATGTAACGATTAGAGTAGTTGACTATTTGAAAAATAGTTATACCTATCGCTTTAAGGTGAAGGTTGATACATCAGCCAAGCACGAAGAGTTGGTACAACCAAATCCAGAAACACCATCCATCAAGAATGTTGATACATTTACGAATGATTTGAATGTTGATTCGTTATTTGATGGATTTAAAGGCGAGGGGATTACGACTCCATTGGCTCTTGTGAAGGAACTCAGTCGCTTAGCTCCAGACTATAGTATTCAGTTGTTTAGTTTGGAATTGCTGAAGCCGGATGGTTTCTATGTGGCACGGATACAAGTCCAAAAAGGCAATCAATACCGTCAGCTTGATGTTAAATGGTCTTCAATCCAAGTGGAACAAGAAAAACCTACTGACACTATGAAACCTCAGGAAATTCCACTACAACCAGAGAAACTGGATCGTAAGGTAGAAACTCCAGAGAAACCACAACAATCAGATAAGCCGTCAGAGACTGTTCCAAACGTATTGAAACCAGCGCAACCAGATCAAGGTGAAAAAGTGTCGCTTCGCATGGAACTGAACCGTGCTCTTCAGATACAAGAAGGTGAGTCTAAGCAGGTACCTTCAAAAGCAAGTTCAAAAGCTCTTCCTCAGACTGGTGAGAGCAGCAATCTATTCCTAGTAGGTTTAGGAGTTGTACTTGCAGGCTTTACTGGTCTTTATCGTAAGAAAAAGAAAAAGCAGCTTTAATAGACAGACAAGTCGAAGATAGTTGTGTGCCAATAGCTTAACCCTCCATAAAAGAGTAGATAGACAAGGTCTTAGACCGACGTTCTATCTGCTCTTTTTTTGTACCGTGTTGGAAGACTACAAATCATGGAAGACGGACTGGATTTATCCCAAATGAAAACCCATACCTCAGCTATTGAGATATGGGTTTCTTAAAGCAAGTCTATTGATAGAAGAGATAGCTAGATGGCACATTGCTATCTCTGATTCGTCAGAGGTGCTTTATTTTTTTCTTTTTTTAGTGTGCGCTATTCCCAAGAATCCTAGTAATCCACTTCCCAGTACTGCAAGGATAGAAGATGCCTCACCTGTATTTGGCAAGACTTTCTTAGGAGTCCGTGCCTTAGATGGCATAGCTTTCTCTGCTTTCTTAGGAGCAGGAACTGGCTTCTTATCCTTAGGTTGCTCAGGTTTCTTGCCTTCAGGTTGAGTTTGTTTCTCATCCTTAGGTTTCTCAGCTTTCTTGCCTTCAGGTTGAGTTTGCTTCTCGTCCTTAGGTTTCTCAGCTTTCTTGCCTTCAGGTTGAGTTTGTTTCTCATCCTTCTTAGGTTGTTCAGGCTTCTTATCCTCAGGCTGAGTTTGTTTCTCGTCCTTCTTAGGTTGTTCAGGCTTCTTATCCTCAGGCTGAGTTTGTTTCTCATCCTTCTTAGGTTGTTCAGGTTTCTTGTCCTCAGGCTGAGTTTGTTTCTCATCCTTAGGTGGAGTCGGCTTGTCTTCTTTCTTAGGTGCAGGAGTTTCTTTAGGTGTATCTGACAATTTTGTCAAGACGAGAGTAATTGTCTTAACGGTAGGGTCTAGTTTGTCGTAACCTTCTTTTTTCTCAATCTTGTATGTATCAGATAGATTTTCTGTCAGCTTCTTGATTTCTGCTTCAAGCTCTTGAGGAGTTCCGTAGAACGGACGACTTTGTCGGCTACCGCCATCACCGTTTGTTTCTAATACAATAATGCTCTTATGCTGATTGAAGACCAGTAGGATTCGATTTTCTCTTTCAAATCGGTCAACATAAGGATAACCATTTTGTTTGTATTTCTCTATTGCTTTATCCAAGGTTGCTTTTAGCTCTTCTGGTGTACCTTTGAAGTCCACTTCTTCTGTCTTATCTTTTGTTTGATAGAAGAGTTTGTAGTCTTTCTTCATGCTATCATCTTGCTTAGGCTGAGATGGAGCAGGTTTCTCTGTATCCTTCTTAGGATCTGGAGTAGGAGCAGGTGTTTCGTCTTTCTTAGGTACTTCTGGTTCCTTAGGATCTGCAGGTTTCTCTGTATCCTCAGGCTTCTTAGGTGCTTCCTCAGGTTTATCCGTATCCTCTGGTTGTTTTTCTGGTTTCTCAGGAGTCGGCTTGTCTTTGTCTTCCGGCTGTTGAGGTTGAGAATCCGGAGTTTTTTCAGGCTTATCTTTATCTTCCGGTTTTTCTGGAGCAGGTTTCTCCTCCTTCTTAGGTTCCTCTGGAGCAGGGGCAGGTTGCTCTTTTTCTTTCTCTTTTTTAGCTTTTTCTTCGTCTAGTTTTTTAGCTAATTCTAAAATTTGATTATAAGGTCTAATAACATCATCGTTGACATAGGTTACTAAATTAGGTCCTTCCAAAGAAGCATAGGTATCTTTATCTTTCCCGATTTCAAATGCTTTCTTGATAAGGTCTAACATCTCTGTGCTTGAAGCGTGCTTTTTATATAGCTGCTGTGCATGACGTGCCATTTTTTCAATCTTAGCATATTGGACATAGTCTTCTAGGGAATTTTTTATTTCTTTTTCATCAGTTTTTGATTTAGCACTCTTTAATCGAGCTTCTGCAATTGGTTTCTGTCCTTTCCAAAATTCGGCTTGTCCCTTAAAAGGACCAGTTTCGTCTAAAGGAGATTGTTTGTTAACTTCTTCTAGGAGTTTTTCCAATTCTTTAACCATTGGGTGATCGGCAGGGTTTGTAGGAGTATTTGGGGTTTCAGCCTCTTTTTTGTCCTCTGCCTTCGGTGCTGCTTCCTTAGGTGTTTCCTCCACAGGTTTTTCTTTTGGTTCCTCTACTTTTGGTTTCTCTTCTGTAGTAGCAGTTTCCCCTCCCGTAGCTGTAGTAGCAGCATTTGTACCAGTAGCTGTTACACCTGGTGTTGCGGCAGTTCCCCCTGCTGAGTCACTAGTAGTGCCATCTGTTGTGACATTTGCTTGAACGAGTTGTGTCGAAAGTCCAAATAATAATGTGGTTCCAATGAGAATTGACCCGACACCAGCTCGCAATTTACGAATACTGTAATGCCTTTTCTTCTGTGGAGTCATAAAATATCTCTCTTTCTTCATTTTTATATATACTAGTATATCATTCCATAAAAGATGAACCCTTATATTTTATATATTGTTATAAAAATATTATCTTCACGAATTTACTGAAAATTTAATGTCATTTAATTTTGGGAACACTAATTAACTCCAATACCGGGAAAACACGGAGTTTTACTGGATTTTTTCAACGCAATTACCATTAAAAAAATACTGATCTGACGCCTTACAAAGTTTTTAATTGCTACACTATCTGATGTATCATGACAGTGAAAATTAGGTTCAAAATTATCTGAAAACAAAACAAAACAAAAGAAAGGACTTAGTCCTGTATAAATCAAAACTAAATCCTTGCAATAATTATTTACTCTATTTCTGAGGAGCATAGGGCTACCCATTTGCCCTGTGGCGCTAGGGTCTCTTACAATCCATACAAATAGTCGTCGTCCTGCATAGCTTCAACTTCACCGAGCAAGTATCCATTTCCCACCTGTGAGAAGAAGTCGTGGTTTGATGTACCAGTTGAGATACCGTTCATGATAATCGGGTTGACATCATCTGCTGAGTCTGGAAAAAGCGGATCTTGTCCCAGGTTCATCAGCGCCTTGTTGGCATTGTAGCGGAGGAAGGTCAAGACTTCTTCTGTCCACCCAACAGCATCATAAAGAGAGCGCGTGTAGCCTTCCTCGTTTTCATAGAGCTGGTAGAGGAGGTCATACATCCAGTCGCGGAGTTTCTCTTGCTCCTCCTCTGGCAATTCATTGAAACCGACCTGAAACTTGTAACCGATATAGGTACCGTGGACAGACTCGTCACGGATAATCAGTTTGATAATTTCAGCAACGTTAGCGAGTTTATTATTTCCAAGATAGTAAAGCGGAGTAAAGAAACCAGAGTAGAAGAGGAAGGTTTCCAAAAACACACTGGCGATCTTCTTTTCAAGTGGTGTCCCAGTCTCATAGATTTCGTTGATTATCTTCGCCTTGCGTTGCAGGTATTCATTGCTGTTTGTCCACTCGAAGATGTCCTCAATCTCTGATTTGGTATTCAAGGTTGAAAAGATAGAAGAGTAGGACTTGGCATGGACAGACTCCATGAATTGGATATTGTTGTAAACAGCCTCCTCATGAGGGGTCCGAATGTCATTGCGCAATGCCTGCACCCCTGTTTCAGATTGCAGGGTATCCAAAAGAGTCAAGCCACCGAAGACCTTACCAACCAGGTCTTTTTCTTCGGCAGTCAATTTACGCCAGTCATCCAAGTCGTTTGACAGGGGGATACGGGTATCGAGCCAAAATTGCTCGGTCAACTTTTCCCAAGTAGACTTATCGATAACGTCTTCAATGGCGTTCCAGTTTATGGCTTTGTAGTAGGTTTCCATATTGTTTTCTTTCGTTTTATCACTAATTATTTTTGCGTTTATTTACCAAGCATCAGAACTGTCATGATACAATTCCGAAGCAGCCTATCTGTCGTTCGTTTTCCTTGATGTTAGTTGTTGAATAAAGTTTTTTCTTGCTTTATTTTTTCAATCCAAACGGATAAACATTTTCCAAACGTTACAATGTCGAATAATCTTTATTCAAAACATCAGATAACACACGACTCACATTGGTTTGCGCCGACTTCTTCGCCATCATCCGTGAAAGTACGGATGTAGTAGATTGATTTGATACCTTTGTTAAAGGCATAGTTACGAAGAATAGACAGGTCACGTGTGGTTTGCTTATTCTCTTTTTTCCATTCGTAAAGGGCTTTTGGCAGCTCGCTACGGAGGAAAAGTGTGAGTGATAAGCCCTGATCCACATGCTCGGTTGCAGCAGCATAAACATCAATAACCTTGCGCATATCCATGTCATAGGCTGATTTGTAGAATGGAATCGTTGCAGTAGAAAGTCCAGCAGCAGGATAGTAAATCTTACCGATTTTCTTCTCTTGGCGTTCTTCAATACGTTGAGTAATCGGATGGATAGAAGCTGAAACATCATTGATATAGCTGATAGAACCATTCGGCGCAACAGCTAGACGATTCTGGTGATAAAGTCCATCAGCTTTTACCTTCTCACGCAGTTCAGCCCAATCTTGTCCGCTTGGAATAAAGATCCCTTCAAATAACTCTTTCACACGATTTGATTGTGGCTGGTAGTCACCAGTTACATACTTGTCAAAGTAAGTACCATCTGCATAGGCTGATTTTTCAAAATTTTGGAAAGTAGTCCTGCGCTCACGCGCAATATTGTTTGACTCTACCAAGGTCCAGTAGTTGAGGAGCATAAAGTAGATATTGGTAAATTCCACCGCTGTTTGTGATCCATAATCGATCAGATGTTGAGCCAGATAGCTGTGGAGTCCCATAGCACCGAGACCGATAGAGTGGGCCTGACTATTTCCAGCTTCAATGGATGGCACCGCAGAGATATGTGAATGGTCTGTTACATAGGTCAAAGCACGTGTCATGGTGCGGACAGAACGACCGAAGTCAGGTGATTTCATGAGGTTGACGATATTGGTTGAGCCGAGATTGCATGAAACATCTGTTCCCATAGTCAAGTACTCCTGAGAATCGTTGAGAACACTAGGAGTTTGTACTTGAAGAATCTCTGAACAGAGGTTAGACATGATAATCTTACCATCAACAGGATTGCTACGGTTGGCTGTATCAATGTTAATCACATAAGGATAGCCAGATTCCTGTTGTAGTTTTGAAATCTCTGTCTCCAAGTCGCGCGCCTTGATTTTTGTTTTACGGATACGAGGATTAGCGACCAACTCATCGTATTTTTCTGTTATATCAATGTAATTGTATGGGATACCGTATTCTAGTTCGATAGAATAAGGGCTGAAGAGATACATATCTTCGTTCTTACGAGCCAGTTCGTAAAATTTGTCAGGAACAGTAATACCAAGTGAGAGAGTCTTCACACGAACCTTCTCATCAGCATTTTCCTTCTTGGTAGAAAGGAAGGCGATGATGTCTGGATGGAAAACATCTAGGTAGACAACTCCTGCCCCCTGGCGCTGACCGAGTTGGTTAGAATAGGAGAAGCTATCTTCAAAGAGTTTCATAACTGGAACAACACCAGAGGCAGCTCCCTCGTAGCCCTTGATTGGTGCACCGGCTTCACGCAAGTTGCTGAGAGAAATCCCCACACCGCCACCGATACGGGATAATTGCAGAGCCGAGTTGATAGAACGACCAATCGAGTTCATATCGTCTGTTACTTGGATGAGGAAGCAAGATACCAACTCACCACGACGGGCACGCCCAGCGTTTAAGAAAGAAGGAGTCGCAGGCTGATAACGCAAGTGAATCATCTCATTTGCCAAATTCAATGCCAATTCCTCATCGCCTTCTGCAAAATACAAGGCATTGAAAAGCACACGATCTTCCATGCTTTCCAAGTAGTAGGCACCGTCGTTGGTCTTGAGGGCATACTGGTTGTAGAATTTGTATGCCGCCATGAACGATTTGAAGCGGAAGTCTTGATCTTTCAAAAATTGATCAATTTTTATGATAAATTCAGGACTGTACTGCTCCAAAAATTCTTTTTCAAGGTAGTTTTCTTCCAGTAGATAAGCAATTTTATCTAAAATGGAATCAAACTGTTTGGTATTTGGAAGGACATTCTCCTTAAAGAAAGCTTTGACAGCTTCTTGGTCTTTATGGAGGGGAATTTGCCCATTTACAGGGCGGTTAATTTCATTATTTAGACGGAAGTAGGAAACATCGCCTAACTCTTTCAAACTCATAGTTGCAATCTCTTTCTATTTATATAGGAAGGTAAAATAGTATTAAACCAAAGCTTTTAATTTTCCTGGTTGGAAGCCTGAGAAGACACCGTTTTCAGTTTCGATTACTGGTGCCGCTGAGAAACCGAGTTCTTTAACATGCTCGATAAACTCAGGTTGCTCATCTAGATTGATTTCTTTGTATTCTACATTGTGCTGGTCCAAGAATTTCTTAGTCATTTTGCATTGTACACAGTTGTTTTTTGAATAGATTGTTACCACTCAAGTTCTCCTTTGTCCATGAAGGATTATCAAAAATCCTAATTTTGTTACCAGACTAGCATACAAAATTTTGAGATGAAAGTCAAGAAGGAAGTTTAGGCAAAATCACAAAATATAGTATATTTTTATTTTGTAAAATACCATATATAGTGCTTATCCGTTCTTGATAATAGGTCTATCATTCGTGCTGTTGACCAGAAAGCTATCCTTGTCTCGTATTGTATTATGCTGAATAGTTGAAACATAAATACAACAAAGTACGATATGCTTGATAGCGACACAAAAATATTTTTTTCTTACTGAAAAGTAAAATATGACAATACTAGCTATTTATGAAAAATAAGATGAGAAATAGTTTTAAGTTTTTCATGGTCACCTCTCTCGCAGTATTCGGATACTAAATTAAATAGCAAAGAAACAAGTCTGTTTCTATAAAAATATTTATGGTATAATAAAAAGGTCAATACTATCTTTACTTGATTTTCGCTTTCTCTCAATCCTTCTGTCTGGGATTGAGTTTATTTAATAGTAGAAAGAATGAAACAAGGTCGTTTTTTTGTACTAGAATATGAAAGAAAAGTAAAAAAATATTGAAAATGATTTCAAGAAGTGGTATAATGTCCTCTGTAAGGGTTATCACGAGTAACTCACAATTTTGTAAAAACAAAGGAGAATCCAAATATGGCTTCAAAAGACTTCCACATTGTGGCAGAAACAGGTATTCATGCACGTCCAGCAACATTGCTTGTGCAAACAGCTAGCAAATTTGCTTCAGACATCACTTTGAACTACAAAGAAAAGTCTGTTAACCTTAAATCTATCATGGGTGTTATGAGTCTTGGTGTTGGTCAAGGCGCTGACGTAACAATCTCTGCTGAAGGTGCCGATGCTGACGATGCAATCGCAGCTATCACTGAAACAATGGAAAAAGAAGGATTGGCATAAAAAGATGACAGAAATGCTTAAAGGAATTGCAGCATCAGATGGTGTTGCCGTTGCTAAGGCATATCTACTCGTTCAGCCAGATTTGTCTTTCGAAACTGTTACAGTTGAAGATACAAATGCAGAGGAAGCTCGTTTGGATGCTGCTCTAGAAGCATCACAGAACGAGCTTTCTGTTATTCGTGAGAACGCAGTAGCTAGCCTAGGTGAAGAGGCCGCAGCCGTATTTGATGCACATTTGATGGTTCTTTCTGACCCAGAAATGATCGGTCAGATAAAAGAGACAATCCGTGCTAAGAAAACCAATGCTGAGACAGGTTTGAAAGAAGTCACAGATATGTTTATCGCTATCTTTGAAGGTATGGAAGACAACCCATACATGCAAGAGCGTGCAGCAGATATTCGTGACGTAGCTAAGCGTGTGTTGGCGCATTTGCTTGGTGTTCGTTTGCCAAACCCAGCAGCTATTGATGAAGAGTCTATCGTCATTGCTCATGACTTGACCCCTTCAGATACAGCACAGTTGAACAAACAGTTTGTAAAAGCCTTTGTGACAAATATCGGTGGACGTACAAGCCATTCAGCTATTATGGCTCGTACACTTGAAATTGCGGCTGTTTTAGGGACAAATAACATTACGGAAATTGTCAAAGATGGCGATGTATTGGCTGTTAACGGTATCACCGGTGATGTTGTTATCAACCCATCTGAAGAAGTGATTGCAGAATTTAAGGCTGCTGGCGAAGCTTATGCAAAACAAAAAGCTGAGTGGGCTCTCCTCAAAGATGCTCAAACAGTTACTGCTGATGGCAAGCACTTTGAATTGGCAGCCAATATCGGTACACCAAAAGACGTTGAGGGTGTTAATGATAACGGTGCAGAAGCTGTCGGTCTTTATCGGACAGAGTTCTTGTACATGGATTCTCAAGACTTCCCGACTGAAGATGAGCAATACGAAGCGTATAAAGCAGTACTTGAAGGTATGAATGGCAAACCAGTTGTGGTTCGTACAATGGATATTGGTGGTGATAAGGAGCTTCCTTACTTTGATCTCCCGCATGAGATGAACCCATTCCTTGGTTTCCGTGCCCTTCGTATCTCTATCTCTGAGACTGGTAACCAAATGTTCCGTACACAGTTGCGCGCTCTTCTTCGTTCATCTGTACACGGAAAACTACGGATCATGTTCCCAATGGTTGCTCTGTTGACAGAGTTCCGTGCGGCGAAAGCTATCCTTGAAGAAGAAAAAGCAAACTTGTTGGCAGCAGGCATTGCAGTTGCAGATGATATTGAAGTGGGTATTATGATTGAAATCCCAGCAGCAGCGATGATTGCGGACCAATTTGCAAAAGAAGTAGACTTCTTCTCTATTGGTACAAACGATCTTATCCAATACACAATGGCGGCAGATCGTATGAACGAGCAGGTTTCATACCTTTACCAACCATACAACCCATCTATCCTACGTTTGATTAACAATGTAATCAAGGCTGCACATGCAGAAGGCAAGTGGGCTGGTATGTGTGGTGAGATGGCAGGCGACCAACAAGCTGTTCCACTTCTTGTTGGTATGGGCTTGGATGAGTTCTCTATGAGTGCGACCTCTGTTCTTCGTACACGTAGCCTCATGAAGAAATTGGACACTGCCAAGATGGAAGAATACGCTCAGCGTGCATTGACAGAGTGTGCAACAGCTGAAGAAGTTCTTGCCCTTCAAAAAGAGTATGTAGATTTTGACTAATTAAATTGTAGCACTTCCGATTTTGGAAGTGCTTTTGCATGCTCTGTTATTATAGTGATTATAAAAACACCTGTCAGAAAATATTACTCTGACAAGTGTTTTTTATGTTTAGTTTTTCTGATAAAACTTGTTGTGTTGATAAATAGGATCAAAAGTAAGGTTGATACCTAGTTTGCGAAGGACGCTTTTATCTTCGTCGGATAGGATAACTGTCGAATGAGCTTCGCTACCGTTCAAATGTCCCAATTCTTTCATGGCTGTTGCAGCAAGTGAGCTATCTTGGGCGGTAATAGCAAGGGCATTGAGGATTTCGCTGGCATTGAGACGGGTATTGTGTTTATCTAGGTGGTTGGTTTTTAGCTCTTGGATTGGACGGATATAGTTTGGCTCAATCAATAAAACAGCATCATCGATTTGAGCAATCTGCTTGATGGCGTTCAAGAGAACGCTGGCAGTCGGTTTGAGTAGGTCGGATGTTTTACCTGTCACAATCTCTCCACTTGGTAACTCAATAGCAAGAGCAGGGGCATTGGTTTCTTCAGCTTTTTGGCGTGCTGCAAGGGTGACTTTACGGTCCGCTGGGGTTACACCGACCTCGTTCATCAGCAATTCAATCTTCTTGACAGCTTGCTCGCTGACACGTTCCGCCTTAAAATCGACCAAGGTTTGATAGTAGCGACGAATAATCTCTTGTTTAGAAGCTTCAATGGCAGCCTCTTCGTTGATGATTGAATAGCCGACCATATTGACTCCCATATCAGTCGGTGAAGCGTATGGTGATTTCGTTAAGATACGCTCAAAGGTACGGTTGAGTACAGGAAATACTTCAATGTCTCGATTGTAGTTGACTGCTGTTTTTCCATAAGTCTGCAAATGGAATGGGTCAATCATATTCAAATCGTCAAGATCGGCAGTAGCAGCCTCGTAGGCCAGGTTCACTGGATGATGAAGAGGTAAATTCCAGACAGGGAAGGTTTCAAACTTGGCATAACCAGATGTAATGCCATGAAGTTGATCGTGATATAGTTGAGAAATACAGGTTGCCAATTTACCAGAACCAGGACCTGGAGCTGTCACAACAACGAGATTGCGACTTGTTTCGATATAGTCATTTTTTCCCATACCTTCCGGCGAGATAATGTAGTCAATATCAGAGGGATAACCTTTTATTGGATAATGTAGATAGGATTTGATGCCATACTTTTCAAGCTGCTTGCGGAAAGCATCAGCAGCGGGTTGGTTACGGTATTGGGTAATGACAACAGAACCGACATAGATGTCAATATCGTTGAAGGTGTCAATCAGACGGAAGACTTCTTGGTCATAAGAAATTCCCAAATCACCGCGCGCTTTTGAATGTTCAATATTGCTGGCATTGATTGCGATGACAATTTCTACTTGATCTTTTAATTCCTGAAGGAGTTTGATTTTATTATCAGGTTCATAGCCTGGTAGGACGCGGGCGGCGTGGAAATCCTCTAGCATTTTTCCACCAAATTCCATGTAGAGTTTACCCTCAAATTGGGCGATACGCTCTAAAATATGGTCACGTTGTAAGTTCAAATATTTATTTGAATCAAATGCAATCTGTTTCATTGTGTTGCATCCTCTCTATGTATGTTTAGTTATATGGGTAATATTTTGCTCAGAAAAAACAAAAACGCCCCCTAGCTAATAGGGAGCTATGTCCGACCTCTTAAAAGAGGTGCCCGAACAATACTATATCAGAGTTAGACGAGCTTGTCAAGCGTTCCAACCTTTTTCACAGAATAGGGAATCTATAACTATTTTCAGAAACCCTATTTAAAAATTGATACATTTGTGTGAAAACTAGGCTAGGGTAGGAAGTGGAGAAGGAAATGTGTTATAATATTGAGATGGAATGCAAGTAAGACCTTCCATGGTAAATATGACTTGAACTTGAGAGAAAGGAGCATATTATGAACGATTTACATGCAAAATTACTGGAAGATTTTGGGATCAATTTTTCGGATCTGACCTTGTTAGAAACAGCTTTTACCCATACCTCTTATGCCAATGAGCATCGTCTTCTAAAAATTTCACATAATGAGCGCTTGGAATTTTTAGGAGACGCTGTTCTCCAGTTGATGATTTCCAAGTACCTCTATCAGAAATATCCTGATCGTCCTGAAGGTGAGATGTCCAAATTGCGTTCGACATTTGTTAGAGAAGAGTCCTTGGCTGGCTTTGCTCGTGCTTGTGGCTTTGATGCCTTCATTCGTCTGGGAAAAGGTGAGGAAAAGTCTGGTGGTCGCAATCGGGATACGATTCTCGGTGATGCTTTCGAGGCATTTTTGGGAGCTTTGCTATTAGACAAGGGAGAAAAGGCCGTTGAACAGTTTCTTTATCAGGTCATGATTCCTCGTCTGGAAAAGGGGAATTTTGAGCGAGTGACAGACTATAAGACAGCCTTGCAAGAAATTCTTCAGGTCAATGGTGAAATTGCAATATCCTATCAGGTTATATCAGAGTCTGGGCCTGCACACGATAAAATTTTTGAGGTGGAGGTGTCGGCGGATCAGCGTGTGATAGGACGTGGAAGTGGTCGGTCGAAAAAATTAGCGGAACAAGCTGCCGCCCAAAATGCTGTGGAGACTAGAGGATAGATATGTATCTTAAATCGATTGAAATGCAGGGCTTCAAGTCCTTTGCGGATAAGACAAAGGTTGTTTTTGATCGTGGGGTGACTGCTGTGGTCGGTCCCAATGGGTCTGGCAAGTCCAATATTACAGAGAGTCTGCGTTGGGCTTTGGGGGAGTCTTCTGCCAAGAGTTTACGTGGTGGCAAGATGCCAGATGTTATCTTTGCCGGGACAGAGAATCGGAAACCACTCAATTATGCTTCTGTAGTGGTGACTTTGGATAATAGTACAGGGTTTATTGCTCATAAGAACAAAGAAATAAGAGTTGAACGCCACATTTATCGGTCAGGTGATAGTGAGTACCTGATTGATGGTCAGAAGGTGCGACTGCGGGATATTCATGATCTTTTTATGGATACCGGCTTAGGTCGAGACTCCTTTTCTATCATTTCTCAGGGGCGTGTTGAGGCCATCTTCAATTCCAAACCGGAGGAACGCAGGGCTATTTTTGAAGAAGCTGCGGGTGTTTTAAAGTACAAAAACCGTAAGAAAGAGACAGAAAGTAAGCTGGCTCAGGCTCAGGGAAACTTAGATCGTTTGGACGACATCATCTATGAATTGGACAATCAGGTCAAACCCTTGGAAAAGCAAGCTCAAACAGCTAAAAAGTTCTTGGAGTTGGATGGTCAACGCAAGGAACTCTATTTAGATGTCTTGGTCGCTCAGTTAAAATTGGGCAAGGAGACATTAACTGCCAAGGAAGCAGAATTAGAGGCAGTCAAGGTAGATTTGGCTACTTATTATGAACAGCGGGCTGAGTTGGAACAGGACAATCAATCCTTAAAGGACAGGCGCCACCGTCTATCAGAACAGATGGAGAGAGAACAGGCTGTCTTGCTTGATTTGACGAAGTTGATCAGCGATTTGGAACGAAAAATAGATGTCTATAAGCTGGAATCCAGTCAAAACGAGTCTAGTCGTCAAGAGGCTCAGGAACGCTTAGAAACGATGCAGGTTAAGCGAGATGACTTGGAAGAGCAAGTTATCCAAAAACAGGAAACACTTGCTCAACTAGAGGCTACTCTGGCTACCTTGCAGGTGGATATTGCTGCGGTGGATAAAGAGATTTCTTACTTTTCAGAAGATCCAGAACAGGTTCTAGACCATTTGCGAGAGCAGTATGTGACGTTGATGCAGGAAGAGGCTGAAGCGTCGAACCGTTTGACAAAAATTCAGCAAGATATTGCCAATCAAATCAGCTTGTCTGAGAGTAAATCAGAAGAGTTGGCGCGACTACAGACTGAAAAAGAGACTGCCCAGAAAGAATTGACAGAGAGTCAAGCTAGTGTGGAGCAGGCTGAAGCCAGTCTGCGTAGCTTGTTGGATGCTTATCAGGCTGGAAAAGAACAGTTTGAGCAGGCTGAGAAAGTCTATCAACAAGAGCAAGGGCTTATGTTTGATTTGCTAGATCAGCTCAAGGGGAAACAGGCTCGGCAGTCAAGCTTGGAAGCTATTTTAAAAAATCATTCCAATTTTTATGCTGGAGTCAAGGCTGTTTTGCAAGCTGCCCCAAGTTTGGGTGGTATTGTTGGTGCGGTTAGTGAACAACTGACTTTTGATACGCGTTATCGGACTGCTTTGGAAATTGCTTTGGGTGGTGCCAGTCAGCATGTGATTGTTCAGGATGAAGCGACCGCTAAACGGGCTATTGCTTTCTTGAAGGAGAAACGCCAAGGGCGAGCGACCTTCTTGCCACTGACGACTATCAAGCCACGGCAGTTGGCGGCTCAACAGTTAGCAGTCCTTGAAAGTTCGGTTGGTTTTCTGGGAATAGCCAGTGATTTGGTGACTTACCAAGCTGGTTTAGATAGTATTTTCCAAAACCTGCTAGGGACGATTGCAATTTTTGACACGATTGATCATGCAAATCAGGCTGCGCGTGCAACTAGGTTCCAAGTGCGAATGGTGACGATGGATGGGACTGAAATTCGTCCCGGTGGTTCCTTTGCTGGTGGTAGCAACCGTGGGAATAGCACGACCTTTATCAAGCCAGAATTAGAGGCGCTTTTGGGAGAAATAGCAGAGCTTTCTAGCCAGTTGCAAGAACAAGAGAGTTTGGTAGCGACTAAGAAAGTGACCGTAGAGCAAGCTAGAGAGAGTCTGGATACTATCAAGGAAGAGGGAGAGCAAGCTCGTCTTGCTCAGCAGAGTGCAATCATTCGTCAGGAACAAGTGGAGAATCGTTTAGCTCAGTTAACAGCTCAGTACGATTTACAAATGGGACAAATTAGTCCCACAATCCTCACAGAACTGGAAGGCCAAGCTGCCGAGGAAGCGACCCTTGTTCAATCTTTGCATGACAAAAAGGCTGAGCTAAATCAGCAAATCAGCCAAGTTCGAGATAATCGTGATAGCATCCAAGAGAGTTTGCAGAACTTACAAGCTCAAAAGGGACGCTTGACACTTGAACAGACTGAGGTAGCCAGTCAGCTTCGCTTTGAGCAGGCAGATCTCCAACGCTTGAAGGTAGAAAAAGAAGCTGCTAATGAGGAAATATCTATCCTACAAGATAGAATTGACCAGAAATTAGAAGCTCTTGAGGATACCAGCATAGAAGTTCTGGAAGAACAATTACTGGCAGCTACTGACAAGCAAACTCAGACCAACCAAATTCTTATTCGCTTAAAATTTGAACTAGAGGATATTGATGGACAGTTCGAAGATTTGGAAGGTAGATTGCAGCAGGCTCGGTCTAAAAATGATGACTTGATTCGCAAGCAGGCCAAGTTGGAATCGGACTGTGAGCAGGCAGGGGATAAATTAAGAAATTTGCTTGCGAACCTGACTGAGCATTTTAAGCTCAGTTTTGAAGCCGCCTGCCAGAAAGCTAAGGAAGTAGAAAATCTTCCTGCGGCCGAGCAAGCACTGAAAGATTTTGAAAGAGCTATTCGTACTCTTGGTCCGATCAATTTGGATGCAATCGAACAGTATGATGAAGTAAGCAACCGCTTGAACTTTCTCAATGAACAGCGAGCAGATATTTTATCAGCCCGCGATTTGCTCCTTGATACCATTCATGAGATGGATGATGAGGTGAAAGAACGCTTTAAAGTAACCTTTGAAGCCATTCGCGAAAGCTTCAAGCAGACGTTCAGACAGATGTTTGGTGGCGGTTCTGCGGACTTGATATTAACAGAAAGCGATATGCTGACAGCGGGTGTGGAGATTTCTGTTCAGCCTCCGGGAAAGAAAATCCAATCGCTCAATCTGATGTCTGGTGGTGAAAAAGCCTTGTCGGCTCTTGCTCTGCTATTTTCTATTATCCGTGTCAAGACCATTCCCTTTGTTATTCTTGATGAGGTGGAGGCTGCTTTGGATGAGGCGAATGTTAAGCGTTTTGGAGATTATCTCAATCGTTTTGATAAGGAGAGTCAGTTCATCGTGGTGACTCACCGTAAGGGGACAATGGCAGCGGCGGATGCCATGTATGGAGTGACAATGCAGGAGTCAGGTGTTTCTAAGATTGTCTCAGTTAAACTGAAAGATGTGGAAAAATTATGATCAAAAAGCTTTATGCTAGTGATATGGATGGTACTTTTTTACGCGAAGACCACAGCTTTGATAAAGAGCGTTTTCGTCGATTGCTTGATCGTTTTAAAGAAAAAGGGTATTTGTTTGTAGCCGCTAGTGGACGGTCACTGCTAAGCCTTAAGATGGTCTTTGAGGATTTTGTGGATGAGATTGCTTTTGTGGCAGAAAATGGTTCAATTGTGGAATATCAAGGTCAGGTAATTTTTATGGATGAATCTATTCCATCGGAAGTTTACCTTCCCTTGATTGCGGGTATAGATGCAGGCCCTTACGGAAGCAGTCGTTCCATGGTTTTATCGGGTCTCGAAAATTTTTATTTATTAAAAAATGCAGAGCCACGTTTCTTGGAAGCAATGACGAGCTATTATGCCCATTTTCATCTGGTTGATTCGTTCAAAGAGGTTGAAGAAGATATTATCAAAATCAATGCTAAATTTTCTCCTGAGGAAATGGATGCTGCAAGGCAGTGGTTGAACGATACGTTTGAAGGTGTGACAGCCATGACAACGGGATTTGATAATATTGATATTATCCTATCTGGTTCCAATAAGGCAGTCGGTCTTCAACACTTATGCAGGCATTTTGGGCTTAGTGGGCAGGAGGTTGTGGCCTTTGGTGATAACCAAAATGATTTAGATATGTTGGCATTTGCAGGTTATGCTATTGCGACAGAAAATGCTAGAGCCGATGTCAAGGCTCTGGCAGATCAGGTGATCGGACACTGTAATGACGAAGCGGTATTGGCCTATTTAGAGGAGGAAGTAAATGGCAATTAAATTGATTGCATTGGATTTAGACGGAACACTTCTGACATCGGATAAACGAATTTCGGAAGCTAACAAAGAAGCTATCGCCAGAGCACGCCAACAGGGAGTTTACGTTGTATTGACGACAGGACGTCCCTTGCAAGCGATAGGCACTTTTCTGGAAGAGTTGGACTTGCTCGGTGAAAATCAGTATTCTATCACTTTCAATGGTGGTTTAGTGCAAGAAAATACAGGTCGTATCCTAGATAAGACTGGTTTTAGCATTGAGGATGTGCGTGCCATCCGACAGGTGACAAATGACTTAGACCTGCCGCTGGATGTTCTTTATGGTGGGGATGTTTACTCTTTACCGTCAGCACACTCTTCTCTCTATTTGACCTGCAATCCGCTGCTCAATAAGATTTTGATTACGGATGAGACCATGCCAGAGGACTTTGTTTACAACAAGGCCGTATCGGCAGTTGCCGCAGATTTTTTGGATGAACAGATTCCAAAAATCCCTGTAGAACTCTATGAGCGTTTCGAGATTTTTAAGTCACGGGATATTTTGCTTGAATGGAGTCCAAAAGGAGTCCATAAGGCAAATGGTCTAGCAAAATTGATAGGTCATCTAGGTATCAAACAGTCAGAAGTAATGGCCTGTGGCGATGAGGGAAATGATCTTTCCATGATTGAATGGGCTGGTCTTGGTGTAGCGATGGCCAATGCAACAGATGAAATCAAGTCGGTTGCCAGAGTCGTTTTGCCAAAGAGCAATGATGAAGATGGGATTGCTTGGGCCATTAAAAAATATGTACTGAATGGGGACTAATATGGGATTATTTGATCGATTATTTGGACAGAAAGCGCAAAAGAAAAGTCAGGCAGAAGCAGTTGATGAGCTTGAAAAGAATCAGGCAGAAGAAGAGACGGGACAAAGTGAACCAGTTGAGCCTGAACAAGTAACAGAAGCTATTGAACAGCCTGTGGTGCCTGAATGGACAGTTGAGCAGGAGGAACGAAGACAGCGAACACTGGATATGATGAGCCAGTATTATGCTGCTAAGGAAGCTGCTGCCTCTCATGTCAAAGAAGCTCAGGAAGAAGGAGATGGCTCTGCTATCCAAACCAAACCAAAGACTGAGGCTGTTCAGCAATTAGTACAAACAGTTCAAGAAAGCGAACAAGATAAGTACCAACGAACTTTGAAAAAGACCCGTACAGGTTTTGGGGCTCGCCTCAATGCTTTCTTTGCTAATTTTCGTTCGGTTGACGAAGAATTTTTTGAAGAACTGGAAGAGATGTTGATTTTGTCAGACGTAGGTGTACAAGTCGCTTCTACACTGACAGAGGAGCTCCGCTATGAAGCCAAATTACAAAAGGCTAAGAAAGCTGAAGAGCTCCGTCACGTGATTATCGAAAAACTCGTCGATATTTATGAAAAAGATGGACAGTTCAGCGAACAGATCAATTTTCAAGATGGCTTGACTGTTATGCTCTTTGTGGGTGTCAATGGTGTTGGTAAAACAACCTCTGTCGGTAAGTTGGCCTACAAGTATAAACAAGCTGGTAAAAATGTTATGTTGGTTGCAGCAGATACTTTCCGTGCAGGGGCAGTTGCTCAGTTGGTGGAATGGGGACGTCGTGTTGATGTGCCAGTAGTGACGGGTCCGGAGAAATCAGATCCTGCCAGTGTTGTTTTTGACGGAGTCGAACGTGCGGTGGCAGAAGGTGTAGATATTCTCATGATTGATACGGCAGGTCGCTTGCAAAATAAGGATCATCTCATGGCAGAGTTGGAAAAAATTGGTCGCATTATCAAGCGAACTTTACCAGATGCACCTCATGAAACTTTGCTTGCCTTAGATGCTTCAACAGGGCAAAATGCTCTCAGTCAGGCCAAGGAATTTTCAAAAATTACACCGTTGACAGGTCTGGTTTTGACGAAACTGGATGGTACAGCAAAAGGTGGAGTGGTTCTTGCCATTCGACAAGAATTAGATGTGCCTGTCAAGTTGATCGGTTTTGGTGAGAAGATTGATGACATCGGTGAATTTAAGTCAGAAGAGTTCATGCGTGGGCTCTTGGAAGGATTGGTATAGAATGAAAAAAAGTAGTTAACTGCGAAGTTAGCTACTTTTTTGCTGATTCATAATTCTTGAAATTTCTTCTGCGGTGTCCACCATGCCTCGCTGGTACCAAGCGGTGCAGGCACCCAGAATCGAATAACCGACAAAGGCGTAGGAATAGGCTACTTCAATCGGTAATTGAGCTAGACTTTGCTTGTCTGTCAGGAGTTGGGCGATGAAGATTTCCTTTTCACTCTTGTAGAGGCAGTCAATCAAGGTCTTGTTCTGCTGGAAAAATGCAAAGAGTGAGGGGAAGGACAGGTCGTTACCATATTCTTCCTTGTAGGCAGAAAAAGCTCTCTCCAAGGCCTGTTTTAAAATGGCGTCCTTACTATCAAAATTCCGATAAAAGCTGATGCGGGTCACTCCTGCTCGATTGGCAATATCGGTAATGGTAATCTTATCATAAGCCTTTTGCTGAATAAGTTGCAAAAGGGCTTCTTGGATATAATCTTGTGCAGTCATGTTACAAACTTCCTCCTTTTGTTACATAGTGTGCCTTTGGCATTGACATGGGAATTAACGAATGTTACACTTGTTACATCTTAATTGAAAATGAAGGAAATGTCAAGGAGTAATCATGACTTTAAAACGTTGGTTGGTGATAGGGATTATAGCGATTGTTGGACTGTTAGTTGGTCGCCTGTTAGTACGGATTTTCCTTAATCTGCTCTTGGGTGGAACAATTTGGGGAGGTAATTTTCTATGAGAAGGAGAAGATTTGTGGGCTTAGGAATTTTAGTATTTTTCTTGGCTGTCCTTGCTGGTGTAGCTTCTAAAGGTCTGATTAAGCCAGCTTGGGCCAAGAAGTACACTGTTGAATGGTCGGAGCAGGTAGGAAGAACGGTGACGGATCTGTCCTATGGAGAGGAAGAAGTCCAAAAGTTTGACCTCTATCTGCCTGCGAACACTAGTAAGCAGACCTACGGACTTGTTGTCTATCTGCATGCGGGTGGGTTTACAAGCGGTGATAAAAAGGATGACCAGCAGATGTTGCAATGGCTGGCTTCCAAGGGCTATGTGGCCGCAGGGATCAACTATACCTTGCGGACAGATGAAAATGGTGCAAGTGTTACTTCTCAGGCTCAGGAAATCAAAGACAGCATTCCTCATGTGATTGAAGCTGCTAAAAAGGAAGGCTATACAATTGACAAAATGGCTATTTCAGGCGGTTCAGCAGGTCATGCTCTGGCTATGATTTACGCCTATCGGGATGCCAAAGAGGCTCCTGTTCCTGTGGTCTTGACCTTCGGTGGTGTTGGCCCCTCTAGCTTTTACATGGAAGATTGGGGCATTTATGGGGCGGATACCAATCATGAAGCTGCCGCAGGTCTTGTCAGTGCTATGTCAGGACAAGAGGTGACTAAAGAAATGATTGTTGACGGTAGTTACAAGGCTATTGTCAATGAAATTTCAGCAGTCCACTGGGTGACGGAAGAATCTGTGCCAAGTGTGGTCATCTACGGCAAACATGATAAGGTGCAGCCTTACGCCGCAGCCCTTCGACTAGAAAAAGCCTTGAAGGAAAAAGGTGTTGACTACCAGTTCCTTACTGCTGAACATTCTGGACATGGTCTGCAAAATGACGATGCCGCAAACCAAGCCTATATGACCTTAGTGGAAGACTATTTGACCAAGTATCTGCCGGTGGATTAAGTTTTAGTAGTGAGTGTTGAATTGATTGGCATTCATCATTCAACAGTTAGGTTAGATTTAAGGAGAAATAATGAAGAAAGGATTCACAATTTTAGGTATCATCATTTTTTGTATCATTTCGTTAATGATTATTACCCTTAATTTTCTTTCGCACCAATCAGTAAATCCAAGAAATTTCCAAGAAAAAACGGAAATGGGTGGAGAGATTGAACAGAAGTATATGGCAAATGGAAGCTATGAAGTTGCCAAAAAAGAAGAAGGAACGCTCTTAAATTTTGGAAAATTCCTGATTTTCTATCCAAAAGAATTGGAGACAAGTGACAAGCAATACCCTGTTATTGTGATTGCCAATGGAACTGGTGTTCCACTTTCTAAATTTCCAGCTATTGCTGAACATTATGCTTCCTGGGGATTTATTGTCATCGGAACGGAAGAGCCTCACTCCTGGAATGCCTTTGGGGCTGAAATGAGTATTCGTTATTTAGAGAGAATGAATGCCAATCAAGAAGTTGCTGATAAGGAAAGTCTGTTTTATCAAAAAGTTGATTTTGAAAATGTCGGCATCGTAGGGCATTCGCAAGGTGGTGTTGGGGTTATCAATGCTATCACCGACACACAGCATAAAGATATTTACAAGACTGCGGTGGCACTTTCTCCTACCAATAAAGAGTTAGCTCATAATCTATTTTGGGATTACGATGCGACAAAGATTACTATTCCGATAATGCTCATATCTGGTCAGGGTGGAGGAGATGATTGGGTTGTTACAGGAGACCAATTGGTTGACATCGCCAATGATATTCCAAGCAATAAACTTGCTATGAGGCGTAAAAATACGCCACATGGTGAAGTGTTGTACAAACCAGATGGCTATACAATGGCATGGTTTATGTGGCAATTGCAAGGTGATACAGAAGCCGCCCAAGCATTTATAGGTGATAAACCTGAAATCTTAACCAATCCGTATTATACTGACCAACTGATTGAGTTGGAAATAGATAGAAAAGAGTAATGCGGAGTATCCTATAAGAAAGTTGTTAGAAAAAAAGTCGTTAGTTCAACAAGAACTAGCGACTTTTTCTATCTGTATGTAGCAGTGAGTAAACAGTAATGTCAACAATACCACGATTATTTCGAGCAGCTTGTCGGAGGGTGCCTTCGTAGGTCATGCCGACTTTCTCCATGACACGACCAGAAGGACGGTTTTCACTATCATGAACAGCCATAATCCGTAAACAGCCCACTTCTTCCAGTAAATAGCGATTGACAGCTTCAAGAGCTTCAGGCATGTAACCTTGGCCCCACCATTTACTACCCAACACCCAACCTAATTCAGCGGCCTGTACTCGTTCATCTAGACTGACGACGGAAATATCTCCAATTACTTGTTGTGTTTCCTTGAGCTCAATAATCCACCTGTACGATTTTTCTTGTGAATAAGATTGGAGACAGAACTGGATATAGTCTTCAGTTTCTTGGAGTGTCTGATGAGTTGACCAGGTCAGATAAGTGGTGACCTTTTCATCTGAAGTCCAGTTTTGGAAAACTGATTCAACATCCTTTGCTTGAAAAGGGCGCAAAATCAGGCGTTCTGTTTCTAATACTTGTGTTCCAATATGTTGCATCTTATTTTCTCCTCAACAATGCTTCTATCCAGTCTGGTGCATAGGCAGAAGTACAGCCTTTTGGTACTTTCATGTCCACATAGACAGCGAGCTCCTGACCGATTGCAATACCTTGTTCCAGGTAGTCAGGATAGGCAACTGCAATCTCCACCAAACATTGGTTCATGGTCCATTGGATAAGCGGGTCTGCGGTTTGTAAATGCTGGCGAATGTGGTCTAGAGATTCTTCGATTTCTTGATTTGAGGCAGTTTTTCCAGCAAAATATTTAGCACGGAGGAACCAGCCAATGCGTTGAAAAATGGCTGAATTTTTGTCCAGCAAGTAGGCTTCCCAATCCTTACTGTCTTTTCGTTTGCTAAGAATGATGGAAGCCAGCTTATCGAGGACATTGACCGAAACTTCTTCATTGAGGCAAGTTTCTAAAGCAGTAGAAGTCAGCTGGTCAGGTTTTGTTTTGGCAATTTGAATAGCTAAATATTGTGCCTCAAGGACACCTGCTTGCCAGAGTGGAGCAAACAAGTCCAGTCGATTTTTATAGGCCTTGGCGATACCAGAAATAGCTCCCATCGGAACGCCGTAGTAGGGCTTGGTTTCGCCAATTTTTTCATATCGCTTGAGGGTGCCAGCATGGCTGGCTGCTTCAAGTTGGGTGAGAATGGTGTTTATTTCAGTCATAAATATCTCCGAAAAAAACTGGATTGCTCCAGTTTTCATATGTAGTCGTTTAGTTTGCTTTTAGTACAAGGCAACGAGCTGCAGGTTGCTAGAACAGCCTAGAGGCTGTTCTAGGTTGGAAATAAGACATGCGAAGCAAGTCACTTTCGTGGAGTACGGAAAAGCGAGTTAACGAAGTAATCAAAGATAAACTAAATGACTATTTCAATAAGCCACGTTCACGGTACCAGACATCTGGTGTCCAGATCCATTCGCAACCGTAACTTTTGAGTAAATCAAAGGCAGCTTGTGGTCCCATAGTTCCTGCTGGATAGGTGTGGAGTTGTACTTGATGATTTGTCCATAGTTCAACGATACGATCAATCAAACTCCAGCTAGCTTTTACTTCCTCCCAATGGCTAAAGTTCGTTGAATCACCATTGAGAACATCAAAGAAGAGTTTCTCGTATGCCTCAGGCGAGTTTCCTAGAGCTGTTGCATTATGACGAAAATTGAGTTTGGCGGGTGTCAAGGCAAAATGGGAGCCGACTTCTTTACCATTGATGGACAACATGAAGCCCTCCGTTGGTTGGATATAGATTGTTAAGATATTTGCCTCGGATGGTTGTCCGAAAATATCTTCTGCGTGCTTAAAGGTGATGGTGATGCGTGTTCCTTTTTCTGTCAAGCGTTTTCCAGTACGGAAGAAGAATGGAACATCACGAAAGCGGTCTGTATCAACAAAGAAGGCACCGCTAGCAAAGGTTTCGGTCTGAGAACCTTCAGCAATATTTGGCTCATCAAGATAGCCAATATAGTCTTTGCCATCAATAGAGCCTGCTGTATATTGACCACGGATAAAGTTTCGCTTGAGTTCCTCGTCAGATTGGTGACGGAGGTGTTGGAAAACCTTTATTTTTTCAGCGCGAACATCCTCTTCTTTGAAACTAGCTGGTTTATCCATAGCAAGAAGGGAGAGAACTTGTAGAACATGGTTTTGAACCATATCTTTTAGAGCACCTGAATGGTCGTAGTAACCACCTCGATCCTCCACTCCGATTGCCTCTGCGAAGGTGATCTGGATATTGTCAATATAGTTGCGGTTCCAAATATGCTCGAAAATAATATTAGCAAAACGTACTGCAAAGATATTTTGAACCATTTCCTTCCCTAAATAATGGTCAATACGGTAGATTTGATCTTCCTTAAAAGTAGTTGCCAATTCCTTATTCAAATTTTCGGCAGTTGCCAAGCTAGTTCCGAAAGGTTTCTCGATAATCAGACGCTCAAACCCCTGTCCATCAACAATTTGTTCGGATTGAAGATGTTTGGCAATGGTACCGAAAAATTCAGGAGCCATGGAGAGGAAGAAAATCTTGTTGTGCCGTGTATCGTATTTTTCACACAAATCATCCTGCAATTTGCGAAGAGCTAGATAATGCTCTGTATCATTGACATCGTGACTTTGATAGTAAAAATGACTAGCAAATTCATGGGCTTGACGTGGTGTATCCGGCAAATCACCTAAGGATTCAATGACGATTTGTTCAAAAAATTCTTTCGTCCAAGGTCTACGTGCTGTACCGATAACTGCAAAATGTTCCTTGATATGTCCAGCCTTATAGAGGCGGAATAGGGATGGGTATAGTTTGCGTTTGGCAAGGTCGCCACTAGCACCAAAAATTGTAAATACTACATGTGATGACATAATTTCATTCCTATCTGTTCAGTATGAACATCATTATAGCATAAATTGTCAGAAAATTTGCTTTTTAGGTATAGGGGATTAGAAAATTCGATAAACATAAGGAGATTTGGGGCGTTCAATTTGTACAATAGAGTTCAGATTCAGAGTTGGTAGACTCTGCTTCAGGGAGGTGTGGTAAGTTATTTTGATGACACCGCTGGCCTTGACCCAAGTGTTGTCGGGAAAATTAGTATCCAATCCAGTAGATAACAATCCATAGACTCCCGAATCGGCAATACAATGGATGATGCCAAAGCGAAAAATAAATTGCTGGTTGGCATTGTTAGGATCATTGTAGACAAAGCCAACAAGTTCGATACTTTTTCCAGTAAACTCCTTAGGATAGTTATAAATAGCTTCCATGACCTCCATATAGTTTTGACTCGTAACAGTAATCTTCTCCTCTGCTAGGTAGCGGTTAGCTGTGTCCCGCATCTTGTTTTGGTAATCTGATTTGGTGAAGTAGATAGAGGTGTCTGGCTTGAGATATTGAACCGTTGTTCCCTCTTGTTTTTGTACGGCTGTATCATTTTGAGCGGCTAAGGGAAAATGATAGCCTTTGGCAGCGACGATGGTTGCATCTAGGCTAACCGTTGGAAATAACCAAGCGATTGCCAGAGGAATGATTAGCAGTACGATGCTGGTAAGTCGAGCGGATTTTTTTGTTAAATGGCTGTGCGTTTCAATCTCTTTCATCCAGACAATGAGTTGGACGATGGCAAGAATAAAGGACAAGACCATGGATAAGTAAGCTAAGTAAGTATAGTGCAGATTGATATACTGATCTAGTTTCCCTGATATATAGAGATACATAGTCATTTCAAAATAACCTGCGAGAATTAAAAAACGAATCATGCCAAACCTCCAATTAGCAAGCTATATCCTAAGATGACAAAAACAATCACAACGATGAATCCCAGAATAAATTTCCCTTTAAAATAATGTTTCATCATCATCAGATTTTTGACATCTATCATCGGACCGATAACCAAAAAAGCCATGACGGGGGCAAAGCCGAAGCTAGAGAGTAAGGAAGAACCGATAAAAGCATCTGCTTCAGAACAAAGAGAAAGAAGAAAAGCTAGCACCATCATCAGTAAAATGGCCGTTACAGGATGATGACCGATAGAAGTTAAAACTGCCGTAGGAACATAGACTTGCACTAGGCTAGCAAAAAGGCACCCCAATACTAGGTAGCGGCCTGTATCGAAAAATTCATCAATGGAGTGAATCAAAGCATAAGCTATTTTTTGCCAACCAGTTTTGTCTGAAAAATCATGTTGGTGACAACTAGTGGGGTTACCCTTTACGATTGGCTCTTTGATGAAAAATCCTAGGCTTATCCCTAAAACCAAGGCCACCAAAATCGACCCAATCGCTCGATAGAAAGCAAAGGTGATGGAATTACCAAAAGCTGTAAAGGTGGCGAATAGGACAATGGGGTTGATGACAGGAGCAGTTACCAAAAAAGGTACAGCGGTATAGCTCGGTACCTTTTTTTCCAATAATCGATTGACGATGGGAACAATTCCACACTCACAAGATGGAAAAATGAAGCCGATAAAGGTCCCAAAAAGAATGGCTAATACCTTATTTTGGGGTAAGAATTTATGAATTTTATCAGGGGTCACAAAAACTTCGATAAAGCCAGAAATAATAGCTCCAATCAGGACAAAAGGAAGGGCCTCAATGATAATTGATAAAAAAATAGCTCCAGCCTGTAAGACGGAAGTGGGGAGTTGATCAAATCCAAACATATTTATTTTCCATCAGCTTTCTGTTCAGCTACCTTGGGCTTAGTATCTGGAAATTCGACTTCTTCTAGTTTCTCAAAAGAAGCAAACTCTTCCAGCATCTTTTCTAAATCATTTTGTTTTTTATATGTTATAGCCATAGGATACCTCCAAATGTTTTTGCTAAGGCACTCGGTCGCTCAAGAGCAATAAGTTGATTCCTCTTTTTACTCAGAACGATTTTGATTTTCATGATTATTATTATACCTTTTTTTTGAAAATTTATCTAAAGTAATCCATTGCAATCCTGCTTCAAATTGAAGATTAAAATTAGCTGAGCTGTTTGAAATCATGGTATAATATTTGTATGGAAACAAGAATATCAGAATTGGTGAGCATGCTGAATCGGTATGCTAAGGAATACTACCAACTAGACAACCCTAGTGTATCGGATGCAGAATACGATAGACTCTATCGTGAGTTGGTTGAGTTAGAAAATGCCCATCCAGAACTTATTTTGCCGGATAGTCCTACCCACCGAGTTGGTGGGAAGATACTGGATGGATTTGAGAAATACAGTCATGTTTATCCCTTATTTAGTTTGCAGGATGCTTTTTCACGTGCTGAATTGGATGCCTTTGATCAGCGGGTTCGTAAGGAATTCCCGCAGGCTAGCTATATCTGTGAACTTAAGATTGATGGTCTTTCAATTTCTTTGACCTACGAAGCTGGAAATTTTGTGGTTGGTGCAACACGAGGTGATGGAAGTATTGGAGAAAACATTACTGAAAACCTCAAAAGAGTGGCAGATATTCCCTTGACTCTGACAGAAGCGGTGGATATAACGGTACGTGGTGAATGCTACATGCCCAAGTCTTCATTTGCCCGTGTCAACAAACAGCGTCAGGAAGCAGGGGAAGCTGAGTTTGCCAATCCACGCAATGCTGCTGCAGGAACCCTCCGTCAGCTAGATACGGGAGTGGTGGCTAGACGTGGGTTGGCTACCTTTCTCTATCAAGAGGCTGGTCCCTCTGATGCGCCTAGTCAGTCTGATGTACTTCATAAATTAGATCGTTTAGGCTTTGTAATCAATCAGGCTTATCAGTTGGCAGATTCCATAGATGAAGTGTGGGACTTTATCGAAAAAATGGCGGAGCAACGAGATGATTTGCCTTATGAAATTGATGGTGTTGTGATTAAGGTCAATGACCTAGCTATCCAAGAGGAATTAGGATTTACAGTCAAAGCACCGCGTTGGGCCATTGCTTACAAGTTTCCGGCTGAAGAAAAAGAAGCAGAGCTTCTATCTGTTGATTGGACAGTGGGGCGGACAGGAGTCGTTACGCCAACGGCCAATCTCAGTCCAGTCCAATTAGCAGGAACAACGGTCAGTCGGGCGACTCTCCACAATGTGGATTATATTGCAGAAAAAGATATTCGTATTGGCGATACAGTCTTAGTCTACAAGGCAGGAGATATTATTCCAGCGGTCCTAAAGGTAGTGGATAGGGAGCGTACCAATCAAGAACCAATGCCGATTCCAAGTGAATGTCCAAGCTGCTCAGGTAGACTGCAACACTACGAGGATGAGGTGGCGCTCCGTTGTATCAATCCACTTTGTCCAAGTCAGTTAATGAGTAAGTTGGAGCATTTTGCTAGCCGCGATGCGATGAACATTTCTGGCTTGGGAACTTCTATTGTAGAGAAACTTTTCCAAGCAGGTTTGGTTCATGACGTAGCAGATATTTACAAGCTGACGGTGGAAGATTTGTTGACTTTGGATGGCTTTAAAGAAAAATCAGCCGAAAAACTTTATCAATCCATTCAGGCTTCTAAACATAATTCTGCTGAACGTCTCTTGTTTGGTTTGGGAATCCGCCATGTTGGGAATAAGGCGAGTAAGATTTTACTAGCATCATTCAACAGTATAGAAAAAATAGCAAATGCTGATTTAGAATCTATTTCCAGCTTGGAAGGATTGGGACAAGTCATTGCTCAATCGCTCGTAACCTACTTTACTAGTCAAGGAGCACAACAACTACTGAGTGAACTGAAAGAAGCAGAGGTAAATTTATCCTACTTGGGGCAGTCGGTAGCCGAAAATGCAGTCCTGTCAGGTATGACAGTGGTATTGACTGGAAAATTAGAACGGATGAAGCGCAGTGTAGCGAAGGAAAAACTAGAAGCCCTAGGTGCCAATGTGGCAGGATCTGTTTCTAAGAAGACAAACCTTGTAGTTGCAGGAGCAGATGCAGGGAGTAAATTAGCTAAGGCTCAAGAGCTAGGGATTGAAATCAAGGATGAAGCCTGGTTGGAAAGTCTGTAAGGTGAGACGATGAAAAGAAGAAAATGTGCGAGATTGATCTATAATCCGACCTCTGGTCAGGAGATAATGAAGAAAAATATAGCAGGGGTACTGGAGGTACTAGAGGGATATGGCTATGAGACATCAGCTTTCCAGACCACAGTTGAGAAAGACTCTGCCAAAAATGAAGCTAGGCGTGCAGCCCTTGCGGGTTTTGATCTAATTATCGCAGCTGGAGGAGATGGAACCATCAATGAAGTTGTCAACGGTATTGCTCCTCTGGACAAGCGTCCTAAGATGGCTATCATTCCAGCGGGGACGACCAATGATTATGCGCGTGCTTTAAAAATACCTAGAGGAAATCCCGTAGAAGCTGCGAAGGTTATCGGCAAGAAACAGACTATTTTGATGGATATTGGTCTGGCGAAAAATCAAAAAGATGGCTTTCATCAAGAACATTACTTTATCAATATTGCTGCTGCAGGAACGCTGACAGAATTAACCTATAGTGTTCCAAGCCAGCTCAAAACCATGTTTGGCTACCTAGCTTATGTCGTTAAAGGAGCCGAACTATTGCCACAAGTCCAGTTTACACCTGTTCGTGTAGAACATGATGGAGGAGTATTTGAAGGTTCCATCTCAATGATTTTTGTTGCCCTAACCAATTCGATTGGGGGCTTTGAACAAATCGTACCAGATGCCAAACTAGATGATGGTAATTTTACACTTTTGATGGTGAAAACTGGAAATCTGTTTGAGATTTTACGCCTGATTGGTCAGGTCTTAGATGGCGGAAAGCATACGGACAGCGATTTGGTGGAGTATATCAAAACACGAAGTTTATCAATTGAAAATCTTGCTCCAGACAATCGTCTCTTGTTAAACTTAGATGGCGAATTTGGCGGAGAGGCCCCTGTTCGTTTGTATAATCTCTCTAATCATATAGAATTTTTTGCAGATACAGATCTCGTTTCAGATGATGCTATCACTCTTGATACGGAGCAACTCAATCGCGAGGATATGGCAAAACGTTTCATTGAGGAGACCAGCCGTATGGACGAAACTATAGACTATTAAATAGGAAGAAAAGATGGGAATATCTTTTCTTTTTCTTTTGTAAAAACGAATTAAACGCTTTCAATATCGGTATTTTCTTGACAAACAGATGTTTTAGGAGTATCCTTACATGGTATTAAATTTTAAAAGGAGAATTCGTTATGAGTTTAGGCGCATTGGCCCTTGGTCTGGCCTGTCTTGGTGTAAGTATCGGTGAAGGACTGTTGGTGGCTTCATATCTCAGTTCGACTGCACGTCAACCAGAAATGCAAAGTAAGTTGATGGCTGGTGTATTTTTGGGTGTTGCCTTTATTGAGGGAACTTTCTTCGTAACTTTGGCGATGACATTTGTTTTGAGATAGTAGAAAATAGAGAAATAGAAAAGGGGGGAACCTCCATTGGAAGAACAATTAAGTCCAACCCTTACCCTTGGTCCCGTAACCTTTGACCTGACCATGGTATTGGTTTCTGTCATTACCATTTCCATTATTTTCTTACTTGTTTTTTTGGCTAGTCGTCGGATGGAACTCAAGCCGAAAGGAAAACAGAATGTTTTGGAGTATGTTTACGAGTTGACCATCAATTTTACCAAAGGCAATCTTGGAGATGAGGAAGCTAAGCGTTATTCCTTGTTCTTTTTTACAGTATTTACTTTTCTTTTAGTTGCCAATAATTTGGGGTTGATAACGAAGTTGGAAACAACAGAGGGACACAATTTATGGACTTCTCCGACAGCGAATATGGCTTATGACTTTGGTCTTGCTGGAATCGCTATTCTTTTTTGTCATATTGAGGGAATTCGCCGCCGTGGCTTTAAGAGCTATCTAAAATCTTTTGTGACTCCGTGGGCTATGGCACCAATGAACATCCTAGAAGAAGTGACTAATCTCGTTTCACTCGCACTTCGTTTGTACGGTAATATCTATGCCGGTGAAGTACTTGTTTCTCTTCTTTTACGATTATCACAACAAAGTGCACTTGCGTATCCAATTGCCTTTGCTCTAAACGTTGTTTGGACAGGTTTTTCTGTATTCATTTCATGCTTACAGGGGTATGTATTTATTATGTTGGTATCTATGTACTTAAATAAAAAAATCAGTAGCGAGAGTGAATAGGAAAGGGAAAGACAATTATGGCAACATTTATTACAATGCAATCTAGTACCGTTCTTGGAAACTTTATCTTGGTAACCGCCTCATTTGTGGTACTTATCGTTCTTATTCGTGTATTTGCATGGAATAAGATCACTGGGATTTTTGAAGAACGCGCAAACAAGGTTGCAAACGATATAGACGCTGCAGAAGAAAAGTTGGCAGTAGCAGCCAACCTTGTTCAACAGCGTGAGGATGAATTGATACAAGGTCGTATTGAGGGTCAAAAGATTATTCAGGATGCAGTTGAGCGTGCTAAGCTAGAGAAAAAACGTATTCTTGAGCAGGCTGACATCGAAATTCAAGGTTTAAAACAAAAGGCAGAATTAGAAATCGAGGCTGAGAAGCGTGAAGCACAAGAAAACTTACGTGTTCAAGTAGCTGAGTTGGCTGTCGATTTGGCAGGAAAGATCATATTTGAAGATTTGGACCAGCAAGCACATAGCAACTTGATTGACCGGTATTTGGACAAACTAGGAGACAAGTAGATGAACGCTAGAGAAAATGCCATTGTGCAAAAGTATGCTCTATCATTTGTTGAAAAAGTCAGTGATCATGAGGAGATTTGGGAGATGTATGACCAGATTTCTGACCTGATTTCGATTATCCATGATAGCAAGCTAAATCGTCTCTTACTGTCTGGGACAGTATCTAGGGAGGAAAAGGCTAAGTTTGTAAGAACGGTGCGTCAATCTAGGTTCTGGCAAATCAATGACCTGCTTGAAGATGTTATTCAAGGTGGTCATGCACACTTGCTGCTTGAAACGCTCGAACGTGTCCAATTACAAATTAGCAAATTTAAAAACGAATTTGAAGCCCGAGTGGTTTCAGTCTATCCTTTGACGGAAGAACAAAAAGAGCGCCTTCGTCACTTGGTAGAACAGCGATTTGCCTTGCGTGTAAGGAGTATCATTGAGGAGCTAGACCAGAGTCTTCTTGGCGGCTTCATCGTGACAGTCAATCACAAGGTAATTGATGCAAGCGTTCGGACACAGTTGAAGGACGTTAGGAAAAAACTTTAGAAAATAGAAAGTGGTGTTCTTTTGATTAATGCACAAGAAATTAGCGCTTTACTAAAACAACAAATTGAGGACTTTCAGCCTGACTTTGACTATACAGAGACTGGTGTTGTAACCTACATTGGTGACGGTATTGCCCGTGCGCAAGGTCTTGATAATGCTATGAGTGGAGAGCTTTTGGTATTTGAAAATGGCACCATAGGTATGGCTCAAAACTTGGAGACCAATGATGTCGGTATCATCATTCTTGGTCAATTCACAGATATTCGTGAGGGGTCAGTTGTCCGTCGTACTGGTAAGATTATGGAAGTTCCTGTTGGTTCAGCCTTAATCGGTCGTGTCATCAATCCACTTGGTCAACCGGTAGATGGACTTGGGGAAATTCGCACGACTAAGACGCGTCCCATTGAATACCCAGCTCCGGGTGTTATGCAGCGGAAATCAGTGAATGAGCCTTTGCAAACAGGCTTGAAAGCCATTGATGCCTTGGTTCCGATTGGTCGTGGACAACGGGAATTGATTATCGGCGATCGTCAGACTGGTAAAACTTCTGTGGCTATTGATGCGATTCTCAACCAAAAAGGCCAAGATATGATTTGTATCTACGTGGCTATTGGTCAGAAGGAGTCCACAGTTCGTACACAGGTAGAAACTCTTCGTCAATATGGTGCCTTGGATTACACAATCGTTGTAACAGCATCAGCCTCTCAACCTTCGCCCCTACTTTTCTTAGCACCGTACGCTGGGGTTGCTATGGCAGAAGAGTTCATGTATGAAGGCAAACATGTTTTGATTGTTTATGATGACCTGTCAAAACAGGCGGTAGCCTACCGTGAGTTATCTCTCTTGCTTCGTCGTCCTCCGGGTCGCGAAGCCTATCCAGGGGATGTTTTCTATCTGCATAGTCGTTTGCTTGAACGTTCTGCTAAGGTATCTGATGAATTGGGTGGTGGCTCCATCACAGCTCTGCCCTTTATCGAAACACAAGCCGGTGATATTTCAGCTTATATCGCAACAAACGTTATCTCGATTACTGATGGGCAAATTTTCTTGAAGGATGATTTGTTTAACTCGGGTATCCGTCCGGCTATTGATGCTGGTTCTTCTGTATCGCGTGTAGGTGGTTCGGCTCAGATTAAGGCTATGAAGAAGGTTGCAGGAACCTTGCGTATTGACTTGGCGTCTTATCGTGAGTTGGAAGCATTTACCCAATTTGGATCTGACTTGGATGCGGCTACGCAAGCCAAGCTAAATCGTGGTCGTCGAACGGTAGAAGTGCTCAAACAGCCCTTGCATAAGCCGCTTCCAGTTGAAAAACAAGTTTTGATTTTGTATGCTTTGACAAACGGCTATCTGGACTCAGTACCGATTGATGATATTCTAGCTTTTGAAGAAGAGTTGTATGCTTATTTTGATTTGCACTACGATAATCTTTTGGACATCATTCGTACAACTAAGGATCTTCCAGATACAGATGAGTTGAATGCTGCTATTCAGGCTTTCAAAGACCAGTCTGTCTTTAAGTAAAGGAGTGAGTTATGGCAGGTTCTCTCAATGAAATTAAATCAAAAATTGCATCAACTAAGAAAACCAGTCAAATCACCGGTGCCATGCAGATGGTTTCGGCATCTAAGTTGGCCAAATCGGAGCAACTAGCGAAGTCTTTTCAGATATATGCCAGCAAGGTACGTCAAATCACGACAGATCTCTTGCGTGGAGAATTGATGGCTTCAGATACTAGCAATCCAATGCTGATTCGTCGTCCTGTCCAAAAGTCTGGCTATATTGTGATTACATCTGATAGTGGTCTAAAGGGTTCTTATAACTCAAGTATTTTAAAGGCAGTCATGGGCATGATTGAACAAGATCATAGTTCAAAGGATGAGTATGAGATTATTGCCATTGGTAGTATGGGGGCAGATTTTTTCCGTGCTCGTGGTATCAATCCTGTCTTTGAATTGCGAGGTTTGGCAGACAATCCAAGTTTTGAAGAAGTTCAGAAGATTATATCTAAATCTGTTGAAATGTATAAAAATGAACTTTTTGATGAACTCTATGTCTGCTACAACCATCATGTCAATAGTTTGACTAGTCAGGTACGTGTACAACAGATGCTTCCAGTAGAGGATTTGGACCATAATGAAGCAGACGGCTATACAGCAACGTTTGAGTTGGAGCCAAGCCGCGAAGTGATTTTGGAACAACTGCTGACACAGTATGCCGAGTCTACCATTTATGGAGCTATTTTGGATGCTAAGACGGCTGAAAATGCGGCTGGAATGACAGCCATGCAGACAGCAACGGATAATGCTAAGAATGTCATTACAGATTTGACGATTCAATACAATAGGGCTCGTCAGGCAGCTATCACTCAGGAAATTACTGAGATTGTGGCAGGTGCCTCAGCCCTTGAGTAATTTTAAGTCTTTGAATATCAAATCCATACTCTGTTAAGAGACTTGATGGGTGAAAGGCTCTACTGATGAAAATACTCAGTTTTCGACCTAAAAAGTAGTAGAATCTATCTTTGTCTTCGTTTTCGAGGCTGAATTTGGTATTCATTGAGCAATAGAAATAGAGGAAATAGAATGAGTTCAGGCAAAATTACTCAGGTTGTCGGACCAGTTGTAGACGTGGCGTTTGCAGCAGAGGATAAGCTTCCTGAGATTAACAACGCACTCGTTGTATATAAAAATGATGATTCCAAACAAAAAGTCGTGCTTGAAGTTGCTCTGGAGCTTGGAGATGGCGTTGTACGAACCATTGCCATGGAATCAACGGATGGATTGACTCGTGGAATGGAAGTTCTTGATACGGGTCGTCCTATTTCGGTTCCAGTCGGTAAGGAAACGCTCGGTCGTGTCTTTAACGTTTTAGGGGATACGATTGATCTTGAGGAGTCTTTTCCGGAAGACTTCAAACGTGATCCGATTCACAAGAAAGCCCCGGCCTTTGATGAGTTATCTACTTCGAGCGAGATTTTAGAAACAGGAATCAAGGTTATTGACCTTTTGGCACCTTATCTAAAAGGTGGTAAGGTTGGTCTATTCGGTGGTGCCGGAGTTGGTAAAACGGTTCTTATCCAAGAATTGATTCATAACATTGCTCAAGAACACGGTGGTATCTCAGTGTTTACCGGAGTTGGCGAGCGGACTCGTGAGGGGAATGACCTTTACTGGGAAATGAAGGAATCAGGTGTTATCGAAAAAACCGCTATGGTCTTTGGTCAGATGAATGAACCACCAGGTGCCCGTATGCGGGTGGCTCTTACTGGTCTGACAATCGCGGAATATTTTCGTGATGTTGAGGGGCAGGATGTCTTGCTCTTCATTGATAACATCTTCCGCTTCACTCAGGCAGGTTCGGAAGTTTCAGCTCTTTTGGGACGTATGCCATCAGCCGTTGGTTACCAGCCAACTCTTGCGACTGAAATGGGGCAATTACAGGAGCGGATTACATCTACGAAGAAAGGCTCTGTTACATCTATTCAGGCTATTTATGTCCCAGCAGATGACTATACAGATCCAGCGCCAGCGACAGCTTTTGCCCACTTGGATTCGACAACAAACTTGGAGCGTAAATTGACCCAGTTGGGTATCTATCCCGCAGTGGATCCTTTGGCTTCCTCTTCTCGTGCCCTTGCTCCGCAAATTGTTGGTGAAGAGCACTATGCAGTAGCGATGGAAGTCAAGCGTGTCCTTCAGCGTTATCAGGAATTACAGGATATCATCGCCATCCTTGGTATGGACGAACTATCAGATGAAGAAAAGACCCTGGTTAATCGTGCGCGTCGTATTCAGTTCTTCTTGTCGCAAAACTTTAACGTTGCTGAGCAATTTACTGGCATGCCTGGTTCCTATGTTCCAGTAGCTGAGACTGTTAAGGGCTTCAAGGAAATCTTGGATGGAAAGCATGATCATTTACCAGAGGATGCTTTCCGAAATGTCGGTTCCATTGAGGATGTAGTCGCTAAAGCTGCTAAAATGAAATTCTAGAGGTGGTCTATGGCACAAATGACTGTTCAAATCGTGACTCCTGATGGGTTAAAATACGATCACCGTGCGACCTTTGTCTTAGTTAAAACAGTAGATGGCGAGATGGGGATTTATTCAGGGCATGAAGAGTTGATTGCTGTTTTGGAAATCGGTGAAATGAAAGTACGTCGCGTTGATGACGAAAACCATGTGGACTGGATTGCGGTCAATGGTGGAATTATTGAAGTTAACAAAGATGTGATTACGGTTGTTTCCGATTCAGCAGAGCGGGCACGAGATATTGATATTAGCCGTGCGGAACGTGCCAAATTGCGAGCAGAGCGTGAATTGGAAGAAGCACAAAATGCCCGTGATATTGATTTGGAGATGCGGGCGGCTGTTGCTCTTCAACGTGCGATAAACCGTATTCGTGTTGGAAAGCACTAATGTAGCCCGACCTTTATGCTATCTTTGCTTTTCCAATCCTTTGTAAGGCTTGGGTAGAAAACTACTTTCCGAACTGTTGGGGCTAGTACTAAAAAGAAAAAGACTATATATGGGGTTGGACTTGTCCAAGTCCCATTTTTCAATTTCATGGTATAATGAGAGTATGGTAACATCAATTTTACAATTATTCAGTCATATACTTTTTATCTATCTGGCTCATCATCTACTGGTAACAACCGTTGATTGGACAAAGTGGTTGATAGTAACGAGAGATAACCAACGCAGGACGAACACACTGGTTCTATTTTTAGCCATTGTGTTGGGCTATCTTGTCTCTACATTCTTTTTAGAATTGTTGATGATTGGTCGTTCTTTTGCGAGGCTTGGATAAAGAGTAGGAAGAGGATGATAGATGGATACAATTATTGTTAGAGGCAGTCGATCTGGTTTAAAAGGCCAGGTTGAGATTGAAGGGGCTAAGAATGCTGTTCTTCCCCTGCTAGCTGCGACGGTCTTGGCGAGTCAAGGGCAGACACGATTGCTGCAAGTGCCAATTTTGTCAGATGTTTATACGATGAACAATGTTGTTCGAGGGCTCGGTGTTCGAGTCAAATTTGATGAGGAAAGTAAGGCGATTACTATCGATGCAACTGGAAAGCTCGGTAGTGAAACGCCTTATAAGTATGTCAGTCAGATGCGGGCTTCTATTGTTATTCTAGGACCAATTTTGGCTCGAAATGGCTATGCTAAAGTTTCTATGCCAGGTGGATGTACCATTGGAAGTCGCCCTATTGATTTGCATTTGAAAGGCTTACAAGCCTTAGGGGCAAAGATTAAGCAACGTGCGGGTTATATTGAGGTGATTGCGGAGAAGCTGCGAGGAGCGCCTATCTACCTTGATTTTCCAAGTGTAGGCGCTACGCAGAATTTGATGATGGCAGCAACTCTTGCTAACGGTACAACAGTACTAGAAAATGCTGCGCGCGAACCTGAAATTGTTGACTTAGCTATTTTTCTGAATAAAATGGGGGCTAAGGTAAAAGGAGCAGGAACAGAGACCATCATTATTACCGGTGTAGAAAGATTGACCGGTGCAGAACATCAGGTAGTGCAAGACCGCATAGAGGCAGGTACGTTTATGGTAGCTGCCGCCATGACCGGTGGTGATGTCTTGATTAAGGATGCGGTTTGGGAACACAACCGTCCCTTGATTTCCAAGATGGTGGAAATGGGTGTAGAAGTGACAGAAGAAGCGGGTGGAATTCGAGTGCGTTCGCAAGTGGACAAGCTCAAACCTGTAACAGTTAAAACTCTTCCGCATCCAGGTTTTCCAACTGATATGCAGGCTCAGTTTACCGCATTGATGGCTGTTGCCAAAGGAGAGTCTACCATGATTGAGACGGTATTTGAGAATCGTTTCCAGCATCTGGAAGAAATGCGGCGAATGGATGTGCATTCGGAAATCTTACGTGATACAGCCATTATCACAGGTGGTCAGCCTCTTCAGGGGGCTCCGGTCATGTCCACAGATTTGCGAGCTAGTGCAGCTTTGATTTTAGCTGGTTTAGTGGCTGAAGGCGAGACAACTGTTGGTCGGTTGACGCACTTGGATCGCGGTTACTACCGTTTTCATGAAAAATTAGCGGCTCTTGGTGCAAGTATTGAGCGTGTAAGTGGAGAAGGAGAAGATGGATAAGGAAAATCTTAACTATGTTGGTAAAAATTTACTCTTAGTAGTAGTTGGATTGATGATTGCCATTTTAGTATTTGCTATTGGTTTAATAGTAGGTTATGGTGTTATCGGTGATGGAGATAATATGTTTGCAATCCTATCACCAGAAAAGTGGCAGGAGTTATTTAGTAAATTTACAGGAAAGTAGGGAGACCTACTTTTTAATAGGAGAGTAAAGTGGCAGAGAAAAATGTAAAAAAACAAGCCATGAGTTTGTTTAGTTTGTTGGCCACACTCATTGTAGTGGGTGGAGGCTACTTTCTAAGCAGTACGACGAATAGTAATGTTACGAATCATCCTTACTACGTCAATCAATCCAAGGCTAGCGAATCAGTACCAAGTCAAGAATTGGCTAGCTCAGTATTGACAGAAAATGTAAAAAAGCAACTCGGAACTAAGATTGAGTGGAACGGAGCAGGTGCTTTCTTCATCAATGGGAATAAAACCAATCTAGATGCATCGGTAGCTAGTGCTCCTTATGGAGAAAATAAAACCAAGATTGTACAGGGAAAAATGGTACCGACGGTTGCAAATGCTCTTTTAGCAAAATCAACCCGTCAGTACAAGGACCGAGATGAAACAGGAAAGGGGCGTACCTCTTGGACTCCTGCTGGCTGGCATCAGATTCATGGCTTATCAGGGGAATATGATCATGCAGTTGATCGAGGCCATTTACTAGGCTATGCCTTGATTGGTGGGCTTTCTGGTTTTGATGCTTCAACAAGCAATCCTAAGAACATAGCTGTTCAGACAGCTTGGTCCAATCAAGCCAATGACCAAGCTTCTACCGGGCAAAATTATTTTGAAAGTCAGATTCGTCGGGCGTTGGATAAAAATAAGCGTGTCCGCTACCGTGTAACACTGATTTATGCAGAGGACAATGACTTGATTCCAGTTGGGAGTCATTTAGAAGCAAAAGCAGCAGATGGAAGTCTAGAATTTAATGTTTTTGTTCCAAATGTACAAAGTGGTTTGAGTATCAATTATCGTACTGGTAAGATTACAGTCAATCCCCACTAGAATTATCAGATGAATTTTCAATTAAATTAGCAAATATATCAGACGATTTATGCGATAAATCGTCTTTTTTTCTTTGAAGTTAAAAAAATTTGCAAAAACTGTTGACAAATCATCAGATGAATATTAGAATAATAGTTAAGAAAACGCTTACGACTTTTGTCGTAGAAAACATTTAGGAGGAATTTCCGATGGAAAAACATGTTGAACAACGTGTTGAAGATGTTACTTATAACAGAGCAAAGTTGTGGCAGATTATTTTATTCGCCTTAAATAATTCTTCGACGAATATTTATCTGGTTGCCTTTACTTTTGTGACTTATTTGTCGACAGGCGTGCTTGGTTTAGCAGCGCTATTTGTTAGCCAATTGATGGGATATATCCGTATTTTTGATGGCTTCATTGATCCAACAATCGGAGTTATTATTGATAAGACAGATACTAAATTTGGTAAATATCGTCCAATCTTGGTTTTGGGTAATATCATCACTGCCTGCTCTCTCTTTATGATGCTTGGTTTGAGTGGTGTTGGTGAAAGTCTACGTCTTCCACTGTTTATCCTCGTCATGATTATCCACAAAATTGGTTATTCGCTCCAACAAACAATCACTAAGGCTGGACAAGTTGCGCTCACCAATGATCCGAAACAACGTCCAATCTTTAACATTGTTGATGGTATCGCCACAACGGTTTTGATGACAGGTAGTCAAGTTGTTGTTTCAGGTACCTTGGTTCCAAAATATGGTGGCTTTACTGCTGAATTTTTCCAAGTACTTTTTACAGGCGTAGTGATTATTTCAGCAGTGCTCGGTATTTTAGCTATTATTGGTATCTGGGAAAAAGATAATAAGAAATACTTTGGTCTTGGTGAGAAAACACAAGAAACAAAATTGGCTGATTATTGGAAGGTCATCAAAGGTAACAGACCACTCCAAGTACTCTCTATTTCAGCAGCTTTTGTAAAGTTTGTCGCACAACTCTTTGGTGACTCTGTTCTCGGTGTTATGCTCTTTGGTATCGTCTTTGGTGACTATGCTCTTTCAGGGAAGATGTCCATGCTTCTCATTTTACCGGGTATTCTAGTGACAGTTGGAGCAGCACAGTTGGCTCGACGTAAAGGGTTGCGTTTTGCTTATGTAACTGCACTTCAACTTGGTATTGTAGGTCTAGTGGGATTGACATTCTTGTTGCTCCCAGCTCGACCAGGCATGTTGGATTTGACAAACTGGAATCTTTACACTGTCGCTTTCTTTGTAATATACATCATTGCTCGTTATGCCTCAAGTGCACCTTCTGGTTTGGTACTGACAATGGGGGCAGATATTACGGATTATGAAACTTCGGTATCGGGTCGTTATTTGTCGGGTATGATTGGTACAATTTTCTCCCTTACGGATTCTATTGCTTCATCCTTTGCACCGATGGTTATTGGTTTTGTGTTGGCTGCCATTGGTTTTGGAAAACAATACCCAACAGTTGAGACAGCATTTTCAGGTGATTTGAGAATGGCCACAATTGTCTTGTTGACAGTTATTCCTATCGTAGTTTTGTGTGTGTCATTGTTCTTGATGAAATTCTACAAACTTGATCGTGAAGAAATGGCCCGTATCCAAGAGAAAATTCATGTCATGAAAGCCGCAAAAGATGAAGAACGTGTTCGTGCTATTGCGAAAAATGTTCCTCTATCAGATATGGATTATGTTGATGTGACCAAGTACAAGGTTGATCAATATGAAGAAAAATAATATAGTCTTTATTGCCTTGCTGACTTGGAATAGTCCACTGAATTGGGATGAGTACTAGAAGCAAGTCAAAAGGCTATGCTCTATGAAATTGATACAATAAGGGGATTCTACTGGAGGCTTTGATCTTGCTGACAGGCATTCTGGTCATGAATAGCCTACGTGTGATTTTTCTTGAGTAAAGATAGTAAAGTTGATTGGTCTAGTTGGAGGATTCTGGCTAGGCCCTTCCTTTAGGAGGTAACAATGAAAAAAGTCTTGGCCTTTGGGGAGATCTTGCTTCGTCTATCCCCGCCACATTACCAGACCTTGACACAGGCAACTAGTCTGGATTGTCAATTTGGAGGTTCAGAGTTGAATGTTTTGGCGACCTTAACGCAACTCGGCTACCCTGTAGAATTATTGACAGCTCTTCCTGAGAATGAATTAGGAAAGATGGCAGAGCATTTTCTCTTTGCTCGGCAAATCGGACAAAACTATTTGATTCGAAAGAAGGGGCGCCTTGGGATTTACTATTATCAAAAAGGATTTTCTCTTAGACCGAGTCAGGTAACCTATGATCGTGACCACTCTGCTTTTAGTTTGTCAAGGGCAGAAGATTACGATTTGGAAACTGTTTTTGATGGAGTGGATTGGTTCCATGTCAGTGGTATCACTGTCGCTCTGAACTCGGATGTCTATCAACTGGCCTTTCGCTTGATGGAACTAGCAAAACAAAAAGGTGTGACGGTCTCCTTTGATCTGAACTATCGTGAGAGCTTATGGTCTTCCTTTGAAGAGGCAAGGGCAAAGCTTTCTCCTTTTGTGGGTCTGGCAGATGTTTGTTTTGGTCTAGAGCCCATTCAGCTATTAGGCAGTTCAGGGAGGGACTTGAAGGACGAGGTAGGCTTGGTTCGACCTTACGAGGATAGAGAAGTACTATTACGGGTTCTTGATGAATTGGCAGCAACCTATTCTGTACGGAGTATTGCCTTTACTCAGCGAGAGATGACTTATAATAATGATTACCTGTTAAAGGCTTTTCTATACCAAGATGGTGTCTTGTATGAAACCGAGAAAGAATCAATTCAGGTTCTAGATCGAGTAGGAACTGGAGATGCTTTTACAGCAGGAATAATCTTTGGCTATTTACAGGAGGAGATGCCGCAAAAAATTTTAGATTTAGGAATGGCTAGCTTTCAATTTAAGCACACAATCGAAGGAGACATCAATGTTATCAATCAATCAGACATTGAATGCTTGCTTCAAAAAGGTTCGCATGAAATAAAACGATAGAAAGAAGGAAAAATTATGTTATATCCAACTCAAACGAAAACACGCTCTGTTTATTCATTAAATGGAATCTGGAAATTCAAGCAGGGACAAAATAATCCTCAGTCAATGTTAGATACAGATGAGGTCATGGTTGTGCCTAGCTCTTTTAATGACATTGTTGTTGACAAGGAAAAACGTGACTTTGTTGGGGATAATTGGTATGAACTCATGGTATCCTTACCAGTTGTTTCTAGTGATGAAGAATTGATTGTCCGTTTTGGCTCGGTTACGCATCAAGCCAAGGTCTATGCCAATGGTCAATTGATTGGGGAGCACAAGGGAGGTTTTACACCATTTGAATGCTTACTACCAGAGGAACTATATAGTCTGGAACAATTCCGTTTGACAGTCTGTGCCAATAATGAACTAAATTTTTCAACCCTTCCCGTAGGTAATTATAGCGAAGAAGTAGATGAAAATGGGCAAGTAGTGAAAAAAGTGAAGGAAAATTTTGACTTTTTCAACTATGCTGGTATCCAACGAAATGTTCACCTTTATAAGCGCCCTAAAGTTTGTATAGAAGACATTGTTATCCAGAGTGAACTCAAAGAAGATTTGACTCAGGCTACCGTCAAGGTTGATGTGACTGTGGTTGGACAATGTGATACAGTACGTGTGACAATCTTAGATGAAGAGGGAAGAAGTCTTGGGCTGATAGAAAAGAATCAGCTGGTAATTGATTCGCCTCGCCTTTGGGAAGTACTAGATGCTTATCTCTATACTGCCAAAGTAGAATTATTTGATGGGGAACGCCTTGTTGATTCATACAGTGAGTCATTTGGTATTCGTAGTATATCTGTTCAAAAGGGGCAGTTTTTCATCAATAATAAACCATTCTACTTCAAGGGCTTTGGTAAGCACGAGGACACCTTCATCAATGGTCGAGGACTCAATGAAGCTGCCAACTTGATGGATTTGAACCTGCTCAAAGAGATTGGTGCTAATTCTTTTAGAACCTCGCATTATCCCTACTCTGAAGAAATGATGCGTTTGGCTGACCGCTTAGGAATTGTCGTGATTGATGAGGTGCCTGCTGTTGGTCTTTTCCAAAACTTTGCAGCTTCTTTGGATTTGAATCCAAGAGATAATGGTACGTGGTCGGTCATGGAAACCAAGGAAGCACATGAACAAGTTATCAGAGAATTGGTGGCACGTGATAAGAACCATCCGTGTGTCGTTATGTGGGTAGTTGCCAATGAACCAGCCAGCCATGAAGCAGGTGCGCATGAATACTTTGAGCCACTTGTGCAACTCTATAGAGACCTAGATCCTCAATCTCGCCCAGTAACCTTGGTCAATATTCTCTTAGCAAAACCAGGACTAGATAAGGTTATGGACTTAGTAGACGTTATCTCCCTCAATCGCTACTATGGTTGGTACGTGGAGCACGGAGATTTGGCTAAGGCAGAAGTAGGTCTAGAAGAGGAGCTTAATGCATGGCAGAGCCTGTATCCTGACAAACCAATTTTGATGACAGAATACGGTGCAGACACTCTTCCGGGGCTACATTCCCTCTGGAATATTCCTTATACAGAAGAATTCCAGATTGCTTACTATGATATGAACCACCGAGTATTTGATCGCATTCCAAATTTAATTGGGGAACAAGTCTGGAATTTTGCAGATTTTGAGACCAATGTGATGATTTTCCGTATTCAAGGAAATCACAAAGGACTCTTTTCTCGCAATCGTCAGCCAAAACAGATTGTCGGAGAGATAAAGAAACGTTGGACTTCTATTCCGAACTACCATTATAAAGCAAAATAAGCTATAATAGTAGTAAATAGAAATGCATTTGGAGGAGTAAGGTATGGCAAGACCGTTGGTAGAAAAAGCAACGGAACGCTTACTCGAATTGATTCTTGAGAGAGGCTATGAGGTCGGCGATAAGTTACCGAATGAGTATGAGTTAGCTCAAGATTTGAAGGTTGGGCGTTCGACAGTCCGTGAGGCAGTTCGGAGTTTGGCTACTAGAAATATCTTGGAGGTTCGTCAGGGATCTGGGACTTACATCAGTTCCAAAAAAGGTGTATCAGAAGACCCTTTAGGTTTTTCTTTGGTGAGGGATCGCATTAAGTTGACGACTGATTTGTTTGAAGTGCGCTACTTGCTTGAGCCGAGAATCGCTGAGCGTGTAGCACAATTTGCTTCAGATGAAGACATTGCTCGCCTAGAAGACATTGTCCTTGCTATTGAAGAATCGGTGGATGCAGGGGATCATCAACACTTAGAACTTGATGTGAAATTCCACTGTATGCTGGCTGAAATGAGTGGAAACTTAGCCATGACTAGTCTTATGCCGGTCATCAACCAATCTATTCATCTCATCAATGAAAATTACTCAAATCGTCAGATGAAATCAGATAGCTTACAAGCTCATAGGAATATCCTTTCGGCCATAAAACAACGGCATCCAGTTGCTGCTTATGACAGCATGCTAGCTCATATTATCTCTGTTAGACAAGTTGTTCTCAGTGAATGGTTTGGTAAAGATCTGACCATGCATGGTTTAAATGACACTAAATAATCAGTATATAAGAAATACCTAGAAGACTATCTTCTGGGTATTTTTTTGGCTTTTTCCTTGACAAATCATCAGATGAATTGTATACTAAAACTATAATTGATAACGCTTTCTAATTGGAGGTCAAGATGCTAAAACAATTAAAGGAAAATTATTTTTTCGCGGTGATCCGTGGAAAAGATGAAAATGATGCGAAAGAAATCGCTCGTCACGCGATTATGGGCGGTATTCGGAATATAGAAATTACATTTTCAACTCCTAATGCAGGGGAGGTCATTACCGATTTATTGGAAGAGTTCTCAGATGATTCTTCTGTAGTGATTGGTGCCGGAACGGTCATGACTCCTGAATTAGCTAAGAAAGCCATGGAGGCAGGAGCTGCCTTTCTAGTTAGTCCACATTTTGACTGTAAGATTCAGGAGTTAGCTCAAGAGGCTGGGAGTCTTTATTTTCCAGGTTGCGCAACTGCAACAGAAATTGTAAAGGCTAGCCAAGCAGGTTGTCCTATTATCAAACTCTTTCCTGGCGGTGTGCTAGGACCAGGGTTTATCAAGGATATTCACGGGCCTATTCCGGAAGTGGATTTGATGCCATCAGGTGGCGTATCAGTTGACAACGTAGCCGCATGGAAAAAAGCTGGAGCGTGTGCAGTAGGAGTTGGTTCTGCCTTAGCAAGTCGAGTAGCACTAGAGGGTTATCAGAGTGTGACAACGATTGCCCGTAGCTTTGTAGCAGCCTTGGAGGAATAACATGACATTTAATGATAGATACTTTATGTTGAAAAATGAGCCGGCAAAGAAACTGTATGAAAAAATAGCTGAGCTACCCATTTATGATTTTCATTGTCACCTTGACCCAAAGGAAATTTATGAAGACAAGGTCTATGAAGATATTGTTGATTTGTGGCTAGGCGGTGATCACTACAAGTGGCGCTTGATGCGGGCAAATGGTATTCCGGAGGAAGAAATTACTGGCTCTGCTAGCAAATTGACTAAGTTTAAGGCATGGGCAAGAACCTTGGAACGTGCTTATGGCAATCCACTTTACCACTGGAGTCACTTAGAATTAAGGCAGGTATTTGGGGTGGAAGAGCTATTAACAGAAGAAAATGCAGAAAAGCTCTACCACCAGCTCAATGCCTATTTGCAGGAACATCAGATTAGCCCGCGTAAACTGATTGCAGATGCAAGGGTTGCTTTTATCGGTACAACCGACCATCCACTGGATCATTTAGAATGGCATAAACAGTTGGCTGAAGATCCAGAGATGGAGACAGTGGTTGCACCGACCTTCCGCCCAGATGAAGCCTTTGTAGAACATCGTCATTTCAGACAGTTTGTGAAGCGATTAGAAGAACTTACCGGTCAGGCAGTATCAGATTTTACTAGTTTTGTGACTGCCTTGGCTCAGCGTGTAGCCTATTTTGCTCAGTGCGGTTGTAGGGCAAGTGATATTAGCTTTACAGCTATTTGTTATGAAGAAGCCTCTATCATGGAGCTAAATGATATTTTACAGGCTAGCTTGGCAGGAAAAGTGGCTAGTCAGTCCAGTGTCAATAAGTGGCAGACTGCTATTTTTAGAGAACTCTGTCGCCTCTATAAAGAATATGGTTTTGTAACACAAGTTCATTTTGGAGCTTTGCGTAACAATCACACAGGTCTTTTTGAAAAACTAGGAGCGGACGTTGGTGTGGACTCAATTGGAGATCAGACGAGCCTGACAGTTAACTTAAATAGATTATTAGATGACTTAGTTCAGGAAGATGCCCTTCCAAAAATGATTTGGTACAACCTTAATCCGATTTACAATATTGCCCTAGCTAATACTCTAGCAAATTTCCAAGCCAACGAAGAAGGATGTCGTAGCCAGTTGCAGTTTGGGGCTGGCTGGTGGTTCAACGACACCAAGTTGGGAATGATTGAGCAGATGAATGCCTATGCAGAGCAAGGAATGCTAGCTAACTTTGTCGGTATGTTGACCGATTCACGTAGCTTCTTGTCCTATCAACGTCATGATTATTTCAGACGAATTTTAGCTAGCTATGTCGGGCAGTGGATTATGGAGGAAGAAGTGCCAGAGGATTACGATCGTCTAGGACAGTTTGTTGAGGCTATTTCTTACCACAATGCCAAAGAGTTTTTTGAACAATAAAGGAGAATAAATCATGAAAATGTCTTTTCGTTGGTACGGGAAGAAGGATCCTGTTACTCTTGAACAAATCAAGGCAATACCGGGGATGCAGGGGATTGTGACGGCTGTCTATGATGTGCCAGTTGGTCAGGCTTGGCCTTTGGAAAATATTCTAGAGTTGAAAAAAATGGTGGAAGAGGCTGGACTTGAGATCACTGTAATTGAGTCTATCCCAGTTCATGAGGATATCAAGCAAGGAAAACCAAATCGTGATGAATTGATTGAAAACTATAAAACATCTATTCGCAATGTGGGGGCAGCAGGTATTCCAGTGGTTTGCTACAACTTTATGCCTGTATTTGATTGGACGCGGTCTGACCTTCACCACCCACTTCCAGATGGTTCAACCTCGCTTGCCTTTCTCAAGTCTGATTTGGCTGGTGTAGACCCAGTGGCAGACGATTTGAACCTACCAGGTTGGGACTCATCTTACTCCAAGGAAGAGATGAAGGCTATCATCGAAAATTATCGTCAAAATATCTCTGAGGAAGATTTGTGGGAGAACCTGGAGTATTTTATCAAGGCCATTATGCCGACAGCTGAAGAAGCCGGTGTGAAGATGGCTATCCATCCAGATGATCCACCTTACGGGATTTTCGGTCTACCACGCATCATCACAGGCCAGCAAGCTGTTGAAAGATTTCTGAACCTTTATGATTCAGAAAATAATGGTATCACCATGTGTGTCGGTTCCTACGCTTCTGATCCGAAAAATGACGTGCTAGCAATGACTGAGTACGCTCTCAGACGCAATCGTATCAACTTTATGCATACTCGAAATGTAACAGCGGGTGAATGGGGCTTCCAGGAGACAGCTCATTTGTCACAGGCTGGTGATATTGATATGAATGCCGTCATCAAGCTTTTGGTGGATTATGATTGGCAAGGAGCTTTGCGCCCAGATCATGGTCGCCGCATCTGGGGAGATCAGACCAAGACACCGGGTTATGGCTTGTATGACAGAGCACTGGGGGCGACTTATTTCAATGGTCTTTACGAGGCAAATATGCGAATAGCAGGTAAGACACCAGATTTTGGAATTACAGTGAAAACAGTCGGAAATAAGGAGGAATAAGAATGACACGTGTGATTGAATTTAAGGACAAAGTGGTTGTCATCACAGGAGCAGGTGGAGTACTCTGTGGTTATTTGGCTAAGGAATTTGCCAAGGCTGGTGCCAAAGTTGCTCTTTTGGACTTAAACGAAGTAGCTGCTCAAGTCTTTGTTGATGAGATCAAAGCAGCAGGAGGGATCGCTAAAGCATACAAATCCAATGTCCTTTCCAAAGAAAATTTAGAAGAAGTACGCCAGCAAGTATTGGCTGATTTTGGTCCAGCAGATATTTTGGTTAACGGAGCAGGTGGAAACAATCCTAAAGCGACAACAGATAATGAATTTCATGAAGTCGGACTTCCTGCGGATACCAAAACTTTCTTTGACTTGGACGAAGCAGGCATCAATTTTGTTTTCAATCTCAACTACCTTGGAACCTTGTTGCCGACACAGGTTTTTGCTCAAGATATGGTAGGGCGTGCTGGAGCAAATATTATCAATATTTCCAGTATGAATGCTTTTACACCTTTGACAAAAATCCCGGCCTATTCAGGGGCAAAAGCAGCCATCAGCAACTTTACACAGTGGTTGGCTGTACATTTTTCAAAGGTTGGTATTCGCTGCAATGCTATTGCACCGGGCTTCTTGGTGACCAATCAAAACCGTGGTTTGCTCTTTGATGAGGCAGGACAGCCAACGGCGCGTGCTAACAAGATTTTAACCAATACACCTATGGGGCGTTTTGGGGAAGCAGAAGAGTTGGTAGGAGGTGTATTCTTCCTAGCAGATGAGAACCTAGCTAGCTTTGTAAATGGCGTTGTTCTCCCAATTGATGGTGGCTTTTCAGCCTATTCGGGAGTTTAGTCATGAAGTCTGATTACGTGTTTTGTGTTGATTCTGACGGTTGTGTCATGGATACCATGACTTATAAGCACAAGCTTTTCTTCGGCCCTTTAGCTGCGGATGTATTTGGGATTGAGGATAGAGAACCTTTTTTAAAAGAGTGGAATCGGGTTAACCTGTATTCACGTACTCGAGGTATCAACCGCTTTGTTGGGCTAGTCACAGGTTTGGACTTTGCTGGGGTGGCTAACATTGAAAAACTGAAACATTGGGTCGAGTCAACAGATTCTCTCTCCAATGCTTCTTTGGAAAAACTCTTGACTGAACGACCATCAAAAGATTTAGAATTAGCTCTAGAATGGTCCAATCAGGTCAATCAATCCATTAAGAACTATACTGGTCCAGTCCTAGCTTTTATCGGTGTTCATAAAGGTCTAGAAAAACTAAGTCAACTCGGAAAAGTTTACGTGGTTTCATCTGCCAATAAAGAAGCAGTAGAAGAAGAATGGACAGATCAAAGTTTAATGGGCTACGTTACAGAACTCAACTGTCAGGATAGAGGTAAAAAAGAAGATGTGATTAAGCGACTGGTTGATGAAGGCTATGATCCAAATAAAATTATGATGATAGGTGATTCACCTGGTGATTTGAAAGCAGCTGAGCTTAATAAAGTACATTTCTACCCGATTTTAGTTGGACAGGAGTTACACTCATGGGCAGACTTAGCCGAGAAAGTGGCAGAAGACTTTGTGGCTCAGCGCTTTACGACCGAATATGAAATGAGCTTAATAGATACATTTTGGAAAAATTTAGACGAGTAAGAAAGGGCTAGGGGTACGCCCTTAGCTTTTTTGGAGGCAGAAATGACAAACTTAGTAGATTTACGAAAAAAACCTTACAATTTAGATGAAGAAGCTATCGCTTGGATTGAAACAACCATCGCTCAGATGACCTTGGATGAGAAAATCGGTCAGCTCTTTGTCAACATGGGAAGTCAGCGGACAGAAGAGTATTTGACAGGTGTATTAGAAGATTACAAGATTGCCGCTGTTCGCTACAATCCTGGACCGGCAGCAGATATTTGGGAACAAAATAATATCTTACAAACCAAGTCTAAAATCCCGCTCTTGATTGCAGCCAATACTGAATCAGGTGGCAATGGTGCCGTCACAGATGGGACAAAAATCGGTGATGAAATCAAAATTGCCGCTACGAATGATCCACGTTATGCCTATGAAATGGGGAAAATTGCAGGTTTAGAAGCCTCTGCTGTTGGCTGTAACGCTTCTTTTGCACCAATCATGGATCTCAGTCGCAACTGGAGAAATCCTATTATCGCCAACCGAACTTGGGGAGCCCATGTGGAGCAAGTACTTGAACTATCAAAAGAATACATGCGTGGCATTATGGAACATGGAATCATTCCTTTTGCGAAACATTTTCCTGGGGATGGTATTGACGAACGAGATCATCACCTCTCTTTTGCTTCAAACCCAATGACCAAGTCTGAATGGATGGAAAGCTTTGGACGCATCTATGGTGAAATGGCTGAAGCTGGGCTTCCCGGAATCATGGCTGGCCATATTCATTTGCCAAATGTTGAAAAAGAAATGCACCCTGAACGTGAGTTGGATGAGATGTTACCAGCTTCGCTCAATAAAACACTTTTGGATGAGCTATTGCGTGGAGAATTGGGCTATAATGGTGCTATTGTAACGGATGCTAGCCACATGATTGGTATGACCGCTTCTATGTCTCGGCGTGAATTGTTGCCAACTGCTATCGAAGCTGGTTGTGACCTCTTCCTCTTCTTTAATGATCCAGAAGAAGATCTACAATGGATGAAAGAAGGTCTGGCAAACGGTCTCTTGTCTGAGGAACGGTTGCACGATGCCCTTCGTCGGACATTGGGCTTGAAAGCCAAGCTCGGTCTTCATCAGTTTGAGGGTCGTCGCCATGAGATGATGTTACCAAAAGAAGAAGCTCTAGCCTTGATTGGGACAGAAGAAGCTAAACATCTGGCTAAAGAAGTGGCAGATAAGGCGATTACCTTAGTCAAAGCCAAGCAAGAAGGAGTCTTCCCTGTGACACCAGCCCGTTACAGACGTATCTTGTTGGTAGAAGTAGATGGCTACAAGGGAGGTTTTGGCGCCCTTATCAATTCAGGTAAAAAGCGAGCTTCAGATACCCTGAAAGAATTGTTAGAAGCTAGAGGTCATGAGGTATCTATCTGGGAAAATACAGAAGCGCGGATTGCCAAGCTACCAGAAGAGGAAAGACCAGCAGCTATTGCCAATGTTTACGCTTCTAAACGCCCAATAGCAGAAATAACAGACCATTATGACCTAATTATCAATCTGGTTGATGTTAACTCTGGCGGAACCACCCAACGGATTATCTGGCCAGCCGCTAAGGGAACGCCAGACCAACCTTTCTATGTTCACGAGATTCCAACGATTGTCGTGTCCGTTCAACACCCGTTTGCACTTGCGGATATGCCACAGGTAGCAACCTACATCAATGCCTACGATGGCCTACCAGTCACCATAGAAGCCTTGGTAGAAAAATTGGCAGGAGAATCAGAATTTATCGGAGTATCTCCTGTAGATGCCTACTGCGGTTTACTAGACACGCATATTTGGCGTGGAAACTAAGTCACTTTACGTTTAATGTTGATGATAGTGACATGTGTACGAAGCACCAACATCTCAAATGATCCATGTATCTTCGGAAAAAGCAGTTATTGACATTTTCCACGTGGTAAAATAGCCTTGAAGTCCTCCAATATCAAACTCCTCTGTGATGGTTGAACTGCACTCAAAAAGTTAGAGAACAAATCTAATGATTGGGGTGTAGTTCAGATACGCAGTAGGAGTTTTTTAGAAAGATTTCTTGCTAAAATTTCCATAATTTGCTAAACTAATTAGTGAAGTCAAATAAAACTGTTTTCTATCCAAATAGAATCATTTTATGTGACGACTCAGCTCCCCTCTTAAAGGTTAGCTGAAAACTTACAGAAGACAAAATTGAATAGAAGTCTGTGAGACTAGTAAACCTATGGAAACTGTTCAGGGAGTTGAGCCGAGACTGCAAGCTCAATCAGTGAAAGTTGGTCGAATTCACTCACACGAGGACTTAAAAATAAGGTCTGCATAGCAGATGAAAACGGATGGTACCGCGTGACAACGCTCCGAGATGGGTGAAGTCATGCGTTTTTTTATTGGAGGAATGATGTCAAATATTGAACAACAACTGGCCGAATTGAGCCAAACCACGTTAGAAAAATTAAAAAAAATCCAACACCAAAGCGAAAAAGAATTACAAGATTTGCGTGTTGCTGTCTTGGGGAAAAAAGGTTCGCTGACAGATTTGCTTAAAGGACTCAAGGAGTTGCCAAATGATGTGAAACCGATTATTGGCAAACAAGTCAATGAGGTTCGGGATGTCCTAACGGCAGCCTTTGAAGAAACAGCGAAAAAGGTAGCGGAAGCAAAAATTAAACATCAACTGGCTGCGCAAACCATTGATGTGACTCTTCCCGGTCGTCAAGTTAAGGTCGGAAAACGTCATGTTCTAACCCAAACCTCTGAAGAAATCGAAGATATTTTCTTAGGCATGGGCTTCCAAATCGTTGATGGTTTTGAAGTGGAAAAAGACTACTATAACTTTGAACGCATGAATTTACCAAAGGACCATCCAGCCCGTGACATGCAGGATACTTTCTACATAACGGAAGAGATTTTGATGCGTACCCATACATCACCTGTTCAGGCACGTACCATGGATCAGCACGATTTTTCAAAAGGTGCTCTTAAAATGATTTCACCGGGACGTGTGTTTCGTCGTGATACAGATGATGCGACCCACAGTCACCAATTCCATCAGATTGAGGGCTTGGTTGTCGGCGAGAATGTCTCCATGGGAGATCTCAAGGGGACTCTTGAGATGATTATCAAGAAAATGTTTGGGGAAGAGCGCCAAATTCGTCTGCGTCCGTCTTATTTTCCATTTACAGAGCCCTCTGTTGAGGTTGATGTTTCTTGTTTCAAGTGTGGTGGTGATGGTTGCAACGTATGCAAGAAGACAGGCTGGATTGAGATTTTAGGAGCCGGCATGGTCCACCCACAGGTACTGGAAATGAGCGGTATTGATTCGACTAAATATTCTGGTTTTGCCTTTGGTTTAGGTCAAGAACGTATTGCCATGCTCCGCTATGGAATCAATGATATTCGTGGATTTTATCAAGGAGATATACGATTTTCGGAGCAGTTTTAACGTAGCACTACTCAAGGCTGACAAAGTCAGCTCTTAAGTAGACGGAAATCGCTATTATGCGAATTCCTTGACTTGATCACCTTGCTAGTTTTTTTATGCAAAAGTACCGTTTTGCTTGAAAAACTGTTGCAATTTGATGCTCATAAATTTACCTATTTATGAGAAGCCAGTCGTTATCGTGAACTATCTAACAACCTTACTCGTCAAAAGTTGAAAAATATCGGATTGTTACAGAGTATCCCTAAGCTTGTTTGGGGTGATTATTCGGTGATGGAAACGATAATGATGCGGTGAGGTTGGAAGAGTTGGGGCTGAATAAAAATCTTATCTTCTTAGGTAAGCATTCCAAAATCTTTCGATTTGAAATATAAAGAGGAAAATATGTTAGTAAGTTATAAATGGTTAAAAGAATTAGTTGACTTTGAAGCAACGAGTAGCGACTTGTCAGAAAAAATGTCAACAACGGGAATTGAGGTAGAAGGAGTTGAGCAAAAGAGTGCAGGTCTTTCTAAGCTCGTTGTGGGACAAGTTGTCTCTGCGGAGCCAATTCCAGATACCCACCTTCATATCTGTCAGGTGAATATCGGTGAAGAGGTGACACAAATTGTTTGCGGTGCACCAAATGTGACATCAGGTATCAAGGTTATCGTTGCTTTGCCGGGTGCACGTATTGCAGGCAATTATAAAATCAAGAAAGGTAAAATCCGCGGAGTGGAGTCTCTGGGGATGCTCTGCTCATTGAGTGAGATTGGTGTCTCAGACTCTGTTGTACCAAAAATCTATGCGGATGGTATCTACCACCTGCCAGCAGAAGCGGTTGTGGGAGAGCCGATTTTCTCTTACCTAGACCTTGATGATGAAATCATCGAGCTATCCATCACGCCAAACCGTGCTGATGCTCTATCCATGCGTGGAGTAGCTCATGAAGTAGCTGCGATTTATGACAGTCAGGTCAACTTCAAGCAAGTAGCCTTGAATGAGAGTGACAAAAAAGCCAGTGATGTGATTGAAGTAGCGATTGAGTCCAACAAGGTGACAGCCTATACAGCGCGTGTCATTGAAGATGTAACCGTTGCCCCAAGTCCACAGTGGCTGCAAAACTTGCTTATGAACGCAGGTATTCGTCCAATTAACAACGTAGTTGATATTACCAATTACATCTTGCTCTACTTTGGACAGCCTATGCACGCTTTTGATTTTGACAAGTTTGAGGACAAAAAAATTGTAATTCGTCAAGCAAAGACTGGTGAAAATCTGGTTACACTTGATGGTGAAGAGCGCAACTTGATTGCAGATGACCTTGTGATTTCTGTCGCAGATAAGGCGGTTGCCTTAGCTGGTGTCATGGGCGGAGCAGATACCGAGATTGATGATGATTCTAAGACGGTTGTTCTAGAGGCTGCTCTTTTTGATGGCAAGTCTATCCGCAAAACTTCCAGTCGCCTAAACCTCCGATCAGAATCCTCCTCTCGCTTTGAAAAGGGGATCAACATAGCGACCCTATGTGAAGCGATGGATATGGCGGCGGCTATGATTGCTGATTTGGCTGGCGGTCAAGTCCTGTCCGGTATCGTGTCTGAAGGGACGGTAGACACTTCTGATGTACCTGTCACAGCAACCATTGAGTATGTTAACCGTTCGCTCGGTACCAACCTTGACTACACCCAAATAGCCGATATTTTCCGTCGTTTGGGTATGGAAATAACTGGCGATGCAAGTCAGTTTACAGTAGCAGTACCATGTCGCCGTTGGGACATCCGCATTCCAGCAGACTTGGTAGAGGAAATCGCTCGCATTTACGGATATGATAATCTTCCGACCACTCTTCCAAAAGAGGATGGAACAGCAGGCGAGCTGACTCTGACCCAGCAAATTCGTCGCCAGGTTCGACACTTGGCAGAAGGTGCAGGTTTGACGGAAATCATCTCCTACGCCCTTACAACACCTGAAAAATCAGTAGAATTTGCGGCCCATCCAACCACTGTAACCGAACTTATGTGGCCAATGACTGTTGATCGTTCTGCCCTTCGTCAGAATATGGTATCCGGCATGTTAGAGACAGTTGCCTATAACGTTGCCCGTAAAAATAAAAACCTAGCCCTCTACGAGATTGGAAAAATCTTTGAACAATCTGGCAATCCAAAAGAAGATTTGCCGCAAGAAATCAACAAGTTTGCTCTTGTTTTGACAGGCTTGGTTGCAGAAAAAGATTTTCAGACACCAGCGGTAGCTGTTGACTTCTTCCATGCTAAAGGGATATTGGAAGCCATCTTCGGTCATTACAAACTGGCTGTCGATTTTGTGGCGACAAGTGAGATTTCCGCTCTACACCCAGGTCGTACAGCGGCAATCCATTTGAATGGGACTGCTATCGGCTTTGTTGGTCAGGTACATCCTCAAACAGCTAAGGACTACGGTATTCCAGAGACCTATGTGGCTGAAATCAATCTTGATGCGATTGAGGCGGCTCTACAGCCTGCTCAGCCATTTGTCGAAATCTCTAAATTCCCATCTGTTAGCCGTGATATTGCCCTTCTTTTGAAGAGTGACGTTACCCATCAGGATGTTTTGGATGCTATTACAGCAGCCGGTGTGAAGCGCTTGACAAAGGTAAGTCTTTTTGATGTTTATGCCGGTAGCAATATTGAGGTTGGCAAGAAATCAATGGCTTATAATCTGACCTTCCAAAATCCTGCGGATAGCTTGACAGATGAAGAAGTAGCCAAGTATATGGAAAAAATCAGTAAGAGCTTGGAAGCTCTCGGTGCTGAAATCCGCTAATAGCTCCTTATGCCCCATTGAGGCCTTGATAAGATTTGAAAATCCTAGTTTACGGACTAGGATTTTTTTTGGAGGAATGGACAGTCGCATAGAGCAGATTGGAAATATGAAACACGGATTGCTGTGATTTACTTCCAATGCTACGTTGAGATGGTGATACGAACTTTAAAAAGTGAGGCTGGGAAAATACTAATAAAATCACAAAAAGACTCGAAGGTTAGTTTACATAAATCTTCAAGTCTTTTGTACTATCGCTGGTTGTCCATTTTTGACTAAAAATGGAGTTCTTGTCTATCTTATAAAATAAACGGTTCAATCGTCAAGTTAACAGTGTCACCGTATTTAGCCACAAGATCTGCTGCTAGAGGGTGATAAAGTTCCCGTAGGTGTTCAATTTTGTCAGGAAATTGCTTGCCGATATAATCAAATTTACATTCGATAGTATGAAAAAGCTGATGGAACAGCTCATTTATACTATGTAATCGAGCAATCATCTCTTCATCTTCCTTGAGAAAATCTGGAATATCTGTGCGATTATCGACAAAACCATCAATCAGTTTTACGGGAAAAGATCCGTATTCGAGGACAAATTCATACATGGGTTTCTCCTTGTCTATTTTTATGTCTATACAAGATAGCTGTGTTGGTGATTAGAGGAATTCATATTCTAAAATCAAGATGTTTGACTATTCTTCGTAGAAATCCACACTGTATTCGAGCAGTTTATCACCATCATAGCGGAAACAGGCAGAGAAAAACGGACGATTCTCCAGCAACCATTCTTGAAAATGCCGATCTCCCTCCCAAGTCGGCTTGGATAAGACCTGGTCGTAGGGCACCCATTCCAAATCTCCTTCGCTACATTCAATTAAGTTCCCTTCAAAACCGGTAATCTTAAAAACATAGGTGTACCAGTCGCAATTTGGCGTAAAATCTGGAAAGGTGATAATCCCTTTTAGTGCATGCTGGGTGACGGTGAGACCTGTCTCCTCGAAAACTTCACGAATAGCACATGCTTGCGGTGTTTCACCGGCCTCTAGCTTGCCACCTACCCCGATCCATTTTCCTTGGTGGACATCATTTTCTTTCTTATTGCGATGAAGTAAGAGGAACTCCCTGCCATTATCAATGTAACAAATAGTTGCTAGTTGGACTGGTTTCTTTGTCATGTCTTCTCCTTGTGGTCAATTAGCTTTATTATACCACAACTAGGGGAGAAAAAAGGAAGTTCTGGGTTCAACAATCTGTCCAGGGACAGTTTTGCTTTCCGAAAGACAAGAAGGCTTTTCCTGAAAACAATTTTAAGGTATAATGAAACAATCAAACCATTTAGGATGTCTTATGTCAAAACAAGAACAAATTGAACAAACTATCTATCAATTACTGGAATTACTAGGAGAAGATCCCAAGCGTGAAGGTTTATTAGATACACCAAAACGTGTCGCAAAAATGTATCTCGAAATGTTTAGCGGTTTACAGGAAGATCCAAAAGATCAATTTACGGCCGTCTTTTCCGAAGGGCATGAGGAAGTCGTTTTAGTCAAGGATATTCCTTTCCACTCTATGTGCGAACACCATCTGGTCCCCTTTTATGGTATCGCTCATGTTGCCTATATTCCAAGCAAAGGACGGGTAACAGGCCTAAGCAAACTGGCACGGGCGGTAGAAGTGGCCAGTCGCCGTCCACAGTTACAAGAACGTTTGACCTATCAAGTCGCTCACGCTCTACAAGATGCTCTTAATCCAGAAGGAGTTTTTGTTATGGTAGAAGCCGAACATATGTGTATGAGTATGCGTGGTATTCGTAAGCCGGGTAGCAAGACAGTGACAACTGTAGCTCTAGGTAAATACAAGGAGGATGCTATTTTGCGCCGTGAACTTTTATCCATGATTCATAACAAATAGGAGGAAATATGTCACTCGAACGATTAGCTAAACAAGTATCTATAATGGGAATCCTCAATGTAACACCAGATTCCTTTTCAGATGGTGGAAGTTATAATGAAATTGAAACTGCTCTAGCCCAAGCAGGGCGATTATTAGCAGCAGGTGCAAAGGTGATTGATGTCGGTGGCGAATCAACTCGTCCAGGTGCTACATTTGTTACAGAAGAAGAAGAGATTGCCCGTGTAGTTCCAATCATTCGTGCGCTCAAGGAAAAATATGACTGCCTGATTAGTATTGATACCTATAAAACAGGAACCGCTCGAGCAGCTCTAGAGGCTGGGGCGGATATTCTCAATGATGTTTGGGCAGGTCTCTATGATGGGAAGATGCTCGCCTTGGCTGCTGAGTATCAGGTCCCCATCATTCTCATGCACAATCAAAAAGAGGAAAGCTATCAAGACATCGTTAGCGAGGTGAGGGATTTTCTCATTCAACGTGCTCAAGCAGCCTTGGCTGCTGGAGTAGCGCCAGATAAGATTTGGCTAGACCCAGGCTTTGGTTTTTCAAAAAATGTCCAGCATAACCTTGACCTGCTGCAAGGCTTGGATCAGTTGACAAATTTGGGCTATCCAGTTCTCTTTGGAATTTCCCGTAAGCGAGTTGTCGATCACTTGCTTGGTGGCAATACACTTTCTACAGATCGAGACCAAGCCACAGCGGCCCTATCAGCCTGGGCAATCATGAAAGGTTGTAAAATGGTTCGTGTCCACAACGTGGAAGCCAATAACGACCTAGTAAAAGTTTGGGACCAACTGATTTCAGGAGGAGAGAATGGATAAAATTTCGCTCAACAAGTGTCGTTTTTATGGCTATCATGGAGCCCTTAAAGAAGAACAAGTTCTCGGTCAGGTTTTCACGATAGACTGTGACCTATTTGTTGATTTGACAGCAGCTTCCCAATCAGACCAGCTAGAAGATACAGTCCATTATGGCTTGGTGTTTGAGACCATAAAAGATATTGTAGAGGGCAAGCCCTATGTTCTCATCGAAAAAGTAGCAGGTGTGATTTGTCAGGAAATTTTTGCTCGCTTTCCAAAGGTGGAGAAAATTCGTCTGGCGATCTACAAGGAAAACCCTCCTATCGCAGGGCATTATGATTCAGTCGGTATCGAGTTGGAGCGCAAACGCCCATGAAACATCTAGCCTATCTCAGTATCGGAGGAAATATGGGAGACCGCCTAGCCTATCTACAGGCAGCCTTAGAAAAATTAGACAATCATAAGGACTGTCAGCTAGGACTCGTTTCCTCCATCTATGAAACCCCAGCTTGGGGAAAAACAGATCAAGCAGATTTTCTCAACCTCGCCTGTCAGGTTTATACAGACCTATCTGCCCAAGATTTTTTAGCTTTCTGTCAAAAAATTGAACAGGATTTACACCGAGTTCGACTTGAAAAATGGGGGGAACGAACCATTGACCTCGATATTATTTTTTGGGATCAAGAAAGGATTGCAGAGGAACATTTAGTTGTCCCTCACCCCTACGCTCAGGAGCGAGCCTTTGTTCTTATCCCTCTCGCAGAGATTGCAGCTACCTATTGCCATCCAGTATTTGGAAAGACGGTTGCAGATTTATTAGCAGAACTTGGAGAACAAAAAGACATTAGAATATTTAGTAAACCTCCCTTTGAATAAAATACCATCATCAGAGGGAAATAGAGATGTATGAAGGAGAACCATGACACTTTTAGCACTTTTAGGAGTTTTATTGGCGATTGTTGCCATTATCTACTGGACATCAAAGAACTTGCATGTCATCATTGCAGCCCCCTTGGCTAGTTGCATCATCATCTTGACCAATCAGATGAATATTCTTGAGATGATGCTAGGAAAAGAGCAATCTTACATGACCGGTTTGGCTAGTTTCCTCATCAACAATTTTGCCATTTTCATGCTAGGCTCTATCCTCGCTCGTTATATGGAAGCAAGCGGAGCAACTCAGACCATTGCCGATAGCATTTTGAAAATGATGGGAAAAGACAGTCCTTACAAGGGCTTACTAGCCATCACTCTTATAGCCTCTATTTTGACCTATGGAGGCGTAAGTATTTTTGTAGTGATTTTTACCCTCCTTCCTCTATCGCGTCCTCTCTTTAGGGAGTTAAATATTAACTGGGCCCTCTTTCCACTCCCTGTCTTTCTGGGAGCAGGAACCTACACCATGACAACCTTACCGGGAGCACCATCTATCCAAAACGTTATTCCAACAAAAGCCCTAGGAACTAATTTGGCCGCAGCTCCAGTCATCAGCCTAGCTGCCAGTCTGACCTTGTTTGTTTTCGGCTTGCTTTATATGGCCTATTGTCTCAAAAAGAGTTTAGCAAATGGTGAAAGCTATACGGAAGAAGAGGAGGAGATGACAATAACCACGCCTGCTAAGGCACCAAATCTTTTCTTGTCTATTCTCCCTCTGATCAGCTTGATTGGAACCATCTTTCTTTTGAGCAAGTTACCTAATGTTTTAGCAGTCGGCTTACTAGTATCTATTATGCTAGCTGCTCTCATTTTCCGCCCTTATTTGCTGAATCAAAAAGAGATTTTAAACTCTGGCGCGACTGCCTCTATCATTCCTGCTTTTGCAACTTCCAGCACAGTAGCATTTGGTACCGTCTTGACATTATCAACTGGCTTTACCATTATCCAAGAGTGGATACAACAAATTCCAGGCTCCCCGCTTCTCAGTCTATCTATTTCAACAGCACTTGTTAGTGGGATTATCGGCTCTTCATCTGGTGCTGTAGGTATTGCAACCAATAATTTTCTTCCAACTTATCTGGAAATGGGGATTCATCCCGAATTGCTACACCGTGTCATCGTTGTTGCCTCAGCTATCTTGACAGTCGTACCACAGTCCGGTGTCATGATTACTTTCCACAATCTATCTAAGTTGAGCATGAAACGTGGTTTGAAGTATTCCTTTATCCTAGTGACAGTTGGGCATCTCCTAGCCTTACTAGTTATTCTGCTATTAGCATCTTTTATCTATAAAACTTAAACCAGTAGCTCCTCACAGGTGAGTGAGCAAACATGTGCCTCACTTTCACGACCCCATCTAGCCCACCTTGTCATCCGTTTGCTCTCTCATAAATTTTAAAATTTATTGTATCGAGTGGCTTGCTTCATGCTATAATAGTTGTATCAGTTTTTTTCAAAGGAGCATGACATGTCGAACTTAAAAGAACAGGTCGGAATCAAGGCCGCTGAATTTGTAGCTGATGGTATGATTGTGGGGTTGGGAACCGGCTCGACGGCTTACTATTTTGTGCAGGAGATTGGCCGGCGGGTGCAGGAGGAGGGACTTCAAATTACAGGTGTAACGACGTCGCATGCCACTGCCGAACACGCAGCATCCCTTGGGATTCCCCTAAAAAATATCGACGAAGTTGAGTATGTAGACTTGACTGTGGATGGTGCAGACGAAGTTGACGGATCTTTTAATGGTATCAAGGGTGGCGGCGCAGCTCTCCTTATGGAGAAAGTCGTTGCAGTCAATAGCAAGGACTGTATCTGGATTGTTGATGAGACGAAGATGGTAGAAACTTTGGGAGCCTTCAAGTTACCAGTAGAAGTCGTTCAGTATGGTTCGGAGAATCTTTTCCGCCATTTTACCGCCAAAGGCTACCGACCAAGTTTCCGCATGCATGACGGTAAGAAACATGTGACAGATATGCAAAACTTCATCATCGACCTCGACTTACACCGAATTGAAGACACCTATGCTCTAGCAGAAGAATTAGACCGGACCGTAGGTGTCGTAGAGCATGGACTTTTCATTGGTCTTATCTCCAAAGTCATTGTAGGCACACCAGATGGACCACAAATTATCGAAAAAAAATAAAGTGAAAACGCTTCTCATTTTGATACCAATGAGAAGCTTTTTTGTGGTATAATGAAAATACGAACGTTTAGATTCTTGGAAAATCCAGTCCACATCTCGCTGGCTTAATTTGAAGCGTCATCTACCCTGATAAGCCTCCCTAGCTTGCAGTTGCAATGATGTTTCATCTGTGTCCACAGGCTTTGTTGACTGTGATTTTCTTTGACTCTAATTATTCAAAAAAAGGAGACGATTATGCCTAAATTTAAACGTGTTCACTTGGTTGTCATGGACTCTGTCGGCATCGGTGCAGCACCAGATGCAGACAAATTCTTCAACGCAGGTGTAGCAGATACCGAATCAGATACTCTCGGTCACATCTCTGACAAGGCTGGACTTGAAGTGCCAAATATGGTTAAGATTGGTCTTGGAAATATTCCACGTGATACCCCCCTTGCAACGGTACCGATGGAAGAGAACCCTACAGGTTATGTGACAAAACTAGAAGAGGTCTCGCGCGGTAAGGATACCATGACAGGACACTGGGAAATTATGGGTCTCAATATCACTGAGCCATTTGATACCTTCTGGGACGGCTTCCCAGAAGAGATTTTAACAAAAATAGAGGAATTCTCAGGACGTAAAATCATCCGCGAGGCCAATAAGCCGTACTCAGGGACTGCTGTTATTGATGACTTTGGTCCTCGCCAAATGGAAACAGGCGAGCTAATCGTTTATACATCCGCAGACCCTGTTCTTCAGATTGCAGCTCATGAGGAAGTTATTCCACTTGACGAGCTTTACCGCATCTGTGAATATGCCCGTTCGATTACCCTTGAACGTCCAGCTCTTCTCGGTCGTATCATTGCTCGTCCTTATGTCGGTGAGCCGGGCAATTTCTCACGGACTGCTAACCGTCATGACTATGCAGTATCACCATTTGAAGCGACAGTTCTCAACAAGCTGGCAGAAGCTGGTGTATCGACTTACTCTGTCGGTAAGATCAATGACATTTTCAACGGATCAGGCATTACAAATGACATGGGACATACCAAGTCAAATATGCATGGGGTGGATGTTTTGATAGATACGCTCAAGTTACCAGCATTTGAGGAAGGCTTCTCCTTCACAAACTTGGTTGACTTTGATGCTGTTTATGGCCACCGTCGCAATATCGAAGGGTACCGTGATTGCCTGCAAGAATTTGACGCACGTATCCCAGAAATCATCGACAACATGCGCGAAGATGACCTACTCCTGATTACGGCAGACCATGGGAATGATCCATCTTATGCAGGCACCGACCACACTCGTGAGTATGTGCCGCTCTTGGCTTACAGCCCAAGCTTTACAGGTAGCGGTGTTATCCCAGTCGGTAACTTTGCTGACATCTCGGCAACCGTTGCCGAAAACTTCGGTGTCGAAACTGCCATGATTGGACAAAGCTTCTTGGATAAATTGGTATAATCATAAGCAGATGGTTGAAAGGAATTGTCATGCTTGAACAGGTTGAACGCTTGATTGATGAACTCAACAAGATTGATAGGCAGTTTTTCGTAGATTACTTTGAAACTGGTAAAGTCAAAAAAATCAACCTCAAACATACCTTTGCCAAGGTGCCGACTGAGCCTATCCTGCTTTATCGCTTCAATCTGCACGAATCAATCAATGATTACCTGATGAAATCTGACATCAAGGACATCAGCTTTTACTATCGTGTAAAGACAGCGGAGTCCATTCTGGATAAAATCGAGCGTTTTAAAGAGCGGTCGGAAGGTTATCCGATCCATTCGATTTTGAATGACATCTTTGGTGCTCGGATGATTCTGACCTCCGCTCAGTTGGAGCAGGTCATGGAAAGTTTAGATGATTGGCAGGAAAAATTTGGTTTGAAAAACTGGTATCTGCGAGATAAGGATGAGTACACAGGCATTCATATCTATTTCAAAAATAAGAGCAATTTCTACTATCCTTGGGAATTGCAACTGTGGGACGAAAAGGACTTAGATCGCAATATCGCCAGTCATCGCAAGTATAAACGAGATTTCGTAAAATAAAGGAGAATGTATGTCACTAATCGAAAAAATTTATGAAACAAAAGCTTTTTTGGAAGAAAAAGGCTTGGTAAAGCCAGAATTTGGCTTGATTTTAGGTTCAGGTCTAGGTGAGTTGGCTCAGGAGGTAGAAAATGCGATAGTCATTGATTACGCAGATATTCCAAACTGGGGCAAGTCAACCGTTGTAGGGCACGCTGGCAAGCTAGTGTACGGTGATTTGGCTGGCCGCAAAGTCTTAGCCCTGCAAGGTCGCTTCCATTTCTACGAAGGAAATCCGATGGAAGTTGTCACCTTCCCAGTGCGTGTCATGAAAGCTCTTGGCTGCCAAGGCGTGATTGTTACAAATGCGGCAGGTGGAATCGGCTATGGCCCAGGTACCCTGATGGCGATTACAGACCATATCAACCTAACAGGTCAAAATCCATTGATTGGTGAAAACTTGGAAGAATTTGGACCACGTTTCCCAGATATGTCCAATGCCTACACCAAAGAATACCGAGAAAAAGCACATGCAGTTGCTGAAAAGTTAGGTATCAAGCTAGATAACGGTGTTTACCTTGGCGTTACAGGACCAACCTATGAAACACCTGCTGAAATTTTAGCCTTTAAGACCATGGGTGCTCATGCAGTCGGAATGTCAACGGTACCAGAAGTTATCGTAGCTGCTCACTCAGGCTTGAAAGTCTTGGGAATCTCTGCAATCACCAACTTTGCGGCTGGATTCCAATCAGAACTCAACCACGAAGAAGTAGTAGAGGTCACAGAACAAATCAAGGGTGATTTCAAGGGCTTGGTTAAGGCCATCTTGGCTGAATTATAATAGTTTGTAAACGTTAGTATCGTTTGTATGAGGAGGACTAGCATGAATAAACGCTATTCAAAGCAGTTATTACTTCTCTGTTTGATAACCGGAGTCTTACTATTTGTCTTGTTTGCGAAATGGGCTCTAATTGGAAATAATGCATTGAAGTTTTTAGTACTTTATTCCATTTTTTCAGTAGGCTGTTTCTGTCTCAATCTAAATAAGAAAAAAATAATATAAAGCGTGGTATCGTAAGATATACCGCTTAAATCAAAAAACTAGAAAGGCAGGGCAATCGAGTTCCTTAGAATTGAACTCGGGCTAGAGGCTGTGCAAAAAAGATAAGCCCTCCCAGACGTTTGCGTCTACAGTCGGTTTCCTATTTTTGCTTTGCCTCTTTCACGCCCTCGTATCTTAATTATGTCAATCCATATTGCTGCTAAACCAGGTGAAATTGCTGATAAAATCTTGCTTCCAGGAGATCCGCTTCGTGCTAAGTTTATCGCTGAAAACTTCCTTGAAGATGCTGTTTGTTTCAATGAAGTCCGCAACATGTTCGGCTACACTGGTACTTATAAAGGCCACCGTGTTTCCGTCATGGGAACAGGGATGGGCATGCCATCAATCTCTATCTATGCGCGTGAGTTGATTGTAGATTATGGAGTGAAAAAGCTGATTCGTGTCGGAACAGCCGGCTCTATCAATCCAGATGTACATGTCCGTGAGCTGGTTCTTGCTCAAGCTGCGGCAACCAATTCCAATATTATCCGGAACGATTGGCCGGAATTTGACTTCCCACAAATTGCTGACTTTGAACTACTGGATAAGGCCTACCACATCTCGAAAAAACTAGGTATGACAACGCATGTCGGTAATGTTCTTTCTTCGGATGTTTTCTACTCAAATATGGCAGATCGCAATATTGCCCTTGGTAAATTGGGTGTCCATGCTATTGAGATGGAAGCAGCAGCCCTGTACTACTTGGCAGCCCAGCATGATGTGCAAGCTCTAGCTATCATGACAATTTCAGATAGCTTGGTGAATCCAGAAGAAGATACGACAGCCGAAGAGCGCCAAAATACTTTCACAGATATGATGAAGGTTGGTTTGGAAACACTGATTGCGGAGTAATGTAAATCACTCTAAACTATAAAATTTTTGCAAAAAATTTAAGGCAAACTAATTTCTATTTATATGGAAATTGGCTTGTCTTTTTTTCGTAAATACGGTATAATAAAATAAGAAAGCGTTTACAAAAAAGAGGAGAAACCTTTCTGAATGATTACGTTACTATATTTAGGAGAAACACCATGATCAATTTACAACATTTTGTCCAGTCTATGTATGCCAAACGTATCGAAGATTGCACTGATCAAGAACTCTATTATGCCCTGCTCGCCTTTACCAAACAACAAAGCGAAGCCAAGTATACAAACGATCAGAAGAAAAAAGTTTACTATATCTCTGCCGAGTTTTTAATTGGCAAACTCTTATCCAATAACCTTATCAATCTAGGCCTTTATGATGAGGTAAAAAGCCAGTTGGTAGCTGCCGGCAAGGACTTGCTCGCCATCGAAGAAATGGAGATGGAACCATCCCTTGGGAATGGTGGCCTAGGTCGCCTAGCAGCCTGCTTTCTTGACTCCATCGCAAGCCTTGGTTTGAATGGCGATGGTATCGGACTTAACTACCACTTTGGTCTGTTTCGCCAGCTGTTCCAATACCATCAACAGTCAGCAGTACCAAATGAGTGGCTGACACCACGTTCATGGCTGACAGAGTCTCCGATTTCTTATCAGATTCCCTTTGCTCATTTTACACTAACATCCAAGTTGTACGACATTGACGTACCAGGATACAAGACAGACCGCAAGAATCGTCTGCGCCTGTTTGATCTCGGATCAGTTGATGATGACATCATCTACGATGGTATCGAGTTTGACAAAGAAGATATTTTCCGCAACCTGACCCTTTTCCTCTATCCAGACGATTCGACAGATGAGGGCAAAGTACTGCGGATCTTCCAGCAGTACTTCATGGTATCCAATGCTGCGCAACTTTTGATTGATGAAGCTGTTGCCAAAGGGTCAAACCTCCATGACCTGCCTGATTACGCAGTGATCCAAATCAATGACACGCACCCATCGCTGGTGATTCCTGAGATGATTCGCCTTTTGGAACTCCGTGGCATCTCCTTTGATGAAGCTGTCGAGATTGTCAAGAAAATGACTGCCTACACCAACCATACCATCCTGTCAGAAGCCTTGGAAAAATGGCCACTTGACTTCCTCAATTATGTCGTACCTCATCTGGTACCATTTATCATGGAGTTGGATCGTCGTGCAAAAGAAGTAAAGGACGACCCTGCTGTAAATATTATTGACGAACATGGACGTGTCCACATGGCGCACATGGATATTCACTACGGTTATTCGATCAATGGAGTTGCAGCTCTGCATACCGAAATCTTGAAGACATCTGAGTTGAAAGCCTTCTATGACCTCTACCCAGAAAAATTCAACAATAAGACCAACGGTATCACCTTCCGCCGCTGGCTCATGCACGCCAACCCAAGTCTAGCTAACCATCTCGATGATTTGCTGGGACATGGCTACCATCATGAAGCCGGTGAACTTGAAAAACTCCTGGAACACAAGGATAATCCAGCATTGAAGAACAGCCTGGAAGAAATCAAACAGCACAACAAACGCAAACTACAACGCCATATTGCACGTACCCAAGGACTGACCGTCAATCCGGACTCTATCTTTGACGTACAAATCAAGCGAATGCACGAGTACAAACGCCAACAGATGAATGTCCTCTACGTGATTCATAAATACTTAGACATCAAGGCAGGAAACATTCCGACACGACCATTGACCGTTTTCTTTGGAGGAAAGGCGGCACCCGCCTACACCGCAGCTCAGGATATTATCCATCTAATCTTAGTCTTGTCCCAAGTCATCAAAAATGACCCCGAAGTTGCACCACACTTGCAGCTAGTCATGATTGAAAACTACAACGTTACAGAAGCAAGCTATATCATCCCAGCAGCAGACATTTCTGAGCAGATTTCCCTTGCATCCAAGGAAGCCTCCGGGACTGGTAATATGAAATTTATGCTAAATGGCGCACTGACAATCGGTACAGATGATGGTGCCAATGTGGAAATCCACGAGCTTGTCGGTGACGAGAACATCTATATTTTTGGTCAAGACAGCCAAACCGTCATCCAGCACTACGCGCAAGGGACTTACCATCCGTATAGTTTCTACGAGCGTGAGACAATTCGTCCCCTGATTGACTTTATCACGAGTGACACTGTTCGTCAGGCTGGTGGTATTGATGAGCGCTTGTGGCGATTGCAGGACAATCTCAAGCACAAGGACTACTTTATGACCTTACTGGATTTAGAAGACTATATCCACACCAAAGAGCGCATGCTGGCTGACTACGAAGACCGGGATAGCTGGTTGGAGAAAGTGATTGTCAATATTGCCAAAGCCGGCTTCTTCTCATCTGACCGCACAATCAAGCAGTACAATGAAGACATCTGGCATTTGGAAAATTGAGTTGGAGCGGTTCAGGCCCCTCACCAAGTCCCCTTATGTGGTATGATTAGAGTGGATAACTGGCAGCAAAGACCAAATTGACATTGCCATTAAAGAGATTGAAGTTACTATCAACGGTGTAACCTATAAACTACAAAAGAAACCTATCTAATTCCCACCCAGCTCCGAACTATTTTGGAAAACTAAAAATCAATGAGATTATCTTTCTCCCTTTCTCCAAAGATAAATTGGTTTTTGATTCGGTAACATCCATAGTAGAGATTTAAAAGGAAATGGAAAAATCCTTATTTTCAGACCTTAGTCCGCAACAACTGAGCATAATCTTAACATTGAAAACAACAAAAACAGCTCCCCCTTCAACCTAGAAAAGAAGGCGATTACAAAAAAGTAGATAAAAAATAGATTTCCTACAGAGGATGAATACTTACACCCCGTGGAAGTTTGGTACAATAGTCATATCTAGGAGAGAGGTGCATCATCTCTTTCCAAAAAAACAATAAAGGAGTGACACTTACAGTGTTTTCATGTAAAAAAGTTAAAGTCGGCCTTGTTTCGGCTGCAATCGCTTCATTACTTGTCTTGGCGTCAAGCCCAGTTGCTCAAGCTTCTAGCTATCGGAGTTCTGATAGCATAGGCTTCGAGTTTGACAAAGATGGAGCACGGGGTTCTGATAGCTTAGGCTTCGAGTTTGAGAAAGATGGAGCACCAGGCTCTGATAGACAACATGACAATATCCCTCCTCGTGGTGGTGGCAATATTGAGATTTGCAACTATGACGGTGGTAACGGTATTATCTCAATCTGTCGTGGTTCAGGTACTGGTCGCTACAATCATTGGGGCTATAATGGCTACAGTGGCGGTAGCAACAAAGAGTTAGGCTGGGAGTACGAAAAAGACGGTGGCAATGGTCCTAGATACCATGATGACCTTGGTCCACGTAACACCCTCGGCTTAGGTAGTGTTCTGGGGGATATGGGAAGAGCCATCCTTCATTAGAATAACCAACCGGTCATTCGGATAAAAAAATTGCTACAAATTCCTTTTAACCAACAAAACAATCATCTGTCGTGCGGGTGATTGTTTTTGTTTGCCTATATAATGAATGTCCTACAAAACCAATCGCCTTGTGCTATAGCACCGATCGCTTGACAAGCCTTCGCATATTTTCTACTTGGAAAAGGAAAAGTCACCTCCTGACAAAAAATAGATGACCTACAGAGGATACATACTTCCGTCTGATATAATGTTTTACATTCTAGGAAGAAAGAGGTCTCTTCCTGCAAAAGTAAAAAATAGATAAAGGAGTTGTATCAATGTTTTCTCATAAAAAAGTAAAGCCTTCATTGCATACGGTGAAGCCCCTTATAGTGTCAGTGGTTATCCTCCTCCTACTCTCCATCCTAATGGCAGGGACGGTTGTTCGTTCCGAAACTTGCACTGGTAGTGGAGGTATTAGTGGGAATAACCTAAATACTCCGTTGCAAGGCGCCGAGGGGGATAATAGTAGTCTCCGTGGTGACAACTCACGCACTCTCCTAAAGGGGGAGGAGGGCGCAACAACTCACCCTATCTTGAGCGGCAACAATCGGGGCAGTCATAAGCTCCCAGGAGATGGTGGTGAAACTCAGCCACTCCCAGGTCTTATAGGTGGAAGCCGAGGTAATAACGCACTTTCAGGAGAATCAGGTAGTACCAGCGCTCCTATTTTTAGTGGCAACAGTGGCGGTGTCAAACTTCCCGGTTTAGAGGGAGAACGCGGCAATGATGGTATCAGCGGTCGTACTCCTAAGCTTCCCGGCTTGTCAGGCGAGCGCTCTTGTCCTTTCTCTGGCACCCCTGCTCAATGTCCCCTCTCCTGCTCCCAAGTGGAGCTTACTCAGCTAGACTGTCGCCAGGTTGAAGTCAAATTGGAATCCCTGCCTACTGTCTCAGCTAGGGATGGTTGTGAAAACCTCCCCTATATCCGGATGATAGTCGTCCCTGCCATGGCGCCTGACTCCCTTCCAGAAGTTGCATCCTGCAAAGAAACATGCTTGAAAAAAGTGATAGAATATTGCAAAGTCCAGCCCAGTCCAGATGGCAAATGCCAGTCCTCCCAAGGGGACACCTGTAAATTTGAGGTGGTTGCTTGTCCTGTAGAGCACCTCTATGAAGACCATCCCTATATCATCCTATCGAAGACTTGCCCCGTAGCAGCCAGCCAGTCTGCTGGAGAGGGACAAGGACGGGTGCACCTATGTATCTCCCTAGCAGAAAAATCCCCCCAACAGTCAGCAGAGAGTCTCGCTAGGATAAAAGCTTTCCGATGTGCAGATCTTTCAGAAGCCACGGGCAAATCAGATGACAGATTTGTGATTCACTGGCTTATCCCTCACGAACTAGCTGATAAGAAACGCCTTTGGATCATATGGATTCCTGTCTTACCGCTCTCTCCTGCTTCCCAACAACCATCTGCAAGCTAGCGGATGGTTGCGGGGTTTACTAGCAATGAGTGGAATCTAGCAGTCACAAAAATGAGAAAAATGCACCTTTTCTACTATGAGTACGTCCCTACTCCTTACCTTTTCTCCCTACTTGGAAAAAGAAAAAAACTCCTCAAAAGTTATCCTTCAAAAAAATTAGATAAAAAATAGATTTTGTACAGAAGACAAATACTTCCGTTTGATATAATAGTCCATGCTCTAGGGAAGGGGTAAAGACTCTTCCTTGCAAAAGCTAGAAATCATAAAGGAGTTAGTGAAATGTTTTCACACAAAAATAAAAAGTATTCATTACGTAAAGTGAAAAATGGCGTAGCATCAGTAGTTATCGCCTTATTGTTTGCCTCAGTGACTGCTCCAGTTGCTCAGGCTGAAGATCCTGCTACTTTTGATCCAAGTGGACAACGTCCTCAAGCTAGACTATGGGGGACTGGCTACAATGGCTTGCTCTTGAAGGGTGATGTTAGTATAACTAGCATTGGTGGCTCAGGAGGAAGCAGAGGTAGTGAACATGATGAAAATAGCTGCCCTAGACCTTGGGGTAAGGTAGGTGACCCATCTGGTGAGGTTTGTCCTGAAAGTGGTCCACTTGCAGGCGAGTCAGGCTTGAGCGGCAGCAATAAAGGCAAGACACCCCTAAAAGGTGAGTCAGGGTTGAGCGGTAGCAATGAAGGCAAGACACCCCTAAAAGGTGAGTCAGGATTGAGCGGCAGCAATAAAGGTAAGACTCCTTTAAAAGGTGAGTCAGGATTAAGCGGCAGCAATGAAGGCAAGACACCCCTGAAAGGTGAGTCAGGCTTAAGCGGCAGCAATAAAGGTAAGACACCCCTGAAAGGTGAGTCAGGCTTAAGCGGTAGCAATAAAGGTAAGACACCCCTAAAAGGTGAGTCAGGTTTAAGCGGTAGCAATAAAGGTAAGACACCCCTGAAAGGTGAGTCAGGCTTAAGCGGCAGCAATAAAGGTAAGACACCCCTGAAAGGTGAGTCAGGCTTAAGCGGCAGCAATAAAGGTAAGACACCTCTAAAAGGTGAGTCAGGTTTAAGCGATGAGAATGGCCCTATCGTACTTCCAAGGCTAGAGGGTAACAATGGTGATGATGTGTTTCCAGGATTACAAGGAGAACGTGGTGAGGAAGAGCCTGGCTTAAGCGGTCATAGTGGTGACATTCTTCCAGGTTCAGGCGGTGAACGCGGTGGCTTAAGCGGCAGCAACGAAGGCAAGACACCCCTAAAAGGTGAGTCAGGATTAAGCGGCAGCAATAAAGGCAAGACTCCTTTAAAAGGTGAGTCAGGATTAAGCGGCAGCAATAAAGGTAAGACTCCTTTAAAAGGTGAGTTTGGCTCTCGGAATGACAAGGATGAACCTGGGTTAAGCGGCAGCAACCAAGAGCAACCAACGCTAAAAGGTGAGCCAGGTTCAGGAAATAAAAACAGTCAAGATCCTGATCTCAGTGGTCGATGTCCAGATTGGGCTCCGGGATGTACTACTGAAAATAATAATATATTTGATCCAAACTGGGGTTCAGGAGAAAGAGAACGCAATGGCTTGAGCGGCAGCAATAAAGGCAAGACACCCCTAAAAGGTGAGTCAGGATTAAGCGGCAGCAATAAAGGCAAGACACCCTTAAAAGGTGAGTCAGGCTTGAGCGGCAGCAATAAAGGTAAGACTCCTTTAAAAGGTGAGTTTGGCTCTCGGAATGACAAGGATGAACCTGGGTTAAGCGGCAGCAACCAAGAGCAACCAACGCTAAAAGGTGAGTCAGGCTTGAGCGGTTCCCAAGGAGATCCGCATATAGATTCTGGTTGGCAACGTGGTACATGTACTGGAGATGGTGGTTGCACTATTGGTTTCCGTGGTGGAACAGGAGGCAGCAACCAAGAGCAACCAATGTTAAAAGGTGAGTCAGGCTTGAGCGGTAGCAATAAAGGTAAGACTCCTTTAAAAGGTGAGTCAGGGTTGAGCGGCAGCAATAAAGGTAAGACTCCTTTAAAAGGTGAGTCAGGATTAAGCGGCAGCAATAAAGGCAAGACTCCTTTAAAAGGTGAGTTTGGCTCTCGGAATGACAAGGATGAACCTGGCTTAAGCGGCAGCAACCAAGAGCAACCAACGCTAAAAGGTGAGTCAGGGTTGAGCGGTAGCAATGAAGGCAAGACACCCCTAAAAGGTGAGTCAGGCTTGAGCGGCAGCAATAAAGGTAAGACTCCTTTAAAAGGTGAGTCAGGATTAAGCGGCAGCAATAAAGGTAAGACTCCTTTAAAAGGTGAGTCAGGCTTGAGCGGCAGCAATAAAGGCAAGACTCCTTTAAAAGGTGAGTCAGGATTAAGCGGCAGCAATAAAGGTAAGACTCCTTTAAAAGGTGAGTTTGGCTCTCGGAATGACAAGGATGAACCTGGGTTAAGCGGCAGCAACCAAGAGCAACCAACGCTAAAAGGTGAGTCAGGTTCAGGAAATAAAAACAGTCAAGATCCTGATCTCAGTGGTAAATGTCCAGATTGGTCTCCAATTTGTGACCCTAATAATAATCATCCATTTGGACGAACTCCTCACGGTTCAGGAGGAAGAGAACGCAATGGCTTGAGCGGTCATAATGAAGGCAAAACACCCCTAAAAGGTGAGTCAGGATTAAGCGGCAGCAATAAAGGCAAGACACCCTTAAAAGGTGAGTCAGGGTTGAGCGGCAGCAATAAAGGTAAGACTCCTTTAAAAGGTGAGTCAGGGTTGAGCGGCAGCAATGAAGGCAAGACACCCCTAAAAGGTGAGTCAGGGTTGAGCGGTAGCAATGAAGGCAAGACACCCCTAAAAGGTGAGTCAGGGTTGAGCGGCAGCAATAAAGGTAAGACTCCTTTAAAAGGTGAGTCAGGATTAAGCGGCAGCAATAAAGGTAAGACACCCCTGAAAGGTGAGTCAGGCTTAAGCGGCAGCAATAAAGGTAAGACACCTCTAAAAGGTGAGTCAGGTTTAAGCGATGAGAATGGCCCTATCGTACTTCCAAGGCTAGAGGGTAACAATGGTGATGATGTGTTTCCAGGATTACAAGGAGAACGTGGTGAGGAAGAGCCTGGCTTAAGCGGTCATAGTGGTGACATTCTTCCAGGTTCAGGCGGTGAACGCGGTGGCTTAAGCGGCAGCAACGAAGGCAAGACACCCCTAAAAGGTGAGTCAGGATTAAGCGGCAGCAATAAAGGCAAGACTCCTTTAAAAGGTGAGTCAGGATTAAGCGGCAGCAATAAAGGTAAGACTCCTTTAAAAGGTGAGTTTGGCTCTCGGAATGACAAGGATGAACCTGGGTTAAGCGGCAGCAACCAAGAGCAACCAACGCTAAAAGGTGAGCCAGGTTCAGGAAATAAAAACAGTCAAGATCCTGATCTCAGTGGTCGATGTCCAGATTGGGCTCCGGGATGTACTACTGAAAATAATAATATATTTGATCCAAACTGGGGTTCAGGAGAAAGAGAACGCAATGGCTTGAGCGGCAGCAATAAAGGCAAGACACCCCTAAAAGGTGAGTCAGGATTAAGCGGCAGCAATAAAGGCAAGACACCCTTAAAAGGTGAGTCAGGCTTGAGCGGCAGCAATAAAGGTAAGACTCCTTTAAAAGGTGAGTTTGGCTCTCGGAATGACAAGGATGAACCTGGGTTAAGCGGCAGCAACCAAGAGCAACCAACGCTAAAAGGTGAGTCAGGGTTGAGCGGCAGCAATGAAGGCAAGACACCCCTAAAAGGTGAGTCAGGTTCAGGTGGTGAACACGATAAAGATAAGTGCGTTCCTAGACCTTGGGGTACGGTAGGTGACCCAGCTGGTGAGGTTTGTCCCAGAGATGGTCACTCTCCCAGTTTAAGCAATAACAGCGAAGTTCCGACTCCAACTCCCCTAACCAATGCGTCAGGCTCTCAGAACAATAATGGGAGGTATCCCAGTTTAGGCTCGAATAATGGGAACAATCTTCCAGCTCCCTCTCCACTGATGAGCGAGTCAAACTCTCAAGGTGGCGGTAGTGAGCACCGTCCCAGTTTAAGCACTAATGGTGAAAATAGTCTTCCAACCCCGGTCCCAGCTCCTCTGATTAGTGATTCAGATACCCAGTCTGGCAATGGTGGTACAGGCTCACAAAGAGACAGTCTTCCAACTCCAGTCCCAGTTCCTTTGACTAGTGAGTCAAGCACACAGTCTGGTAATGGCGGTACAGGTTCACAAGGTGACCGTGTGCCAGTAGCACCAGCGCCTCTAACTAATGGTACAAGCACTCGGACTGGCAATGGCGGTACAACCCCTCAAGGTAGCGGTCTTCCAACCCCAATGCCTTTGACTAGCGCTCCAAGCACTCAAGCCGGTAATGGCAGCTCAGCTTCCCAAGGTAGAAGTGGTGGTCGTGGTGCTAGTCATGGTACTCAAACCACTCCTCTAGCCTTTACAGGTGAGTCTGGCTCTACAGGTCTTGCTCCACGTGCTACACGTACTAGACGTAGTGTGAGTGGTACTACAAGTACAGGTGGTTCCTCAGTAGGAGGTCAAACGACCAACACGACTGGCAACCAATCAGCGAACAATTCACAATCAAACAACCAAAACCAACAATCGAGCGCTCCAGCAGCTACATCTGCTGCGACAAACGCTCAATACCAAGCTAGTCCAAAGCATCATAAGGTTTCAAAATCAATCACGAAAAAGACAGCAGATGCTTTGCAGTTTGTTTGGATTTTACTGCTGGTGATGATCCTGGCTATTGCAGGTTACCTCGTCAGCAAAAAAACACCTACAACTAAGGAGATGAAGTAGTGACACACAAGCACATCCAGTCCTATGCAAAGAAGGGGATTCGTCTGAAATCCTCCCTCTTGCTGGCGACAAGTTTAGCACTATTGGCAGCAGGCTCTGTTTCCGCCTCTGCCAATGAAGTGACATCTGAAAAAGACATGCCTACCAATCAGGAAGCGGCAAGTCGTACTTCATCCGTCTCGTCTCAGCCAGTCTCTACCTCTGCGACAGAGGAAGTGACTGCTGCGGCAGAAAAACTAGATGAGACAACAGCGATAGAAGAAGCGAAAGAGTCAACCGTCTTGGAAAATCCTCTTTCTGTAAATCCTATCTCTCCTGGAGATAAGACTATTTCAGGCGAGACCACTCCAGGTGCTCTAATAGACATCAAGGTGGATGAAACTTCTCAAATCTTGATAGTAGATCCTGTATTTGCAGACAGAAAAGGAAAATTTACCCATGAGCTCAAGCAGCCTGTCCTCTATCATCAAAAGGTTGAAGTAATCTCTACTCACCCAAGACTCATGGAAGAGGAAGAAGTAGAGCTTGATGGTGGAGAGACCAAGGTAGAGCAGACGACTCCACGACACCCTCAGGCTTATCCTATCCCTACCAAACCCCTCCAAAAGGTAGGAAACCAGCATCAGGTATTGGTCGAGCCTCTCTTTGAAGGTGCCAAGAAGATACAAGGACATACCTCTGTTGAGGGGACTGTCTATGCCATGATTGGTGGCACCATTGTATCCAAGCCTGCTCAGATAAAGAATGGTTATTTTGAGATTGAATTTTTAGATGCTTTAGAAGCAAGCACCTTTAAAACCACTCACAATGTAAGATTATCTTTCATCTCAAATGATGGTCTACCAGTGATGCAGGCTGTCCCAGTCTACCCACTGGGAGAGACTCTCAAGGAGAAGCCAAAACCTTCTCACACTTATCAACCTCTGACAGCAAGTAGCACAGAGTTTTCTGGGATGACCGAGCCTTTTGGCCGGGTCCAGCTCTACAATGCTGAGACAGGTAGCTTTGTCCTAGAAGCATGGGCAAATGAGGAAGGAAAGTACTCTGAAAAATTACCAGCATTGACTAGTAACCAGCGCTATTACCGTCTCTTTATGGGTCTCAACAATGACTATCAGATGTTAGTAGAGCAGACCGTAGACGGAGCAGATAAGCAGATTCCTTCTTCACAGGTCTTGGAGATTTTGGATCGCATCCTCTTTGACACCTCAGATGTTGTCTCTCCTTCTAGTCCACTAGAAGTACCAAGTATTCACAATCAAAAAGAATACATAGCTGGACGTAGCAAGTACGCTCACCACTTCGTCCGTATCACATCTTCTGTGCCAGATAGAAAGTTCCCTACCATTATGACCAGCGAACTTGGTTTCTGGGGAATTGACTTTAGAGATTTGGACATAACACTGGAGCAAGGCGAGCAGTTGACCTTTGAGGTGATTGATCCTAAGACCTTTGCGGTCGTGGCTAAACAAAGCACGATTGTCAAAGGGATCAATGATGGGGTAAAACCAGAAGAGCACTCCTTTGTCTTGCCGACGATTACAAGTGATACAGGCTATGTGAAAGGACAGGTTGCTCCGAATGTTCGGATTTTTGTCCATCAAGGTGATAAGCTCTTGGCAGAGACTATCTCGACTCCTGAAGGAGACTTTGAGATTGACTTTGGAGAGACGGTATTTAAGCCAAATAGCGTGCTGACATTTACCGCCTTCAACGCAGAAGGACGACAAGTCCTTTGGAATAAAGTTTCTGTCAAAAGAGGAGAAGGCAAGCGCATTCGGAAACCTGAGAAAAAAGCAGAAGTTCAAAAGAAAGCGCCAGATGCTCTTGTCGATACTCAAAAGAAACAGGCAGATAGTTCTAAAAAAGTCCTCCAACCACAGGATAACCCTTCTATAGACAAGAAAACAGAAAACAAACGACCGCTTGACCCATCTACAGAGATCAAGGTTCTTCCAAGTGATGAGATTCCATCTGTCACAGGAAAAGAGTCCCAGCAAAACGCTCCTCTTTCAACTGTAGCCAGCGAAGGAAAAGCTGCATTACCGCGCACAAATGCAACACCTTCTCTTGCTCTGATGTTGACAGGCTTGATCAGTCTAGGAGCTACAGCTCTTATAATCTTGAAGAAAAAACGGTCAACGGATAAATAATATTTTATTCAACACTCCAAGATATTTCATAAAATACTTTATAAAACACTTTACAAACTATCTATTCATAAAATACTTCACAAAACATTTCACTTAAGTTGCCAAACAAAAACCCTAATGTTTGAGCAACAGCATACAACAAAAGAACTACTTCCGATAATGGAGGTAGTTCTTTTGTTTGTGGCAGAAAGTGCTATCACGACATAGCCGATAGGATGGGCTCTATTGATACATGTCATTTGAATCAGTACGACAAAAAGACTACTTTCTCCGGAGAAGTGCGGCAATTCCGCTGATTTTGCGGGCAAAGGAGTGCCTGTGAAAATAATTTCTCCCACATTGTGCTATAATAGTTTTATGCAAAAACGACCGACATCAGCCTATATTCATATTCCATTTTGTACGCAGATTTGCTACTATTGTGATTTTTCCAAGGTGTTTATCAAAAACCAGCCTGTTGATGAGTATCTGGCAGCTCTGATAGAGGAGGTCACCTTTTACGATTTGCCAGCCCTCCGTACTCTCTATATCGGTGGAGGGACTCCATCAGCCCTATCAGCTGAACAACTGGATTACCTGCTGACCCGTCTGGAAGCAGTAGTGGACCTGTCGCAGCTAGAAGAATTTACCATTGAGGCCAATCCCGGAGACCTGACAGTCGATAAGATTGCAGTCCTGCAAAAGTCCAAGTGCAATCGGGTCTCTCTGGGAGTTCAGACCTTTGATGATCGCATGCTGAAAAAAATCGGTCGCAGTCACAATCAAGCTCAGATTTACGAGACTATCTCATCTCTCAAGGCTGCAGGGTTTCACAATATTTCCATTGACCTCATCTACGCCCTACCTGGCCAGACCATGGAGCAGGTGGTGGACAATGTTGCTAGGGCGCTGGAGCTAGATATTCCCCATCTGAGCCTCTACAGCCTGATTTTGGAGAACCACACGGTCTTTATGAACCGTCAGCGCCGCGGCAACCTCCATCTCCCCAATGAAGATGTGGAGTCAGACATGTTTGACTATATCCTCAAAGAGCTGGAGAAAAATGGCTTTGAGCACTACGAGATTTCCAACTTCACCAAGCCCGGCTTTGAAAGCCGCCATAACCTTATGTATTGGGATAACTCCGAATACTACGGACTGGGTGCAGGAGCTTCAGGCTACATAGACGGTATGCGCTACCGCAATCGTGGTCCCATCCAGCACTACCTCAGATCCATCCGTGAAAAAAGACATTCTCGCCTGCATGAGGAATTTCTCAGCAAGACCGAGCAGATGGAAGAAGAGATGTTTTTAGGGTTACGGAAAAAAGCTGGCGTATCAATTGAGCGCTTCGAGGAAAAGTTCGGTGTGTCCTTTGAAGCTCGCTACGGTCGAGTCGTCAGAGACTTAAAAAATGAAGGACTCTTACAAGAAGAAGACCGCTTTATCCGAATGACGAAAAAAGGTCTCTTTCTAGGTGATACCGTTGCCGAGCGTTTCATCTTGGATGAATAGGATGGTCACCGGTGCCTGATGGGATGTTTAGGCGCAAGACCGGTAGCTACCGTAGATATTTCTATCGAGCGAATCGCAGCGGATAAAATGGTTTAAAATAGTAGAAAGGTTGGAGTGATATGGGATTAACCTACCAAGAAGAATGGACCGTCCCTTTTGACATGTGTGATGTCAAGCAGGAGGTCAAGTTGCCTGCCCTCATTTCCCACTGTCTGGCAGTCTCTGCTCGGCAGTCCGAGGAGCTGGGGCGCAGTGATCTATTTGTTTATCAAGAATACAGGCTCATCTGGGTGGTGACAGATTACGAATTGACGATTGAGCGCCTTCCCAAGTACAGTGAAACAGTCCTCATTCGGACAGAAGCTGTAGCCTACAACAAGTTTTTCTGCCAACGGACATTTGTCATCTATGATACGGAGGGCAATCGTCTATTGGATATTCTGTGTTATTTTGTTTTGATTGATTTTGACAGTCGCAAGCTTTCCCCTGTACCAGAAGAGCTGATTGCTCCGTATCAGTCTGAGCAAGTCAAGAAATTACCTAGAGTTCCCAAGTACCAAGATCTGGAAGAGCCGATTGTTCAGTCGTTTCCTGTCCGCTATTTTGATCTGGATATGAATGGCCATGTCAACAACGGTAAGTACCTGGAATGGATGTATGAGGCTCTGGGCTATGATTTTCTGCTCTGCCATTGCCCTCAAAAAATCCAACTGAGGTATATCAAGGAAGTGGCACCGAAAAGTCAGGTTAGCTCGCTCCTTTCCCAAGTACACCTAACCAGTCAGCACGAGATTGTGGTCGACGGTCAGATCCACGCCCAGGCAGTCATTGAGTGGAGGGAGAGCCATACCGCAGGATAGACGGTTGGAATGGGCAGTACGTCTGCAAGCTCTGGCACAGACGAGTTAGCCTGCGGGAAAGATGTTTACGACATCGAACGTTTCGAGGAAATCCGCAGTATTGCTGCTGAAATGCTGGCAGAGTCTTCAGGTCATCCCTTGTAAGTGGTCGAGAGTCTCTTTTGCGCAGATGAAAAGACGATTTCCTTTTAGGAAGCCGTCTTTTTTGATGTTGTCGAAATACGACATATTGTGGTTAGTGTAAACAGATACATAGTTCCCATAAAAATATTAGTCCGAAATTTTGGGGAAATATCTCAATAGAATAGAGAAGATGTACATGATAAACAATGAAGAAATATTGTGATATATCCAAATAGGCATTTTCTAAATAAAAATATAAAAAATTTACATTTTTGTTTAAGAATGATAAAATATATTGCTGCAATAAAAATAGAAAGGTAGATATTATGGGAACGTTATTGGCTACTAGGATTAAGAGTAGAAGAAAAGAATTGAAATTATCTCAAAAAGAATTAGCAGAAGGAATTTGTAAGCAAGGTCAAATCAGTCGTTTGGAGAACGGAGAATACACTCCAGGTTCAGAATTATTGCATCAGTTAGCTAAAAAACTTAAAGTGAGTATGGATTATTTTTTTGATGAACAGGTTTCAAATGAAAATTCAGAACTTACTGAGTTTAAAAAAATAGCTAAAACATTTATTGCTCAAAGGAATTATGAATCATTGAAATATATCTATGATTTAGAGAAAGAAACGTCGCATCGCTTATCATTGTCAGATAAAATATATCTGGAGTGGATTGCATCTTTAGTTGATTTCTATTTCCACGGTAGAAAGAAGGAGGCGATAGAAAGGTTAGAAAAGTTATTACAGTCACTTGATAAATCAGATATTAACTTTTTGCAAATTTCTAATACCCTTTTTAATTTCTATTACGATACAGAAAACTTAGCTAAATTTGATTTAATAAGGGAAGAGTTAAATGTTCAATTACATCAATTAAATTTAAGTACAATAGAGGAATTGGAATTGTCTATAAAATTTAACTACAATCTCAGTCGTTACTATTGGTTACAAAAAAATATTGAATTGGCTATCAAACAAGTATCAGCAACTATTAAGCTGTGTCAAGAGTATCGAACCACATATTTACTAGCGGATTTATTTTTATTATTGGGGAATCTCAGTCAAAATTTTTCAGAAAAAACGACTGCTAAAGGCTACTTTGAGATTGCACATTTTTTATATAAGCAAATCGAAGATAATAAAGAGATGGCTCTGACAGTAGAACACTATATTGCAGATAAATTTTAAGATTAGACATTGGAACGATGTTTAAAGGCATCGTTTTTTATAATACAAAAAGCATATATATAAAATATATATAAAAAGATTATAAATTTTATTGACGAATAAATTCCTTGGTGCTAAAATGAACCTATAGAAAAAGTAAAAGTAGTTTTTATGAGGAAGGTTTCAAAGAAACTCATCGTTATGTCTTTGTTGGGAGGACTGATTTTATCTATTGGTAAAGGTGAAGACTTTTTCGACTTAGGTCTAGTGGAAGTTACAGATATAAACTAATAAACCTAGATAACGATTTTGCAAATTATCAGTATACACCTGCAGTAAATTTGGGAACATCCTTTGAAAAACTCTTTGCATCCCAGCTGAAAGGAATTGTTCAAAGAGTTGTTCTCTATAATAATGGTGAATATTTTACTGATAGCAATGGAGAATATGTAGTTCAGTATTTTGAACTAAACAGAGAATACTATTTTGTAGATTTTAGAACGGCTTCACAATACACTTTGCTTTTAATCAAACTACCTCCAATTCAAGACGAACTTATAAATTACATTCTATTTATAGGATATTTAGCACAAGAAATCTGCATCAATAATGCAGGTTTGGGACATTATAATCGACCAGTCAAGCAAGTAAATTTCACCTTTTGTAAAAATGTTTTAGGTGATAAATACAAAGATTATTTGCCGTTCTACGGTGTAATAACAGGCAAAGAAACGATATTAAGTGGAGAAAGTGAGAATATATATGATGCCGAATAAAAATAAAATAGTTGAGATTCTTTCGAATGATAAGCTTAATTTGTCATTATCAGCTTTTTTAACCTTTATTGTCTCGGTTGGAGCAGTATATACAGTCTATGCAAGGACAGATATTTTGAATGAGGTGTTGGCTGGAACTGGTCAAGTTTGGTTCAATCTTATTTGGCTTGTTGTCTGCTTGGTTGTTGTTGAAATATTGAGAGCCATATTGAAAATTGTCAATGCCAAGTTAACTCGAAAGTGGAAATTATATCTGGGAAACAGGATTAGTAAGAACATTGAGCGGATGCCGTTTGAGAAGTTTTATCAAAAAGAAATAGGCGACCACATGGCAATCTATACCTACCAATTAGAGGTCGTATCCGTCTACTTATTGGAGCCGATAACAGGTTTTATTAGTTCTGTAGTCCTATCGGTCATTTCTTTGGTATTCTTAGGTTTGATTAGTTGGAAGTTTGTTGTTTTTGCGTTGGTTTCAACTGTTCTACTTTTTTCCATAAGTGGAAAGTTTGGGAAAAAAATCAGCGATGGATATGCTGCATTATCCGTTCGCACAGGGGAATTTTCAGAAAAATTAAAAGAATATTTATCTGCTTATGAGATTTTAAAAAATTTAGGAGTGGTTGATCGGATATCAGAACAAATTGGAAAGAGCCAAGAAGCTAAAGAAAATCAACAGTTTCTCATAACCAAGTATCTGGCATTTGGCGGACTAACTCTACAAAGTGTTGAAAAACTATTTGAAATGTTAATTTTTGCCTTTACCATATTTTTGATTAGTAGAGGAGAGTTGCTGATTGGTGCGATTGTTTCGGTTCCTGCTATGCTAGGGATATTTTTACAAGCCGTCGAACAGTTGGTAGATTTGTATATGAAAATTATCGGTACAAAAGATATGCTAGATACTGTGACGGAAATCTCAGAAACGGTGGAAGAGAATTATCCAACGGTAGAGCGATATATTGAGTTTGAGAATGTTGGTTTCACTTATGGTCCGAAGCAGATTTTCAATCAGTTGAATTTTCGGTTTGATACTGGGAGGAAGTATGCTCTGGTTGGTAAAAGTGGAAGTGGAAAATCAACCTTGCTCAAGCTATTATTAGGACGTCTTAAGCCGACAGAAGGTCACATTTTGATAGATGAAGAAGTATATTCACCAGAGGTAGATGTTAACTTTTCAAATCAAATCGGCTACATCAATCAATCCCTCTTCATTTTCTCAGACTCTATTCGTTACAATATTGGTCTTGGACAATCATATACAGATGAGCAACTTTGGGAAGTACTTGAAAAAGTTAAAATGGCAGATGTGGTGGCTAAATTGCCACAAGGTTTAGATGAAGTGGTAGGTGAATTTGGGGTAGACTTATCTGGCGGCGAGCAACAACGGCTTGCAATGGCACGGATTTTAATTCGAAAACACCCGATACTACTACTGGATGAAGCAACGTCTGCGATTGATGTGAAAACATCTAAGGTGATTGAGCAAGAAATATTAAGCAACCCTGACCTAACTGTCATTATGATTACACATCACTTACAAGAGGAAATTAAACCATTCTTGACAGATATTCTAGATCTTGATAACTAACGACGGTACGGGTATTTGAAAGCAAATAGTGAGATTTTTTCGATGGTAAAATTTTCTATGAGACCATCATTTTTTCCATCATTTTTAATACAGATTGACAAATTCGCTATATATCGAATATCTTGTTTCTTCATATGTAAAACACTTCAGTTGAATCCAGTTCGAGAACTTGATTCGATTGAGGTTTTTTTTATTTCTTCAATTTTGGAAAGGTACTGCCACAATAATGTTGCTTGAGCAGATGTAGGTTTTCTAGAACAAGGGCGCAATCTTTTCACTCTAATATTGACGGGAGAAGCCTCGAAATAACCAGTAAGTGAGGAGTAACTATGATAGGTATGCGACCCCCTCCTTATATTATATTTAGTGCGGTTAGCTACTGCCCAAGCCCAAGTGATACACTTAAGCAATGATTGGAAATGTATCTTCATTAAAAACAGCTTTGTAGTCATATGTAATCGGCTGTGGAGTCACAATATCCCCTCCGTTGCAATATCCAAATGGATAACTTGTTTAATATTCTCAAGTTGACACAAAATCGTTGCACGATAGCCGCCATAGTCATTACTTTCTTTAATAGCTGTGATAGATTGAATCGTTAAAGAAATACCTTCTCCTAAAACTGCTAAAATTTCTTTAAGTTGCTGTTTAACAGTTTCTTCTGAGGGTGTTATTTGATGGAACAAAAAGTCAATATCAACAGTGCTACGGATCCAACTCCGATGACATTTGACAGTAGGAATCCTCCTTTGAAAATATAGTGATTTGAGTATGAACTTTGACTTAATTTTTTCAAAATCACTTCTAGAAAGTAATAGATTATTACGGAATTAAAGGGTAATCCAGTATTCTTTGCAGAGTACTGTCCATTTAGCTTTGGGTAATCTCTAGGAATTGTTACATCAAAACATTGAGGAATTTCATCTGTAAATTGTTGCAGATACAGTGCTGAGATATAAGAGAAGACAGCCTTGGGATAACAGTACTGAAATATGATGGGGAAGAAGTAGCAGTTTGTTACTATGGGAATAGCTGCTGTTGCTTGGAGTAGCACGGTTGCACAAGTTGGTGAAGCGACAAAGCGACTGGATCATACTATTAGACGGAAGGCCTATCCAGCTACTAATTTGCCTGAGGCTCAACCAGCACTAGTTACGGAACAGACGGACAGTCTTATTCAGCCAAACACGCAAACTGTACCGCATGATGTGGTGATACAAGTATTAGCTAGAACCTTTATGGCAGTAAATGTTATAGACTACGGACAATGGGATTCAAATCAATCATTTATTTTCAAAAAAGTAATGACATAAAGTTATTGTAGTAACTACTTGTTAAATAATAAAAATAACTTGTATATTTTAAGTTCATTGTGGTATAATGAGCTTAGAGTTCGGTGTCTCACTGCCATTAAAGGTGGAGCATTAACATTAGGAGGGATGTTGCATCTCTCCTTTAATTTTTGAAAAGTTATTATCAAAATTGCTTTTTGTCCCAAAAACCTTATCATTTCTGGAACAAAAGGTGACGAAAAGGAGAAAAGATGACCTATCAAGGCTATTTGATTGACTTAGATGGTACAATCTACGAAGGAAAGAAACGGATTCCAGCCGGTGAACGGTTTATCCATCGTTTGCAAGAACACCAGATTCCCTATCTGTTTGTGACAAATAATACAACGCGCAGACCTGAGACGATTCAGACAATGTTGGCGGAAAATTTTAATATTCAAACCCCTCTTGAAACCATTTATACAGCCAGCTTAGCAACGATTGACTACATGAATGATCTGGGCAAGGAAAAAACGGTTTATGTTATCGGGGAAGATGGTCTCAGGTCTGCCATTTTTGAAGCTGGCTATGTAGAAGATACGGAACACCCTGCCTATGTCGTTGTTGGACTAGATACCCAGTTGACCTATGAAAAACTCACCATTGCAACTTTAGCTATTCAAAAAGGTGCGACTTTTATCGGTACCAATCCAGATCTCAACATTCCAACAGAACGCGGTCACCTACCAGGAGCAGGTTCTTTGATTGCTCTTTTAGAGGCGGCAACTCGTGTTCAACCTACTTTTATTGGTAAACCGGAAGCCATTATCATGAACAAGGCGTTGGAAATCCTAGGGACTGAGCGCAGCCAGACCATCATGGTGGGAGATAACTATCTAACTGATATTCGAGCAGGCATTGATAATGGCTTTCCAACACTTTTAGTGTTGACAGGATTTACCAAATCTGAGGAGGTAGCCAGCTTGCCTATTGCTCCAACTCACATCCTCAAGAGCTTAGACGAATGGAGTTTTGATGAAAACTAGGTTGCAAGTTATAGGTACGGCATTATTCATCTTATCAGCAGCCATCTTGGCAACGATTTATCTAGCTTGGCTTGTCTATCCTTTGGAAATTTCCTTTCTAGGGCTGGAAAAAATCGTCTATATGAAGGCGGCGGATATTGCCTATAATTTTAATATGTTGATGAACTATCTAACCAACCCGTTTGTGACCGTTTTGAATTTTCCCAGTTTTTCAGCCTCAGCGGCCGGTCTCAAACATTTTGCGGACGTCAAGCATTTATTTCACTTGGTGCAGGGGATCTTTGTCATCACTTTGCCAACTTTTATCCTTTTTACAAGGAAGATCGTTCTAAAAGGACATGGAAATCTATTCAGAAATGTTTTTTTCTTACTGGCTCTAGCTCCAGTTCTTGTTGGTCTGTTGGGCTTATCTATCGGCTTTGATCATTTCTTCACCCTTTTTCACCTTGTCCTCTTTCCAGGAGATTCGACTTGGCTCTTTGATCCAGCTACGGATCCTGTCATCTACATCCTACCGCAGGAGTTTTTCTTACATTGCTTTCTTACCTTTTTCTTTCTTTACGAACTGTTCTTTGGGATAATTCTTACGTGGATAGTCAGAAAGGGCAGAAAAGAAAGTACCTTGTAATTTTCAGATGTTGAGATTAGAAAGTGCCTAAGCTTTCAAAAAATAAGAAGAAACATTATCAGAGCAGGTATCAGAAAATTTTGCTTCAATCTTCTTTTAGTTAGAGCAACACATGGTTTCTTGGGTGATAAGTCAATTTTGGATTCTCTCCAAAATTTACCACATACCAGAATCAAAAAAAGATTGACAAACGGTCGGAATCATAGTAAAATGATAGGGACTTTGAAATTGAGGGGAGTGAAAAAAATGTCAAAAACAGTAGTACGCAAGAACGAATCACTTGATGATGCTCTTCGTCGTTTCAAACGTGCGGTTACTAAAGCTGGTACTCTTCAAGAAACACGTAAACGTGAGTTCTACGAAAAACCATCTGTAAAGCGCAAACGTAAATCAGAAGCAGCTCGCAAGCGTAAAAAATTCTAATTGAATTTGAAACAGCTCTGTTTGGGAGCTGTTTTTTTGTTTACTTTTTACCTTGAGTGACTTATAATAGCTATGTAGAAAAAATCTTTTTTCGAGCAATGCGTTAGGAACATCGAAGGTAATCCTTGGTAAACATCAAAAAATAGATGAGAAAATAGCACCCAAGTTCATCAAATCAAAGTGACATTATAGTTTTGATTTTTGAAGAGGATGAAGTGGAGATGATTGATGTTCGAGGGTAGAGAAGGAGTTGTCAAATGAGTATCTTAGTAACAGGTGGGGCAGGCTACATTGGTAGTCACACAGTTGTCGAATTGTTGAAATTGGGTAAGGAAGTCGTGATTGTTGATAATCTTTCCAACTCAAATATTGTTGTTTTGGATCGTATTGAAGAAATTACTGGCAAGCGCCCGACCTTCTATCAGCTAGATGTTGCAGATAAGGATGGTCTCCGAACAGTTTTTGAAAAAGAGGCGATTGAATCAGCCATTCATTTTGCAGGCTACAAGGCAGTCGGTGAGTCTGTTGAAAAACCGATTATGTACTACGAAAATAACATCATGTCAACCCTGTCTCTTGTAGAAGTAATGGCTGAGTTTGGTGTTAAGAAAATAGTATTTTCTTCAAGTGCCACCGTTTATGGTCTAAACAACCCATCTCCACTGGTCGAATACATGCCAACGAGTGCTACCAATCCTTACGGATATACCAAGGTCATGCTAGAGCAGATTCTTCGTGATGTGGAAATTGCAGATAGCAAGTGGAGTGTTGCGCTCCTTCGCTACTTTAATCCAATTGGTGCTCACGAGTCAGGCTTGATCGGTGAAGATCCTGCGGGTATCCCGAATAACCTTATGCCATTTATTGCACAGGTAGCTGTAGGAAAGCGTGAGCAGCTAAATGTCTTCGGAAACGATTACGACACAGTGGATGGGACAGGCGTTCGTGACTACATCCATGTCGTTGATCTGGCTTTAGGTCACATCAAAGCCTTAGAAAAAATTTCATCCGCAACAGGTGTTCACACCTATAATCTAGGTTCGGGTCAAGGTACAAGCGTGCTAGAATTGGTACAGGCATTTGAAAAGGTAAATGGTGTCCCTGTTCCCTATAGAATTGTAGACCGTCGCCCGGGTGATGTCGCAACCTGCTACGCAAATGCTGACAAAGCTCTCAGAGAATTGGATTGGAAGACGGAAAAAACGATTGAGGACATGTGCCGTGACACTTGGAATTGGCAATCAAAAAATCCAAGTGGCTATGAAGGATAAGAAAAAGATGCAAGGTGTTTGCTTATACCTGAGCATGTAGATTCTTATCAGAGCTAATAAAACGTAAACTATAAATAAAACTCTTAGAAAGGCTATATCAGCCTCTCTAAGAGTTTTTGTTTTTCAATAATAAAGAAGAAAGATTGAAGAACTTGCCCCAAGCGAACCTTTTCTTCAATTTGAGATATAAGTATCTGCACGCATTTTTTTATTAACGATAAGAAAAACAGGTACAATGCCTGTTTCAGAGCGTAGACAAACCCTATCAACAATAGAATAATTTCAAATTTAGAGATTGACTACTACATAATGAAAATTCCGATAAATACTATCATACTTGCATTTCTCAGAGTTTTTATTTTTCAACAATAAAGAAAAAAGATTGAAGAATATCTCCAAAATGGACTTTTTCTTCAATCTGAACAGGCATTATACCTGTTTCCATATTATTTGTTTTTCAACAAGTCACGGATTTCTGCAAGAAGTTCTTCTTGAGTTGGACCTGCAGGAGTTTCTTCTTCAACTTTTTTAGGCATTGCTTTTTCAGCAGCCTTAACGACAAAGAACATTGCAGTACCGATAATCAAGAAGTTGATGATAGCGCTCAAGAAGCTACCGTATTTCACACCATTCCAAGCAAGATCAGCGATATTTTGAACATTCGCAGCTTCCAAGGCAGGATTTAAAATCAATGGAGTGATAATATCCTCAACAAATGATTTGATAATCGCACCGAATGCACCACCGATTACAACAGCTACAGCAAGGTCAACAATGTTCCCACGGAACAAAAATGCTTTCAATTCTTTCAACATATCCTAAATATGTCCTTTCATAAATTATTACTCCCTCTATTATAAACATAAAAAAATATTTTACAAGTACTTTGTTTTATAAATTTTACATTTTTCCTCATTTAGTATAAAATAGAATATGTTAAACTAAGGGAAGAGTGTTCATTTTTGAATGAACTCGTATGATATGAGGGGGGGACATGCTTTCAAAAGATAAGATTACTGAAATAAAGCAAGCTCTCAATATCGTTGATGTTATTGGCGAGACTGTTACTCTGACCAAAGCTGGCCGTAACTATATCGGTCTTTGTCCTTTTCATGGAGAAAAAACACCTTCGTTTAATGTGATTGAGGATAAGCAGTTTTACCACTGTTTTGGATGTGGGAAATCTGGTGATGTCTTCAAGTTTGTAGAGGAAACCAATGGGGTTTCTTTTGTGGATGCAGCGGCTATCCTGGCCGAAAAAGCTGGTCTTCAGTTGGACATTACGCCTTCCCATCGTCAGGAAGAAAAACAGATGAGTCCTCATCAAATTCTTTACGATATTCATCGGGATGCGGCAAAATTTTATCATGCTCTTTTGATGACAACCAAGATGGGAGAAGCAGCCAGAACTTATTTGCACCAACGAGGGCTGAACGATGAGGTTATCAAGGCTTTCCAACTAGGCTTGGCACCTGCTGAGCAAACTATTCTCTATCAAAAACTGTCACGTCAGTATGATGAGGAGAGCTTGTTGAACTCTGGTTTGTTCAATCCTGGTGAAAATAATATTATCTACGACGCTTTTCAAGCTAGAATTATTTTCCCCTTGACGGACGAATATGGTCGAATCGTAGCCTTTTCGGGTCGGATTTGGACGGAGATTGACCGAAACAATAAGCAACTGGCCAAGTACAAAAATTCACGTAGCACAGCTATTTTTAATAAGAGTTACGAATTATATCATTTGGACAGGGCTAAAGCGGTCATAAAAAAGCAACGGGAAGTCTACCTGATGGAGGGCTTTTTGGATGTTATTGCAGCCCACCGCGCCGGTATTGATAATGCGGTTGCCTCTATGGGGACAGCTCTTACCAGAGAGCATGTCGGACATCTAGCTAAGTTTTGCAAGAAAATTGTCCTGACATACGACGGGGACAAGGCTGGACAAGCGGCAACGCTGAAAGCATTGGATGAGTTGCAAGATTTTCAGGTGGAGATTGTTAGTCTTCCAGACAATATGGATCCAGATGAGTTTCTGCAAAAAAACTCAGAAGAGGCTTTGCAACAGGTTCTAACCAAGTCACGCATCAGTGATGTTGAATTTTTGATTCAATATTGGAAGCCTGAAAATCCTGATAATCTGCAAATGCAAATTGAGTTTGTGGATAAAATTGCCCCTATCATTGCTAAAGTTTCATCCATCACCGCCCAAAATTCTTATATTTATAAAATAGCAGATTTGCTTTCGGATTTTGATTATGGTCAGGTGGAGCAAGCTGTTAATGCTATCCGCTTGAACCAGCGGCAGCAACGAACTCAGCAGGTGTATCACGATCAGGCTAGTCAGCCTTATCTGCCTCCCATTCAGGCGGTTACACGAGTTACTCGTCTCATTCGGACAGAGAATCACTTGCTCTCTCGAATGGTAGAACATCCCTATATTTTAAATGAATTTCGTTTAAGGGAAGATTTTTATTTTGCAACGCCAGAATTGCAGCTTCTGTACGATATTTTGAAAAGGCAAGGGGAAGTTACTAGCTTTGACTTGTCTCAACTGGATGATTCTGTTCAACAAGCTTGGTATCGAATGCAAGAAGAACGTTTGCCGCAAGAAGTGGCATCGAATGAGATGGAAGAATTAGAATTCCGACGAGATCGGGAACTGTTGAAAAAGGAGAATCAACAGTTAGCACGGAAAATCCGTGAGCATTCCCACGTGGGAAATGCAGATATTGCCCTCGATGAGTTACAAAAACTCCTCGATAGAAGAAGACAAATGGAGTAAATATGACAAGCAAAAAAGATAAAAAAACAGAAGTAACTACTTTTGATGTGCAAGTTGCTGAATTTATCCGCAACCACAAGAAGCAAGGTGCGGCTACGGATGATGAAATCAACGACCAATTGGTCATTCCTTTCACACTTGATGCGGATGGAATTGATGATTTGCTCCAACGGATTCAGGATGCAGGGATTTCAATTGTTGATAAGGATGGAAATCCTTCTGCGCGTGCTATGCAAGTAGAAGAAGAACCAGAATTATCTGATGAGGACTTACTCGGTAGCACCTCTGCAAAAGTAAATGACCCTGTTCGCATGTACTTGAAGGAAATCGGTGTTGTTCCACTTTTGACGAACGAAGAAGAGCAAGAGCTAGCCTTGGCTGTGGAAGCTGGAGACCCAGAAGCCAAGCAGCGTCTAGCTGAAGCCAACCTTCGTTTGGTCGTTTCGATTGCAAAGCGTTATGTGGGACGTGGGATGCAGTTTCTTGACCTCATTCAAGAAGGAAATATGGGCTTGATGAAGGCTGTTGATAAATTCGACTACTCGAAAGGTTTTAAATTCTCAACCTATGCGACTTGGTGGATCCGTCAGGCGATTACACGTGCCATTGCTGACCAAGCTCGTACGATTCGCATTCCTGTTCATATGGTTGAAACCATCAATAAGCTTGTTCGTGAACAACGCAACCTTTTGCAAGAACTCGGTCAAGACCCCACACCTGAGCAGATCGCAGAGCGTATGGATATGACACCTGAAAAAGTGCGTGAAATCCTCAAAATTGCTCAGGAACCAGTTTCTCTTGAAACACCGATTGGTGAGGAAGATGATAGCCACTTAGGTGATTTTATCGAAGATGAAGTGATTGAAAATCCAGTTGACTATACGACTCGTGTGGTACTGCGTGAACAACTGGATGAGGTATTGGATACGCTGACTGACCGTGAGGAAAATGTATTGCGCCTGCGTTTTGGTCTGGACGATGGAAAAATGCGTACCCTAGAAGATGTCGGTAAGGTCTTTAATGTGACCCGTGAACGCATCCGTCAGATCGAAGCCAAAGCCCTCCGTAAACTACGCCACCCATCCCGTAGCAAACCCCTCCGTGACTTTATGGAGGATTAAAACACCACTGATGTGGTGTTTTAACCCGAGCCAAGAAATTCGAAAGCGAGGCCACCACTGATGTGGTGTTTTAACCCGAGCCAAGAAATTCGAACGCTAGGCCACCACTGACGTGGTGTTTTAACCCGAGCCAAGAAACCCGAAAGCGAGGGTTGTTCAAGACCTTTTAACACTTGTATAGAATGTGGAAAGTCTCCAGATGGGCTGTATCAACTCGGCTGATGTGGTATGTCAAGGACTGCCAATAAGCAGGCATTTATATGGGAGACTCATTTGCCTAAAAATTTAAAGTGAATATTCCTAGAGGCAGTTGAATTGCATCTGGTGGTATCCACTCACGGAATACTTGACCAAAGAAAGAGAGAAAAATGGCTTATACAGAAGAACAAATGAAAGACATTCAGGAGCGTATTTTTCATGCTCTTGAAGATGTGATTGACCCCGAGCTTGGGATTGATATTATCAATTTGGGACTCATTTATGAGATTCGCTTTATCGAAGGAAAGGCAGAAATTGATATGACCCTTACAACTATGGGATGTCCTTTGGCTGATTTGATTACCGATCAGATTCATGATGTCCTCAAGGATGTTCCGGAAGTGACAGAAGTAGATGTGAGATTGGTTTGGTCGCCAGCTTGGACAGTGCAGAAAATGAGCCGCTATGCGCGAATTGCCCTTGGTATTAAATAGGTGAGTAAACATGATTTTCGAACGAGAAAGTCATGTTTTTAATTTTTGTTAGTATTTTTTTGAAATATGTTAATAATATTGAGTTTTTTTATTGCAATATTCAGTTTTTAGTGTTAGAATGGTTTGGCCTAGGAAAAGTAGTGCTACTTAAAGAACATTAAAAGCCAACTAGTTCAAATAGTCAGGAAAGTGGCTATTTGAAAGGGAAATTAAGGCGAGTGAAGTCTGTGTGTACTAAAGAAGAGAGCTTGGTTGCTTTTCGGATAGTGGACAGAAGTTCTCGTCAAAGATTGCCACTCCTTCAGATGAAGCGATAGGGAGTTTTGATTTTCGAAGAGTAAGATACCTATTCTAGCAAATATCAGACCTATATGGGGCAGGGATACTCATCCTTTGTCAATACCAAAGCCTACGGACAGGCGGGTCGAATGCCGAAGCGTGGCCTCAGCCACATTATTGATAGGGTTAAAAGCCTACATTTTATAAGTTGATTTTAGGAGTTAGTTCCTAATTCATAGCAAAGTTAGTGTGGTGAAAGCACACGTCATCTTGTGAAACGGTCAATAAAGTACGTATATATTTGCACTGGAGAGTAGGAAACGGTAGGCACATAAACTCAATAGAAGAATAAAAAACGTCAATAGCGATTGTAGAGCAGGATTTTACCCTGCTCTTTTTACTTGTTTAAAAAGGGTTGGAGTGAGAAGTTAGATTCACAGACAAACATCTTAGATTCAAGCTATAATTTTTTGCTAGTATACTAGTAGTACTGCCGGAAAAACTAACAAAGGAAATCCAAAGTAGTCTGGTGGACTAGTGTTTGGACTGCGGATACAAGTTCTTATATCAAGTAAAGGAGAATTTTTCAATATGAAAAATCAGCACCAGGCCCCTATTTATGAGGGATTGGTAAAGTTACGACGGAAGCGGATTGTTCCCTTTGATGTTCCAGGTCATAAACGTGGACGAGGAAATCCAGAACTAGTTGAACTCTTGGGTGAAAAATGCGTTGGAATAGATGTCAATTCTATGAAACCCTTAGACAATCTGGGACATCCCGTTTCCATCATTCGAGAAGCGGAAGAGTTAGCAGCAGAAGCATTTGGCGCTAGCCATGCCTTTCTCATGGTTGGAGGAACGACCTCGTCTGTTCAAACCATGATTTTAGCAACTTGTAAAGCAGGAGATAAGATTATCCTACCACGGAATGTTCATAAATCGGCCCTCAATGCCCTCGTTTTATGCGGTGCTATCCCAGTCTATGTGGATATGAGTGTCCAGCCTGAGATTGGTATTGCACTTGCTTTGGAAAATGAAGCTTTTGAACGTGCTATTGCACAACACCCTGATGCAGTGGCAGTTCTCATAAATAATCCGACTTACTATGGTATTTGTTCGGATCTCAAGACTTTGACTCAGATGGCTCATGCGGCGGGAATGAAGGTTTTGGTAGATGAGGCTCATGGGGCACACTTGCATTTTTCTGACCAGCTCCCCTTGTCTGCCATGGATGCAGGAGCGGATATGGCAGCAGTATCTATGCACAAATCAGGTGGAAGTTTGACACAAAGCTCTCTCCTGCTAGTAGGTCCAGAAATGAATGTAGAATATGTCCGTCAGATTATCAATCTGACCCAATCTACCTCAGCTTCTTATTTGCTTCTGTCCAGTCTAGATATTTCACGACGAAACCTAGCTCTGCGTGGTAGAGAATCTTTTGAAAAAGTAATTGAGATGTCTGAGTATGCACGCCGAGAGATCAACGCGATTGGTGGTTACTATGCCTATTCTAAAGAGCTAATTGATGGAAAAACTGTCCATGACTTTGATGTGACCAAGTTATCTATCTATACACAGGGGATCGGTCTGACTGGTATTGAAGTTTACGATTTGCTACGTGATGAATACGATATACAAATCGAGTTTGGTGATATTGGGAATATCTTGGCCTACATTTCTATCGGTGACCGCTTGCAGGATATTGAGCGTCTAGTGGGTGCCTTAGCTGACATCAAGAGGCTCTATTCACGTGATGGGTCAGATTTGATTTCGGGTGAATATATCCAACCTCAACTAGTCTTATCACCACAGGAAGCTTTTTATGCTCAGCGTGAAAGTCGTCTGCTACAAGAAGCAGTGGGACAAGTATGTGGTGAGTTTGTCATGTGCTATCCGCCAGGGATTCCTTTACTGGCACCAGGTGAGCGTGTCACACAAGAAATTGTTGATTATATTGTCTTTGCCAAGGAGCGTGGCTGTTCGCTTCAGGGAACAGAGGATCCAGATGTTAATTGTATCAATGTGATTAAGGAAGGCTAAACAGCCTAACTTTCAAACGATAGCTTTTGTGGTCAGGGGGCACTGATACTAGAGGAGAAGTGAATCGCCTCAGGTATTCCATTTATCTCTCAACTGCCTAAGAAGCTATCAGCACAAAAGATTAGTAAGAAAGGAATTAAACAGGGGACTTGCTGCCTCGTCAAGTTAGAATTTTTCTTAGAAGTAAACTGTTTTATAAGATTTTCTATTTTGTACGATCCTTTTCGGCAAATCGTCCCCTTATATCTTGATATGGAAATGTGGTTTTCAGAAGTCCAGACTCCAGATGTGAAATTATCTATTAGAACCAGCCAGCAACTCTATGCAGGTAGAAGTGAGTTTCAGGATATTGCAGTATTGGATTCACCGGCTTTCGGTAAAATTTTGACCCTTAATGGTCGTGTTCTTTTTTCAGATGTGGATGATTTTGTATATAACGAAATGGCTGTCCATGTGCCTATGGCTGTCCATCCCAATCCTAAAAAAATCTTGATTTTGGGTGGGGGTGATGGTGGTGTCGCCCAAGTACTAAGCATGTATCCTGAAATTGAACAGATTGATGTTGTAGAACCCGATGAGCTTCTGGTTGAAGTGTGTCGGGAATATTTTCCTGATTATGCTTCAGGTTTAGAGGATGAGCGAGTAGAGGTCTACTTGCAAGATGGATTGCGTTTTTTACGTAACTGTGAGAATGAATATGATATTATCATCAATGACGCAACCGATCCTTTTGGACATACAGAGGGCTTATTCACTAAGGAATTTTATGGTAATGCCTTTCGTGCTTTGAAAGAAGATGGCATAATGGTCTATCAACATGGTTCGCCTTTTTATGATGAGGATGAGTCGGCCTTTCGTTCCATGCACCGTAAGGCTACTCAATCTTTCCCTATCAGTCGGGTTTATCAGGCCCATATTCCTACTTCGGCAGCAGGTTACTGGCTATTTGGCTTTGCTTCAAAGAAATACCATCCTATTGAAGATTTTGATAAGGACAAATGGAAAGCACGTCAACTTTTTACAGAGTACTATACAGCAAATCTGCACGTGGGAGCTTTTCTTTTGCCCCGCTATGTTGAAGCTATTTTAGAAGAAGAGGAGAAAAAATAATGAGTCGTTTGTTAGTGATTGGATGTGGTGGTGTTGCTCAAGTAGCCATCAGTAAGATTTGTCAAGCTTCAGATACTTTCAAGGAAGTTATGATTGCCAGTCGCACCAAGTCCAAGTGTGACGATGTAAAGGCTAGTCTTGAAGGAAAAACAGCCACAAAAATTGAAACTGCTCAAGTTGATGCGGATAAGGTGGAAGAAGTTATCGCCTTGATAGAAAGCTATCAGCCCAAGGCGGTGTTGAATGTGGCTTTGCCCTATCAGGATCTGGCTATTATGGATGCTTGTTTAGCGACAGGAGTCGACTATATCGATACGGCCAATTACGAATGTGAAGATACAGAAGATCCTGAGTGGCGAGCTATTTATGAAAAACGTTGTGAAGAAGAGGGATTCACAGCCTATTTTGACTATTCTTGGCAGTGGGCTTATAAGGAGCGTTTTGAAAAAGCAGGGCTGACAGCACTTTTAGGAAGTGGCTTTGATCCGGGTGTGACAAGTGTATTTTCTGCTTACGCTCTCAAGCACTACTTTGATGAGATTCATTATATCGACATTTTGGATTGTAATGGTGGAGACCATGGTTATCCTTTTGCAACAAACTTCAATCCAGAAATCAATCTACGTGAGGTTTCTGCACCAGGGTCCTACTGGGAAAACGGTAAATGGGTAGAAGTAGAAGCTATGTCTATTAAGCGTGAGTACGACTTCCCTGAAGTAGGGCAAAAGGACATGTACCTCCTTCATCACGAAGAAATCGAGTCTCTTGCTAAAAATATTCCAGGTGTGAAACGCATTCGTTTCTTTATGACCTTTGGGCAATCTTACCTGACTCACATGAAATGTCTGGAAAATGTTGGTCTTCTCCGCACGGATCCAATCCATTTTAACGGTCAGGAAGTCGTACCGATCCAATTCCTCAAAGCTCTTCTACCGGATCCAGCTAGTCTTGGTCCACGAACCGTTGGAAAAACCAATATTGGTTGTATCTTCACAGGGATTAAAGATGGTGTTGAGAAGACCATCTACATTTACAATGTCTGCGACCACCAAGAATGCTACAAGGAAGTTGGTTCACAGGCTATTTCCTATACGACAGGTGTGCCAGCTATGATTGGCACCAAGCTCGTTATGGATGGTACATGGAAGCAGCCAGGTGTTTACAATTTGGAAGAATTGGATCCAGATCCGTTCATGGCTCTACTCAATCAATACGGTCTACCATGGCAGGTAGTCGAAAATCCAGTGTTGGTGGATTAAATGAGAATAGAAGAAATCCCAACGCCAGCCTACATCATTGATGAAGTTAAACTAGAAAAAAATCTTCAAATCCTCAAGTCTGTCCAAGATCAAACCGGCTGTAAGGTTCTTTTGGCTCAAAAGGCTTTTTCCATGTATGCCACCTATCCATTGATTAGCCAATACTTAGCTGGAACGACCGCCTCAGGACTCTATGAAGCAAAATTAGGTCGAGAAGAGTTTGGCGGCGAAGTTCATGTCTTCGCCCCAGCTTTTAAGGATACAGATTTGGAAGAAATATTAGAGATTGCGGACCATATTGTTTTTAATTCGGAACGCCAGTTGCGAAAGCATGTTGAAAAATGCAGAGAAGTTGGTGTTAGTATCGGTCTACGTATCAATCCAGAATGTTCTACTCAGGGAGAGCATGCCCTATATGACCCCTGTGCAGCAGGTTCTCGTTTTGGTGTCCGAATAGACCAGTTTTCAGAAGACTTGTTGGACCTAGTGGATGGCTTGCATTTCCATACTCTGTGTGAACAAAATGCCGACGACTTGAAAATAACTCTGGATGCTGTTGAGGAAAGATTTGGGTCTTATCTCCACCGTATCAAGTGGCTCAATATGGGGGGCGGTCATCACATAACAAGAGAGGATTATGATCTGAGGTTACTTGTTTCCTCTATCCAGCATATACAAGAAACCTATGGAGTAGAAGTTTATATCGAACCGGGTGAGGCTATTGCCCTCAATGCAGGCTATCTTGCGACCGAAGTTCTTGATATTGTAGAAAATGGTATTGAAACCCTGATCTTGGATACTTCAGCCACCTGTCATATGCCAGATGTCTTAGAAATGCCTTATCGCCCACCTTTGCGATCTGGTTTTGAGGCAGGTGAGAAAGACTATACCTATCGCCTATCTTCCAATACATGTTTGACTGGTGATATTATTGGTGATTATTCCTTTGAGCAACCTATTCAGATTGGTGATAAGCTCTACTTTGAAGACATGGCTATCTATTCTTTTGTCAAAAACAACACCTTTAACGGCATCGGATTGCCAAGTCTGGTTTTGATGGATAATCAAGGTGAGTGTCGCATCGTCAAGACTTTCGGTTATGAGGATTTTAAGGGGAGGCTATCGTGATGAAAAGTCCAAAAGAGGCTGGATATCGCATGCCTGCTGAATACGAGCCCCATCATGGTACCCTCATGATCTGGCCGACTAGACCAGGCTCATGGCCTTTTGATGGTCAAGGAGCCAAGAAGGCCTTTGCACAGGTTATTTTTACGATTGCTGAAAGTGAGCAGGTCTATCTCTTAGTGGATAAGGCGCATTTGGCAGAAGCTCAGATGATACTAGGAGACTCTGTGGTCTATCTAGATATTCCTACTAACGATGCTTGGGCGCGTGATACCGGTCCTACCATTTTGCTTAATGAAAATAGCAGAGCTTTGTCTGTCAACTGGGCCTTCAATGCTTGGGGCGGTGACTACGATGGTCTCTACCAGAATTATGAAGCCGATGATCAAGTAGCCAGCCGATTCAGCCACATTATCGGCTTACCTATTTATGATTGTCACCCCTTTGTCTTAGAAGGTGGTGCTATCCATAGTGATGGTGAGGGAACAATTCTGGTGACCGAATCCTGTTTACTCAGTCCAGGGCGCAATCCTCATCTGATAAAAGAGGAGATTGAGCAAGTTTTACTAGATAGTCTGGGAGCTGAAAAAATTATTTGGTTGCCCTACGGGATCTACAATGATGAAACCAATGAGCATGTAGACAATGTAGCTGCCTTTGTCGGTCCAGCGGAGCTTGTTCTAGCTTGGACAGATGACGAAACGGATCCTCAATTTTTTATGTCAAAAGCCGATTTGGACTATCTGGCAACTCAAGTGGATGCCAAAGGAAGAAAGTTCACAGTCCACAAACTCCCAATTCCAAAGAATCCTATTTTGGTGACAGAAGAGGATCTGCCGGGTTATGCCTATGAAGTAGGGGAGGAAGAGAGGGCTGTCGGTGAACGCTTAGCGGCTTCTTATGTTAATTTTTATATTAGTAATGGAGCAGTCTTAGTGCCTCAATTTGGGGATATTCATGATGTGATGGCTGTCGAGATTTTAGCCTCTCTTTTTCCCACTAGGAAAATTGTTGGAATACCAGCCCGTGACATCCTTTTGGGAGGAGGCAATATCCATTGTATTACCCAGCAAATTCCAGCATTTAGAAAGGAAAATCTATGAGACAGGTTACAGTAGCAGCTATCCAGATGCAGTGCAGTCAAGAACTGGTTGAAAATCTAGTGACCGCAGAACGCTTGGTTCGACAAGCAAGTCAGCAAGGTGCGCAAATTATCCTTTTACCAGAACTCTTTGAACGTCCTTATTTTTGTCAGGAGCGCCAGTACGACTATTATGGCTATGCCAAGTCGGTAGAAGAAAATGATGCCATTCAACACTTTATTCCCATTGCAAGAGAGTTGCAAGTAGTTTTACCTATTTCTTTCTATGAAAAAGATGGCAATAGTCTCTACAATTCTATTGCAGTGATTGATGCTGATGGCTCTGTATTGGGCGTTTACCGTAAGACCCACATTCCTGATGACCATTATTACCAAGAGAAATTTTACTTCACACCGGGCGATACAGGCTTTAAGGTATGGGAGACTCGCTATGCTAAGATTGGTATTGGTATTTGTTGGGACCAGTGGTTTCCAGAAACAGCCCGTTGTTTAGCCCTTAATGGAGCAGAATTACTCTTTTATCCGACAGCTATCGGGTCTGAGCCAATTCTGGAAACAGATAGTCAAGGGCATTGGCAGCGGACCATGCAGGGACATGCAGCAGCAAATATTCTTCCGGTTATTGCCGCCAACCGTATCGGTTTGGAAGAAGTAGGTCCTTCTGTGGAAAATGGTGGTCAGTCATCTAGCCTGAATTTTTATGGGTCTTCCTTTATGACTGATGAAACAGGTGGCTTACTAATCAAGGCCAGTCGCGATGAAGAAGAGATCTTGCTTGCTAGTTATGATTTAGACAAAGGTGCACGCGAGCGCTTGGATTGGGGACTTTTCAGAGATCGCAGACCGTATATGTATAAGCGCATTGTAGAATAATAAAAGAGCTTGGGACAAAAAGATTTTCAATTTTGAAAATCTCAATTATCAAGTCCTTTAGATCTATAATTGAACAAAAAAAGCGAACAAACCAAGATTCTGATTGTCAGAAAACTGGTTTTGTTCTCTTTTTATATATGAAATTGGACTATTGTCCCAACCTCTTTTCTCCTTTTTCGTCACTAACTGTAGAAAAATGGATTGGGACTCTACACAAATTCTACACTTTTTTTCAGAGTAACATAAAAACCTAGTCCAATGTTGGAACTAGGGTACATTTTATCCTAATAACTGTCGTAGCCATTGACTTCCATAAATCCAGAAGAAACTGTAAGCCACAACGGAGAAGGGACGACAAAGTAAGGTGATAGTGATAAACTTGCGATAACTCATACTGGTCAAGCCGGTAATCATCACCACAATGTCCGCAGGAGAAATAGGGGAAAGCATGCAGAAAATGAAGAAAATTTCATAGCTACGCTTATTATCAATCTTACTTTCATACTTGTGGAAAGTTTCTTCGGACATGAATAGTAGGCAGAATTTTTTCCCATAGCGACGTGCCAACCAGAAGAGGATGATACTTCCTATAGAGATACCAATGTAGTTGAGGAAAAATCCCAACCAAAAATGAAATACCAAGAAGCCAACAACAGTTGTAACACCACCAGGAATAATCGGGAAAACAACCTGGATGATTTGAATTGCCAAGAAGGAGAGAATCCCCAAAGTTCCTTGACTTTTTATCAGATCGCTCAAAACATTTTGGTCATTTAAAATACCAATCTTATAGAGCCAAAATAGAAAACCAATGGTTCCAATAAGGGTGAGAACACTTAAAATTTGAATCGTTTTTTGCCAAAATTTATACATAATTTTATTTTACCATATTTCAACGTTTTTTTACATCTTAATTCCATAAAAATGAAGCTAGTTATTAGCCAACAGTTCTGAAAAAATTTGAGGTATTCATTTGGAGAAAACTTTTGACAAAAGAGACTAGAATTTGAAAAAATCAAAGGAAGCTGGCAAATCATACCAAAGCATTGGGTAGTATAGCGGACTTTCTCTTGGTTGAACCACTCTTGAAGATTAATCAAGGATGTTGAAAAATCAGTACTATTATCATAGTTCCGCTTTAGAAGAACTACCTCACACTAGTCGTATTTTAAGGATTTTATGATGTTGTGAATATAGGTTCTAAGTGTCCCTCTATGATTTCAATACCCTTGTATTAACGTAGGTGGCGGAAGATTACTCCTGTATTGATTATAGATGATTTTTCGTCTATACTTAGGGTGAAGACAATGTGGTATTTACACATCCATTTTGTATGAGACTTTTGAGCCATTTTTGCTATACAATGGGATTGAACAAACTTACTTGTAACGCGTTTTGAGCTTTTTGGGACAACTGCCGATGCGCACCCGCATAACGGGTTGTTTATTTGTTTCGCACTTACGGAGCGAAAATACTATAACAAAAATAGTTTGAGATAAAAAGTCTCAAACTATTTTTATAGCTCGAAATAGCCAAAATATACTAGGATGTTTAAAATGACAGCAATCTCATTTGGAAACGGACAAAAGTGGTGTTTTGCGGCATTGACTTGGTGACATGTGATAAAAATCTCTGAAGACTTTGGAGAAATAAAGAGGATCCATAAAACCAACAGAATAGGCAATAACCTTGATGGGTTCCTCTGTTCCTTCAAGTAATTGTTTAGCTCGTCTCATTCGAACCTGCAATAGGTATTCTTTAGGACTAACATGGTGGAATTTTTTAAAGAGAGTCGTCAGGTAAGAGCGGTTGACATTTAAATCTTCTGCGATGGTCGAGATGGACAAACCATCAATATTATAATGCATCTCAATCATATGACGACATTCTTGACAAATTTTTTCAGCCTGACTAAGTTGACTGACCTCTAGATTTGGTGAAGCTCTACTAAGTTCAAAGAGTAATTTATAGGCTTGGCTGAAAAGCTCCAGCTGATTTCTAGTTGTTCTTTCCCTAGATTCTGCCTTGGCAATCAATTTTATGATTTGTTGAGCAACTTTTGAAGTTGACTTTTTCAGACTGTTGCGGAGATAGGCATCAATGCCGATACTGGACAACTCAATATAATCTTGGGATTTGTTCCCTCCCATTCCGATCCAATAATAAGACCAGGGGTTCCTTTTATCTGCTTGATAAAATGTCACTTCATTTGGTTTTAGGAGAAATAAATCTCCAGCAGACAGGTGAATTTCTTGATTGTTGTAGTAAAATGTCCCCTTTCCTTTGGTGATGTAGTGGAGAACGTAGTTGTCTCGGATAGCTGGTCCAAATGAGTAGGAAGGAGCGCAATCCTCATAGCCGTAGAAGTCGATGGATAAGTCACTGGTATCTGTATTTAATTCAGAAAACAACATGTCAAACTCCTCCTGAGAAATATTCACTAACATTTTACCATATTTTAGTAACAAAATTCCATTTTATGAAGCGCTTTCATCTGGTAAAATGAATTCATCGTTAAGGAAGGGAGTTGCCATGATCAATTATCAAGAAAGTACATCGCTGTTTCATTTGCAGTCTGTTGACTTCTCTTATGTTCTTCAGGTTTTAGAAAATGGACTCTTGGTTCATCGTTACTTTGGAAAAAAAGTAAATCATTTTAGTAGAGACAATAAAATAACATACCTGGATCGAGCTTTCTCACCCAATCCAATTAGTAAGGATCGGACTTTTTCACTAGATACCTTGCCACTTGAGTATTCTAGCAATGGTTTAGGAGATTTTCGAACATCTGCCATTGAATTGCGAAACGAAAAGGGAACAAGTCTGGATTTACGCTACAAGGATCATCGGATTTTTGTAGGGAAAAAAGACCTAGTTGGTTTGCCAGCAAGTTTCGGTGGAGATGAAGAGGTGGAAACCTTAGAGATTGACCTCTACGATGAATTGATAGATGTGACAGTAACACTAACCTATAGTCTCTTTTCAAGAGCCAACTACTTAACAAGGTCTGCCTTGATTCAGACGGGGAGAGAAGCAACTCACATTGAAAAAGCTTTGTCTATGACACTGGATTTACCACATAAGGATTTCACCATTCATACGCTTACTGGTCGCTATGGCTATGAAAAAGAATGGACTAGAACTCCTTTGACACAAGGCAAATATTCTGTGGGGAGCATCCGTGGAGCTTCTAGTCATTCGAGAACCCCTTTTATTGCTTTGGCTGATCCAGATGCAAGTGAGGATGCAGGTGAGATTTACACGGCACAATTGGTTTATTCAGGCAATTTTATAGCCTTTGCAGAAACAACCGCTCTTCACACTACGAGACTAGGAATTGGTCTCAATGATGAAAAATTCAATTGGAAGTTAGAAGCCTATAGCTCCTTCCAAGCGCCAGAAGCCTTACTTTCCTATACTTCAAAGGGGTTTACGGGCTTGACAAAGGATAGTCAAAATTTTATTCGTCATCACTTAGTTAGAGGGAATTGGGCTCATAAAGAACGACCGATTCTCATTAACAACTGGGAAGCAACATATTTTGATTTTACTGAAGAAAAGATTGTCGACTTGGCAAAATCAGCTAAAGAAACTGGGATTGAACTCTTTGTCTTGGATGATGGTTGGTTTGGAAAACGCAATTCAGATACCTGTTCATTAGGTGATTGGGTGGAAAACCGCCAAAAATTACCATCTGGTTTAAATGGTCTAGCAAAAAAAATTACTGATTTAGGCATGAAATTTGGACTCTGGTTTGAGCCAGAAATGGTTTCTGAAGATAGTGATTTATATCGGGCACATCCAGACTGGACTATTCAGACCACTGGGAGAAGTCACACCTATAGTCGAGAACAATTGGTTTTGGACTTATCAAAAGATGAAGTTTGTGATTACCTAATTGAATCTGTCTCAAGTGTTCTTCAGTCTGCTAACATTTCTTATGTCAAGTGGGATATGAACCGCAATATAACCAACATTCCTGAACTTCAGGCTAATCATGAGAAACATGAATTTTACCATCGCTATATATTGGGGCTTTACAGAGTTTTGGAAACACTCCATCAGCGTTTTCCAGAAATTCTTTTTGAGTCCTGCTCAGGTGGTGGTGGTCGAAATGATCTTGGTTTACTCTATTATATGCCACAAGCTTGGGCTAGTGACAATACGGATGCCATCGGACGTCTCTCTATTCAGGACGGGACAGGATTAATTTTCCCATCTATTGCAGTTGGTTCTCATGTTTCCGCAGTGCCCAATCATCAAACAGGTCGCATTACTTCGCTTGCAACTAGGGGAAATGTAGCTATGCTTGGAAATCTAGGTTATGAATTGGATCTGCATGCTTTGACTAAAGACGATCTTCAAGAAATTGAACAAGAAGTCAAAAACTACAAATCAATTCGCCATACCGTTCAATTCGGTGATTATTATCGACTCAAGAAAACCAACAATACTCATGCCTACAATTATGTCAATGAAGACAAGAGCCAAGTTGTTTTCACCTTCATAAAAATTCTCTCTCAACCAGAAGCACCATTGCTACATGTCAAACTCAAGGGACTGGATGAGAAGGCGCTATACTATTCTAAGGAATTAGATGCCAGCTTTTACGGAGACGAACTCATGAACATAGGCTTAACCATGCCACATATTCAAAAAGATTACTTTAGTGTTCAATATATATTTCATAAACAATAGGAGGATATCATGAAATTCAAATCTATTCTTAAATGTGCAACAATGGTTGCCTTTGCTAGCTTCTTAGCTGCTTGTGGTAACTCTCAATCAGGTGGTGGTTCAGTTGCCAAAGAGGTTGAGTTCTTCTCACAAAAACCTGAGATGCAAGCTACTTTGCAAGAAATCGTTGATGATTACAACAAATCTCAAGATGAAGTGAAAGTTAAATTGACAAGTGTTCCAGATCCAGGAACAGTATTGAAAACACGTATTGCTAATGGTGAGGCGCCAGATGTCATCAATATTTACCCACAAAATGCTGATTTTAAAGGCTGGGCAGCAGATGGTCAATTTGTAGATTTAACAGATGAATCAGAAATTCTTGGTAACCTAAATGATGGTGCTGCGAAAGCCTATGCAGTCGATGACAAAATTTATAATGTACCATTGACAACAAATGTTTCTGGCATCTATTACAATAAAACTGCCTTTGAAAAACTAGGTATTCAAGTACCAAAAAGTTTGGCAGAATTCCAAGAAAACGTTAAGAAAATTAGAGATGCAGGACAAACTCCATTTGCAGAAGCTTTAGGTGACTCTTGGACAGTAAACGGTTATGCACAATTAGCTTGGATTCAAAGCGCTGGAAGTGCCAAAGAAGCAAATGAAGCACTTCGCTTCAGTGATAAAGGTGGCATTAAGGTCAATGATGTAACAAAAAACGTTGCTGCTTACCTGAACCTCATGGCAGGTAACGGTCAAGCCAACTCTGACGGTGCTCTTTATGCAGATACAGTTGCAGCCTTTGCAGAAGGGAAGGCCTTGATGATGCCAAATGGTTCATGGGCTTTGACAGTTATCAAACAACAAGAACCAAAATTTGAAGTTGGATTCTTCCCAATGCCAGGTTTGACAGTAGATGCACCAGCAATGACAGTCGGAGCAGCTGACTTGGCTGTATCTATCTCAGCAGATTCTAAGAATGTGGATGGTGCCAAAGCGTTTGTCAAATACCTAAGCTCAAAAGAAGCTATGCAAAAATACTATGATGTTGATGGATCACCAACTTCTGTAACAGGTGTAAAAACAGAAGGTAAATTTGAAGAGCTTGCAGATGTTGCCAAATTGGCCTTCACTGACCAACAAGCCATCTGGTTGCATTCTGAGTGGACCTCAGAAGAAACATTCTGGGATGCTAACGTTTCTTACATTAAGAACCAAGACTTGGATGCTTATACCAAAGCATTGAACACATTCTTTGATACCATGAAGTAATTGTTTGTTGTTGATTTAAGCATTGGAAGAGCTTGGGAGTATGGCCAAGCTCTTTACATTAGTAAACAAGGAGACACACTATGAACAAAAAAGGATTTACCAGCAAATACTGGGCGTACAGTTTTGTGGCGATTCCTGTCTTACTTCAGCTCATTTTCTTCTTTTACCCTTTAGTAAATGGATTCATTTATTCGATGACTGACTGGACAGGCTTGACCCGAAATTTCAATTTTATCGGTCTAGATAACTACATTAAAGTATTCCATGATCAAGCTTTCTACAGAAGTTTAGGGTTCACGATTATCTTTACCATTGCCTTGGTAATTGGAGAAATTGTGATTGGTACTTGGTTAGCAACCTTGCTCAATCGTAAGATTAAGGCTGTCGGTTTCTTTAGAACCTGGTATTTCTTCCCAGCAGTGCTGTCAACAGTAACCATCGGTTTGATTTTTAGCCAACTCTTTAACTATGGACTACCACAAATTGGGGAGTTATTGAAAATTGACTGGCTCAGTTCCAACCTTCTTTTCCAAGAAAAATCAGTGTTCTGGTCTGTTCTATTTGTTGCACTTTGGCAAGGTCTTGCCATGCCAGTGGTCATCCTTTTGTCCGGTTTGCAATCTATCCCAGAAGAGATCAAAGAAGCAGCAGCTATTGATGGAGCAAACAAACGTCAACAATTCTTTCAAATTGAATTGCCATTCCTGTTGCCGTCCATCAGCATGGTCTTTATCTTGGCTATGAAATCTGGTTTGACAGCTTTTGATTTGATTTATTCTTTGACCAAAGGTGGTCCAGATGGGGCAACCAAAACATTGGGATTATTGGTCTACGACAATGCCTTTACCAATAACCAGTTCGGCTATGCTAATGCCATTGCAGTAGTACTCTTTGTGATTATTACCATCATCTCTGTGGTACAAATTACTCTATCCAAAAAATATGAAGTGTGAGGTCTTTAATATGAAATTCAAAAAACAGAATAATATTATTACCTACATTGTATTGGTAACAGGGATTCTGCTTATGTTGATTCCTCTTGCGGTGACCATTATCAGTGCCTTTAAAACAACAAAGGAAATCACTGGGAACTTCTTTGGTTTACCAGAAGAGTGGACACTGGTCAACTTTGAGCGATTGTTCAATGATGGTATTACCCATTATTTCTTGAACTCTGCTTTTCTTACCGTTGTGAGTGTGGGCTTAATTATTATCGTTATTCCTATGGCAGCTTTTGCCATTGCCCGTCATATGGATCGTAGAAAAATCTTTGCCATCATGTACACGCTCTTGATTATTGGGATGTTTGTGCCATTCCAAGTTATCATGCTGCCAATGGCTAAATTAATGAACAACTTGAAAATGACAAATCTTGTTGGTTTGACAATTCTCTATCTGACCTATGCTATTCCTCAGACACTATTTCTCTATGTCGGTTATATCAAAACCATCGTACCGACTGAGATGGATGAAGCAGCATCTATCGATGGGGCTGGTCGCTTTACTATGTACCGCAAGATTATTTTCCCACTAATGAAGCCTATGCATGCGACGGTTTTAATTATCAATGCTCTTTGGGTATGGAATGACTTCCTCTTGCCCCTATTGGTTCTCAATCGGGATTCCAGCACTTGGACTTTGCCACTTTTCCAATACAACTATCAAGGCATGTATTTCAGCGATTATGGACCATCATTTGCTTCCTATGTGGTAGGTATCGTACCAATCTTGATTGTTTATCTAATTTTCCAAAAGAATATCATCTCTGGTATGACAAGTGGTTCTGTAAAATAAGTGTTGATTGTGATGGTAAACTAAAGTTATTCGTCAGTATAGAAAAGTCTGTTGGTATACGAAAAATAAATCTATTTGCTACCAATCATAAAATGAAGAAATGGAGTGTCCTATGACTATTACAAATAAAATCATGTTGATTACCTACTCAGACAGTTTGGGTAAAAATTTGAAAGAACTAGATGAAAATCTAACCAAGTATTTCGGAGATGCCATTGGTGGTGTGCATTTGCTACCATTCTTTCCATCAACTGGGGATCGGGGTTTTGCGCCGGTTGATTACGAGGAAGTAGATAGCGCCTTTGGAAACTGGGATGATGTCAAACGTTTGGGGGACAAGTATTACCTCATGTTTGATTTTATGATCAACCACATATCTCGTCAATCCAAATACTACAAAGATTTCCAAGAAAAGAAAGATGATTCTGAGTATGCTGACCTTTTCTTGCGTTGGGAAAAATTCTGGCCAGAAAACCGTCCAACTCAAGAAGATGTTGATTTGATTTACAAGCGTAAAGATAGAGCGCCTATGCAGGAAATTGTCTTTGCGGATGGTACAAAAGAACATCTCTGGAACACTTTTGGTGAGGAACAAATTGACCTTGATGTGACCAAAGAAGTGACGATGGACTTCATCAAGAATACTATCAAAAACTTGGCAGAAAATGGCTGTGACCTCATTCGTCTAGATGCCTTTGCCTATGCTATTAAGAAATTGGACACCAATGACTTCTTTGTAGAACCTGAAATCTGGGATTTGCTCGATAAGATCCGTGACATGGCTGCAGAAGCAGGAGCAGAGCTCTTGCCAGAAATCCATGAGCATTACACCATTCAGTTCAAGATTGCAGACCATGATTATTATGTCTATGACTTTGCCCTCCCAATGGTGACCTTACACGCGCTCTATTCGGGGAAGACCAATCAACTGGCTAAGTGGTTGAAGATGAGCCCAATGAAGCAGTTTACAACCCTTGATACCCACGATGGTATTGGTGTCGTTGATGTTAAGGACATCTTGACAGATGAAGAGATTGACTTTGCTTCTAACGAACTTTACAAGGTCGGTGCCAATGTCAAGCGGAAATACTCATCAGCTGAGTACAATAATTTGGACATATACCAAATTAACTCAACCTATTATTCTGCCCTCGGTGATGACGATAAGAAATACTTCCTTGCTCGTCTGATTCAGGCCTTTGCACCGGGTATTCCACAAGTTTACTACGTTGGTTTTTTGGCTGGTAAAAACGATCTAGATCTCCTTGAAAGTACCAAGGAGGGGCGCAACATCAACCGTCACTACTACACAAGTGAAGAAATTGCACAAGAAGTGCAACGTCCCGTCGTTAAAGCATTGCTCAAACTCTTTACTTATCGCAACAAATCGGCAGCCTTTGATTTGAACGGTAGCATTGATGTGGCGACTCCAGATGAAAATAGCATTGTCATCACTCGATGCAATGCGGACAAATCAATCGTGTCTGAAGCGGCTATTAACCTGAAGGATTTGACATATAGTGTCAATGAGAATGGACAAGCTGTAACATTTGAATAGTTTATTCTCCCTAAGATCCCCAAATCTGGGGATTTTTCTTAGAACCCGTATCCACAAAAAATATTAAACTAAAACTATGACATGAAAAACATATGATACTGATTTAAGCACTCAGGAATGGGCTAAGCTTGAATCCTACTTTTCCAAATGCGGCACTTATAAATGGTCTGAACGAGAACTTGTTAATGTAACTTTGTACATCACTAAAAGAGGTTATCAATGGTGTATGCTCTCTCATGACCTAACGGTATGAAGTTTCTTTCGTCGTGCTATGTAGGATACCATTTTGACAGAGCTTGTTAAAAAAAGTGAGCAAAAGCTGGTAGAGCAGTCTCGCCAATCCATGCCATCATTGATTCTCAAAGTGTGAAACAACGGTTTATGTAGCTAATCTTCATGGCACAAAATCAGGGATTTTAGTAGCTCGTCAAGTGATGGCAAAGGAGTTCTAGTGTCCAGTAGATATTTTTGAAAAAATCAAAGGAAGCTGGCAAATCATACCAAAGCGTTGGGGAGTAAGTATAGCGGACTTTCTCTTGGTTGAACCACTCTTGAAGATTAATCAAGGATGTTGAAAAATCAGTACCAACATAGGTCGCTTTGGTAAAACTACCTCACATTAGTCGTATTTTAATGATTTTATGATGTTGTGAATATAGGTTCTTAGGCTGTACTTCTTTCGTATAAAATTTGCGCTAGATCTACAATCATTTTATCTTATGACATAAAATAGGAAAATACGATCTATTAGGCTGAAAGACGTATATTTACTTGTAATCTCCATTTTTATATGTTAAAATTCAGTTCTATTTATATAAAAAGGAGAAGAAATATGAAGCATTTTATGAAACATTTAAAAAGTCGTGTAAAAAAGCATATGTTTTGGGTTGGTTTTACATCTTTGATGCTTATGTTGATTGATAATATTTTAGTTAATTATTTTCACATCGAGATTACTCGCACTATAAATCAACTCGAACAAACGATTTGTATCATTCTTAGTATTCTTGTCTTTTTAGGTGTCTTAAATAATAAGCCGGACATAGAGGCGGAGAAAGTTATTAAAAAGTAGGATGTTTGTCTTACAGGGGATGTACAATTTACACAAACAAATTGAGTGGGTGTCAGAGTCTCTAAATTTACGGAACTTGTTTACAATCCCTAGCAGTGTCACAAGTTTTCTAAGAATCGTCAATCCAAACTATTTTAAAAATAATTTTGCTATTTATAAAAAAATTTGTTATAATACTTTTTGTATCAAGCTTTCGGGGTTGTTACGGATTCGACAGGCATTATGAGGCTTGTTCTGCAACTCATCGGCAGATGTAAAATTGCCAGTTAAATATAACTGCAAAAAATACAAACACTTACGCATTAGCAGCTTAAAAACCTGCCTGCGTGACTAACCGCAAATTGCTTGTGTTTGTTGGTTAGTCTTAAGACTAACAAGCTACGTTGGGATTTAGTCAGGAAGTTCCAAAAGAGATTTACTGACTCGCTTGGTCTAGGTTTGAGTTATGTATCGAGTCCAGGTTAAAATAAGACATAACCTATGGTTGTAGACGAATAAGTTGGCAGGTGTTTGGACGTGGGTTCGACTCCCACCAGCTCCATGTATGGAAGATTACTCAAGAGGCTCAAGAGGCCGTGTTGGAAACGCGGTAGGCGTGTAACAGCGTGCGTGGGTTCGAATCCCATGTCTTCCGTGTACATAGAGGAGAACGATTGAACAATCGTTCTTTTTTTGTTTATTGTGGCTAGGTGACAAAAATGGATACCCCAGAATTGAATCAATAGTTCAGTTTCATTCCTTCAAAGTAAGAGATCAAAATGCAGTGGTTAATGAGCTATTGCAGTTTTTTTAAGGAAAGATACGAGTGTTAGCAATAAAGTAACCCGTTTTTATGAAAAATTTGTCTTAGAATAAGCCCTGACTTCTGATAATCTAACATGCAGAAAAAATAGTTAATTTCGTATATTTTTTAATAATGAAGCAAAATCGTTCCTTTTTACGTGGAAAAATCTTGTTTTTCTTTTGAATTGTGGTATGATAGTTAACAATATACCAAAAGGAGGTCACTTTGACAGTGTTGAACGTAAATGAACTAGCCAAAACCGAGCTACATTGCCACCTAGATGGTTCTTTGTCTTTAGAAGTTATACGCCAATTGGCTCAGATGGCCGAGATTGAGATCCCCAATCGCGATGACGAATTGCGACAATTGGTCAGCGTTCCGGGAAAGGTGGATAGTCTACTTACTTATTTGAAAACTTTTGATTTTATTCGACCACTTTTGCAGACAGCAGAAGCCTTAGAACTTGCAGCTTATGATGTTGTGCGACAGGCTGCCAAGGACAAGGTGGTATATATCGAAATTCGTTTTGCACCTGAATTATCTACAGATCAAGGGTTGACAATTTTAGAAAGTGTCGAAGCTGTTTTAACAGGTCTAGAGAAAGCGACTAAGGATTTTGGTGTTCTTGCAAAACTGTTAGTTTGTGGCTTAAAACAAACCGACCCTAGTCGGACGAGAGATATTTTTTCTGCTATCGCAGATCTGGCGCCACGAGGACTTGTTGGCTTTGATTTTGCAGGAAACGAAGCAGATTATCCGACAGAAAAGCTTCAAGAACTGATTCGATTTACCCAATCTCTCGGTTATCCAATGACGTTTCATGCTGGTGAATGTGGCTGTGTGACAAATGTTGTTCAGTCATTGACCTTAGGTATTAAGCGGATTGGTCACGGTACAGCTCTTAGCAATCAACCAGAAGCCATCCAAGAGTTTGTCAATAGCGGAGCAACGCTTGAGATGTGCCTGACCTCCAATCTTCAGACCGGAGCCGCATCCTCTCTCGCAGATTTCCCTTATCGTCAATTATTACAAGCTGGGGCCAAGATTACTATCAATACGGATAATCGTACAGTTTCTGATACCAATCTAAATAAAGAATACCGATTGTTTGTAGAGCACTTTGGGACAAATAAGGAAGAATTTTATCGCTTTAATCAATATGCTGTTCAAGCCAGCTTTGCCAGTCATAGGGAGAAGGAGTGCTTACTTGAACAACTAGCTCAGCACTACAGCCTATGATGGTTTGCTATTGTTATTTCCTTTCATATTTTTAGCAAAATTAAAAAACTTCTGTACCAGTTCATTGATACAGATGTTTTTGTTTATTGTAGATTCAATTTCTTGGTCATAATGAAATAGGTTCCAAAGTAGTAGGCAAAAGAAAGGATAATATTTATCAAAGACAAGATTGGACTTGGGTAGAGAGAGAAAGCTAGTCCAGAAAGTGCTTCTGAGCTGTTCAAGTGAAGAAAGGCACTCAATACTCCGACAACAATTCCAATTCCGACATACGTCAAGACAGCAAAGAGAAAACGATGATCCTTGAAAAGTTGACCGACAGATATAGAAAAGTAAATCAAGAGGATATTGGCAATAATTTCAATCAAACCATAGATAAATCGACTGAACAACGTTGTCCAGTTCAGATTCTGGATGATTATTTGTAGTTGGGAAAGAGCATTCTTATCACTTGGCATCAGAATCAGTGTAATAACGATTCCGATAGAAAAGATAGCTGTAATAATTGCTAAGATGTACCAGACAAGAGATACCAAGAGCTTACTTAGAATAATTTGATGGCTGTCAACGGGTAGGGTCATGGTGAGGTAACCTTGGCGACCATAGACATTTTTTCTAAAACGATTGATTACTAGGAAGAATGTTGAGAGAAAGAGTGCTGCAATCAAAATACCAAAGGTCATAAAGGATGTTCCAAGAAGGACCATCTCACCTACATTGGGTTCAGTATTTCCAATCGGTGTTCGAAGAGCCAGAGCTTGGAGCCAAAAACCCAACACTACTGATAGTACTAAAGAGGCAATGTAGATTCCCAGATACCATTTTCCGACGGACTGGAATTCATGTTTCAATAATTTTCTAAACATAGTCATCTCCTTATATTAACTAAGCCTTAAAATCTTGGCGGAAAAGTTCATCGATTGACTCGCCGCTCTCGATTCGTAAATCATCCACATTTCCATGACGAATGATGCTCCCGTAGTGAAGAAAAATCACTTCATCTAAAATTTGTTCAACATCTGAAATCAAGTGTGTAGAAATAATAACAGAAGCAGTTGGAGAATAGTTATTGACAATGGTCTTTAGGATATAGTCGCGAGCGGCAGGATCGACACCTCCGATTGGCTCATCTAGAATATAGAGTTGGGCTTGACGACTCATCACTAAAATCAACTGTACTTTTTCTTTATTTCCTTTAGACAGATGTTTCATGCGACTGTTTAAATCAATGCCTAGATCCTGCAAGAGGTGAAGAGCACGTTCTTTATCAAAATCAGCGTAGAAATCTTCAAAAAATGCGATAGCATCTAGAACCTTCATATGTTCATCAAGGTAGGTTGTATCTGGGAGGTAAGATACGATAGCCTTTGTTTCTGGTGAAGGAGTACGACCGTTAATAAGTACTTGGCCATATTCAGGTTGTAAGAGACCGTTTAGCAATTTGATCATGGTTGTTTTACCAGATCCATTTGGGCCCAAGAGTCCAATGATTTTTCCAGCGGTCAGTTTCAAGTTAACATTATTGAGGGCAACAGCTCCACCATAAGATTTTGAGACTTGTTGTAGCTCAACTAAAGTGTACGGATTATTCATAAGTAACTCCTTTCAAGTAGTCATCCAATTGATGCGGTAGCTCATCTTGTTTGAAGCCCAAGTCCAACATATTGGTAACAAAGTTTTCTAGTTCTTTCTGGGCTAGATGCAAACGAGTCTGTGCAATCAATTCTTGATTGTCTGTCACGAATCGCCCTGTCGTACGGACGGAATAAACAAATCCTTCCGTTTCTAAATCAGACAAGGCTCGCTGAACGGTATTAGGGTTGACCCCAGCGATTTCAGCTAAATCGCGAACGGTCGGTAGCTTATCTCCTGATTTTAATTGATTAGTGATAATCTGGAGTTTGATAGTATTGCTAATCTGAATGTAAATGGGGATATTGTTGTCAAATTTCCAAGCCATAATCGTGTCCTTTCTAAGGATTTATTTTCGTATTTATGTCTTATATAAATAATACAACAATCTATATAAATTTTCAAGTAAAATGTTTTAAATGTCTGAAAAATATTTTTACATGATAATTTGGTATAATGGAAGAAAGACAAGAAGGAGAAAACCATGCTAGCACAATTAGATACCAAAACCGTCTATACTTTTATGGATAGCATGGTAACAATAGAAGAGTACGTTAGCAGGGCTAAAGAGCTAGGGTATCAAGCCTTGGGAATTATGGATAAGAATAGCCTTTACGCAGCTTATCATTTCATGGTAGCTTGCCAAAGGGAAAACGTCCAGCCGCTCATCGGATGCGAACTGAATTGGAAGTTGGCAGACTATGAGCAGGAGATCACGACTCAACTGGTGGCTTTGACGACTGAGGGGTATCGCAATTTACTTAAAATTTCAACTGCAAAAATGACTGGTCAGGATGATTTTGAAGCAATTCGTCAGTATTTAGTCGATATAGCAGTAATCGTTCCCTATTTTTCTGATGTTGCACAGTTGGATTTAGGTCTGGATTATTATATTGGGGTTACTGCTGATCTCCCTATCCAAGAGTTTGCCAAGCCGATCCTTCCTCTGCATACGGTACGTTTTTTTGAAGAGGGGCAATTGGAAAGCTTACAGGTTCTTCATGCCATTCGAGATAATGTTCCCCTCAATCAAGTGGGAGATATTGATAGCAGGCAAGTCTTACTGTCTGCTGATAGTTTAACCAATCTATTTATCGCTCGTTTTCCTCAGGCTGTCAGCAATTTGGAAAAGTTAGTTCAGGGAATTTCTTACCATCTTGATACAGGTTTGAAACTGCCACGTTTTAATAGAGAGCGACTTGCAGCAGAAGAATTGCGGGAAAAAGCTTATCAAGGCTTACAGAATAAGCAATTAAACCATTCTATCTACCAAGAGCGCTTGGAGAGAGAGCTGTCTGTTATCCATGAAATGGGGTTTGACGACTATTTTTTGATTGTTTGGGATTTGCTTCGTTTTGGGCGCAGTCAGGGCTACTATATGGGAATGGGGCGTGGTTCTGCGGTGGGAAGTCTGGTGGCCTACGTTTTGAATATTACAGGTATTGATCCTGTAAAACACAACTTGCTGTTTGAGCGCTTTCTCAATGTGGAACGTTATTCTATGCCGGATATTGATATTGATATTCCGGATATTCATCGTTCTGACTTTATCCGCTATGTGCGTGATCGATATGGTTCGACCCATGCTGCGCAAATAGTGACTTATTCTACCTTTGGTGCCAAGCAAGCTATCCGTGATGTTTTTAAGCGCTTTGGAACACCTGAGTACGAATTGACTAATATTACAAAGAAAATTTCTTTTAGGGATACTCTTGATTCAGCTTATCAACGCAATGCCTCCTTCCGCCAGATAATCAATAGTAAGATAGAGTATAAAAAAGCCTTTGCTATCGCCCAGCAAATTGAAGGGCAACCTCGCCAGACCTCCATCCATGCGGCAGGTGTGGTGATGAGTGATGAGGACTTAACAGATACGATTCCCTTAAAAATCGGAGATGACATGTTGGTGACTCAATACGATGCTCATGCTGTTGAGGCAAATGGTCTTCTCAAAATGGATTTTTTGGGTCTGCGCAATCTCACCTTTGTTCAAAAAATGGCTGAGGGAGTGCGTGAACAGTACCAGAAAAAGATTGACATTGCTGCCATTAACTTGGAGGACCAGAAAACCTTGGAACTCTTTGCAGCAGGACAAACCAAGGGAATTTTTCAATTTGAGCAACCTGGTGCTGTTCATCTGCTAAGAAGGGTGAAGCCTGAGCGGTTTGAAGAAGTTGTGGCCACAACTAGTTTAAATAGACCGGGGGCAAGTGATTATTCGGATAACTTTGTTAAGCGCAAACATGGGCAAGAAACGATCGATTTGCTGGATCCGTCGATAGCAACTATTTTGGAGCCGACCTATGGTATTATGTTGTATCAGGAACAAGTTATGCAAATTGCTCAGACTTATGCAGGTTTTACACTGGGAAAAGCTGATTTGCTCCGCAGAGCCATGTCCAAGAAAAATGCCAAGGAAATGCAAGCAATGGAGGCTGATTTTCTTGCAGGTGCTTTGAGCATGGGACACAAGGAAGGCAAGGCTAGAGAAATCTTTGCCATGATGGCTAAATTTGCAGGTTATGGTTTTAACCGTAGCCATGCCTACGCTTACTCGGCACTCGCCTTTCAAATGGCTTATTTCAAGACTCACTATCCAGATGTATTCTTTACAGTTATGCTCAATCACTCTAGCGGCAATTACATTGAAGATGCTTTGCAGTTTAATTTTAAAGTGGAAAAACTGACAATCAATCATGTTCCCTACTATGATAAGGTGGAACAAGATAAGATTTATCTAGGATTGAAAACACTGAAAGGCTTTCCAAAAGACTTTGCTTTATGGATTTTAGAACATCGCCCTTATAAGTCAGTTGAAGATTTCATTTTGCGTCTGCCTGATAACTATAAAAAGAAGGAACTCATAATCCCGCTTATTCAGATTGGCCTATTTGATGAATTTGAGAACAATCGTAGAAAAATTCTGGAGAACTTAGACAATCTACTCGTTTTTGTAGAAGCTATAGGTTCCTTTTTTGCAGAAGATACTTATAGTTGGATAGAAGCAGAGGACTATAGTGACAGTGAGAAATTTATGATGGAGCAGGAATTGATGGGAGTTGGTATCAGTCCCCATCCTTTAGTCGCTATCTATCAGAATGCTCAGCGATCTTTTGTAGATTTGGCTGACTTAGTAGCAGGAAATCGAGCGACAATATTGGTACAAATGCAAAGCATTCGTTTAATTCGGACCAAAAAGACTGGGGAACAAATGGCTTTTCTCCAAGTGACAGATACGAAGAGAAAACTAGATGTCACTTTGTTTCCAGAGGCTTATCGTCAATATGGACCGGTGTTAGAAGAAGGAGTAACTGCTTACATTACTGGTAGGATTCAAGAACGTGATGGTCGGTTGCAGATGGTTCTGGAAAAGGTAGAACCCATCAGTTTGGAAAAATTCTGGATTCTGTTAGAGAACAAAGAGCATGATTATGCTGTTGCTCGTATTCTGGAAAAATACAAAGGTTCTATTCCCGTTGTTTTACATTATCAAGATAGTAACCAGACAATTCAAGCAGAACGCTATATGGTTATGAAAACGCCTCAATTAGAAGCCGACTTGGCTGAATTTGCCATGAAAACGATTTTTCGATAAAAATATAGTAAAAAGTCAAGCAAGTTTAGTTTAAGTATGTTATAATAGGACAGTTAAAATGAAAAGTAAAAGGAGCATTAACGAATGAAACGTATTGCTGTTTTGACCAGTGGCGGTGATGCCCCTGGTATGAACGCTGCTATTCGTGCAGTTGTTCGCCAAGCAATTTCAGAAGGAATGGAAGTTTATGGAATCAACGAAGGCTATGCAGGTATGGTTGCAGGTGATATTCACAAACTATCTGCTCGCTCTGTAGGTGATATTATCTCACGCGGTGGAACATTCCTCGGTTCAGCTCGTTATCCAGAATTTGCCAAGTTAGAAGGGCAACTAAAAGGGATTGAGCAATTGAAAAAACATGGCATTGAAGGTGTGGTCGTGATTGGTGGTGACGGCTCTTACCACGGTGCAATGCGCTTAACAGAACATGGTTTCCCAGCTATCGGTGTACCTGGGACGATTGATAACGATATCGTTGGTACAGACTTCACTATCGGCTTTGACACAGCAGTAACAACTGCTATGGATGCGATTGATAAGATTCGCGACACTTCATCAAGCCACCGCCGTACTTTTGTTGTTGAGGTAATGGGACGTCATGCCGGTGATATTGCTCTTTGGGCAGGCATTGCTTCGGGTGCAGATGTGATCGTTGTTCCAGAAGAAGAATTTAATATCAATGATGTTGTTTCTAAGATTAGAGCTGGATACGAAAATGGTAAGAAACATAGTATCGTTGTTTTGGCAGAGGGAGTTATGCCAGTTGCACAATTCGCAGAAGAATTGAAAGCAGCAGGAGATACAAGCGATCTTCGTGTGACAGAATTAGGCCATATCCAACGCGGTGGTTCACCAACTGCGCGTGATCGTGTACTTGCTTCACGCATGGGTGCTCATGCTGTTAAATTGCTTAAAGAAGGTCGCGGTGGTCTTGCAGTCGGAATTCGTAATGAGCAAATGGTTGAAAACCCAATTCTCGGTACAGCCGAAGAGGGTGCCTTGTTCAGTTTGACAGCCGAAGGTAAGATTGTTGTGAATAATCCGCATAAAGCGGACTTGGGATTGGCTCAATTGAACCGTAACTTGTCAATCTAGGTAGCGTAGTTTTAAAGTGTTAATGAAGGGTCATAAGACCATTAAAATAAAAGGAGTTTTGTTAGAGATGAACAAACGTGTTAAAATTGTTGCAACCCTTGGTCCAGCGGTAGAAATCCGTGGCGGTAAAAAATTCGGTGACGATGGTTACTGGGGCGAAAAATTGGATGTTGAAGCATCAGCACAGAAAATTGCTGCTCTGATTACAGAAGGTGCAAACGTCTTCCGTTTCAACTTCTCACATGGTGACCACAAAGAGCAAGGTGACCGTATGGCAACTGTTCGTCGTGCGGAAGAAATTGCTGGTAAGAAGGTTGGCTTCTTGTTGGATACAAAAGGTCCAGAAATCCGTACAGAATTGTTTGAAGGTGATGCTAAAGAGTACGCTTACACAACCGGTGATAAATTACGTGTTACTACAAAACAAGGTGTGAAATCTACAAAAGAAGTTATTGCTTTGAACGTAGCTGGTGGCTTGGATATTTTTGACGATGTTGAAGTCGGTAAACAAATCCTCGTTGACGACGGTAAGCTCGGTTTGACTGTTGTTGAAAAAGACGCTGTAAACCGTGAGTTTATTGTTCTAGTTGAAAACGATGGTGTTATCGCAAAACAAAAAGGTGTAAATATTCCTTACACTAAAATTCCTTTCCCAGCTCTTGCAGATCGTGACAACGCAGATATTCGTTTCGGTCTTGAGCAAGGCTTGAACTTCATCGCCATCTCATTTGTTCGTACCGCAAGAGACGTAGAAGTAGTTCGCAATATCTGTAAAGAAACTGGCAATGACCATGTTCAATTGTTTGCAAAAATCGAGAACCAACAAGGTATTGATAACATTGATGAAATCATCGAAGCAGCAGACGGTATCATGATTGCTCGTGGAGACATGGGGATTGAAGTACCATTTGAAATGGTTCCAGTTTACCAAAAAATGATTATCACTAAAGTGAATGCGGCTGGTAAGGCAGTTATTACAGCAACAAACATGTTGGAAACAATGACTGAAAAACCACGTGCGACTCGCTCAGAAGTTTCAGACGTGTTTAATGCTGTTATTGATGGTACAGATGCAACTATGCTTTCTGGCGAATCTGCAAACGGTAAATACCCAGTTGAAGCAGTTCGCACAATGGCGACAATCAGCAAGAATGCACAAACTCTTCTTGAAGAATACGGTCGTTTGTCATCTGATGCCTTCATTCGTAACAATAAAACAGACGTTGTTGCATCAGCAGTTAAAGATGCTACTCATTCAATGAACATCAAATTGGTTATTGCTGCGACTGAAACTGGATATTCTGCTCGTGCAATTTCTAAATATCGTCCAAATGCTGATATTTTGGCAGTAACATTTGACGAGAAAGTTCAAAAATCATTGATGTTGAACTGGGGTGTCATCCCAGTTGTCACTGAGCGTCCAAGTTCAACAGACGACATGTTCGACTTGGCAGAGCGCGTTGCGAAAGAGCAAGGCCTTGTTGAGTCAGGTGATGATATTGTTATCGTTGCGGGTGTTCCTGTAGGTGTTGCTGGTTCAACAAATACAATGCGTGTTCGTACTGTAAAATAATAATATGCTTAAAAAAGCCTATTGTATCAAGTTTTTCGGGCTCATTGTCAACTGTAGTGGGTGACTTATAGCTAAGCGCGAGAGGAGACGAACTTCGTCTTCTCATTTTTGATGTTCAAAGCGATTAAGATACGTTTCTTGAAATTGTCAAAGTTCTTGTAACCAAAGGCATTGCGCTTGATGTCTTTGATGAGTTTGTTAGTGGCCTCAAGTTTAGCGTTAGAGTAAGGCAATTCAATGGCGTTAGTGATGTAGTTTTTATAGCGAATAAATGTGCTCAAAGCGGTTTTAAAGGTGCGATTGAGATGAGGTAAAGCGTCTTGAATTAAGCCCCAAAACTGCTCAGTATTCTTCTCTTGCAGGTGGAAAAGGAGTAACTGGTACAGGTCATAGTAATCTTTAAGCTCAGGGACTAGTTTGAACATCTTATTGAGACATTCTCTAGGAGTTAATGTTTCTCTAAAGGTTCGAGCATAGAACGCCTTAAGAGACAGTTTCCGACTATCTTTTTGGATAAGTTTCCAGTAGTACTTAAGAGCTCTGTATTCAAGAGATTTATCGTCAAATTGCTTCATGATTTCAATACGTGTTTGCTTGAGAGCTCTATTGATGTGCTGGACAATGTGGAAACGATCGAGAACAGTTTTAGCTTGAGGAAATAGAACCTTGATGAGAGGAATATAACTTCCAGACATATCGACAGTGACGACTTTAACTTTTTTTCTAGCTTCTTTCGAGTACTTGAAGAAATGATTTCGGATGGTTGTTTGACGTCTGTCATCAAGGATGGTAATGATTTTCTTGGTGTTAAAATCCTGAGCAATGAAGGCCAGTTTTCCCTTCTGGTAGGAGAACTCATCCCAGGAAAGCACTTCTGGCAAAGTAGTGTACTCCTCTTGGAAATGAAATTGCTTGAACTTGCGATAGACAGTAGAGGTAGAGATAGCGAGCTTAGCAGCGATATGGGTAAGAGCCTCTCTGTTGAGCAATAGGTGAGCGATTTTCTGTCTCACTATTTCAGAAATTTGGCAATTTTTCTGAACGAGAGATGTTTCAGAAACAGTTACTTTTCGACAGGACTTGCACTGAAATCGTCTCTTTTTCAAACGAATGAGGCTAGGGAAACCAGCAATCTCAATAAAAGGGATTTTAGAAGGTTTCTGGAAGTCGTATTTGATTTGTTTTCCTTTACAGTGTTTACATTTGGGAGGGTGATAATCAAGTGTAGCGGTGACTTCGATATGGGTATCGTGTTGAATGGCTTTATTTAAGATGATATTTTTGTCTTTAATTCCGATGAGTAATGTGGTATTATTGATGTGTTCCATAAGATACTTTCTAATGAGTTGTTTAAGCGCTTTTCATTATAAGTCTTGTGGGACTTTTTTGATACTCAAAAAGCCCTATAATCTCCACAGTGGGGTTTACCCACTACAGAAATTATAGAGCCGTTTTTCGACTTGTACAGCAGGCTTTTTTTCTGTGTTTTATCATGTTAAGGTGCAAACTTATATATTGATCATGTAGCGACTTTATCTTTATTCTTATTCATGATAGGATTAGTAACTTTCTGGTTATTTTATTCATCAACTCACATATGTTTGTTTTTATGGTAGACTTTTTCTGCGAGCTAGTTTAACAACTCTATGATAATGTATTTGATTTGATGTTTTAATCAAATAAAGAGTCGAGAAATATTATTTCTCGACCCTTTGAATATAATAATCTGGTGAATAAGCGGTACGGTCAAAATTTGTATTTTGACCTAAAATTTCAGTAGCGATTTGCCAACCGATAAATGGGCCATTTGTTAGACCAGTTGATCCCAGACCGCTAGCGACCCAGACGTTTTGCATGTCTGCGATCGTTCCATAGAATGGAGCATAGTTCGAGGTGTAGGCACGAGTACCGATACGAGTTCGTGCAACAGGGAAATTAGCTAGTTCAGGCATAAACTCTGCCGCCTTTTCATGCATGGCCTGAATTTTTTTGCTATCAAGAGATAAATCGTAGCCCATATCATCCTCGTGTGTAGCCCCGATGATAAACTTTCCATCTTCAAAAGGTAGGAAATCAATCTCTCCATACGGCATGCACACTGGCCAGTGGTCACTCTCAAAGTCAGTATCTAATTCCAGTAGCTGACCTTTTTGCGGTCGGACATCAACCTGATAACCAAGTGGCTCCAAAATATGCGGTAGCCATGCGCCTGTTGCTAGAATAATAGAATCTGCTGTCAGTATTTGGTCACCTACTTTGACTGTGTGAGCATCGAGTAATGTTGCCTCTCCTTTCAAGCAGCTTCCTCCATTTTTCAGAAACTGCTCCTGTAGAATATCTATCAAGCGTCCGCCATCAATTCGACCGCCCCCTTCTAAATGAACGCCGAAATAGTCGGGCTTGAGCGGGGGAAGATAGGTTGTGATTTCTGGACCTACAAGTGGTGTAATCTTGCCAATTGTTGGAGCATCAAGGCGGCGTTCCTCAGCAATTTTTTGGATCTTATCTAGCAATTCTGGCTTACTTTTAAGACCAATTGTTCCAGTCTGTTTAAAAGGGATGTCACTAGCGCCAGACTTTTCCAAATCATCTACCAATTGACGATAGAAGACCGCTCCGTCTGAGGTCAGCTTATACCAGTCCTTGTTTTTCTTCTGGGCCATCCAAGGGCAGATGATACCAGCAGCAGCACGAGTTGCTGTTCCGATACCGGAATCGATGAGGGTAAGGTTGACATTTACTTCTTGGGAGAGATAGAAGGCTGCGGTTGAACCAACGATTCCTCCACCTATAATGATTACTTGTTTCTTCATAATGTTCATTATATCACAAATTTATCAGTTTATTTATTTTTTTCAAGATGTTACAATAGAAAATAATAAAAATAGAAAGGGGTTTGCGTGTCAGATAATATGTATCCAGAGGTCCTAACGGTTGGAAGTGGGACCATTAAGGTAGCAGCAGTAGGTGATAGCTTGACCTACGGATATGGATTGGAAAATCGGGAAAGGGATGCCTATCCCTGTGTTTTGGCAGATAGGTTGGGAGCTCACTATCAAGTTTCAAATTATGGTTTGAGTGGTCGTTCTCTTCAATCAACGGCAGATTATCCTTACTTTTTAGAAAAAAATGCTCAGTTGTTGCTTGATAATGACGCAGATATTATTATCGTAATGATTGGTAGTAATGACAGTCGCGCTCCTTATTGGAATAGGGAGAGGTTTCAGAGAGAATATCGAGAAATGGCAGAGCGTTACATGAAGTTGCCTAGTCAACCAGATGTGTATTTGGTTGTTCCTCCATTCGTACCTACCAGTCGTTTTGGGCTTAATAATCGAATTATTGAAGATGAGCTACAGGTGATGATTCCTGAAATTGGGAAAGAGTTAGGCTTGTCGGTTATCAATCTTTATCCACTAACTAAAAATCACTTAGACTACTATAGCGATGGGTTGCATTTGAACCCGCTAGGAAATCAGGTTATTGCTGAGGAAATTTACCGCCATCTCATGAACGAAGCGTTTTGAAATATGGTATAATAGAGTTGAAATGGAGAGATTATGGTAAAAAGAGATTTAATAAAACAAGTTAGCTTATTCATTTTATTGATTCTTGGCATCATTGGGTTGAGGCTTTGGCTGTTTGAACCTGTTACGATTACAGCGGAGATGGCAAATAACTATTTGAAGAAAAATGACTTCATCGTGACAGCCCGCAATGTTCGTCTACATCATGGGGATTTTATCCTGTACAAACATGAGGGAAAAGAGTATGTCAGTCGTGTGATTGCGATTGAAAATGAGAGTGTTACCTACATGGATGACGTTCTTTATCGCAACAATATGATCATCCCAGAAAATTATCTGAAGACTCCTCATTCTCAGGAAAGTTATACAGAAGACTTTACCCTGGGAACCTTGACGGGAGGGAAGTATGATGTGATTCCAAAGGGACAGTATTTGGTTCTCAATGATGTTCGGACGAATCGGAAGGATAGTCGAAGTTTTGGTTTAATTGCTGGAAAAGACATTATTGGACGACTAACTTTTCGAGTTAGCCCTTTATCCGAATTTGGTTTTATTAAGACAGGACTGGTCCGGTAGGACCAGTTTTTTCAGTAATATTCTTAGAAACTTTTGCTTCATTTTTTAATAGTTGACTAGACCAATTTAGATATTGACAAAGATAGAATCTTTTTATATACTGATTTTATCAGTCTTTTTTTGATATAAATCTGACTAGACCAATTTATGAAAAAATGAAAGTCAATGCCCAGCATTGAAGGTGATATGTATGTGTGGAATCGTTGGTGTTGTAGGAAATACAAATGCAACTGATATTTTGCTTCAAGGACTTGAAAAGCTAGAATACCGTGGTTATGACTCAGCAGGTATTTTTGTGACAGGAGGTGAACAGTCTCATTTGGTAAAGGCTGTTGGGCGTATTGCTGAACTATCAGCGAAAGTAGGAGATAAGACCGAAGGTAAAACCGGAATCGGTCACACTCGTTGGGCAACGCATGGTAAACCGACTGAAAACAACGCTCATCCACATACTTCTCAAACTGTTAGTCACGTTCTTGTTCATAATGGTGTGATTGAGAACTATGCAGAAATCAAGGAGGAGTACCTGACAGGTCACGACTTGAAAGGGCAAACCGATACAGAAATTGCTGTGCATTTAATTGGTCATTTTGCTGAGGAAGGGCTATCTACCTTGGATGCTTTCAAGAAAGCTCTTCATATCATTCAAGGCTCTTATGCATTCGCTCTGATTGATGTAACAGATGCTGATACAATCTATGTGGCTAAGAACAAGTCACCGCTTTTGATTGGTCTAGGTAGTGGTTACAACATGGTCTGTTCAGATGCTATGGCTATGATTCGTGAAACCAGTGAGTATATGGAAATCCATGATAAAGAACTGGTTATTGTGAAAAAAGATAGTGTTGAAGTGATGGACTATGAGGGAAATAGTATCGAACGTGGTAGCTACACTGCGGAACTGGATTTATCTGATATTGGTAAGGGAACTTATCCTTACTACATGCTAAAGGAAATTGATGAGCAACCAACTGTTATGCGTAAACTTATTAGCGCTTATACCAACGAAGCTGGTCAGGTAACAGTTGATGCGGATATTATCAAAGCAGTACAAGAAGCAGATCGTATTTATATCTTAGCTGCTGGAACGTCTTATCACGCAGGATTTGCCGCAAAAGATTTCTTGGAAAAATTGACGGATACTCCAGTAGAGTTGGGAATCTCATCTGAATGGGGTCACAATATGCCGCTTCTGAGCAAGAAACCTCTCTTTGTGATGATTAGTCAATCCGGTGAAACAGCAGATAGTCGTCAGGTTTTGGTGAAAGCCAATGAAATGGGAATCCCTAGTTTGACTGTGACGAATGTTCCCGGCTCAACACTTTCACGCGAGGCAACTTATACTATGCTGCTTCATGCAGGTCCCGAAATTGCAGTGGCTTCTACAAAAGCTTACACCGCTCAAATTGCTACTTTGGCAATCTTGGCTAAGGCTGTCGGTGATGCAAATGGCAATGCCTATGCTAAGGAATTTGATTTGGTGCATGAACTGTCTATCGTAGCTCAATCCATTGAGGCTAGTCTGTCGGAAAAAGATGTTATTGCTGAAAAGGTTGAGAAACTTTTGGCAACTACTCGCAATGCTTTTTATATCGGTCGTGGTAGCGACTACTACGTATCCATGGAAGCAAGTTTGAAGTTAAAAGAAATTTCCTATATCCAATGTGAAGGCTTTGCTGCCGGGGAGTTGAAGCACGGGACCATTTCGCTTATCGAGGAAGGAGTGCCAGTATTGGCTTTGATTTCAAACTATCCACATTTGGCTAGCCACACACGTGGAAATATTCAGGAAGTCGTGGCGCGTGGTGCCAATGTTTTGACAATTGTGGATCAAGCAGTAGCCAAAGAAGATGATGATATTATTGTTACGACTGTTCATCCATTCTTATCATCTATTGCCATGGTTGTGCCGACGCAGTTGATTGCATACTATGCAACGCTTCAACGTGGTCTGGATGTTGATAAGCCACGTAATCTGGCTAAGTCAGTAACGGTTGAATAAGTATAAGGGAGATTTGGATTTTCAAAATCTCCTTTCCTTTTCTGCAAAATATAAAAAATTAGGGAATTTATTAAAAATTCTGAAAAATCCTTTGAAATAAAAGATATTTTTTGATATACTAGAACCCAATCATTCTTTTAGGAGAGCTTTATGGATTATGTTTTGGAAGTTCTGCCCAGTCTATTAAATGGTGCAGTTATCTCCCTTCAGGTATTTTTTCTCGTATTGATTTTATCCTTGCCTTTGGGAGCCATTTTTGCCTTCTTGATGCAGGTTAAATTTAAGCCTTTACAGTGGTTGCTGCATATTTATGTATTGATTATGCGTGGGACACCTTTGCTTTTGCAACTGATCTTTGTTTATTATGTCTTGCCGAGCGTAGGAATTACGTTTGATCGGATGCCAGCGGTTATTATCGCTTTCACGTTTAATTACGCAGCATATTTTTCAGAAATTTTTCGTGGCGGGATTGAAGCCATTCCTGCTGGTCAGTACGAAGCAGCCAAGGTATTGAAATTTACACCTGTTCAGACCATTCGTTATATTGTTTTGCCACAGGTCGTTAAAATTGTTTTACCAAGCGTCTTTAATGAAGTGATGACCTTGGTTAAGGATACATCTTTGGTGTATGCTTTGGGAGTTAGTGATCTTTTGTTGGCTAGTCGCACAGCAGCTAACCGAGATGCTAGCTTGGCTCCTATGTTTATCGCAGGAGCCATCTACCTCCTGATGATTGGTGCTGTCACTCTTGTTTCTAAGCAAGTGGAAAAGAAATTTGATTACTATAGATAGGAGAAAGTCATGTTAGAATTACGCAATCTATCAAAACGTTTTGATAATAAACAGATTTTCTCCAACTATGATTTGCTCATTCCAGAGGGGAAAATTATTGCCATTGTTGGTCAATCTGGCGGTGGGAAGACTACTCTTTTGCGGATGTTGGCAGGTTTAGAATCAATTGATTCGGGAATCTTGATTTATAATGGTCAGGAACTGCCACTTGATGAGTTAGGAAAGCGACATTTGCTGGGCTTTGTCTTCCAGGACTTCCAGCTTTTTCCACACTTATCCGTATTGGAAAATTTGGTTCTCTCTCCAATGAAAACGCAAAATATGTCGCGCTCGGAGGCGGAAGATAAGGCCCGTAAACTCTTGGATACCCTAGGTCTAGCAAATCATGCTACTTCCTATCCATTCTCATTATCAGGTGGACAGAAGCAGCGTGTAGCCTTGGCCCGTGCTATGATGATTGATCCTGAGATTATTGGCTATGACGAACCAACCTCAGCCTTGGATCCTGAATTGAGAAAAGAAGTTGAAAAATTGATTTTGGAGAATAGGGCGACAGGTATTACACAAATTGTGGTAACCCACGATATGCAGTTTGCTGAGAATATCGCAGATGAAATCATCAAGATTGAACCGAAACATTGAGGTAAATAAGATGATGAAGAAATTTTTCCTTGGAGCTGCGGCTCTTGTGATTAGTCTGGCTCTTGTGGCCTGTGGATCAACTAATTCAGCAACTAAGGTTGATAAATGGTCGACTTATGAATCTAAAAAGTCTATTACGATTGGTTTTGATAAGACCTTCGTACCGATGGGATTTGAACAAACAGATGGCTCTTATACAGGCTTTGATATAGAGTTAGCAACGGAAGTATTTAAAAAATATAATATCAGTGTTAAATGGCAACCAATTGATTGGGACTTGAAAGAGACAGAATTGAACAATGGTAATATTGATTTGATTTGGAATGGTTATTCGATAACAGATGAGAGAAAAGAAAAAGTTCTCTTTACAAATCCTTATATGGATAATCAACAAGTCCTTGTAGCTAAGAAGACTTCCAATATTAGTCAAGTATCTGATATGAAAGATAAGATTTTAGGTGCTCAAGCAGGATCATCAGGTTATTCTGTTTTTGAATCACAACCAACCATTTTAAAGAACATTGTGAAAAACAATGATGCCAGCCAGTATGCGACTTTTAATGAAGCACTGATTGACTTGAAAAATAATCGTATTGATGGACTCCTGATTGATCGTGTGTATGCGAATTACTATTTGAAAGAAGAGGGGATTCTAGCAGATCACAACATTATTGATGCTGGCTTTAAAAATGAAGCTTTTGCAGTTGGCGCACGTAAATCTGATACAACTCTTGTAGATAATATCAATAAAGCATTCGCTGAACTATATAAGGAAGGCAAGTTCCAAGAAATCTCTCAAAAGTGGTTTGGAGAGGATGTGGCAACAGCCACAATAAAAAAATAAGGAAAGAGCCGTAGTGCTCTCAGATTGAAGAAAAAGTCCATTTTGGAGATATTCTTCAATCTTTTTTCTTTTATTTAGAAAATTAAAAACTCTGAGAAATGCAGGTATAACAGTATTTGTCGGAGTTTTCATTATATAGTAGTCAATCTTTAAATTTGAAATTATTCTAATGTTGATAGGGGGGCTACGCTTTGAGAACTGTAGTGCTCTTTTTTTCTGTTGAAGGATAAGCGATAAGCTAGAGAGACCAGATAAGAAGTCTATCTCTAGTCCAGAATTTTAAAACGCCCATCAAAAAAGACTTAGGATCAGCATTTTGACTGATTCTAAGTCTTTTACGGTTTTATAGAGTTTTGCTCATTTTCAAACTTGTTTCTTAGAAATCTGATGGAAGATGACGGTCCAATTTTCATGACGACGCCAGAGAGAGGTGTGAACATAGTTGCCAATTTCAAAGGTAACCAGTTTTGACTTTTGACTGACAGATACCATTTGGTAGTTGGATAGGTAGAGTGTTTGAACAGGATGTTGCGCAAGCATTTTCTCTTTATTATAGTAACAACCGTTGTCATCAATTAAAAGGTACTGGTCATCAATCAGGTTTTCGTACCCCTTGGCATGTGATTGAATCTCGGTTTCAAGGCGGAAGAGTTTATCATAGAGATGTTCGTACATTTCGTCATGAGGAAGTTCAGAGGGTTCTACGTGAATATCCACATCGAAAACTCCATGTTTGAGAATCAGGAGTTGTTCCACTTGCTCGGTAATTTCATGGCTCTCGTAAACGGATAGATCAGGATTCATTTCCAAGACAATATCCAGATAGATATTGGCGCCGTAAGTTCGTCCACGCTGTGATTTGACAGAGACAACCTTAGGTAATTTTAATATGTCTTCTTCGTATTTATGAAGAAGCTCCTCATCAAAGCCATCTGACAAGGTGAAGAAGCTTTCCATAAAAATATCGTAAGCTGTTTTTAAAATGAAGAAGGTAATAATGATAGCAGTAATCTTATCAACGATTGGAAAATTTAGAGCAGCAGCAAAGATGGCAATGGAAGTTCCGATAGAGGTAATCGTATCAGATAGGTTATCCTTAGCAGCAGCCTCCAGCGCTTTGGAATGTACTTTCTTGGCTAAGCGATGGTTGTAAAAATAGACAGCTAGCATGACTAGAGCAGAAAAGATTCCAACAATAGCCCCCATGATATCTATTTCGACAGATGTATTGGTCAACAATTTTTGTATAGTATCGTAGAGAACTTGAAAACCAACGACAAACATAATAAAAGAAGTGATCAAACTAGCCAGATCTTCCATTTTCCAGTGGCCAAATTTATGATCAGTATCAGCAGGCTTTTGAGCTATCCTCAGACCGATAAGTACGGCAATATTGCCGATAATGTCGGAAATATTGTTGAAGGCATCAGCAGTCAAAGCAGCAGAATGGAAGAGGTTTCCTGCGGTCAGTTTCACACCAGAGAGAAAAAAGTAGGCGAGAATAGAGAGGATAGCCCCACGCTCGGCTAACTTTAAATTATGGATTTGTTGCTTCATACGAACCTCCTCAATAGTCCCTATATTCTAGCAAAAAATGACTGGAAATTCAAATGGAGGAGGGAGTAGTCTAGCGAATCGTCACATATGAATCTTCACATTAAATAGTGGGATAGAGGATTGGTTTGAAAGAGAGTGATATTTCCTTTAAAAATCAAAAGAGCCCAAGAGCTCTTTTGGATCAGAATATTTCAATATCACCGGTTTGACTTTGAATATGTAGTTCAGCGCTTGCCTGCGGAGCGTGATAAGCAAAACCACGCCCGTTTGGTGATAGAGTTAGATTTGTATCGCAATCACCAAAGGCAGTTTCGATATATAGCGACGTAGTGTTCGCATTACTGTGGAAATCACGGAAAGAAATGTCGCCAGATACGTTTGTCAGGGAAGTTTTTCCAATAAATTGGCAATTTGTCAACTCCATGTCTCCACTAGCGCAATCTATGTCAAGGTTTTCCAACTGAGAAAGGGTACAGTCAATATCACCAGAGGCAAGCTCGATTTGTAATTGTTTCACCTGACTATTGGTGAGGCTAATATCTCCACTACCAATTTGAAGATTTCCTTTATCGATTTGACAAGAAAGAAGCCCTATGTCACCTGCGCCTGCACCTATGTTCATCTGTGAAAGGTGACAGTTTTTGCATAAAATATCTCCAGAACCAGTTTGGATTGTTCCCCCTGAAATAGCTAAATTTTCCAGATTCACATCGCCATTTCCAAGTTGGACAGTGAGTACTTTTTGCTGGTAATTTTTTGGAAGATATAATTGAAAATGATTGTCTGAGAAGATTTGCTGAGTGATATCTTGTATAAGAGTTTTTAAAGTGAAGTTAGATGAAAAAATTTCCTTTTGATTAAAAGATTGTCGAATTGTTAACAGGTCTGCTTGATTTTCTATCGTTACACCACTATCCTCATCACAAAGTAGGTAGGCAGTTTCTTCATTTGTTGGTAATATGGATAAATCTGCTGTGTCAAACCTAATAGATAATCGCTTAAAGTCTAATAAATCTATTCGCTTCTTCTCTTTATCAAAGTCTGACTTTGCTTGCGAAAAGCTTGATTTTTTCTCCCTGCTTTGCTCTCTCTGAATGATTGTAGGAGTAGAAGCAAGTTTACTCAATAATTCCTTGGCAACTTCTTCTGGTGTACCAAGATCCTTTAGGATAGCATCTTCATTTTCAGCTCCTGCTTCATCAAAAAGTTCGGTGAAATATTCCATCGCTTCATCGTATTCTTTTCTTGAAAGTGGTTGTAGCTTTACTTCTAATTCTTTTAAAAATTGTGTGCGTGTCATTTTCTAATGCTCCCTTCTATAATACCATCAATCTGCTCCTTGTAAGCCTTCCATTCTTCTTGCAAAAAGGGAATGTGTCCACGTCCAAGTGCAGTAATAGTGTAGTATTTCCGCTTTCGCCCTTGATATTCCTGCGAATAAGTGGTGACATAACCAGCAGTTCCTAATTTTTTTAAAATGGGATAGAGTGTAGATTCCTTGATATCTGCAACAATCTTGATGGTCTGACTAATCTCATATCCATAGGAATCCTGCTTTTCAATGATGGAGAGTATCAAAAATTCGATTAAAACTGATGATACGGGATAGTACATATTTGCCCTCCTTTTATATAAATATTTTATATATAAATTTTATACCTATGAATTTCTTTTGTCAAGGGAAATATATAAAAAAATTATATATTGATAGAAAAACCATTAAAAATATGAGATATGATATGATAAAACAGATTTAGGAGGCTTTGAAATGGCGGAGATTTTGATTCGAGCACTTGGTTTTTTACTAGTGATTGCTCTAGGATATATGCTAAAATTACGGAAAGTGGTGCGACGGGAAGATGCAGGAATTTTTTCGGCCATTGTGATGAATGTGACCTTACCCTGTACGATTTTGGTATCAGCTTCTTCAGTCCAACTGGGAGAAGGGTTACTTATTCCCTTGCTTTTTGGATTTGCTATGAATCTCGTGATGGATGGGATTGGTTACTGGGAGGCCCGTGGAAGAGGCAGTCGAATCCAGAGTATTGGCTTTATGCAGATTTCAGGTTATAATATCGGAACCTTTACTCTTCCCTTTGTACAGGCTTTTTTTCCAGTGAGTTATCTGGTACCTGTTTTACTGTTTGACACGGGGAATGCTCTTATGGTACTAGGAGGAAATTATACTCTAGCAGTTGGTCTTGATAGTGAACGGTAGAAGATGGGAATTGCGAGTATAGTGCGAAATTTATTTGGTTCGGTTCCGTTTGCTGTCTACCTGCTGACATTTGCTTTTTCTAGTCTAAATCTGCAAATTCCCAGTCGGATTTTATCTATTACTTCTATAGCGGCCAGTGCCAATCCATTTTTAGCCATGCTTATGTTGGGTATCCTTTTTGATTTGAAGCTAGATCTGAAAAAGATAGGGCGATTGATATATTTGCTCTGTCTGAGGTTGTGCATAAATATCCTTATGGGAAGTATATTTTATTTCCTTCTCCCTATTGACAGAATGATGAAAAATCATGCTGTTGGTTTGTCTAGCGTCACCGATTTCCGTCATGTCCCCTGTTTATGCTTTAAAGCTTGGAAGTTATTCAGCAGAGCCCGCCAATCTTAATTCCTTATCCATCTTGGTCAGTCTAGTGTTGATGATGCTGTTAATCGTAACCGCCCAATAACGAAGTATCTATAAAAATAATCCAACCTCCTTTAAACTGTTAATAGAAAACAGAAATGGAGGTTTTTTCATTATGCCAACACCTATCGTCCCCTTAAACTCACCCCCACAGTCTCGTCACTTTGAGAGAAAAAACAGAAACGCTACTCTGCTGAAAATTCGTCCCGAAAAAGTAGAACTCACTTTCTTTCATTACTATCAACCATGAGGTATTGGAAACCATCTTGGACAAGGTACTAGCCTATGACCATCCGACTCAGTGATTTAGGTCAAGTTTACTTGGTCTGTGGAAAAACAGATATGCGTCAAGGGATTGATTCCCTCGCCTACCTTGTCAAAAGTCAATTCAATCTAGATCCCTTCACAGGTCAGGTCTATCTCTTCTGCGGAGGTCGAAAAGACCGATTCAAAGCTCTTTACTGGGATGGACAAGGATTTTGGTTATTGTATAAACGTTTTGAAAATGGGAAATTGACTTGGCCAAACAATGAAGAGGAGGTTAAAGCCCTCACTTCCGAGCAGGTGGACTGGCTCATGAAAGGATTTTCGATAAGTCCTAACATAAAACCTACAAGAAGTCGTGATTTCTATTGAAATGATGGCTTTTCTTTGTGTATAATAAGATAAAAAGAAGGAGGCTCAATCGTATGGATGAGTTAATGGCAATTATGAAACAACAGACCTCAACGATTGAACAACTTACCAACGAGTTGACCCTCCTTCGTGAGCAGGTTGAATATCTGAGACAGAAACTCTACGGAAAATCATCCGAAAAGGTAGTGCATCAACCCGGTCAGCTGAGCTTGTTTGGTGAAGAAAGTCTCCCTGAAGAAGAAGCTGACTTACCCAGTTGAGACAGAAACGATTACCAATAAACGCAAGAAAACTAAGGGAGTTCGTCAGGCTATTTTTAGTCAGTTCACTCCAGAGATAGTTCATCACGAATTACAGGGCGAAGACTGCCTTTGTCCAGACTGTCAGGGGCCGTTGAAGGAGATTGGCACAACGGTTCAACGTCAAGAGTTGATCTTTATTCCTGCGCAATTAAAACGGGTTGACCATATCCAACATGCCTATAAGTGTCAGGCATGTAGTCAGAAGAATCTCAGCGATAAGATTGTCAAGGCTCCTTTAGCCCATAGTTTAGGATCAGCCTCTATCATTGCTCATACGATTCATCAGAAATTTAATCTGAAAGTGCCGAATTATCGTCAGGAAGAGGATTGGAACAAGCTCGGCTTACCGATTAGTCGCAAGGAAATAGCCAACTGGCATATCAGGTCTAGCCAATATTATTTCGAGCCGATTTATGCCCTTCTACACGAGAAGTTGCTGGAGCAGCCCATTCTTCATGCGGACGAAACCTCTTACAAGGTCTTAGAATGTGATCGTCAGTTAACCTACTATTGGACCTTCTTATCTGGAAAACAGGAAGCGCAAGGGATTACCCTCTATCACCATGACAAGCGCCGAAGTGGTTTGGTTGTTCAGGAAGTTCTTGGGGATTATGAGGGTTATGTTCACTGTGACATGTGGAGTGCTTATCGCAAACTAGCCAAGGCTCAACTAGTTGGTTGCTGGGCACATGTGAGACGGAAATTCTTCGAGGCAACTCCCAAGAAGGCGGATACGACCTCTCTAGGCGCTAAGGGATTAGCTTATTGTGACCAATTGTTTAGCCTTGAAAGGGAATGGGAGGGATTATCAGCTGAGGAGCGATTGTACAACCGACAGGCAGAGTTGACTCCCTTGATGGATGAGTTCTTTGACTGGTGTCGCAAACAAGCTGTTTTGCCAGGGTCTAAATTGGGTACTGCTTTAGAATACAGCCTAAAATACGAATCCACCTTCAGAACCATTCTCTCGGACGGCAACTTAGTCCTGTCTAATAACATAGCTGAGCGAGCGATAAAGGTCTTAGTTATGGGATGTAAAAATTGGTTGTTCTCTCAGAGCTTTGAGGGCGCCAAGTCGACAGCTATCATTCTGAGTCTTTTGGAAACAGCCAAGAGACACGGCCTTGATTCAGAGAAATATATGACTTATCTTCTAGAACACTTGCCTAATGAGGAGACACTCGTAAAAAAGGAGGTGCTAGAGGCTTATTTACCGTGGAATGAAACCATTCAACGGAACTGTAAATAGAAAAACATCCCAGAGTCAAATATAGACTTTGGGATGTTTTCTATATACTCCGTTATGGGGCGGTTACTGTTAATCTTTATGTTTGCATGAAAAAAGCCTTCGTATGCACTGAGCTTCAGAAGTTAGAGAAAAATCTAACATTTTGGATGCGATTTAGTACATGAAGGCTTTTCTTATTGTCTGGGAAATTTACCACTTATACTCAATCAAAATCAGCTTAGGTGGATGTAGGTGTAGATAAAACTAGAGTTTATCAAGCAAGGTCATCAAAGTCTAAGCTTTATATTTGAAGAATATCAGTCGATAAAGAAATCCTGTGGCCCTTGATAGCGACTATCACTATTAAAGGCTAGGTAGAGGTTAAAGATAGGGGTAAAAAGGACATAGAAGATGGCTTGGATAGCAGATAGACCAAAACTGCGACCGAAACAATAGGTTAGATAGATACCATAAAGCGGACCAGCTATAAGTAAGAAAAGAATAAACCATCTCTTCTCATATCCAAATGCAATACATTGTTGGATGTAGAGATTGTAAATAGGAATCAAGGCCTTCCATCCTGCATAACCTGCTTTTTTAAAGAGGATATAGTTGGAAATGGTAACGAGGATAGTCCAAATTGCTGAAAACAGCAGTGCTGTTCCCCAAATACCAATGAGAAGACCTTGTATAAAGAATTCTTCTGTCATAGTGAAACTCCTTTCGTTTTTATATATCTATTATAACAGTATTAGTTCAATAATACAAGAATTAGATACAGATATTTTGGAATTTAAAAAAGTTAGATTTCTACCGGAAACCTAACTTTTTTGATTTTTATTTGTAGGATACAATACCCAAAATCACATCAACAGCCTTTTCCATGGTTTCAAGACTGACAAATTCGAAGCGACCATGCATATTTTCTCCGCCTGCAAAGATATTTGGTGTTGGAATACCCATGAAGGAAATCTTAGAACCATCTGTACCACCGCGGACTGGTTCAATCAATGGCTTAATGCCCAAGTTTTCCATTACATCCCTAGCGATTGTAATCGGGGTCATATCTTTTTCGATGATTTTTTTCATGTTGTAGTATTGATCGTGAAGATGAACAAGAACACGTTGTGTATCAAAGTTGGCATTCATTCTTTCTGCAATATCCAACATCAATTGTTTGCGAGCTTGGAAATCAGTCTCTTCAAAATCGCGGATAATGTAGTTAGTAGAAGCTCTATCAACACTTCCTTCCATATTCATCAAATGGAAGAAGCCTTGGTAGCCTTCTGTCTTTTCAGGTCGGTCTGTTTCAGGAAGTGCGTTGTGGAAGTCAATAGCCATTTGGAAGGCGTTAATCATCTGGTCTTTGGCAGATCCAGGGTGAACATTGCGCCCTAGGAAATCTATCTTGGCACTGGCAGCGCTGAAAGTTTCATATTGAAGCTCACCAAGTGGCCCTCCGTCCATCGTGTAAGCAAAGTCTACATCGAAGTCCTCTACATCAAACTTATCAGCACCAACTCCAATCTCTTCGTCTGGACCAAAGCCTACTCGAATTTCGCAATGCTTGATGTCAGGATTTTCTACTAAAAATTCAATGGCTGTCATAATTTCAGCGATACCTGATTTATCGTCAGAACCTAGCAAGGTCGTACCATCCGTAGTAATCAAGGTTTGCCCATGATAATTTGCTAATTGTGGGAAATCTTTTGGATGCAATTCGTAACCAGAGGTGCCAAGTGTGATTGGGCTTCCATCATAATGTTCGATTATCTGTGGATTGATACCCTCAGCATTGAAATCCGCTGTATCCATGTGAGCGACGAAACCAATCTTACGTGTCAAACTAGGATCATTGGCAGGTAGAGTTCCCACTGCAAAACCATTTGGCAGATAGTGAACATCCTGCAACCCAATGCGCTTCATCTCAGGTAACAGGATATTCTGAGCAAATTCTACTTGGTTTTGAGTAGATGGAGTAGTTGTCGAATTTTCATCTGAGCGAGTATTTTCTTTTACGTAAACTAAAAATCGATCTAAAAGTGTTGGATATTTCATATTTTCTCCTTCGTAAATCTTTGAATTGGTTTAATAGGGTATCAATTTGATGGGACATGCACTAGCCATTCTGCATCTTCGTTTCTAATTAGCTTCTCAATGACAAAATATGTTTTTTAATAGCTTTGGCAACACCGTTGTTGTCATTGGTATCTGTGATATCTTGGGCGATGGCTTTAACCTCGTCATTGGCATTTCCCATAGCAATACCAAGTCCTGCGAACTCAATCATTTCAAGGTCGTTATTGGCATCCCCTACAGCCATAATTTCTTCTGGTAAAATTCCCAGGCGGTTGGCCAATTTTTGCAGACCAGAAGCCTTGCTGGCCCCATTTGGTAAAATTTCTAAAAGATAATCCTGAGAACGAACGGTTGAGTATTTCTGGCTGAGGAGTGGATTGTATGCTGCTTCAAATTGATCAATTGCCTCCTTTTCACCGACGAACATTGCCTGAAAGAAGCGGTACTTTCCAGATTTTGCTTCTGTTAGGTCAATAGCAAACGGGGACATGCCAACGATTTGAGCATCCATACGAACAATCTTGTTAGCTTTTTCAGCCAGTACGAAATATTCTGCTTCATCAAATAGAGAAAGTTGCACGTCATCACTATTTGTAAAACTGCTGAGATGGTCAAGATCATCAGGGGTCAGTTCGTCCCAATCGATTAAACTCCAATCACGGGTAGAATGAGTTGAACAACCATTATTGACAATGATGAACTCGTTCTTGGTGTCAAAACCAAGTTGCTTGATGAAAGGCTTTACACCTATCAAGGGCCGTCCAGTACAAAGTACAACTGTGACACCTAACTCTACAGCCTTGTGGATTGCTTCAATCTGTGGTTGCATTAACTCTTTTTTCTCGTTTAACAACGTTCCGTCCATGTCAAGGGCGATGAGTTTTATCATAAGAACCTCCTTGTTTTAAGACTAGTATAGCACAAAATGGGGGAGGAGTGGTTGAAATACTTGAAAGACTGCTGTTATAATGGAATCCTTTCTTAGTTATGATTAAAAAATGATAAGCGGATAGATGATCATTGGTTGATTACCGATTTTTTTGGGTATAATAGAAGGAGAGATAAGGAGAGTATTATGCATAATATTACATGCCCTCATTGTGGGACGGCTTTTCAGGTTAATGAAACAGAATACAGTCAGTTGTTAGCTCAGGTGCGCGGTGCGGAGTTTGATAAGGAAGTCCATGAGCGGTTGGCGCGTGAGACAGAATTATTGATTCAGAAGGCAGAAAATGATTTGCAGACTCGACTGGGGGATAAGGATAAGGAGATCTTTGAGTTAACTGCCAAGTTGGACAAAATAGCTAGTCAGACTGAGTTTGACATCAGCTCTGCTATTTCTCAAAAAGATCAAGAAATTCAAGAGCTAAAAGCTCAACTAGATAAGATTGGTATTGCTAAGGATTTAGAGTTACAGCGAGCGGTGGCGAAGGTTGAAAAAGAGCGGGATGCGGCTCAAGCGGCTTTGGCTGTTCAGGAGCAGAAGCAAGAGTTGGCCCTTGCGAACACCCGTCAGGAGTATGAAGTGCGTCTAAAAGCTGCGGATGAGCAGGTGGAATTTTACAAAAACTTTAAGGCTCAGCAATCAACCAAGGCGATTGGGGAAAGCTTAGAGCTTTATGCTGAGGCAGAGTTCAATAAGGTACGCCAATTAGCCTTTCCAAATGCTTACTTTGAAAAGGATAACCAAGTGTCAGCGCGTGGTTCCAAGGGAGACTATATTTACCGTGAGCTTGATGAAAATGGGGTGGAAATCCTTTCGATTATGTTTGAGATGAAAAATGAGGCTGATGATACCATCAAAAAGCATAAGAATGAAGACTTTTTCAAGGAATTAGATAAGGATCGCCGAGAAAAAGAGTGTGAATACGCAGTTCTAGTGACTATGTTAGAGGCAGACAACGATTACTACAATACGGGTATTGTAGACGTTAGCCATAAATATGAAAAGATGTATGTCGTCCGTCCACAGTTCTTTATCCAATTGATTGGACTTTTGCGAAATGCTGCACTTAATAGTTTGAAATACAAACAAGAATTGGCTTTAGTTAGGGAGCAGCATATTGATATTACTCATTTTGAAGAAGACCTAGCAACTTTCAAAACAGCCTTTGCTAAAAATTATCAGTCGGCCAGCAACAATTTCCAAAAAGCCATTGATGAAATCGACAAAGCCATCAAACGTATGGAAGCTGTTAAGGCTGCCCTTACGACCAGTGAAAACCAACTACGTCTAGCTAATAATAAACTTGATGATGTCTCCGTCAAGAAACTGACTCGCAACAATCCAACCATGAAAGCTAAATTTGAAGCATTGAAGGGAGGATGAAATGGGCACAAAATATAAGTAACGTTGAGAGTTAAGATATGGAAAAGATAAAAAAAATTATTTTAATTGATGGAGAAGATAAGACAGGACGTATTGAATCAATTCAGTTGGTTCGTCATAAAGGTAAGTCTTGTATATTGATGCAATTGTAATGAAATATCTACATTTATATCAAGATAATCCATTGGAGTTTTTTGATAATTTTCATGAATTTAAAAAAGATGTTAAAGAATATCTTGATTTAATGATTTATGGAATTGTTATCAGGTAAAACGTTCAAGAATTATAGTTAGGAGGAATATTGAATGAACTATAAAAATCCATACGAAAAATTGTCTGGAAAACTAAATAATCGAAAGCTGGTAAATGCCGGGTTTTCAGAAAAAACTTATGATACAGGGAGTGTTAAGCTGAACTATGTGGTTGGTCCTAAGAATGGACCAAGTTTATTATTGATTCCTGCACAAATGGGTATGTGGGAAAGTTATAAGAAAGTACTTTTGCCACTGTCAAAAATTTTTCAAGTATACGCCATAGATGTGAGAGGTCATGGAAAGTCTTCTTGGACACCGGGGTATTATTCATGGGGAATTATTGGTGAAGATATAAAAATATTTGTAGAAAATGTAATAAAACAAAAAGTTATTATTAGTGGAAATTCATCAGGTGGCATTATCGCTCTTTGGTGTGCTGCTAATATTCAGGAATATATTTCCGGAATTATTCTTGAGGACGCACCCATTTTTTCTGCTGAAATGCCACGATTTAAAGAACAAGATAAATTTGTATATAACGGACTAAAGCACCTTGTTAATCAAATCGGAAATATACCAGATAGAGATTTAGCAAATTATTTTAAAGATATGGAAGTACCAGCCTCTGATAAGAGAATCAAAAGAATTCCAAATTGGTTTGTTAGTTGGTTGTCACGAAAGATAAAGAAGTTTCAAGATAAACACCCTGATAGTCCAGTCGAAATTGGATTCCCAGATAGTTTGCGTTTGCTAATTAAATCGTTATCTATGTTTGACCCGGATTTTGCCAGAGCCTTCGTTGATGGTAGATTTTATGATGGTATTGACCATGCAGAAGCTTTTGAGAAAACAAAATGCCCCATATTGCTTATTCAAGCCGATTGGAAGCGATACGAAAATCACGGACTTGTAGGAGCATTTGATGATGATGACGCTCAGCACGCTATTTCCTTAGCTCCGCAAATAATATATAAAAAAGTTTCCGCTAATCATGTTATTCATACTTTCAAGCCCAAAGAGTATATTAAATTATTGTCAGAATTTAGAGAAATAGTATCTGATAATTCTATATGTAATGGTGAATGATGAAGATGGTATCAACAGAAACTATTTATTGTTATGACCGGGAATGAGCAATCATTAGATAAAAACATCAGCGATTTATTGGGGTATATACAGTATAACAATTTTGAGGTGAGAGAAAGTCCGATTTATTCCATTTTTGATTATTTATATAAGCAATATGAGAAAGAGCGGAAAGAATACCTTAGTAAGCGTAAAAGACTATCTAGGTACGATTCTGAAAATTTGATGTATCATTTGATAAAAGAAATATTTACCAGTGATGAGAAATATAATAACTTAGATGTTATACATTCTTATAAATTGAGAAATCTTGTGAAAAATTTTGACTTACTAACAGAGTCTGAGGCAATTTATGCAAGTCATGGGAATACTCATCTTGATTTCTTAATCACTAATAGATTAACGAAGGAGCCTGTTCTAGCTGTAGAGGTAGATGGTTATGCTTTTCATAAAGTTAACAGTACGCAATTTAAACGCGATAGCATGAAGGATACTATTTTGGGAAAATGTGGTATTCCTTTGGTAAGATTTAAAACCAATGAGAGTCAGGAAAAACAAAGATTGATAAAAGTCTTGGACGAAGTATTAAGGAGAGAATAAATATGAACACAATCGACCTAAATCTGCCTGTGGCAGATATTATCAGTCAGCACCCCGAAGTTAAAGAACTCTTAATTGACCTTGGTTTTAAGCCCCTAGCTAATCCTGCTATGCTACATACAGTTGGCAAGGTGACTAGTCTTAAGACAGGTTCTAAGATGACCAAGATTCCACTTGAGCGTATCCAGCAGGTTCTGGAATACAATGGCTATGATGTGGTGGGAGAACAAGAATGAATAACCAACGTATTGAGATTTTGAAACGTATTCTTTTGGATTTGCACAATGGAGCGAACCCAGAAGAAGTCCAAGCTCAGTTTAATCAGCATTTTACGGGGGTTTCTGCCTTAGAAATCTCCATGATGGAACATGAGCTCATGTCTAGTGATACAGGAATTACCTTTGAGGATGTCATGAGTCTCTGCAATATCCATGCTAACCTCTTCAAGGGAGCGATTACTGATGTAGAAGTGGCGGATATTGATCAAGAAGGTCACCCTGTCTCTGTTTTTAAGCAAGAAAACCTTGCTCTACGGGCAGCACTACTTAGGATTCGTCGTATTTTAGATCAATATGATCAAGTGAAAGAGTCAGAACTTCAAACCCAGCTCCTTCAAGGTTTGAAGCGCCAGTTTAGTCTTCTAGGACAGTTTGAAAACCACTATACTCGTAAGGAAAAAGTCTTCTTCCCTATTATGGAACGTTACGGTCATGATGCACCACCGAAGGTCATGTGGGGTGTGGATGATGAGATTCGTGACCTCTTTAAAATCGCCTATCAATCTTTAGAGAGTGGTGAGATGAGTGCTCTAAAAGAAAACTTTGAAGTTTTTGCTAAGGAATTCGAAGAAATGATTTTCAAGGAAGAGGCCATTCTTCTCATGATTTTACTTGAGATTTTCACTCAGGATGATTGGATCCAGGTGGCGGAAGATAGTAATGTTTACGGTTATGCTATTGTCAAACCGACAGCCAAGTGGGTACCCCATCGGGAGGTTTTTGGAGAAATAGCAGAGCAGGAAGTGGAACCTCATCCTCCGAAAATCAATGCGCCAAATCAACAGATTATCGACACGCCAGAAGGTCGGTTCACCATTACTTTTACACCGAAGGAAAAATCAGAACGGATTCAGGATCGAACTAGCCCGCAAACCTTTGGTAATGGATACCTGTCTGTTGAACAAGCTAATTTAATTCTCAACCACTTACCGCTTGAACTGACATTTGTCAACAAGGATGATATTTTCCAATATTATAACGATAGCCACCCTGTTGAGGATATGATTTTTAAACGGACCCCCAGTCAAATCGGTCGCCATGTTGAACTTTGTCACCCGCCAAAAATTCTTGATAAGGTTAAGAAAATTTTTGATCTTCTCCGCACAGGACAAAAAGAACAGGTATCCATGTGGTTCAAGTCAGAAACCATGGGCAAATTTGTTTATGTAGTCTATAAGGCTGTTCGTGATAATCAAGGTGAGTTTCAAGGAGTTCTGGAGTACGTTCAAGATATTCAACCCTTCTTTGATCTAGAGGGCGAGTTTCATCGGGATATATAAATTCTTATCGGACTGCTCACAAGAGTGGTCCTTTGTGTTATAATGAAAGCATGATTTCAGGAATTATTAACCTAAAAAAAGAAGCAGGCATGACCTCGCATGATGCTGTATTTAAGCTACGCAAGATATTGCAGGAAAAGAAGATCGGTCACGGTGGAACCCTAGATCCAGATGTGACAGGAGTTCTCCCCATTGCAGTCGGAAAGGCTACTCGTATGATTGAGTTTATGCAAGAAGAGGGGAAAGTCTATGAGGGGGAAATTACCATTGGTTATTCGACTACAACAGAAGATGCTTCAGGTGATATTTTAGAGCAGACACCAGTTTTAGAGATAGCTGAGCAAGTAGTTGATGATGCCATGAAAGGTTTTGTTGGAACCATTACTCAAATTCCGCCTATGTATTCAGCAGTTAAGGTCAATGGACGTAAGTTGTACGACTATGCCCGTGCAGGTGAAGTAGTTGAACGGCCGAAACGTCAAGTTGATATTTATAGTTTTGAGCGAACTAGTCCTATCCAACTACTTAATAACTGTGCACGTTTCACATTTCGTGTTCGTTGTGGTAAGGGAACCTATATTCGAACTCTATCTGTTGATTTGGGGAGCAAGTTGGGCTATGCTAGCCACATGTCCAAGCTGGAGCGGACAGGCTCTGCGGGAATGAAGCTAGAAGATGCCTTGACATTAGAAGAAATTGCGAGGAAGGTAGCTCAAGGAGATCTTAGTTTCTTACAACCGATTGAACAGGGGATTGGAGATTTACCGATTATCGAGTTGACGGATGAACAAGTCATAGACGCCACATTTGGACGGTTTGTGGACCTGGACTCAGAGAAGGAACGGTTGGCTGGTTTTCATTCTGGTAAGCTCATTGCTGTTTTTGAAAAAAGAGACCAAGTCTATAAACCAAGCAAGGTTTTACTTTAAAAGATTTCTGTAACTGTGATAAAATAAATATATGAAGATTACAACGATTAAAGACTATACAGAATTGCATCAAAACGAGCCAACGGTATTGGTTTTGGGCTACTTTGATGGGCTTCATCTTGGGCATAAAGCCTTGCTAGAACGAGCAAGAAAAATAGCAAACGAGCAGGGATTAACAGTGACTGTCTTAACCTTTCCAGAGTCCCCTCGTTTGGCTTTTTCGCGTTTTGAGCCGGAACTTCTACTACATTTAACGAGTCAAGAGCAGCGCTATCTCTTATTGGAGAAATACGGAGTGGATAATCTTTATTTAACGGCGTTTACCAGTGAGTTTGCTAGCAATACACCAGAGGAATTTGTAGAGCGTTATATCAAAGGAGTAAACGCCAAGGTTATAGTAGCTGGGTTTGATTATCATTTTGGTAATTGCAGAGCAAATGTGCAAGCTTTATCAACCCTATTTGAGGGGAGAGTGGAAGTTGTTGAGCAGGTTAGCTTAGGTGGTGAGAAAATATCTTCAACTCGTATTCGTCAGGCAATTCGATCAGGAGATGTTTCTTTAGCTAACCAACTTTTGGGCTATTCTTTTATGACAGAAGGGCTTGTTGTTCATGGGGATGCCAGAGGTCGGACAATCGGTTATCCAACTGCTAATCTAGCTCCATTTGATCGAGTTCATCTGCCTTCTGATGGTGTTTACGTAGCAGATGTTGAAGTGGATGGTAGGCGTTACCGAGCTATGACGAGTGTAGGAAAGAATGTTACATTTGATGGGACTGAGCTACGGATTGAAGCCCATATTTTTGGATTCAATCGTTTTATTTACGGTAAAAAAATAACGATTTTTTGGTTAGAGAAAATTCGAGATATGATTAAGTTTGATGGTATCAATAGTTTGATGGAGCAGATGAAATCTGACGAGAAGTTTGCTTTGCAGTGGGAAGACTATGTCCGTTGAAGCTCATGTAGCTGTCGAATCTATTCAATTTGTCATCCCCCCCTCTCACCAAATTGTTAATACTGTGCTAGATGTACAAGTTCTCCTAGGCAGCAAAATACTTTGAAAAACACTAGTTGTGAAGATTGGCAAGTAGGTTGAACCTCTGAAATGATTAGAAAAAAAATAGAATCTTTAGAAGAATTAAGGGGAAATAGATTGGATTTTCTATTGAAAACTCTCTTAAATTAGAGTATAATGAAATAGAGAAAGTCTATAGAGGGGATGGAAGGTATGATCACTTTATTTTTGTCACCAAGTTGTACCAGTTGCCGTAAAGCTCGTGCTTGGTTGACAAGCCACGAAGTCCCTTTTACTGAGCATAATATTATGACCAGCCCTTTGACTGCTGAGGAATTAAAAAATATTTTAACACTGACAGAAAATGGGACGGATGATCTAATCTCAACTCGCTCGAAGGTTTTTCAAAAATTAGATGTTGATGTAGATGAGCTTTCTGTAGGGCAACTCATTGCGTTGATTGAAACCTATCCAAGTCTTTTGCGTCGTCCGATTATTCTGGATGAAAAGAGGATGCAGATTGGTTTTAACGAAGATGAAATTCGTGCGTTTCTTCCACGGAAATATCGTAAACAAGAGTTGAAGAACGCTACACTGCGAGCAGAAATAGGATGAGATGATATGAACAAAAATTATTCATATCCACTTGATTTTTCGTGGAGCACAGAGGAGATTTCCTCCGTGCTTTCTTTTTTCAATCAAGTGGAAGCAGCTTACGAGAAGGGGATTGATGCGGCGACAGTATTGGCTGCTTACAAGATCTTTAAAGAAGTTGTCAAAAGCAAGGGACAGGAACGTCAGCTTGATCGTGATTTTGAGGCGGTTTCTGGATACTCGCTCTATCAAGTTGTCAAAGCAGCTAAAGAGAAAGGGAAAGGGGTGATTCGTTTTGGAAGGTAAATATCAATTAGCGCAATCACTTGTCTTAGAGGCAGGAGAGTTCCTTCGTCAACATATAAACGATGAACTCCAAATTGAAGAAAAAGCTGGTTTTACAGACTTGGTTACCCATCTTGATCGGCAAGTTCAAGAGCAACTAGCTCACCACATCCAATCCTGCTATCCACAAGATAGGATTTTAGGAGAAGAAGGAAAAGATATTTTATCGGTTTCTGATGGGAATGTTTGGGTGATTGATCCAATTGATGGGACAGCTAATTTTATTGCACAGAAAAATGATTTTGCTATTATGGTTGCCTATTTTGAAGATGGGGTAGGTCAGTTCGGTATCATTTACGATGTTATACGGGATAAACTTTTTCATGGTGGCGGTGTGTTCCCAGTTTACTGCAATCAAAAACGACTGGAAAGCCCTGAATTACGCCCACTTCGTCAGAGTTTGATAGGGGTGAATGCTCAGTTATATGCAGCCAACGAGCATGGAGTAGCAGATTTGGCTTTGCAGAGTCTTGGGACACGGTCTGTTGGTAGCGCAGGAATCGGTTTTTCTCATGTTTTTGAGGGCCGTTTGTTTGCTTATGCTTCCTGTCTTTGTCTCTGGGATTACGCAGCAGCTAGTATTATCGGCCATTCTTTAGATTTGACGATGCTAAGTTTTGAAGAATTGGATCTTTCTTATGGTAAACGAGAGTTTGTTATGCTCGTGTCAAATGCTCATCTTGAGGAAGTAAAGGAGTATTTATTCTGATGCAATTACCGCAGGACTTTATTAAAAAATATAGTGATTTGCTTGGTACAGAAGCCCAGGCATTTTTTGAGGCCTTTCGTCAACCAGCAGTATCTGGTTTTCGCACCAATCCTCTCAAGGAAAATCAACAAAAGTTTGAGCAACCGATTCCTTATATGCCCTGGTCTTATTATGGGAAAATTTCAGGAAAATCTCCTGAACATGTAACTGGATTGGTTTATTCCCAAGAGCCGGCTGCCCAGATTGTTGGTCAGGTTGCGGCGCCAGAAAAAGGGATGAAAGTCTTAGATCTTGCGGCTGCACCTGGTGGAAAAACGACCCATTTGCTATCTTATTTGGATAACACAGGGCTTTTAGTCAGCAATGAAATCTCAAACAAACGTGCAAAAATTTTGGTGGAAAATGTCGAACGTTTTGGCGCTAGAAACGTTGTTGTAACGAATGAATCAGCAGAGAGACTGGCTGGGATCTTCCCTTCATACTTTGATATGATTGTTTTGGACGCTCCATGCTCAGGCGAAGGAATGTTTCGAAAGGATCCTGATGCTATCCAATATTGGTCGAAGGATTATCCGGCTCAGTGCGCTAGTTTACAGAGAGATATTTTAGCGTCAGCTATGGATATGCTAGCTCCGAATGGCTATCTTATTTATTCCACTTGTACATGGGCGCCAGAAGAAAACGAAGAGATTGTGACTTGGCTTTTAGAACACTACGATTTGGAACTGGTGGATATTCCTAAAATAAACGGAATGGTTGAAGGAATTGCTTACCCTGAAACAGCTCGAATGTACCCCCATCACTTTGATGGCGAAGGCCAATTCGTTGCTAAATTCAAATATTGTGGTGAAGGCAAGTCAAGAAAAATAAAAACAGGCAAGTCTAATCTCAGTAGAGAACAAGGGGAGTTATGGAATGAATTTTCCAAAAAATACTTGGCTGTTCAGTTAGATGGATTGTTGCAGGTTTTTGGCGATAATCTCTATTTATTACCATCTGGTTTGCCTGACTTGTCTAAGATTAGGATTGCTCGAAATGGTCTTCACTTAGGTGTCTTTAAGAAGAAGCGATTTGAACCGAGTTTTGCACTAGGACTATCTTTACACAGCTCAGAGGTTAATTATAGGGTGGAGATTAGCTTACATGATTTTAAGACCTATGTCGCTGGTCATCCATTAGCAGTATCCAGAGATTTGGCTAATGGATGGTACCAAGTTGCCGTTCAAGGAAACGGTTTAACTTTCGCTAAGATTGTGTCTGGAACCTTAAAAAATACCTTCCCTAAAGGTCTAAGATTTTAAATAAATTAAGCAGATTTTTTTTGCAACTTGTCTTTTTATATGATATAGTGGATGAGTGGAAATATCTTGTAAATTCTATGTAAAAATGCAATGATGAATAAGGGAGATTCCATTGAAAAATGTAAAGGAAAAAACGAAATGAAAAAAAAGCAGAAACTTGGAATAGCAGCTTTCTTTCTTTTGGGTAGTCTAGTCTTTTCTGGTTGTTCTTCTTGGATTGATAGAGGAGAATCCATTACGGCTGTAGGTTCAACAGCTCTTCAACCACTCGTTGAGGCAGCGGCAGATGAATTTGCTAGTAGCAATATTGGTAAGTCTGTCAATGTTCAGGGAGGCGGTTCCGGTACGGGCTTATCTCAGGTTCAGTCAGGCGCTGTCCAGATTGGTAATTCTGATGTGTTTGCTGAAGAGAAGGAAGGTATTGATGCAGGTAAACTTGTTGATCATCAAGTTGCAGTTGCAGGTTTAGCAGTGATTGTCAATGAGAAGGTAACTGTTGGAGATATTACGACGGAAGAACTTCGTAAAATCTTCACAGGTGAGATTACCAACTGGAAGGAACTTGGAGGTGAGGATCTGCCAATTTCTATCATCAATCGTGCTGCTAGTTCAGGTTCACGAGCGACTTTCGATAGCGTCATAATGGATGGGAAACCTGCGGTACAGAGTCAAGAACAAGACTCAAATGGCATGGTGAAATCCATCGTAGCTCAAACTCCAGGATCCATTTCTTATCTATCGTTTGCCTATGTTGACACGTCCGTTAAGACGATTAAGCTAAATGGCTTTGCGCCAACTACTGAGAATGTGGCGACCAATGCTTGGCCAATTTGGTCTTATGAACATATGTACACTATGGGAAAACCAACCGAATTGACAAAAGAATTTTTAGAGTACATGATGTCAGATGAAGTGCAAAAGGGTATTGTTGAAAGTATGGGGTACATCTCTATCAACGATATGAAGGTTGTAAAAAGTGCGGATGGCACAGTGACGGAGAAGGAGTAAGTATGAAAAACGAACAACTTGCTAGAGAGCTATCATCGCCTTCTAAGAACTCTCGTTTAGAGAGGTTTGGTAAGGTGGTGACCTTTCTTTGTTTATCATTGATTGTCTTTATCGTTGCGATGATTTTGATTTTCGTAGCACAGCGTGGTTTGTCTACTTTCTTTGTGGACGGAGTTAGTATTGTCGAATTCCTATTTGGTAGCAAATGGGAGCCAAGCTCGAAAATATTTGGTGCCTTGCCAATGATTTCAGGTTCCTTTATTGTTACGATTTTGTCAGCAGTTGTAGCAACCCCTATTGCAATTGGTGCAGCTGTATTTATGACGGAAATATCGCCAAAACGTGGGGCGAAAATCTTGCAACCAGTTATCGAACTCTTGGTTGGGATTCCATCGGTTGTATATGGTTTTATCGGTTTACAAGTAGTTGTACCATTCGTGCGCTCCATTTTTGGAGGTACAGGTTTTGGTATCTTGTCAGGGGTATTTGTACTCTTTGTAATGATTTTGCCAACAGTGACCTTTATGACAGTAGATAGCTTGCGTGCCGTTCCTCGTCATTATAGAGAAGCTAGTCTGGCAATGGGGGCTACTCGCTGGCAAACAATTTGGCGCGTTATTTTAAATGCAGCTAAACCGGGTATTTTTACAGCAGTTATCTTTGGTATGGCGCGTGCCTTTGGTGAAGCTTTGGCTATTCAGATGGTAGTCGGTAATTCGGCTGTCATCCCAACTTCTCTAACAACACCAGCAGCAACTCTAACTTCCATATTGACAATGGGGATTGGTAACACGGTTATGGGAACAGTTCAAAACAATGTTCTTTGGTCCTTGGCTCTTGTCTTACTCTTGATGAGTCTTATCTTTAATATGATTATGAAATTTATTACGAGAGAGGGTAAGAAAAACTATGCACGCTAAAAAATTTGATAAATTTGCGACGGGTATTCTTTACTCTATCGCTGGTGTGATTGTCGTTATTTTGACATCATTGATTCTCTATATTTTACTTCGCGGTTTGCCGCATGTCAGTTGGGATTTCTTGACTAGTAAGTCTTCTTCTTACAAGGCAGGAGGCGGTATCGGCATTCAGCTTTATAATTCTTTTTTCCTTTTGGTTATAACGCTTTTTATATCTGTTCCTTTATCGACCGGTGCAGGAATCTATCTAGCTGAATATGCTAAAAAAGGTCCCTTGACAAACTTCATTCGTACCTGTATTGAAATCTTGTCCTCTTTACCATCTGTTGTGGTTGGTTTGTTTGGTTACTTGATTTTCGTAGTACAGTTTGAATACGGATTTTCTATCTTATCAGGTGCTTTGGCCCTCACCGTTTTCAATTTGCCACAGATGACGCGGAATGTTGAAGACAGCCTTCGACACGTTCACCATACTCAGCGTGAGGCTGGCTTGGCTCTTGGGCTATCTCGGTGGGAAACAGTACTTCATGTTGTTATTCCCGAAGCACTTCCCGGTATTGTAACTGGTATTGTTTTGGCTTCTGGTCGTATCTTTGGTGAAGCGGCAGCTCTTATCTATACAGCGGGACAATCAGCGCCAGCTCTTGACTGGTCAAATTGGAATCCATTGAGCGTTACCAGTCCGATTTCTATCTTCCGCCAATCAGAAACCCTTGCAGTGCATATCTGGAAAGTAAACAGTGAAGGTACTATTCCAGATGCAACTCAAGTTTCGGCAGGTTCTGCGGCCATCCTCTTGGTCTTCATCTTGATTTTCAATCTTTCTGCTCGTTATATTGGTAAGAAAATTCATGCGAAAATGACTTCTGCAGTTTAAAAGTCAGACGTAATAAGGAGAAAAAATGGCAGATTATAACTGGAATGAACGCCATATCATCACTTTCCCAGAAGAAAAAATTGCTCTTTCAACAAAAGATGTTCATGTTTACTACGGTAAAAATGAAGCTATAAAGGGCATTGATATGCAGTTCGAGAAAAATAGAATTACAGCCCTGATTGGCCCATCGGGTTGTGGAAAATCAACCTACCTTCGTAGTCTCAATCGTATGAATGACACCATTGATATTGCAAAGGTTACAGGTCAAATCCTCTATGAAGGAATCGACATTAACAAGCCGGGAATGAATGTTTATGAGGTTCGTAAACATATAGGAATGGTATTCCAACGTCCAAACCCCTTTGCAAAGTCCATTTATCGTAATATTACTTTTGCACATGAGCGTGCAGGTGTAAAGGATAAGAAGGTTTTGGATGAGATTGTTGAAACCTCTCTCAAACAGGCAGCTCTTTGGGATCAAGTTAAGGACGACTTGCATAAGTCAGCCTTCACCTTGTCAGGCGGACAACAACAGCGCTTGTGTATTGCTCGAGCAATCTCTGTAAAACCACAAATTTTATTGATGGATGAGCCGGCCTCAGCCTTAGATCCAATTGCGACCATGCAGTTGGAAGAAACCATGTTTGAGTTGAAGAAAGAATATACGATTATCATCGTAACGCACAACATGCAACAAGCAGCGCGTGCAAGTGATTATACAGCCTTCTTCTATCTTGGAGACTTGATTGAGTACGATAAGACAGCGAACGTTTTCCAAAATGCAAAACTAAAATCTACTAGTGATTATGTTTCAGGACATTTTGGATAGAAAGGAAGATGATGACATCACCTATTTTACAAGTAAAAGATTTATCTGTTTACTACAATAAGAAAAGGGCTTTAAATAGTGTTTCAATTGATTTCTATCCAAATGAAATTACAGCCTTGATTGGTCCATCAGGTTCCGGTAAATCTACGCTTCTGCGTTCGATTAACCGAATGGGAGACCTGAATCCCGAAGTAACCTTGACTGGAGCAATTGATTATAACGGCAAGGATATTTACAGTCCTCGCACAGATACTGTTGATCTTCGTAAAGAAATCGGTATGGTTTTCCAACAACCAAACCCGTTTCCAATGTCTATCTATGAAAATGTTGTTTATGGTCTTCGTATCAATGGTATTAAGGATAAAGCGGTTTTGGATGAAGCAGTTGAGCGCTCCTTGATTGGGGCATCCATTTGGAATGAAGTAAAGGATCGGTTGCACGATTCAGCAGTGGGACTGTCAGGGGGTCAGCAGCAGCGTGTTTGTGTTGCACGTGTGCTAGCAACCAGTCCTAAAATTATCCTTTTGGATGAACCAACATCTGCTCTTGATCCAATTTCAGCAGGCAAGATTGAAGATACTCTGTATGGATTGAAGGATAAATATACCATGGTATTGGTAACTCGCTCCATGCAGCAAGCATCACGTATTTCTGACAAAACAGGCTTCTTCCTTGGTGGAAATCTGGTTGAATATAATTCGACAAAAGAAATGTTCTTAAATCCTGCTAATAAGGAAACAGAAGACTACATCACAGGTAAGTTCGGCTAAGCCCCGCAAGAAAAAGAAAAGAGGTTTACATGTTAAGAGCTCAATTTGAAGAAGAATTAGGAAAACTTCATAACCAATTTTATGCGATGGGAAATGAAGTATTGGCTCAGATCAACAATGCTGTTCGTGCCTTTACAACTCATGATCGTGAATTGGCTAAAGAAGTTATTGAAGCAGACAAGAAAATCAATGCTTTTGAAGTAAAACTAGAAAAAAAATCACTTGAAATCATTGCCCTTCAACAACCAGTTTCTACTGACCTTCGTCGTGTTATCACTGTTTTGAAGGCAACCAGTGATCTTGAACGTATGGGAGACCATGCTGTTTCGGTTGCGAAAGCTGCTATCCGCATGAAGGGAGAGGTTCGCATTCCCATTGTTGAAGAAAAGATCAAAAAAATGGGACGTGAAGTTCGCCAGCTAGTAGAAGAAACGTTGGAACTTTACCTGAGTGATGACGAGATGGAAAGAGCTTATGAAGTGGCTGCTCGTGATGAAGTTGTAAATGAATTTTACTCAGCCATTCAAGAGCTGACGACAGAGGAAATCAAGAAAAACCCAGAAGCCTTGATTGCAGGTCGTGACTACTACCAAGTACTAACTTACTTGGAGCGTACTGGTGACTATGCAAAAAATATTTGTGAGTGGGTTGTGTACCTTCGTACAGGCGATATTACAGAATTATAAGATAGGGCTTATAGAAGCTCTATTTTTAATTTTAGACAAGTTTAAGAAAGTTACTGTATAGTCTAGAGTAGACGAACTAAGTAGTGTTATTCTTGATGGCAGTTGAAAACTACGCTAAATACAAAGAGCTAAACTCCCATGTTCAAAAAATGATTACTAGTACGATTTTTAAGAAAATATACTTCAGAAATTGATATGGTAACTGTTTTATGGGACAATAGATAAAATAGTTTTTGTTTTTTTCATTCCATGATATAATAAACTTATTATAAGGATAGAAAAGGAAATCGTCCAAATCAAGTATAGTTTTTGGGTCTACGATTTTAAGAGTAATTTAGGAGGGAAAAATGATTAAAATCTTATTGATAGAAGATGATTTGAGTCTATCCAATTCAGTCTTTGATTTTTTGGATGACTTTGCAGATGTCATGCAAGTCTTTGATGGCGAAGAAGGAATCTATGAAGCAGAGATGGGGATTTACGATTTGATTCTCTTAGACTTGATGTTGCCTGAAAAGGATGGTTTCCAAGTATTGAAAGAGTTACGTGAGAAGGGTGTGGTAACGCCAGTTCTCATCACTACAGCTAAAGAAAGCTTGGAAGATAAAGGTCATGGTTTTGAATTGGGAGCAGATGATTACCTCATTAAGCCATTTTACTTAGAGGAGCTGAAAATGCGCATTCAAGCCCTATTAAAACGGGCTGGTAAATTTAATGAGGAAAGCACACTGAGTTTTGGAGATATCTTAGTTGATTTGTCCACGAACACGACAACCGTGAATGGTCAACCAGTTGAATTGCTGGGGAAAGAATTTGATTTGTTAGTCTACTTCCTACAGAATCAGAATGTTATTCTGCCTAAAACACAAATTTTTGATCGCATTTGGGGATTTGACAGTGACACTACCATTTCAGTCGTTGAAGTCTACGTATCTAAGGTTCGGAAAAAATTGAAAGGGACGGCTTTTGGGGAACATCTTCAAACCCTTCGTAGTGTCGGTTATATTTTGAAGAATGACTAAGCGATTTAGAAAGCTAGTTTACACGGATAAATTTTCTTTCTTTATCCGCTATTTTGCAGTCTTTACTCTGATTTTTGGTCTGATGACAGCTATCATCTTTCAATTGATGCGTTCAACCATGTATGAAAATTCGGATGACACGCTACATCGAATCAAAGAAGAACCTGCAATGGCAGTTGGACTGGCAGTGGCGAGAGCCTATCAACCGAATTCAGAACTCACTCTCCAAGACAATTCAAATAGGAATACGACGGCTTCCATTTTGGATGATACGATGACGCCCCAAAGCGGAAATGGGGAACAATTGAGGTTGGGAGTGAATACTCACGTACTGCTGTATAACAAGAATGGTGAAATCATTAACCCTGATAAATTCACCGGCTTATCAAGGTTGACCTTAGACAAGGAAAATTTAGATGAAATTAGGGAAACGACCGTTAAATCTTCTTTTGGACTGAATGAAAATTATCGTTATGTAACGATTAAACTGGTAGTCGAGGAACTCGGTCATTATGCGGTTTACGATATAAAGTATGCAACTATCCTAGTGAATGTTAGCCAAATTAAATCATCTATTGAGAAGTATGAAGCAACAGTTGCTGTTGTAATGGTTTCTGCTTGGTTGATTTCTATCTTGGCAAGTATTTACTTGTCCAATCTTAGTATGCGTCCTATTTTGACTAGCTATCAGAAACAAAAGGATTTTGTGGAAAATGCCAGTCATGAGCTACGTACACCATTAGCTGTTTTACAGAACCGCTTGGAAGGGTTGTTCCGTCATCCTGAAACGACCATTTTGGAAAGTAGCGAAAGTATCGGATCTAGTTTGGAGGAGGTCCGCAATATGCGGTTACTGACGACCAATTTGCTCAATCTCGCACGCCGGGATGATGGTTTTAAACTAGATATGGTAGAAGTACCTCCTACCTATTTTGATGAAATATTTGATAACTATATTATAATTGCTGAAGAAAACGGCAAGAAGGTGACTGTCAACAATTTAATTAGCCAGTCTATTCGAACGGACAAAGTTTTAATTAAGCAATTGCTGACCATCTTATTTGATAATGCAATGAAATACACCGATGATGATTGCGATATTCAAATTACAGCCAGTATAAAAGATAAATTAGTCTGCTTTACCATTGCGGATAATGGCTTAGGAATTACCGACAACGACAAAAAGAAAATATTTGATCGTTTCTATCGGGTTGATAAGGCTAGAACACGTCAAAAAGGTGGATTCGGTCTAGGCTTATCTTTGGCGCAGCAGATTATCAAGGCTCTGAATGGAGAAATTTTCGTTAGGGATAATCAGCCTAAAGGGACTGTTTTTGAGGTGCAACTTCCAATCAAAAAATAAGGCCTAATAAGAGTAAGCGTAAAAAGCTTTGCTTCTTATCAGGTCTTTTTTTTCGAGTCAGAAAGGAATAAGTTCACATAGTGTCAACCGATAGTACTTAACTTTTAGTGGTTTAGATGGTAGAATTATCACATACCAAAATGCTAAAAAAAAAAAAGGAGAGTTAAATTATGTCAGAAACTACACTAAAGGGAACAGCAAGAAGGGCTCTGTATACCATGCTTGCTTCTTGGGGAAATATTATTTTGTTTACAGGTTTTGCTTTTTTTCTGACGAAGTTCATACTAGGTCAAGTTGGAACAGGACGAGGTGGATCAGATGGTACCAAAATACTGATTGCCATAGGAGTTTTCCTTTTCTGTATGTTACTTGCTTCTTTAGGCTTATACACGCTGAAAAGCTCGCAAACCATCTATTACTTTAAAGATGGATTTACTATTGGTAAAAATGGTGAAAAAATCCTTTACCAAGGGCTTCAGTATCACTTTGTTCCAGGAACAACACCAGATAGAGTGATGGCTATTTTTTACAAATCTGCTGGTAAAATAAAAAGAATTCCCGCAGTTTCGTATGCAACGAATGCTTTTGCTACTTTTCAGGAGGATGTTGTTGAGGCGAACTTGCCACAGGCTATTCAAAAAATTGAAAATGGTGGAACAGTTGAGTTTAGAGCTGTAGGAAAAGGTAGTGCCACCGTGAAAAATCTAGAGAAAAAACTCGAAAATGGTATCAAAATCAAGGTCAATACAGAAAGCATTACCTTTGATGATGAGGTATATAACTGGGCGGATTATACCATCATTTCAGATTATGTTGGTTTGGTCGTTGTCTTAGACTCAGAAACAAATAAAAAAATCATGAGCTTTAATCAAAAATATTTAGTGGAGCAACCACACATTCTGACAGGTTTGGTAAATATTCTTGGAGGACGTTAGTGAAAAATCATTTTAGAGGAACGGTGTCCCCTTGGACTATCCGCAAGGTTAATAAATGGTTAGCTTTTCTTGGTAGTCTATCGGGCTTTATTATTGCAACCATAGCATTGTACCTTTTTGCTATTTGGGGATATGCAAATAATCGTCTTGTCTTACTTGCTCTTTTACCATTGACCGGTACAGTTTGGTTTTCAACATTTGATAAGAAACAGTCAAGATCATCTTCTTCAGATGATTATTGGGATTTTGGCAAAGCGGAGAAAAAGAAGTCAAAATTTGATAAAGTAGATCCTAGCATAGATTGGTTCGGTGCGGTCGTTAGTATTGTTTTTGCCTATCTATCAATTTATTTATCCGAAGTCTTGGTTTTAGTTCATGCCTATCAAAAAGCGGGCTGGCAGAATGGCTTTTTCTCTTTGTTTACTGGTATTTTTACCAACATCTTGAGAATGGATGAGGCTAGCAAATATCTGTGGAAGCATTGGATTGGTTTGACAATAGTTCTTATGGTTGTTATTGTCGGTCTGTCTTTTCATTACATTTATATGAGAATGAATGTGACTCCTGGTCGCAAATTAACGGATGCAGAAAAAGCAAAATTAGCCTATGGAGCTGTTCTATTTACAAGAAATGGCTTATCTTATGATTATTTGCTGGGCTACTTGCCAACAGGCCGAATCAAAGCCAAAGAAGCAAAAGAGATGCTGGCCCGTGATTGGGACATTCATAATAAGAATGATGTTCTTCAGATTGTCAATGACTTATTGGACAAGAATTCCATCATTGGCGATTTAGATCAACTGTTGCAAAATATCCGTGATGGACAAGCGGATGTAGAGGATCAAGCTATTTATGACGATATTATCAGCAATCTAATGGCTCATTATCAATATACTGATAAAGAGTTGGAAAAAGTTCAAACTCTGGGTGCATGGAATAGTGATCGCCTAGTGAATTTAGTGCGGTATGCCTATGCTGCTAGGTACATCTCAGAAAAGGAGATGTGGGATATGGTTGATCAAGCAATTATCTATGCTAAGCATAGGTATGGTACATGGAGAGAATACTTTGCGGCTGTTATCCTTGGGCGAAGTCTTGGCTGGGGTGGTGATTTTGAAAGCAATCGAATAGTTGCTATGAAATTATTGAACAATCCCAATAGCATCTACAAACAATATCCCTTCTAATACCATATCCATACCACCACATTCTTGAATGCTTTGTCTTCTAAAAGTTTCTTTGGCGATTAACTTTCAACTTCAATGACAAGCCATAAAGTTTTCTTGTCAACATGGTGTTGTTATCCATCGTGTTAGACTTGATTGTTTCATTCGTTTTTCTATCATTTGTCAGAAGTGGTAGTTTTTTCAAGGATATTATTTTAGAAGACAGTACTTTTGAGCTACTGTCTTCTTTTCTATCTATTTAGGTAACATCTTTTTAATATAAAGAAAAACAGCCCTACGGACTGTTTTTTAAGCAAGTTTTGATGCAAGACGTGCTTTATCGCGGCTTGCTTTATTTTTGTGAATCAAACCTTTAGTTTCTGCTTTATCAATTGCTGAGCTAGCAGCACGGAAAAGCTCTTCAGATGGGTTAGCTTCAAATGCTTTGATTGCAGTACGCATAGCTGATTTTTGTGCTGAGTTTTTCGCGTTTTGTTTAACGTTCAATTCAGCGCGTTTGATAGCTGACTTAATGTTTGCCAATGGTTTCACCTCCACCCTTTCTTGTACTAACCATACCATTATATCTGAAAAGATGGGTTTTGACAAGTGAAATTTATTTTTTTAGATAAATTTTGTCAATCTCATGATTTTCAGCCTTATGCAGAATAATATCTGCTCGATTTCTTGTTGGCTCAATGAATTTTTCTAGGTTGGCCAAATTGATATTTTTCCAAGTATTTTGTGCGATGGATAAAATTTCAGGATAGGTCATCTGCGTGAAGCGATGGTAATAATTATTTGGATCATTTTTAGCAAGAGTTAATAATTTTTGGAAACGCTCTAAATACCAGGTTTCAATGTGCTCAACATCTGCATCCACATAGATTGATAAGTCAAAGTAGTCGCTAACGTAGAGTCGTTGGTTTTGTGGATTTTGAAAAACGTTAATCCCTTCAACAATCAAAAAATCTGGAGCCGTTATCTCCTGTGATTCACCAGCAACAATATCGTAGATCTCATGCGAATAGACAGGAATTTGACAATCGTAGCCATTTTTAATCTTATCTAGGAAGTCAATCAAACGTTCCATATCGTATGATTCTGGAAACCCTTTTTTATTCAGTAACTGGCGTTCTTCCAAAATAGCATTTGGATATAAGAAGCCATCTGTTGTTACCAGTTCGACCTTGGCATGTTTAAATGTCCGAGCAATAAGAATTTGCAATAGTCTACTGGTTGTTGATTTACCTACAGCGACACTTCCAGAAACACCGATGATGAAGGGTTGCGGCTTAATCGTCTTTTGTAGAAAGAGACTCTTGGTAAAATTTAAGTCCTTTCTGGCCTTTCGATAGATATGGATGAGGTTGATTAAGGGAAGATAAATATCAGATACTTCATGCAACTGTATACGGTCATTGAAACTTTTTATGGAGTTCAGCTCGCTCTGACTCAAGGGGATAGTTGTTTTACGATGAAGCTGTTGCCAAGTGGTTCGATCAATTTGTTCAAAATTTAAAAATTCATTTTTCATGTACATGTATTCCTATATCTGGTAAGCGTTTTAAAGATTGTAACCATTCTATCATATTTTTCATACTAAAAAAACTCTTGAAAACGTTTTTAAGAAGTGTTATAATAAACACATGTCCAATATGTATTATGAACAAAATCCTATAGTAGCACATGATATTCATGAAGTCCAGATTCGTTTGCTAGATACCCCAATGTCATTTTGGACAGATGCAGGTGTTTTTAGCAAGAAAATGGTTGATTATGGTAGTCAAGTGCTTTTAAAAACCCTTCATTTTGAAAAAGGGGAATCGGTGCTGGATGTTGGCTGTGGTTATGGTCCCATTGGTTTGACCCTATCCAAGGTTTTCTCTGTGCGGTCTACCCTGATTGACATCAATAGCAGAGCTTTGGATTTGGCTAGAAAAAATGCTGAGAGGAATGGTGTAGCTGCTGAGATTTATCACTCCAATCTTTATGAAAATGTAATTGGAACTTTTCATCATATCGTTTCCAATCCACCAATTCGAGCCGGTAAGATGGTTGTGCATGAAGTAATTGCTGGAGCCTTTCAACACTTAGAGGTAAACGGAACCTTGACGATTGTTATTCAAAAAAAACAAGGGGCTCCGAGTGCTAAAGCTAAGATGGAGGAAGTTTTTGGCAACTGCCAAATTATTAAGAAAGACAAAGGATACTATATCCTTGAAAGCGTGAAAGAATGAGAACAGTTGATCTAATTCAAAAAAAACGAGATGGCTTAGAACTATCTTCTGAGGAAATCAAGTGGTTAGTGGATGGTTATGTAGCCGGTACAGTTCCAGACTATCAGATGGCGGCATTGGCTATGGCTATCTACTTCAAAGGCATGTCAACGCGAGAAATTTCTGATTTGACCATGTCTATGGTTGCTACAGGAGAGCAGATTGACTTGTCGGCCATTCCCGGTATTAAAGTAGACAAACATTCTACTGGAGGGGTAGGTGATAAAGTTACCCTAATTTTGGCACCACTGGTAGCAAGTTTTAATGTTCCAGTAGCCAAGATGAGCGGGCGAGGTTTAGGACATACAGGTGGTACTCTTGACAAGCTAGAGTCTATCAAAGGTTATAAAATTGAAGTCAGTCAAGAGGAATTCATCAAACAGGTTCAAAATACTGGTGTTGCTGTCATCGGTCAGTCAGACAATCTCGTCAAAGCTGACAAGTTGCTCTACGCACTCCGTGATGTAACAGCAACGGTTGATACGATTCCGCTGATTGCAAGCTCTGTGATGTCTAAGAAGATTGCAGCTGGTGCTGATGCCATCCTCCTTGACGTGACAGTCGGTGAAGGTGCCTTCATGAAAACAGTCGAAGAGGCGCGTGTGTTGGCTCAGACAATGGTAGATCTTGGAAAAGCAGTAGGGCGTAAAACAGTGGCTGTTCTGACCGATATGTCCCAACCAGTAGGGACGAGCATCGGAAATCGTTTGGAGATTTTAGAAGCTCTTGAAATTCTACAAGGTAGAGGCAGGGAAGATATTACAGAGTTTATCTGTGAACTAGCTCATATTATGTTGGGACTTGCTAATGTAGAAAAAACGGTCGAAGAGGTTCGTCAACATATTGAAAATGGAGCAGCTCTTAAGAAATTTGAAGAGATGGTTGTAGCGCAAGGTGGAGATTTAGAGGATCTTTATCGTCCTGTTCAGGTTGCACATCAGATTCCTGTTTTCGCTGAGGAAGATGGTTACATTGTCGGACTCCCAGCTCTAGAGTTTGGACTTTTCGCCATGAAACTTGGTGCAGGTCGTGCAGTCAAAACAGACTCTTTGGACTATGAAACAGGTGTCGTTTTCCATAAGAAAGTTGGTGAAGCAGTTTCTAAAGGAGAACAGGTTGCAACGATTTATGCCAATGAAAATATTTCGGAAAATATGCTTACAAATTTCCAAAAAAATGTTAAAATAGATAGAGTGAGTGTAAAAACGAAAGAAATTATTGAAATCATTTCTTAATGTACGGAGAAAACTATGAAATTGAATAAATATATTGACCACACAATCTTAAAACCTGAAACCACGCAAGAACAAGTTGAGAAGATTCTAGCAGAAGCAAAAGAGTACGATTTTGCTAGTGTATGTGTCAATCCGACATGGGTCGCTTTGGCTGCTGAAAGTTTGAAAGACAGTGATGTAAAAGTTTGTACTGTTATTGGTTTCCCTCTTGGGGCAAATACCCCTGCTGTCAAAGCCTTTGAAACTAAAGATGCTATCGCAAATGGTGCAGATGAGATTGATATGGTTATCAATATCGGTGCTTTGAAATCAGGAAACTACGATTTAGTTTTTGAAGACATTAAGGCTGTGGTTGAGGCAAGCAACAACAAACTTGTTAAGGTAATTATTGAAACGTGCCTTCTGACAGAGGATGAAAAAGTAAAGGCCTGCCAGTTATCACAAGAAGCTGGTGCTGACTATGTTAAAACTTCTACAGGATTTTCTACAGGTGGTGCTACCGTAGCAGATGTTGCCTTGATGAGAAAAACTGTAGGACCAGATTTGGGTGTTAAAGCCTCCGGTGGAGCGCGCTCTTATGAAGATGCTATTGCTTTTATCGAAGCTGGTGCAACTCGTATTGGTGCATCATCAGGCGTTGCTATCATGAATGGAGTGCAGGCGGATGGCGACTACTGATTTAATAAAATTAGCTGTGAGCAATAGCCAGAAGGCTTATGTTCCCTACTCAAAATTTCCTGTTAGTGCAGTTTTGGTGTCAAAAGATGGACAAGTGTTCACGGGGGTAAATATCGAAAATGCTAGCTTTGGATTGACGAACTGCGCCGAGAGAACAGCCATCTTCAAGGCCGTTTCTGAAGGCGTACGAGAGTTTTCAGAAATCATTATATATGGTGAAACAGGAGAGCCCATATCGCCATGTGGTGCCTGTCGTCAGGTAATGGCGGAATTTTTTGAACAGGATTTAAAAGTGACCTTGGTCGCTAAGGATCAATCGACAGTCGAGATGACAGTCGGGGAGTTACTTCCATATTCCTTTACAGACCTCACATAGTCTGTATGACAGTCATTTGACTGTACCATTATTACTCTGCAACTACGGTTGCAAAAATATTTTAGGAGGGTTCAGAAATGAACAAGAAACTTGTTGGACTTGGTCTAGCAGCTGTTGCGGCTCTATCATTGGCTGCGTGTGGTAACCGTGCTTCAAAAAGCGGTAGCTCAGAATCTTCAAAGTCAGCAGACTCAACTGTCAAGGCTGCTATTGTCACAGACCTTGGTGGTATTGATGACCGTTCGTTCAACCAATCCGCTTGGGAAGGTTTGACAGCTTGGGGGAAAGAAAATAATCTCGAAAAAAATAAAGGTTATGCCTACTTCCAATCAAATAGTGAATCAGACTATGTAACGAACCTTGACTCAGCTGTTTCTGGCGGATACAATCTTGTGTTCGGTATCGGTTTTGCCTTGGAGAGTGCTATTGCAGAAGTTGCTCCAAACAACCCTAAGACACATTATGTAATTGTGGATAGCACTGTTCCAAATCAAGACAATGTTGTCAGTGTTGGCTTTGCAGACCATGAAGCATCATATCTTGCAGGTGTTGCAGCAGCTAAATCAACCAAAACAAACCATGTAGGTTTCATTGGTGGTATGCAAGGTGTTATCATCGACCGCTTTGAAGCTGGTTTTGTTGCAGGTGCTAAATCTGTGAATAAAGATATTAAGATTACAGTAGATTATGCTGGTTCATTCGGTGATGCAGCTAAAGGTCAAACAATTGCTGCGACTCAATATGCAGCAGGTGCTGATGTTATTTTCCATGCTTCAGGTGGTACTGGTAACGGTGTATTTGCTGCGGCGAAAGCAGAAAATGCTACTCGTAATGAAGCAGATAAGGTATGGGTAATCGGTGTTGACCGTGACCAATCAGCAGAAGGTGCATATAAGTCTAAAGATGGAAAAGAATCCAACTTTGTTCTGGCATCAACTTTGAAACAAGTTGGTACTTCTGTTAAAAATATTGCAAACCAAGCCCTTAAAGGTGAGTTTCCTGGTGGAAAAGTTCTCCAATTCAAATTGGCTGATGGTGGTGTAGAATTGGCTGAAACAAACCTTTCATCAGAAGCTTCTAAAGCAGTTGCTGATGCTAAAAAAGCTATCCTAGACGGTAAAGTGGAAGTTCCAGAAAAACCTTAAATACTTTTTTAGACTATTCCGACTCGGCGACCTGACGGGTCGCCGTTTTTGGTTGAGATTTCTCTCAGTAAAGCCTATCAATGTACCGTGATGGTAGGTTTCACTGACAAAAATGATATGGTCTTTGGAACATTTTACGAGTCACATAGACCCTGATCAATGTTTCGGAAGACTGTAGTCAGAAAGGAAATAGATTATGACAAAGGATTATGTCATTGAGATGCGCAATATCACCAAAATATTTGGTGAGTTTGTTGCAAATGACCACATCAATTTAAATGTCAGACGTGGTGAAATTCATGCCCTTCTCGGTGAAAATGGGGCAGGAAAGTCTACTCTGATGAATATGCTTGCTGGTTTGTTGGAACCTACAAGCGGTGAAATTGCTATCAATGGTCAATCTGTAAAGATTGATTCTCCCTCTAAGGCAGCGCAATTGGGGATTGGTATGGTTCACCAACATTTCATGCTGGTTGATGCTTTTACAGTTGCTGAGAATATTATTCTTGGATCCGAGACCACCAAAGGTGGAGTGATTGACCTTAAGAAAGCTATTGCTGAAATTAAGGAACTCTCTGCTAAGTATGGTCTTGAAGTTGATCCCACAGCTAGAGTTGCGGATATTTCTGTTGGTGCTCAGCAGCGTGTAGAAATCCTTAAAACCCTCTATCGTGGTGCAAATTGAGCCTACAGCCGTTTTAACTCCAGCAGAAATTGCAGAGCTTTTAAAGATTATGAAAGCCTTGGTAGAGGAAGGAAAATCTATTATTTTAATCACGCACAAGCTGGATGAAATACGCGCAGTTGCTGACAGTGTAACGGTTATCCGTCGTGGTAAGTCGATTGAAACAGTTGCCGTAGAAGGTGCTACTAACCAAGATTTGGCAGAGTGGATGGTTGGTCGTTCTGTATCTTTCAAGACAGAGAAGATAAAAGCCAATCCAAAAGAAGTCATTTTATCAATTAAAGATTTAGTAGTAAATGAAAACCGAGGGATCCCAGCGGTCAAAGGTTTATCCCTAGATGTTCGTGCAGGTGAAGTTGTTGGTATAGCTGGGATTGATGGTAACGGTCAAAGTGAACTAATCCAGGCCATTACTGGTCTGCGGAAGGTGAAATCTGGTTCTATCACTATCAAGGGTGAAGAAGTTGTCGGCAAAACACCACGTAAGATTACAGAAATGCAAGTTAGTCATGTGCCAGAAGATCGCCATCGTGATGGCCTTGTCCTTCCGATGACTGTAGCAGAAAATATTTCCTTACAAACATATTATAAAGAGCCGATTTCTAAAAATGGTATTTTGAACTATGGTACTATTAACGAGAAGGCACGCTCGTTGATGGAAGAGTTTGATGTTCGTGGTGCTAGTGAATTGGTTCCGGTTAAGGCACTTTCGGGTGGTAACCAGCAAAAAGCTATTATTGCCCGCGAGATTGACCGCAACCCAGACCTCCTCATTGTCAGTCAGCCAACACGTGGTTTGGATGTCGGTGCTATCGAATATATTCGTAAACGTCTCATAGCAGAACGTGATAAGGGTAAGGCTGTTCTTGTTGTCAGCTTCGAACTGGATGAAATATTGGATGTATCAGATAGAATTGCTGTTATCCATGATGGGGTCATCCATGGGATTGTTGAACCTGCTAAGACCAATAAACAAGAATTGGGTGTATTGATGGCAGGTGGACATATTGAGAAGGGAGAAGAACATGCTTAAAAAATATAAGAATTTAACTCTTCCAATGTTGGCGGTGGTCAGTGGTATCCTACTTGGAGCGATTGTCATGCTTGTGTTTGGTTACGATCCAATTTGGGGTTATGAAGAGTTATTCTATTCGGCTTTCGGTAATATCAAGTCTATTGGTGAAATTTTCCGTGCGATGGCACCTCTTGTATTTACCGCTCTTGGTTTTGCTGTGGCTAGTCGTGCAGGCTTCTTTAATGTTGGTCTTTCAGGTCAAGCATATGTTGGTTGGGTTTTTGCAGGCTGGTTCGCTCTGGCGAATCCGGATTTGCCACGTCCAGTCTTAATTTTTGCAACAGTTGTGATTGCAATGTTGGCCGGTGGTATCGCTGGTGCTATTCCCGGTGTCCTTCGTGCTTATTTAGGAACGAGTGAAGTTATCGTTACCATTATGATGAACTATATCTTGCTCTATTCATGTAATTACATCATCCGTGATGTTTTTGCAGATAATTTGATGAAAAATACAGATTCGACTATCAACGTATCAGCTAATGCTTCTTATCAGACAGAATGGCTTCGTGCATTGACGGATAATTCTCGGATGAATATTGGTATCTTTTTTGCCCTTATCGCAGTTTTTGTTATTTGGTTTCTATTAACGAAGACAACACTTGGTTTTGAAATTCGTTCGGTAGGTCTCAATCCGACAGCTTCTGATTATGCTGGTATGTCTGCCAAGCGTACCATTATTCTGTCTATGATTATTTCAGGTGCTCTTGCTGGTCTCGGTGGTGCTATTCAAGGTTTGGGGACGTTCCAAAATGTTTATATCCAAAGTGGTAACTTAGACATCGGTTTTAATGGGATGTCTGTAGCGCTCTTGGCCTCAAATTCACCGCTTGGTATCCCACTAGCTGCCTTCCTTTTTGGGGTCTTGTCAGTAGGTTCTCCAGGTATGGTTCGGGCACAGATTCCGCCAGAATTGATTAACGTAGTCACTGCGTCTATCATCTTCTTCATCGGTGTGAAATTCATTTTTGAACAGTTGTTAAAATCTAGAAATAAAGCGAAAGGAGCGAAATAAGATGAATGTTTCAATGCTTGCCTTACTCATTTCGCAAATGCTGATTTATTCTGCACCTTTGATTTTTACCAGTCTTGGAGGAGTTTTCTCTGAGCGCGGTGGTATCGTAAACGTTGGTCTAGAAGGAATCATGGTGATTGGTGCCTTTGCTGGTGTTGTATTCAACATTGAGTTTGCAGAAACTTTTGGTAAAGCGACTCCATTGGTGGCAGTTTTGGTCGGTGGTTTAGCCGGTATCCTATTTGCTGCTATCCATGCGATGGCAACGATTAACTTCCGTGCGGATCATGTTGTGTCTGGTACTGTACTGAATTTGCTTGCACCTGCGCTAAGCGTCTTTCTTGTAAAAGTTATGTATCACAAGGGACAGACTGATAGCATAACACAATCATTTGGGAAGTTTTCATTCCCTATCTTGGCTGACATCCCTATCATCGGAGATATTTTCTTCAAAAATACTAGTTTGATGGGGTATGTTGCCATTGCAACAGCCTTTGTGGCATGGTTTGTCCTCTATAAAACAAAGTTTGGTTTGCGTCTTCGCTCAGTGGGTGAACATCCACAAGCTGCAGATACCTTAGGTATCAATGTCTATGCCATGCGTTATGCAGGGGTTTTGCTAGCTGGTTTTCTAGGTGGTGTTGGTGGTGCCGTAAGTGCCCAGTCAGTTAATATCAATTTTTCTGCTACGACAATTGTTGGTTCAGGTTTTATAGCCTTAGCGGCAGTTATCTTTGGTAAATGGAACCCAATCGGTGCCATGCTTGCTAGTCTATTCTTTGGACTTTCACAAAGTTTGGCAGTAATTGGTAGTCAGTTGCCTGGTTTGAAGGATATTCCAACTGTTTATCTTCAAATTGCACCCTATCTTGTGACAGTGATTGCGCTATCTGCCTTCTTTGGTAAAGCAGTAGCTCCTAAAGCAGACGGAATTAACTACATCAAGTCTAAGTAATCATATAGAGCTTGGGACAAAAAGATTTTCAATTTTGAAAATCTCAATTATCAAGTCCTTTAGATTTATAATTGAACAAAAAAAGCGAACAAAACTAGTTTTCTGACAATCAGAATCTTGGTTTGTTCGCTTTTTATATATGAGATTGGACTATTGTCCCAACCTCTTATGACTATGCTTGAAAGTAGAAAAAGGCAGACCGTTAGGTCCACCTTCTCTTAGGCTTGATGATTAGTTTTTAACACCTGCTGCAATTTCTGGCTTAGCAAAGGCATCGTCAATAATATCTTTCAATTGTTTAGCAGAAGCTTGCATTTTTTGCAATTCAGCTTCGCTCAATGGGATGTTAACTGGGCGAACAATACCATGTGCACCGATGATAGCAGGTTGACCGATGAAAACATCTTCGACACCGTCGTATTGACCTGCTTGGTAAACAGACAATGGAAGTACAGCATTTTCATCATCAAAGATTGCCTTAGTGATACGAGCAAGGGCAACACCGATACCATAATAAGTAGCACCTTTTTTATTGATGATGGAGTAAGCTGCATCACGAACAGATACAAACAAATCAACAAGACCTTGTTCATCAATGTCGCGGTTGTCTTGCAACCAGTCGTACAATTTCACACCGGCAACGTTAGCATGAGACCAAACAGCAAATTCTGAGTCACCATGCTCACCCATGATGTAGGCATGGACAGAACGAGCATCAATACCGATTTTTTCAGCTAATGCTTGACGGAAACGAGCTGAATCAAGTGAAGTACCTGAACCAATAACACGTTCTTTAGGGAAACCAGAGAATTTCCAAGTTGAATACGTCAAAACATCAACTGGGTTAGCTGCAACAAGGAAGATACCATTGAAACCAGACTTAACAATTTCAGTAACGATTTGTTGGTTAATGCGAAGGTTTTTCTCCACCAATTCGAGACGAGTTTCACCTGGTTTTTGTGGCAAGCCAGCTGTCAATACGACAAGGTCTGCATCATGAGCATCTGAGTACTCAGCAGAATAGATTTTTTTAGGGAATGTGAAAGCTAATGCGTGGCTCAAGTCCTCTGCATCACCTTGAGTGCGGTCTTTGTTAATATCAATAATACCCAATTCTTGACCAATACCTTGGTTGACAAGAGCGTATGCATAAGCAGAACCTACAGCACCGTCACCGACAAGAATTACTTTTTTATGTTGTTTAGTTGCAGTCATCGCTAAACATCTCCTTAGTTTTATTTGGGGACGAATCCATCCCAACCATAATCCATTCTAGCATGTTTTGTATTTTTTGTCACTTGTGAAAGCGGTTTTGAAAATGTTTACATGCCATTTCCAACAAAGAAATTTACTTCACAATGTGATATAATAGAAGCACAATGACTGTTGAAAGAGGCATATAATGCAAGATAAGAATTTAGTGACGGTTAATCTGACCAAGGAGATGAAATCATCCTTTATTGACTATGCGATGAGTGTTATCGTTTCGCGTGCTCTTCCAGATGTACGTGATGGTCTGAAGCCCGTGCACCGCCGTATTTTATACGGAATGAATGAACTAGGAATTACACCAGATAAGCCACATAAAAAATCTGCCCGTATTACAGGGGATGTTATGGGTAAGTATCATCCACATGGTGACAGTGCCATTTATGAAGCTATGGTTCGTATGGCGCAATGGTGGAGTTATCGTCACATGCTGGTAGATGGCCATGGAAACTTTGGTTCTATGGATGGTGATGGTGCTGCTGCCCAACGTTACACAGAGGCTCGTATGAGCAAGATTGCGTTGGAGATGCTTCGTGATATTAACAAGAATACAGTTAATTTTGCCGACAACTATGATGCTAGCGAACGGGAGCCGGAAGTATTGCCAGCTCGTTTCCCAAATCTATTAGTTAATGGTACAACTGGTATTGCTGTGGGGATGGCAACCAACATTCCTCCTCACAACTTGGGAGAAACAATTGAAGCAGTTAAATTGGTGATGGACAATCCAGAGGTGACAACGCGTGAAATCATGGAAGTCCTACCTGGTCCGGATTTTCCAACCGGTGCTCTTGTTATGGGGAAATCAGGTATTCATCGTGCCTATGAAACTGGTAAGGGATCCATTGTTCTGCGTTCTCGCACGGAGATTGAAGAATATGGAAATGGTCGCGAACGGATTGTTGTTACAGAGTTTCCTTACATGGTCAACAAATCCAAGGTCCAAGAGCATATCGTTAAGCTGGTGCAGGAAAAGCGTATTGAAGGGATTACAGCAGTTCGTGACGAGTCCAACCGTGAGGGGGTTCGCTTTGTTATTGAGGTACGCAGAGATGCGTCTGCTAATGTTATCTTGAACAATCTTTTCAAGCAAACTCAACTGCAGACTAATTTTAGCTTCAATATGTTGGCTATTCAAAATGGTGTACCAAAGATTTTATCTGTTCGCCAGATTTTAGAGTCCTACATTGAACACCAAAAAGAAGTAGTTACCCGCCGTACGCAGTTTGATAAGGAAAAAGCGGAAGCGCGCGCCCATATTTTGGAAGGGTTGCTGATTGCTCTTGATCATATTGATGAAGTAATCCGTATTATTCGCAATTCAGAGACGGATGCGATTGCACAAGCTGAATTGATGACTAAGTTTCATTTGTCAGAGCGTCAAAGTCAAGCTATCCTTGATATGCGTCTCCGTCGTCTGACAGGTTTGGAACGTGATAAGATTCAATCCGAATATGATGAACTGATTGCCTTGATTGCTGACTTGACTGATATTTTAGCTAAGCCTGAGCGTGTTGTTTATATCATTAAAGAAGAATTAGAAGAAGTGAAGCGTAAGTACGCTGATAGTCGTCGTACAGAATTGATGGTTGGTGAAGTTCTTTCTCTCGAAGATGAGGATCTGATTGAAGAAACAGATATCCTAATCACCCTGTCAAACCAAGGCTATATCAAACGCTTGGCTCAAGATGAGTTTCAAGCACAAAAACGTGGTGGACGTGGTGTACAAGGTACAGGTGTTAAAGATGATGATTTTGTACGTGAATTGGTATCCACTAGTACTCATGATCGTCTCCTTTTCTTTACAAATAAGGGGCGTGTTTATCGATTGAAAGGTTATGAAATCCCTGAGTATGGTCGTACTGCCAAGGGACTTCCGGTAGTTAATCTGCTCAAGCTAGAAGAGAACGAGTCTATTCAGACCATTATCAATGTGACGAAAGATCAAGAAGCAGATTGTTACCTATTTTTTGCAACTCGTCAAGGTGTAGTTAAACGTACCAGTGTTTCAGAATTTGCTAATATCCGTCAGAGCGGTTTGAAGGCTTTGAATCTGAAAGAATATGATGAACTTATTAACGTATTCTTGACAAATGGGCAGGCAGATGTTATCATGGGAACCAAATTTGGTTATTCCGTTCGATTTGCGGAAACAGCCGTCCGCAATATGGGACGAACAGCAACAGGTGTGCGTGGTATCACCCTTCGTGATGGAGACCAATTGGTTGGAGCTACCATGATTTCGGATGAACAAGAAGTTCTTGTCTTGACTGAAAAGGGCTTTGGGAAGCGCACTCCAGCTAGTGAGTACCCTACAAAAGGACGTGGTGGTAAGGGGATTAAAACCCTTAAAGTTGCTGAGAAAAATGGTCCGCTTGCAGGGCTGACAACCGTTTCTGGTGCTGAGGATATTATGGTAATCACAGATACTGGTGTCATTATTCGTACAAGTGTGGCTAATATCTCACAAACCGGTCGCTCTACCATGGGTGTTAAGGTAATGCGTCTCAATGATGAAGCGAAAATTATGACTTTTGCCTTGGTTGAAGCTGCTGAGATTAAAGAGGAAAAGGAATAAGCAGTCATGTCTAAACGTGAAAAGAAGAAGCGAAAGGGTTCTTTTTGGCGTAAACTTCTAACAGTTTTATTGGTATTGATTTCTCTGGCTTTGATATTTAATGCTCCTATCCGTAATTTTATCATTGGATGGAATACCAATAAATATCAAATCAAAAATGTTACTACAGAGGATATTGAGAAAAATAAACAAGCTGAAACGACTTTTGATTTTAATCAAGTTGAATCCGTTTCGACAGAGGCTATTTTGAAAGCCCAATGGGAAGCACAGCGTCTACCGGTAATTGGTGGAATTGCCGTTCCAGAACTTGGTATCAATCTTCCTATCTTTAAAGGTGTCTTTAATACCTCTCTTATGTACGGTGCAGGTACAATGAAGGAAAATCAGGAAATGGGAAAGGGGAATTATGCGTTAGCCAGTCATCATATTTTTGGAGTAACTGGTGCAGCGGACGTTCTTTTCTCACCGCTTGATCGTGCCAAAAATGGTATGAAGATTCATATTACCGATAAGACAACCGTCTATACGTATGTAATCGATAGTGTGCAGATTGTTCCTCCGGAAAGTGTACATGTTATTGACGATGTTGCTGGAAGAACAGAGATTACCTTGGTAACATGTACTGATTATTATGCTACAGAACGTATCATTGTAAAGGGAGTTCTTGAGTCAACAACTCCATACAAACAGTCACCAAAGGAAGTATTGGATGCATTTACAAAGAGCTACAATCAGTATGATTATGGTCAATAGGATTGGCTCGCCCCAACATTCTTAATTCCTAACGAGTAGGATAGTGGCTAATTGGTGCAGACTGTGGTAGTCGGTTTTTAAGGCGAATACAGTAAATTAACTTTGTGGGGGTGGTACAGAATTGCTATTCTAATTCTGTACCACCCCTATTTTTTATCCACCTTACGAATAGATAAGTGAGGAGGAAATTATGTATCAAATTGATTTTAAAGAAGAATCTCTGCTCCCTCGTGAACGTCTTATGGAAGTAGGGGCTGAACGACTTAGTAATCAAGAATTATTAGCTATTTTTATTCGAACCGGAACAAAAAAAGAGCCTGTTTCCATTCTTTCCAATAATTTATTAAATCGCTTGGAGAACTTGGCGGCTTTAAGAGAATTGTCTATAGAAGAATTGCAGACTTTAACAGGAATCGGTCGTGTGAAAGCAATTGAAATCAAGGCCATGATTGAGTTGGGAAAACGGATCAACCAGTCTGAATTGCTCTTAAATGAACGTATTTTGGGTAGTGAGAAGCTTGGGCGCAAGATGATCCAAGAACTCGGCGATAAGAAACAAGAACATCTGCTTGCTCTTTATCTAAATACACAAAATCAGATTATCAGTCAAAAGACTATTTTTATTGGTAGTGTTAACCGCAGTATTGCAGAACCACGTGAAATTTTGCATTATGCAGTCAAATGCATGGCAACATCTATTATTATCGTACACAATCATCCATCGGGTTCAGTGCAACCTAGTAAAAATGATTTACTTTTCACAGAGAATTTAAAAAAATCCTGCGAAACGCTAGGATTGGTTTTATTAGACCACTTAATTGTAGGTTGCAAGGGATATTATTCTTTTAGGGAAGAAAGTGAGTTATTCTAAATAGTTGTTTTAATAGTTTTGACGGGATAATGTCGTACATAGGAAATCAAGAGAGAGCTTTTTGTAGTATAGTGAGCTATACAAGGAAAGCTTTAAAGAAAATGTAAGATTGTCCATCATGGTGTAACAGCTTGAAATATGATATTAAAAAACTGAATTGCAAAGTTGTTATTTTACCATGGATAAAAATGTTATAGCAGATAAGGTACTTTTAGTTGGGATATTGAGTTGAAGAGAGCATGATTAAATTGTTCTAAAATAAAACAAGTGGAGCAATTTTAAAACCAGTCCTCAAAACATGGACTGGTTTTGGTTATTTTTAGAAAAACTAGCTGCACGATAGACAGGGCAGCATGCGATAGGTTTTATTCGTGGGTTCATTTTCTGACATGCACCAATCATTATCCTTTGCGTATAAAGTAGAGCAAGGTTTGTAACTCGCTAGTCAAATCAACATATTGTACAACTACATCTTTTGGGACAGAGAGATTAACTGGTGAAAAACTGAGGATACCCTTAATACCAGCTTCAACAAGGATGTCTGTTACCTCCTGAGCTTTGATGCTCGGTACCGTTAAGATAGCTGTTTGTGAGTTGGCCTCTTGAATACGATCTTTAATATCTGAAATGGCATGAATAGGAATATTTTCGTCTATAGTGCCGACCGCAGGGCTGTCATCGGCCTCGAATGCCATGACAATCTTCATTTTATTCCGTTCGTGAAAGCGGTAGTGAAGCAAGGCGCGTCCCATATTTCCAACACCAACTAATATCACATTGGTAATGGAAGTATCGTTTAAAATATCCGCAAAAAAATCCATCAGCTCCTTGACATTGTAGCCAAAACCGCGCCGACCGAGTTCTCCAAAGTAAGAAAAATCACGGCGCACAGTTGCGGAATCTATGCCAATGGCTTCGGCGATTTCTTTAGAACTAGCTTTTTCAATATTACCTGCATAAAAACGCTTGAAAATACGGTAGTAAAGGGATAGACGTTTGGCAGTAGCGCGTGGAATATCTGATTTTTTATCGTTTTTCACTTTGGACTCCTTTATTTTTTATATCGATGATTCGTATGTTAAATAATTCTTTCCTCTATTCTAGTCCAAGTTTGTGAAAAAATCAACAGATTGATTTTAAAAAAGACCAAACAGAGAACCTGTTTAGTCTAGTGTCTGTAAATAAAGATAGAGGTCACCGATTGTTCCTTTGAAATCCAATTCCTTCCCATCTTTGATAATGCTAGAGATAGGATAGTAATCCGGTAGAGTAAGGCAACCAGAGAAGGCTAAAACTGCTGCCTCCTTATTTTCAAATGTCTGGCTACGCTCTTTTTTATAAGCATCACGATAATGGACTTCAATCATTTTTATGCTTCTTTCGTAAAGATGTCACGATCAATCAAGCTATCCATAAGGAAGTAAAACTTTTCCTGAATGACCTTATTGCTCTCTGGTTTAAAAATGTTAACCAAGTGTAGACCGGATTTATCTGTGATATTGATTTTAAAACCTGTCAAGTCCTGATTGATAATAATTTTTAAGAGGAAACCCTGGTTTGAGTTTGGAATTTCTTCCAGAAGACGAGTCAGTTGATAATGTCCTGCTTTGGTTTGTTCAAACGTATTGTCACGCAGTGTATATTTTTTGACAACAGGACTAATATGATAAGTAAAGTTACAATCTTTCAAGGTAACAGATTTTTGGAATGCCATTTTTAACCTCCAATTATTTTTTTTAATTCTACGATAAGAGTATCTATTTCTTGTTTTGTGTTGGTTTCTGAAAGGCTGATACGGATAGACTCCTTCAACCGAGGAGATTCTTTTCCATACATAGCTTCCAATACATGGCTGTTTTGAACAATGCCAGCAGTACAGGCAGAACCGCTAGATACAGCAATACCGACTAGATCTAATTGCATAAGTAGTTGTTCGTTTAGCTTGCCTGGGAAACCAATATTGAGGATATGGGGGAGATGGGAGCCAGACTGATTGATATAATAGTCTAATCCATGTAACCCTTCAATAAGTTGTTTTCTGAGTTGACTGATGTAGTTGCTATTTTTGTCTAATTCGGTAATTTGCTCCGTTAGAGCAGTTGCCATAGCAGCAATGGCTGGGAGATTTTCGGTTCCTGCTCGATGTTGAGCTTCCTGCTTTCCACCATGGATTAAGGAGTCAAACCGGTGAATTTTACTGTATAGAAAACCACTTCCTTTCGGGCCATGGAATTTATGGCCTGCAGCAGTAAGAAAATCAATCCCATATTCAATCGGGTGTAGCTCTACCTTTCCAACAGCTTGGACAGCATCAACATGAAAGACAGCTTGATGCCCAGAGAGAACTTGACCAATTTCCTTAATGGGAAGTAGTTGCCCAGTTTCATTATTGGCGAACATAACACTGACAAGGATAGTATCTGGTCGTAGGGCTTTTTTTATTTGTTGAGCAGTGATGACCTGATCTATCGGCTGAATATAGGTTACCTCAAAACCAAAATGTTCTTCTAAGTACTGCATGGTATGAAGGACGGCATGATGTTCAATGGCTGTTGTAATCAGGTGTTTGCCCTTATCTTTATGAGCAAGGGCATAACCCTTGATCGCTAAATTATTCGCTTCGGAACCGCCGGAGGTAAAAATGAGCTGATCGGGCGAAACAGCTAAAACTTGGGCAATATCCTGACGTGCCTGACGAAGAATTTGGTTAGCATTGCGGCCAGCATGGTGAATACTGGATGGGTTGCCATAACTTTCTTGAGCAACTTCCATCATTCGTTGGAGAGCAATGGGAGAAGCGGGAGTGGTTGCTGCATGGTCTAAATAAATCAAAAAGTAGACTCCTAGTTTTCTTTTATCGGATTAGTAAACTTGAAGAGTGGGCTGAGTGGCTGATGTTCTTGAATACGGTGAATTGCATTTGCGATTAAGTCACTAGCTGTTAAGAAGGCAATGTTCTTTGGATGTTGCTCCTTGCTAGAAACAGAGTCGGTCACTAGGATTTCTTTGATTGGCGCTTCGTCTAGTAACTGCGCGGCTGTTCCTGCAAAGAGGCCATGGCTGGCAACAGCATAAATTTCAGTAGCTCCACCTTCTTGTACAATTTTTGAAGCTTGTGAAAAGGTGCGACCAGTATTGAGAATGTCATCTACCAAGATCGCTTTTTTACCAGCCACATCGCCGATGATGTATCCTTCGGAACGCTCAGAATCATCTTGAGCATAATCAATAATAGCAATCGGAGCATTTAAAAATTCTGCGATATTGCGAGCACGTTTGATACCTGAGTTTTTAGGGCTAACAATGACCACATCTTCTTTGCAAAGACCTTTTTCCATATAGTAGTGAGCAAAGAGAGGCTCAGTAAGGAGATTGTCTACTGGAATATCAAAGAAACCTTGGATTTGTGAAGCATGTAAATCAAGAGTTAATACGCGATCTACGCCAGCTTTAACTAGCATATTAGCAACTAACTTAGCTGTAATTGGTTCACGTGGAGAAGCAGTACGATCTTGACGCGCATAGCCAAAATAAGGGATAACAGCAGTGACGGTGTTAGCACTAGCGCGTTTACATGCATCGATCATAATCAATAGTTCCCACAGGTGGTTATTGACCGGATAACTAGTTGATTGGATGATGTAAACATCTACGCCACGTACAGATTCTTCAATGTTAATTTGGATTTCTCCATCTGAAAACTGACGAGAAGAAAGTTTCCCAAGAGGAATTCCAGCAGACTCTGCAATTTTTTCAGCAATGTCGCGATTGCTATTGAGTGAGAATAATTTTACGTTGTGTTCACCGAGAGGTTGCACCATTTTCAAGTAACTCCTTTAATACACTGAGCTTTTATGAAGATCATAAAAGTATTTTTTACAATAGATAATTTTATTTTACCAAAAAATTGAAAAATTTTCAGCAGAGAAATAAAAAATCAGTCCTATTGAACTGATTTTTTATAGGCAGCTGTTCGAGCAACTTTGCTGCTGGCATATTTGAATTGGATAGATTTTTTTTTGAGAAATTCATCAAATAGAATTTTCCCTTCATCGGCATCTGTAACCTCAACTTCTAGCTCGTAGTCTGTTTGATCAAGATAATCATTTTTATCCAGAGCCATGAGCCCGATAGATGTCTCTTTTTCATAGCGCTCAGTGGTTAAGCTACCCCAGACAGCAAGTCTATTGAGAGGAATAGCGGTGATTGAAATAATATCTGCAATCTGACCTGTTGGAAGTTGAAAATGTGTAAGTAAGGCTCTAGCGGTCTGAATATCCAGAGCTTGATTGTATTCTTGGTTGCCAATTTCCTGAGGAATTTTTAATGTTAGCTCTGCCATTTCTTCAAAGGTACGAATTCGGAGAGAAAGACGGTTATTTTTCAGATCAAAGTCTGGGGTATCAATATAGTGATTGGTTTGAAAAACGGGATTTACATCAGAAAAATCAGGCAAGAGGCGTTTGTATTCCGATTTGGTCAATAGTGTTTTGTACTCGATTTCTAGATGGTTTTTCATGCAGTAAACCCTTTCATATGTTATAATAGATTAGTCTTTGTGTTATCTTAACACTCTTTGAAAATCAAAATGAAATCTTGTTACTTCGTCTTGATGAGTGTCTTATCTGATGGAAGACTTTAGCTGCTGCTTGAAATTTAAAAAGTAGTAGAGTTCCATCTTTGACTTTATTGCTCATCTATTTTTGATTTTTTATTGAGTATAATACAATTTAAAAGTTTTGACAAGAAAGGGATCATATGGATTTTAATTGGGAAGAATTTTTAGACCCTTACATCCAGACAGTTGGCGAACTGAAGATCAAATTGCGAGGAATTCGTAAGCAGTATCGGAAGGCCAATCAGCATTCTCCAATTGAGTTTGTAACAGGACGAGTGAAGCCAATCGAGTCTATTAAAGAAAAGATGACCTTGAGACATATAAAATTGGAAAATCTTGCTCAAGATATGCAGGACATTGCTGGTCTTCGGATTATGGTCCAATTTGTTGATGATATAGAAGAAGTTCTAGCGATTTTAAGGAAACGAAAAGATATGCAGATTGTTCATGAGCGGGACTATATCAATCACATGAAGGCTTCTGGCTATCGTTCTTATCATGTAGTGATTGAGTACCCAGTGGACACCATAAATGGTAATGAGACGGTTTTGGCAGAGATTCAAATTCGTACCCTATCCATGAACTTTTGGGCAACGATTGAACACTCTCTCAATTACAAATATAGGGGAAACTTTCCCGAAGAAATCAAGAAGCGCTTGGAAGTTACAGCGAAAATTGCCTATGAATTAGATGAGGAGATGCGAAAAATCCGCAACGATATACAGGAAGCGCAGGTCTTATTTGATCCTGGCTATCGTAAACTGAATGATGGTGTTGGAAATAGTGATGATACAGATGAAGAATACAGGTAGAAAAAAAATCGCTCTGCTTGCAAGTCGAAATCCTAAGAGTGAAGCAGTGTCCAGAGAATTGTGGACAAAATTAAGGGAAGCAAATTTTATTTTAACCGCAAAAAATCCAGATATTGTCATCTCTATTGGAGGTGATGGGATGTTGTTATCAGCTTTTCATAAGTATGAGAAGTTGATTGATCGTGTCCGTTTTGTTGGTATTCACACGGGACATTTAGGATTTTATACGGATTATCGTGATTTTGAAGTTGATAAGCTGATTGAGAATCTCAAGCTTGATACGGGTGCACGAGTTTCCTATCCAATCTTAAATATTAAGGTCAAGATGACAGATGATCGGACGATTGAGGCGCGTGCTCTGAATGAAGCGACTATCAAGCGCTTATCTAAGACCATGGTCGCAGATATTATCATCAACAACGTTCCCTTTGAACGTTTTCGAGGTGATGGGATTTCGGTGTCTACTCCGACAGGCTCAACAGCTTATAACAAGTCTCTTGGTGGCGCTGTCTTACATCCGACAATTGAAGCCTTGCAGATTGCTGAGGTGGCTAGTTTGAACAATCGTGTTTATCGAACGTTGGGTTCCTCTATTGTTGTCCCCAAAAAGGATAAGATTGTGATAGAGCCTAAACACAATGACCGTTACTCGATTGCAGTAGACAATAAGACTTTCACTTACGACAATATCAAAACCATTGAGTATCAGATTGATAATAGCAAGATTCATTTTGTTGCTACCTCAAGCCATACTAGTTTTTGGAATAGGGTCAAAGATGCTTTTATTGGAGAGGTGGAGTGATGCGCTTTGAATATATAGCTGACCAGCATATAAAAATCAAGACATTTCTTAAAAAATATGGTGTTTCCAAGAGTCTACTCGCCAAAATTAAGTACATGGGTGGCAATATCTGGGTCAACGATATAGAACGCAATGCAACTTACTTGCTTGATATTGGAGATAGAGTTACAATTGATATACCGGCTGAGGAGGATGTTACGGGAAGTTTGAAACCGATTTCCTTTCCACTGGACATTGTTTATGAAGATGACCATTTCTTGGCTATCAATAAACCAGTTGGTTATGCATCAATTCCATCTGTTTTACATTCCTCAACGATTGCTAATTTTGTCAAGGGATACTTGATTGCTCAGGATTATGAAAATAAGCAGGTTCACATTGTAACGCGTCTGGATAGAGATACTTCTGGTGTGATGCTGTTTGCAAAGCATGGCTATGCCCATGCTCGTCTGGATAAACAGTTGCAGGCGAAATCGATTCAGAAACGTTACTATGCTCTAATCAAGGGAAATGGAGTCTTGAAAGTTCAAGGTGATATTATTGCTCCGATTGGGCGACCAGAAGATAGTATTATTACTCGCTGTGTGACCAATACGGGGAAGTATGCCCATACTTCCTATCGTGTTGTCCAATCATGGAATGACATTCATTTAGTAGATATTCAACTCCATACAGGTCGAACGCATCAAATTCGTGTTCATTTTGCTCACATTGGTTTTCCATTGCTGGGAGATGACATGTATGGAGGGAGTTTAGAATGTGGGATAGAGCGTCAGGCTCTGCATTGTCATCATTTGGTCTTTGACAATCCTTTTTCAGCCGAAAGGATTGATTTGGAAGTGTCTCTTCCAGATGATTTTCAGGCTGTTATCAATCAGTTAACAAGTAAATAATTTTAAGGAGTTTGTTCATGAAAATTTTTGAGCAATTAGCTACAAAGCTAGAGGGTAAAAAAGTTCGTATCGTATTGCCAGAAGGCGAAGAACCACGCATCTTGCAAGCGACAAAACGTTTGGTTAACGAATCAGATGTAGTACCAGTCTTGCTTGGAAACCCTGAACGTATTAAAATTTACCTAGACATCGAAGGGATTACAGAAGGTTTTGAAATTATTGACCCTGCTCACTATGACAAGTATGATGAGATGGTAGCAGCATTGGTGGAGCGCCGTAAGGGCAAAGTGACTGAAGAACAAGCACATGAATTGTTGAAAGATGTGAACTACTTCGGTGTGATGCTGGTCTATATGGGGGTTGTAGAAGGAATGGTTTCAGGTGCCATTCATTCTACAGCTTCAACAGTTCGTCCAGCCCTCCAGATTATCAAAACCGAGCCAGGAGTGTCTAAGACGTCGGGAGCTTTCTTGATGGTCAAAGGTGAAGAACGTTATATTTTTGGTGATTGTGCGATTAACATTGACCCGGATGCTCAAACACTTGCAGAGATTGCGATTAACTCGGCTCGTACTGCTAAGATGTTTGGTATTGATCCCAAAGTGGCCATGCTCAGCTATTCGACAAAGGGCTCAGGTTCAGGGCCTAAGGTTGATAAGGTTGTAGAAGCGACCAAGATTGCTCAGAAATTGCGTCCAGAGTTAGATTTGGATGGGGAATTGCAATTTGATGCAGCTTTTGTTCCAACGACTGGAAAGTTGAAGGCACCAGGTTCAAATGTAGCAGGTCAGGCAACAGTATTTATTTTCCCAGGTATCTCAGCAGGTAATATTGGTTACAAGATTGCAGAGCGTATGGGTGGTTTTGCTGCAGTTGGTCCTGTTTTGCAGGGACTTAATCAGCCTGTAAACGACCTGTCTCGTGGTTGTAATCCGGATGATGTTTACAATTTGACCTTGATTACTGCGGTTCAAGCCTTGGAGCACCGTTAATATGAAATTTTTATCACGATATTTTAAGGATTATACAAAGGAATCCATACTTGGTCCATTTTTCAAGCTATTAGAGGCCTGTTTTGAACTTCTAGTACCATTGATTATTGCCAATATCGTTGATACAATTATTCCAAATGGCAGCCGGGGAGACCTGGTTGCTATGCTTTTTTTGCTGGTTACTTTTGCTGGTATCGGAGTTGTTGTTGCGCTTGTGGCACAATATTTTTCAGCTAAAGTGGCAGTTGGAGTGACAAAAGAGTTAACGGAAGATTTGTATCAAAAGGTGCTTTCCCTTCCCAAATCTAGTCGAGATAGGTTATCTTCTTCAAGTTTACTGACTCGATTAACAAGCGATACCTTACAGATTCAGACGGGGATCAATATTTTTTTACGTTTGTTTTTGCGTGCTCCGATTGTGGTATTTGGTGCCCTTATCATGGCCTTTTATCTCAGTCCTAGTCTGTCTCTTTATTTTATGGGGATGATTTTTATCTTGCTTGTGCTTGTGACAGGTATCTCCTTGATTACCAGCCGTATTTATCAAAGCTTGCGAAAAAAATTAGATAGTTTGGTCGGTCAAGTACGTGAAACTATGACAGGTTGGCGAGTTATTCGTGCTTTTGGGCAGAAAGAGCGTGAAATCAAGGCATTTCAGACAATCAATCAAGAGTATGAAAAGCAGCAGTTACAAGCTGGCTTTTGGTCCAGTCTTTTATCGCCACTAACATTTTTAGTAGTCAATATCACCTTGGTGGTTTTGATATGGCAGGGAAATGAGGCGATTTCTAGTAATGGATTGGAACAAGGGATGCTGGTTGCTCTCATCAATTACCTTTTACAAATTTTAGTGGAATTGGTCAAGATGGTGATGGTGGTTTCAACCCTCAATCAGACTTACATTTCAGCTCAGCGAATTCAAGAGGTGTTTGAGCAAGAATCAGAAGATATAGAAGCTCCATTACCCAAGATAACCTGTAAAGATAGGAACCTTATTTTTTCTGTCCAACATCTTTCTTTTTCCTACCCTCGGTCATCGGAAGCCTCTTTGTTAGATATTACTTTTAACTTGTATAAGGGGCAATTTATGGGAATTATTGGTGGTACAGGTGCTGGTAAGTCTACACTGGTAGACTTATTGCAGGCTCTCTATCCAGTGCCAGCTGATCAGTTATCCTTGTTTATAGATGGGGGGAATCCAGAAAATTTGAGGCTTTGGAGACAGCAGTTAGCCTTGGTTCCCCAGCAGGCTCAGCTTTTTGCTGGCACTGTCCGTTCTAATCTATCATTGGGGCTTAAACAGGTTTCTGATAGTGATGTGTGGGCTGCCTTAGACATTGCTCAAGCTAGAGATTTTATTGAGGAAAAGGGAGGTTTGGAGAGTCCAGTTGAAGCATTTGGTAAGAACTTTTCTGGAGGTCAACGTCAGCGTCTAACCATTGCGCGTGCTGTTTTACAGCAGGCATCGGTATTGATACTAGATGATGCAACTTCGGCTTTGGACTATATGACAGAAAGTCGTCTCTTATCTGCTATTCGCAAACATTTACCTGAAAAAACCTTGATAATGATATCGCAGCGGACCAATAGTTTGCGGTTGGCGGATCAAATTTTAGTATTAGATCAAGGACAGCAAGTGGGGCTTGGTCGTCATGAGGATTTGCTAAGAATCTCAGCGGTTTACCAAGAAATCAATCAGTCACAAGAAGTCGAGGAGGTTAGTCATCATGCAGGAATCTAGTTTTAAAGGTCTTGTAAAATTGGTTGTGAAACAACCTTTAAGACTCAGCTTGCTTCTGATTGGAACCTTTGTACAGGTTGTGCTGACGGTTTATCTACCGATTTTAATTGGTCAAGCGGTAGATGCTACACTTTTAGCGGATAGCCAATTCTTATTTAAGATTGTTCAGCGGATGTTGCTTCTTATTCTGCTGAATACCATGGTTCAGTGGTGGCTGCCTCTAATAACCAATCGTTTGGTCTATGGTATAGTGACAAATTTGAGAGAACAGGTCTATGTCAAACTTCATCATATGCCTTTATCTTATTTAGATAGTCAGTCTGTAGGGGATCTGGTTGCCCGTTTCTCAAGCGATAGTGAACAACTGACCAATGGATTGTTGATGATTTTCAACCAATTTTTTATTGGAGTTTTGACGATTATCTTTACTATTTTTACCATGGCAGGACTGGATTTGACGATGATGCTATTGGTAGTTGCTTTGACTCCGGTTTCACTTCTGGTTTCACGCTATATCGCTAAAAAAAGCTATGGTTACTATAGAAAACAGACTCAGGCACGTGGACGGCAATCTCAACTTCTAGAAGAGTCTATAAACCAATTGACTCTCATTCAATCCTTTAATGCTCAAGATCAGTTTGCAAGTGACTTTCAGTCTGTCAATGATAGCTATGCAACCTATTCTCAGCAGGCTATTTTTGCTTCTTCGACTGTCAATCCCAGCACTCGTTTCATCAACGCTGTCATTTATGCTTTTCTGGCGGGACTTGGAGCTTTACGGATTATGATGGGAAACTTTACCGTTGGATCTTTGACAACTTTCCTCCATTATGCTAGTCAGTATAGTAAACCCTTTAATGATATTTCTTCGGTCCTTTCAGAGTTGCAGAGCGCGTTGGCTTGTGCAGATAGATTATTTACTATTTTAGCTTTAGATGGTTTGGCAGAACAGGCAGAGCGAACAATCAATCCCGAGGAGTTGAAAGGAGCTGTCTCTTTTGAAAATGTGTCCTTTTCATATCGCAGTGACCGTTCCCTGATTGAACATCTGGATATTCAAGTCAAATCAGGTCAGAAGGTAGCTATTGTTGGACCAACTGGAGCAGGCAAATCTACAATGATTAACTTGCTCATGCGCTTTTACGATGTGACAGCAGGTCAGATTGTGTTAGATGGCGTTCCGATTAGTCAGTACAGTCGTGAGGAACTCCGAAAGCAAATTGGGATGGTATTACAAGAAACATGGATAAAGTCGGGAACAATCCATGATACCATCTCCTATGGTTATCCCAATGCTACACGAGAATCAGTTATAGAGGCAGCCAAAGCAGCCAATGCTGACTTTTTCATTCGTCAACTACCACAAGGATATGATACGATTTTAACGGATGGAGGACGTTCCCTATCTCAAGGACAACGTCAGCTCCTATCCATTGCGCGTGTCTTCATTAAAATTCCTAAAATCCTAATTTTGGATGAAGCAACCTCCTCCATTGATACAAGAACTGAGATTTTGGTACAAGAAGCCTTTGCAAAATTGATGAAAGGACGAACCAGCTTCATTATTGCTCACAGATTATCCACTATTCAATCGGCAGATTTGATCTTAGTTATGGTTGACGGAAAAATTGTAGAACAGGGGAATCATATAGAGTTAATGGCTCGTCAGGGTATTTATTATAAGATGCAGATGAGCCAGCAAGCAAAAGGAGAATGAACTTGATAGATAAATTGAAATTAACCCCTATCACAGCTCTGGATGATTACCAGACCGAGATGATTAACAAACGTGAAGTGTTATTGACTGCTAAAGTTACTGAAAAATCGCTGAATCCATATGGTATGGCGCACGGTGGTTATCTTTTTACCTTGGCAGATTCTGTAGCTGGATTGACAACTGTTGCAGGTGGAGTTTACTCAGTCACTCTTCAGTCCAATATTCATTACATGAAAGCAGCAAAGCTAGAAGATACCCTATCAGTAACTGGTCGCTGTACCCATGATGGTAGCAGGACAAAGGTTGTTGAAGTAACGATACAAAATCAAGATAAAAAGTTGATAGCGACAGCGAGTTTTACCATGTTTGTGACAGGGAAAGTAGAATAAATTAGCAGGTGCTTCGTTACTGAGTATCAGGCAACAAATCATAGTTCTAAGGATACAAATGGTTTGAGAAGCTACCTTTAGCTGAGCATTAAGTTGAAAAACAAAGTGTGGAAGGTTTTAGAAGAAGAACTTGCGGTAGCAAGACATTTCTATAGATTGCTATAAATTATATACAAAAAGATAAACTGGGAGACTACAGCAGTCCCCAGTTTATCTACTTTATGCTATACTAGGTATATGTTAGATTTGAAAAAATATGAAATAGAAATGTGGCCGAAAGAGAAGATTGTAGCTTTTCGCAAGGCACTTTTGGATTGGTACGATGCGAATAAACGTGACCTTCCTTGGCGAAGAACAAGAGATCCTTACGCTATTTGGCTATCAGAAGTCATGCTTCAGCAGACTAGGGTAGATACTGTGATTCCCTATTATGAACGATTTCTCTACCATTTGCCGACTATCAGTGATCTAGCTGCTGCTCCAGAAGAAGTCATACTTAAACTTTGGGAGGGCTTGGGCTACTATTCACGTGTTCGGAACATGCAAAAAGCTGCTCAACAGATGGTCGCAGATTTTGGTGGCCACTTTCCAAAAACGCATGCAGAAATTTCCAGATTAAAAGGAATCGGTCCCTATACTGCTGGGGCTATTGCAAGTATTGCTTTTGATTTACCAGAACCTGCTGTAGATGGTAATGTTATGCGGGTTCTCAGTCGTCTGTTTGAGGTAAATTACGATATAGGTTTGCCGGCAAATCGTAAGATTTTTCAAGCTATGATGGAGCTTTTGATTGATCCTGATAGACCAGGAGATTTCAACCAAGCTCTGATGGATTTGGGTTCTGATATTGAATCCCCGGTGAATCCCCGGCCAGAAGATAGCCCAGTCAAGGAATTTAGTGCGGCCTATCTCAACGGAACGATGGATAAATATCCTATCAAAGCTCCAAAGAAAAAGCCCTTGCCTGTAGCCTATCACGGATTTCTTATCAGAAATAAGGACAATCAATTTTTGCTGGAAAAAAACACAGATGCAGGACTTTTATCCGGTTTTTGGTCCTTTCCACTTTTGAAAAAAGGGACAATCGTAGACAAGCAGGTATCTCTTTTTGAAATAGCAGAAGAACCTATTCAACCAGATATTCGGCAGAGCTTTACGGAACTTTATGGACTAACCATCGATTGGCAAGAGCAAGAATTTGACTCCGTTCAACATGTTTTTAGTCACCGCAAATGGCAGATAGATTTAACAGAAGGTCTAGCAAGGACAGCTAAACTCCCAACCAATCGAGAAATTAGGTGGGTATCTGTGGAGGATTTTCATTCTTATCCTTTTGCTAAACCACAGCAGAAGATGTGGGATTCCTTTCTCCGTGGAAAAGAAAGATAAAAAAGTAGCGTTTAGAGCGTATAAATATTTGAAAGCGTTTTACAAACGTGGTATAATCTAATTGAAAAGGAGATATGTCATTTGAGATGTCGAACGCCATCTGACCTAAAGAAAGGAGTCTGAAAGCGTTCAATGATGAAGACTACTGGCTCGCCTTCTCCAATAAAAAAGGGAGGCAGCTAATAGAGGAAAAGTTCATTACCCCTGTTTTATATATCTATTTGTATACCTATTATCAAATGCGCAGCATGAATTCGTTGTTTAGCCTTGCTACCCAGTTCAATCAAAAGTAGGCTAGACTAATCGTTTGGTAACCACTGTATTAAAGAAAAAAATTTTGGAATATAATCACGGAAAATCATGAAGACCTCTAGTGATTTTCGTTATAGTAAGCAATCTCCATGCTTTAAGCAAATAGTACGAGGACAATTACAGACATAAGGGTAGCAGAATAATTATTTAATCATTAACTTATCGCCGAATGACGGTAATGAACTTTTCCGTTTTTAGATATGAGAAGGGGTGGTTGTGTTTTCCAGATTAAAGACAAACATTGTGTTAGTATCTACTTCATAGAAGTGCTACCCTTTGGGTAGCCCCCACTTAGTTTTTGATTCACAAGAAGATGAAATGAGTATTTTAACTGATGTCGGTTTAGAGAACTTGTAGCAATGGTTGCTAAAGTTGGAAAACACCAAGCAAAGACAAAATTAAAGAAAGCAGAGTTTTGGATGATGCTTTAAACTTAACCTCTCCTGGTTATCATATTGCTAAATATTGGGATAACCATGATAAATATCCAGGAAATGGTAGAATTAACTTTGAGTGGTGATTGTCTTGAAGAAAAATTTTATAATTATTATTTATATTTTATTATCTTTGTTTGGTAGTTTTCTCATATTTTCACTACTAGATTTAGATTTTAAATGGTGGACCACTTTAGCCATAAGTACGAGTTTTATATATACCTATCTCAGTTCAAAAAATGATGGCAAATGACCTTAACTAAATTGCTTTACAGTCATGATGTAAAGTGCCTTTAAACAAGATCAGTCTTTTGTTGAAGCGATAGCGGACAGATGAAAAGCCGTGGCGGAGATTGATTGCGATAAATAGTAAAAGAAGTATATTGAAAAAGTTCCAGAATAGCTACTTGATTAGGCTTACATTCTGGAACTTTCTTTTTGGTATAGAGGATGATTGATAATCATGATATAAAGTATATGGGAGTATTTAGAGTGTTATACCTCTTAAAATATACCCTTTCACATCTGTGTATTCAGAATCATTCCAAATTTTCTAATTCGATTTCTTCCAATCCTTTTTCTGTTAATCTATAAATCTTATTACAAACTTCTCTTAGAAACCGTCTATCATGGGAAACGCAGACTAGACCGCCAGAGTAATTTGTAAATAATTGTCGAATATAGGGTTGAGATGTCGGTGAGAAGTTGCGACTAGGTTCATCTAGCAGGAGGAAGTTTGCACGATCAAGCACCATTTTGAGTAACAGCAGCTTGGCTTTTTGTCCACCAGACAATTCACTAATTTTATGATGAACTTCTTGACGGGTAAATTGGAGACTGGCAAGATGTGTCAAAATGATTTGCTCTTGTTCACGGTTACCCTGAGGTGATAGAAATGTGAGAGGTGAAACAGATTCATCCAGTAAATCTTCATAATGTTGAGGCATATACCCCAATATAATATCTGGTCGTTGGCTGAGTTGCTGATAGAGAATGTTGAGAAAGGTTGATTTTCCTATCCCGTTGGAGCCGATAATTCCGATTTTATCTTGGGCATTTAGGTAAAAATGAATCTGCTTAGCTAGTATCTGGTCGCCTATTTCTAGTTTAAAATTCTCATATTGTAAGAGTTGCTTTCTTGGTGGAAGGGGAGAAATATCTGAGAAAAATAGAGCGATGGTATCTTCGTGAAAGGGAACCTGAGTCAGATTTTCTTTCATTTTCTCATAGCGTTTTTCATGAGAGAGAACATTTTTCATTTTTTTAGCAATCAAGCGCCCCAGAGTCGCATCGTGGGTTTTTAATAGAGTATCGCGAACCTGAGATTTCTGTCGTAGGTGTTTAGCCATGACTTTATCAAATTCCTTGCGATCATTTTGAGCCTGTTGCTTTTGTTTCTGATAGGCTTCCTGACGTTGTCGACTGTAGTTCTGATAATCAACTTGTCGAACTTGTGTCTGGGCAAGCGTTTTTTTCTTGACGGATTCCAAATGGATAACCTTTGTAGCTGTTTTAGCAAGAAAGTCCTCATCGTGAGAGACAAAGATGATTGCCTGAGAGCTGGTTATGATGTAATTTTCCAGCCAAAGCAAGGTATCCAAGTCTAGATCGTTAGATGGTTCATCTAGGAAAATAAGCTCCGCAGGACTGGCTAGTGATTTAATTAATTGAATTTTTAGCTTTTCTCCCCCTGACAGGCTAGCAATAATCTGTTGACTAGCAAAACGGTTGCTGTCAAATTGTAGCTGCTCAGCGTAGAGATAAAGTAAACCATAATCCAAATTGGCATCCATATCCCCAAAGAAGTAGTCGTTCAGAGTTAGCTCTGCTATTTCTTTGGAAATACTTTGAGGAATGTAGATAAAGGAATGAAAATTTCTCTGTATAGTACCAGTCATGAGTAGATAGTGAGCAACTAGTGATGAGTCCATTAGAGCTTGTAGCAGACTGGATTTACCATTTCCTTCTTCTCCTATAATAGCCACTTTATCGCCAGGATTAACAATTAAATTTAGATCCTGTACCAAGTTTCGTAGATCTTTTTGATGGTCAAGGGAGAGGTGTTGAGTAGTTAGCAGCATAGAGCCTCCTTTACAAGAAAATATACACTACCTATTTGGTAGTGTATGTGCATCCGCTCAAAAAGACCCTATCCGGAGAATAGAGAGTGCAGAAAAAAGACACAAGAAAACCACCAAATAAGCGTAGAACTTAGTTTGATGCTCTCGAAAATCAAAATGATAGGAAACCATTCGTCCAGTTCCAAAACAAACAATCTCCAGACTGTTTAGGTTTTAGGTATCTCGACATCGTTTCTATATCCAGATGATATTCATTGAGCATAGGTTTACTTGTTACTGTCCATTTCTCCTTACCCCACAATTACAATTTTCATTTAGTATATCATGTCTGAATAGACCTGTCAAGCCTATAGTTTTTGAATATCAAAACGATTTTAAGGGCTTTGATAGGTGATAAGCGTTATTGGAAAAAGGGACTTGGCTTTAAGGTGCTAGAGCGTATGATTGAGCGGGCCAAAGAACTGAATTTTAAAGAAATAATTGTCGAAGAAATTTACGATTGGAATGAAGGCTCTCGTAAGTTATTTGAAAAATGTGGCTTTATAGCTGTAAGAAAACTGCAAAAGGCTGGTCCTATAAGAAGGTAATACAATAAGACATCAAGATTATTGGTCATTCAGCTGGGGAAAATCTCTTATTAGCCATCAGAGAAATACCAAGATAAGAAAAATTATATTTATATGGATAAAAAGAGGTGAGTAATTGCTGAGTACATCGAAAAAACCTTGACAGTTTGTCAAGATTTTAAGTATTTAAACATTCAAAACTTTATCTAGGAAGTCTTTGAGACGAGGATGTTGCGGATTATCAAAGATTTGCTCAGGAGTGCCATCTTCAAGGAATTCACCACCATCCGTAAAGATAACACGGTTGGCAACCTTGCGAGCAAAGCCCATTTCGTGGGTAACAATCAGCATTGTCATTCCTTGTTCAGCGAGGTCCTTCATGACCTTCAGTACATCACCGACCATCTCAGGGTCAAGGGCTGAAGTTGGTTCATCAAAGAGCATGATGTCTGGATTCATAGCTAGGGCACGAGCGATGGCTACACGCTGTTTCTGTCCGCCAGAGAGACTATCAGGCATGGCATCGCGCTTGTCTGATAAACCAACCTTTTCTAATAATTCCATACCGACCTTTTCAGCCTGAGTCTTGTCTAGCAACTTGTGTTCAATGGGAGCAAAGGTAATGTTGTCTAGCACGGACATATGCGGGAAAAGGTTAAAGTGTTGGAATACCATACCGACATTTGAGCGGAAGGCATCAACATCTGTTTTTGGATCTGTTAAATCATAACCATCAACAGTTACTTGACCACTGGTAATCGTTTCAAGCAAGTTCATTGTGCGAAGGAAGGTAGATTTACCAGAACCGGAAGGACCGATGATACAAACGACATCTCCCTCGTAGAACTTAGCAGTAATTCCTTTGAGAACTTCATTTTTACCATAGTACTTGTGTAAATCGTGGACGTTGATTTTTAATTGAGCCATTATTTACCTCCTTTTTCAAGTTTACGAGCCAAGCGAGTCAAGAGTGTGATAACTACCAAGTAGATGATAGCAAGGATGGCATACATACGGAATGATTGATAGTTACGGGCGATAATGATTTTCCCTGCTTGGAAGAGTTCAACCAAACCAATTGCAGAAATGATGGTTGTATCTTTTAAAGTGATGACAAATTGGTTGATGAAGTTTGGCAACATGATTTTCCCTGCTTGTGGCAAGATAATCTTCCGCATGGTTGTTCCATAGGAAATACCCAGACTTCGAGAGGCTTCCATTTGACCAGTTGGAACAGCTTGGATACCACCGCGAACAATTTCAGCAATATAGGCACCTGAGTTGAGCGAGAGGGCAATTGTTCCAGCAACAAAGTCGTTGATTGGTGCTTGTTGGCCTGTCATGGACTCAATCAGGTTTGGAATTCCCCAGAAGATAAAGGCTGCGACAATCATTAGTGGAATACCACGAACTACATCGACAAATATAGATGAAGTGACGCGGAGTACTTTGATTGGGCTAACCGCAAACATCCCAAAGATAATACCAATAACAATAGCGATAGTAAATGAAAGAAGGGCAAGACCAATCGTAATGCCAAGTCCTGAGAACAATTGACCGTAATTATTTTTTAACAGACCGAAAATAGTTGTTTCATCAACAGTTGAGGTTGAAGTATCGGTCTTTTTGGTTGAATTGAAGTACTTGTTTAAGATTTCATCGTATTTGCCAGATTTTACAAGGGCAGCTAAACCGTTGTTGAACATTTCAATCAATTCAGGATTTGTCCCTTTTTTGACCGCAAATCCGTACTCACCAGATTTTTCACCTGGAATTGGCGTAGCAAAGTCGCGTCCTTGTTGGATGGCGTAGAGGAGAACTGCTTCGTCATCCATCAAAGCGGCAATTGATCCGGAATTTAAGCTGTCATACATGCTTGAAGCTTCATCAAAAGCTTTTAGCGTATAACCGTACTTGGATTTGTTTTCTTCTAGGAAGGTATAGGAGGCAGTACCATTTTTTGCGCCGACAATCTTACCTTTCAAGTCTTTGTAGGAAGCAATCTCACTCCCGTTTTTGACAGCAAGTAGGATATTGGAAGTGTAGTAGGCATTTGAGAAATCAAAAATTTCTTTACGTGCATTGGTGATAGACATACCAGCGATGACAGCATCGGCTTGTCCTGCTTGAACGGCATTCAGAGCTGCATCAAAGCCAGGATTTTGAATGGAAATGGTAAAACCTTGTTGTTCAGCGATAGCCTTAATCAATTCCATGTCAATACCGACATAATTGCCAGACTTATCTTGGTACTCGAATGGTGCAAATGATGAATCGGCTACGATGGTATAACTAGCTTTAGCCGGTGTTGCTTTGACTGTAGCACTTCCTGTTAAATTGAGCCGAGATGAATAATCCGTAGTCTCTGAAGTGGTAGTTGATGATCCTAACCATTTGTTCATGATAGTTTCATAAGTACCGTCTTTCTTCATTTCCGCTAGAGCCTTGTTGAAGTCTTTTACAAGGTATTCGTATTGACTACCCTTTTTGACAGAAAATCCAAATGAACCGATAGCTTCACCAGCAATATCAATGCTGAGATCCTGTCCTTGTTGGATAGCATATTTGATGACTGCTTCATCATCCATAACCGCATCAACAGCGCCTGTTGAAAGGCTATTGTACATCAGGTCACCTGTATCAAAAGTCTTGATATGATATCCATATTTACCCTTGTTTTCATCAAGGAAAGCTTGAGCAGCTGTACCATTTTTAACACCGACAGTTTTTCCTTTTAAATCCTTGTATGATGAAATCGTGTTTGCCTTGGTTGTCGCAACCACAATCTTTGTATCAAAGTAAGGATCTGAGAAGGTGAATACTTTTTTTCGTGCCTCAGTAATGGTTGTACCAGCCATGAGAGCATCAGCAGAACCAGCTTGGACTGCATTGACTGCAGCATCGAAGCCAGGGAAACTCTTAGTAATCGTCCAACCAGAACGTCTCGCTACTTCGTTGATAATATCAACATCCAATCCTTTATAGACCTGATCTGAATCTTTAAACTCGAATGGGGCATAAGCATTGTCAAATACAATATCAATTGCATCGTTAGCCTTTGTACCGGTAAAGATAAAGAATGCTGGCAAAATACTTGCCAATAACATGAATAATTTTTTCTTCATTTCCATACTCCTTCTATTTAGATAACTGTCCCAGTATACCATATTCTGGGCATTATTGCAAAAACAGGAATCGGACCATGTTACATTTTGTGACATGAAAGGTTATTGAATTGTGAGAAAATGTAATATTCTTGAAATATTTATCAGAGGAATCGAATGTTTCACCATGAAATAAAGTTATGATAAAATAGAAGTATGATAAACAGAAGTAATGAAAATCAATTCAAATTAGTATCTAACTATTCTCCATCAGGAGACCAACCTCAAGCGATTGAAACCTTAGTGGACAATATTGAAGGGGGAGAAAAAGCTCAGATTCTCATGGGGGCGACTGGTACAGGTAAGACCTATACCATGAGTCAGGTGATTGCTAGGGTCAATAAGCCAACCTTGGTTATCGCTCATAACAAAACCTTGGCTGGTCAATTGTACAGTGAGTTTAAGGAATTTTTCCCTGAAAATGCGGTGGAATATTTTGTCTCTTACTACGATTATTATCAGCCCGAGGCCTATGTACCTTCTAGCGATACCTATATCGAAAAGGATAGTTCAGTTAATGATGAGATTGATAAATTGAGACACTCAGCGACATCAGCCTTGCTAGAACGTAATGATGTGATTGTAGTAGCCTCAGTTTCTTGCATCTATGGTTTGGGCTCACCAAAGGAATACTCAGATAGTGTAGTTAGTCTACGACCAGGTCAGGAGATTTCTCGTGATGAGCTTTTGAATGCTCTGGTGGATATTCAGTTTGAGCGCAATGATATTGACTTTCAGCGGGGACGTTTTCGTGTTCGAGGTGATGTGGTGGAGGTTTTTCCAGCTTCGCGTGATGAACATGCCTTTCGAGTAGAATTTTTCGGTGATGAAATTGACCGCATTCGAGAGATTGAAAGCCTGACAGGGAAAGTTTTAGGTGATGTGGAACACTTGGCAATTTTTCCAGCTACCCACTTTGTGACGAATGATGACCACATGGAGATGGCTATTGCGAAGATTCAGGCGGAACTGGAGGAACAGCTTAAGGTTTTTGAGGCAGAAGGTAAACTCTTAGAAGCTCAGCGATTGAAACAACGTACCGACTATGATATTGAGATGCTGCGGGAGATGGGCTACACTAATGGTGTTGAGAACTATTCTCGTCACATGGATGGTCGTAGTGAAGGAGAGCCGCCGTATACGCTGTTAGACTTTTTCCCCGAGGATTTTCTTATCATGATTGACGAGAGTCACATGACCATGGGGCAGATTAAGGGGATGTATAATGGTGACCGCTCACGTAAGGAAATGCTGGTTAACTACGGTTTTCGTCTACCGAGTGCGTTGGACAACCGTCCGCTGCGCAGAGAAGAATTTGAGAGTCATATCCACCAGATTGTCTATGTTTCAGCAACTCCAGGTGACTATGAGATGGAACAGACAGATACTATTGTCGAGCAAATCATTCGACCGACTGGACTCTTGGATCCCGAGGTGGAGGTTCGACCAACCATGGGACAGATGGACGATCTTTTAGAGGAAATCACTGTTCGAGCGGAGAAGGGCGAGCGAACCTTTATCACGACTCTTACCAAGAAAATGGCAGAAGATCTGACTGATTACCTGAAAGAAATGGGTGTCAAGGTCAAGTACATGCATTCGGATATTAAGACATTGGAGCGGACAGAGATTATTCGTGATCTTCGCTTGGGGGTTTTTGATGTTTTGATTGGGATTAACCTACTTCGTGAGGGAATTGATGTACCAGAAGTCAGCCTGGTCGCTATCTTAGATGCTGACAAGGAAGGTTTTCTTCGCAACGAACGTGGTCTCATCCAGACAATTGGACGGGCAGCACGAAACTCTGAAGGTCATGTTATCATGTATGCTGATAAGATTACAGAATCCATGCGCAAGGCTATTGATGAAACTGCTCGGCGCCGTCAGATTCAAATGGCCTATAATGAAAAGCATGGTATTGTACCACAGACTATTAAGAAAGAAATTCGTGATCTAATTAGTGTTACTAAGGTTGTTACACAAGATAAGGAAGAAGTCATTGACTTCCATGCCCTCAACAAGGAAGAACGTAAAGCTATGATCAGAAAACTAGAAGGTCAAATGCAGGAGGCGGCAGAAGTTCTTGACTTTGAATTGGCAGCACAGATTCGGGATATGGTGATTGAACTGAAGAATCTGTAATATCATCTGTCGAAAGGGATTTACAATGCGCATTAAAAAGATGGAAACAGAAGTAGAAATAGAAGGCAAAGCCTATGTTCATTGGAAAGCCTAGCAGGAGACTTATGTTGGCTTATTGCCGCAGGAGTTTCTTGAAAATATCCGTACACTAGATCGCTGTCGGGACTGGGCCACTCGCTATCCTCAAAATGCTCTAGTTGTTTTGGTGGATAATCAGGCCATTGGATTTGTTTGCTATGGTGTGTCTAATCAGGCAGATTTAGAAAATGCAGGCGAGCTCTATGCTCTCTACGTTTTGGCTGATTATTATGGAAAAAGATTGGCTATCAGCTCATGCAAGTAGATTTGAAAAAAAATGCAGAGTTTTGATAAGATTGCTCTCTGGGTACTAGAGGGGAATGTGCGTGCCATTGCTTTTTACGAAAAAATTGGTTTTCGCTTTGATGGAGTCACCAAGACTGTGAAATTAGGAGTAGATCGAGTAGAACATAGGATGGTGTTTAGGAAGTAGTTTTGTTTAGTTAGCGATGCAAATCATCACAAGCTTGCCTTACATGACTATATCTCTGAATCGGATAATAATCTCCTCTAAATGATTGGTCATGAATTGACCCATCAAAGTGAACTTTTCTTGACCATGAGAAAGAAACCATGTGGTTTTAAGAGGGATGGTAGGAGATAGCGGTTATCGCTATTTTCTAGCTGATACGAACTCTATCAACCAGTGGTTAGAAGAAAAATATAGTTATCATCCTTTATCAGAATTTGGTAGAAAATCTTATAGAGGGAATTATGTTTCTATCTTTTGTGAATATTGGCGGACTTTTCTGGTTATTGGCTGCTAGTTGAACAGTTAGGGTCAGTTAAAAATGTGTTTGTAACTGACCATTGTTGGGATAAAAATGGAAGAACAGTTGATTTAACATTACCATCATAATATCTAGAGGAAGAGGAGACCAAGGTATAATATTGTTATTGAGGCAAGAACATTTGAGAATGTTTTCGCCTTTTTTTAGTTTAAGGAAGACAAGCGAACATTTTAAGAATTGCAGGAACTAACAATATCCTTGGATAATCATTGTTCTCAGATCCTAATTTTATCCAAGCATTTTTCCAAAAGGTTAGTCATGTAGATAGAAGTTCTTTAAAAAAGCCATTATACAGTAAAAAACGAACATTCGATAGGCATCAGTATAAGAAAATGTATCGAAGTGATATACTAATAGTGTCTGGTTATGGCAGACAAATTTTAAAACATAATATCTAAATAATAAAAATTAGAAAGGGCCTTTGTTAGCCAATAAAATGAACAAAAAATTACACAAACTAATACTTACACTGCTTTCCATCTTTTTCTTATTTACTGAGCAAAATCATGTATTTGCAATCGATCATTATGATGAAACAGATTCGGTAGTATTTGAGAATGATAGGGCATATTTTAAGTTTAATGATTCGGATATTACTAACTATATTGTTAATAACTGGTGGACAAAAAATATTGTATTTACAGAAGCGGAAAAAAAGATTATGCATGATTATACCTATAACCAAGCTACTCCAATAAATACAGCAATCGAAACTGTCAAAGGAGATATTGAACAACTATCTCCCGAAATAAAGCAACAGGTTGTTTTGCTAGATCAAGCAACCCATAAACTGGCAATTCCTTGGGATATTATTGTTTATCGCTATGTGTATGAAACTTTTTTATTAGACTTAGGACTAACTCAGTCTGACTTAAATCAATATTATAAGGATAAGCGGTTTGATCCAGAGATATTGAGCAAAATAAAATCTGGGACTCAATATAAAAAATATAGTTTTATGAGTACTACTGCATTAAAATACGGAGCACTAACACACAGGCCTATAGAGCTACGATTGAGAGTTAAGCAAGGAAGTTATGCAGCATTTGTTGCACCCTATTCCTATTTTCCTTCAGAGCTTGAATTTCTCTTCCCAAGAGGAGGTCAATTGGAGGTGATAGGAGCCTACTTGTCGGAAGACAATAAAAGATTGAATATAGAAGTTCACTTTAAGGGGAGTTTATAAGTTATACTAACTTATGGAGGCTGGTCAAAAAAAGTCAATTTTAGTCAATCGTTGCGGAGAATTATCTGAAAAAAAGCAAGGATTTCCAATAAATGCATTATTTTTTATGCATAAATATTGAAATATTCAGGTAATGAATGAGAGGGAAGGTTGCTGGATTCACAGGTCAGATTCGATTAAGTGAGCTTAAATTAAGGCTCATTGGTTCTGGATACTGTAAAAAGGCATAAATGTAATTATATACAATAAAAATAGCAATAGTGAATTAGGGAATAAGTTTAAAAGAAATCAATCTAAAAAACATGCAAATGATTTTTTGATAGATTAAACAAAACACATATATAGAACGAATGAATAGGGGTAAATATTTTTTAATGCACTCTATTCATTCGTTTTTTGTCATTCAAGTATTCATTTCTTATTTTTAGTTAAGATGTTGTAATTGGAGTATTTGTGTATTTTATAAAGGATATTGTATATATAGTCTGTTGTTATTTGTAAGAAACTAGTCTATTTTTTATTTTCATTTCTTTTTTTCTGTTAAAAATATTCTTTGTGAAAACGTTGACAATTAAGAAATTGTATATTAAGATGATTTGTGTGATGAGATTTACAAATATAGAATAGGGGGGGATAACATGGGAGTAGATAATTTGTTTTCAATTGGTAGAGCGGCTGCTATGAGTGGTGTTTCAACAAAAACATTGCGCTACTACGAAAGTCTAGATCTAATCCATCCTAAGCATATTTCCAGTGAGAATGGCTACCGCTATTATGATAAAGATGCTCTGTTGCTGATACCATTGATTAAGTATTATCAGCAAGTTGGGTTAAGTTTAAAAAGAATTAAAGAGCTGATTCATGTAGCTGGGTGCTCTACTCACTATCATCATCTCAAGAAAAGGCGCGACGAGATCAATGCCGAGCGTGAAGAGCTATCTATCGCACTATCATCCGTGGATGATTGGTTAGAATTGATTGTTGAGGGTGAGATGTGCCTGCAAAGTAGGAAGCATCATCCTGGAGCAAACATAGAGCAGATGATTAGTGTAAAATATTATTCTGAGCAGGCAAGTTATTGTTATTTGGAACAGCCTTATAGCTATAATTACAAAGAGTCGATCATCAATTTGGAGTGGATTAGGCATTTAGAAGCACATCATTTAGAAGTTTCAGGGCCGGTTATTTTGAAATATAACTCTTATCTAAAAAAGATGAAGGGGGAAAGTAAATTCGCAACTATCTTGCAGCATTGTTTTCCAGAGTCGGAAACTTTTTCAAAATTTGGCGGTTTTATGGCTTTAACCTGCTATCACATTGGTCCACTAGAAAGTATTGCTGAGACATATAAGTATTTGCTACACTATGCAGAGAAGCATAAATATAGCCTAAAAGATGAGTGTTATGAACGCCATGTCATTGATTATTGGGTAACTCAGGACCACAATGAGTTTGTAACAGAGATTATTATTCCTGTTGTCACGCAGGATGAGCTTTATCAATAAAATAGTTAATAGATGGACGGTTTGAAGAATGTAAAGAGCATCTTCAGGCCGTTTTTTATATTTTCCAGTTAACGAATCAGTTAATTAGGGGAGATGTCATGATGTTTGACTGATAAATAGTTGTTCAGTTCACAAAACTTTACCCCTAGGATAAAGTTTTGTGAGCATATTTCTTGCAAAAATAAAGATAATGTGCTTGTTTGTTAAAATTGTTAAAATTCTCTAATATATTTTTCCTTTAAAATACCTGAGTGAGAGTACTGCCATGTCATAGAAAAATAGTGCAATTATTTATACATTTTCAAAAAACTAAAAATAATTTTGTAAAAATTAAAAAAAATGATTGACTTTGACTTTGTGGAAGGGTTTACAATGTTGTTATGTAGGGAATATAGAGATTTTTTACAATTGTGCAAAAAGTAAAATTTATATGTGTTTTTGTGTTAAATTTAGTATAAAAAATATATAAAGGAGGTAGTATCATGAGTTCCGAAGCATTGGGAATGATTGAAACTAAGGGATTAGTCGGCTCAATAGAGGCGGCAGATGCAATGGTTAAAGCAGCAAATGTTACTTTAATCGGGAAAGAACATGTTGGTGGTGGTTTAGTAACCGTCCTTGTTCGAGGAGATGTCGGAGCAGTTAAGGCGGCAACAGATGCTGGTGCTGCTGCTGCACAACGAATCGGTGAGTTAGTCTCTGTTCATGTTATTCCACGTCCGCACGGGGAAGTAGAGACAATCTTGCCTGGTTCTAAATAATGGCTCTCTATTTTAAAGAGATTAGGAGGTATTTTTATGGGACAAACGACAAGTACTATTGCACAACAAAAAATGAATGAAACGACCAAAAAATTCCGTATTGCAGGTATTCGAAGCGGAATTGTTTCTGGCTTATTTTATGGATTATACTCCTTTGTTATTATGATTCTTCAGAGATTTGATCCGATTAAGTCAGCGGTGGGCATTTTAGCAGCTCCCTTTGTAATGGGCGCGATAAATGATTTTTTGGGTGGTTGTGTGCTCTTGCTTGCAGCGATAAGAAATGGGAAATTCAAAGAATTGGGGCGTACATTAGCTACTAAACCAGGGAAAATTATGTTGCTCGGCTATATTTTGGGCGGTCCAGTAGCAAATGGTGCTTACCTAGTTGGTCTTTATTTAGCGGGAGCTTTTGCTATTCCAATTTCAGCGACAACGGCTGCGTTTGGTGCTCTTTTCTCAGCTATTTTCTTAAAACAAAAATTAAACATGCGCGTTGTTGCTGGGATGTTGATGTGTGTGGCTGGCGCGGTTGTTATCAATCTGGTAAAACCTGAGGGAGCTCCTAATTTTACACTAGGAATTATCCTGGCTGTAGTGGCTGCAATATGCTGGGGATTGGAAGGAACGATTTCAAGTTTTGGTGGTGCAATGCTTGACTCAGAAGTTACTGTAACCCTACGTCAATTGGTTTCTGGTTTAATTCAAATGGTTATCATTGTCCCAATTATTGGAGCGACGGGTCTATTTACAGCAACCTTAACTTCACCGTTTTTAGTATTTCTCCTACTGATTTCCGGTACATTGGTTGGTATTTCATATATGGAATGGTATCGTTCAAATGCTATGGTTGGTACTGCGATTGGTATGTCCTTAAATATTACCTATGCTTTCTGGGGTGTTCTACTTAGTGTTTTATTCCTTGGACAAGCAATTACAACAACTATTGTTGTTGGTTCGTTGGTGATTATCACAGGTGCTATTCTAGTAACGACGAATCCACTAGATTTTTTTAGAAAAGATGAGGTATAGTCCATGAAATTATTACCAGCAAGAACAGCAGTGCTAAATTATATGAGTACAGTAGAAGAGGCGGATGTATTTCAAGTTATGTCAGCCTTGGAACCTCTATTTGGCAGTGAAAAACAGTTCAGAGAGGACTTGTTTTTAGAACATTTGATGTCGTTAGAGTGCAATGGTTATCTCGTTCAGACGGGATTTAATTTGGATGAAAACGGAAAGTTGAGAATCCGCTATCAAATAAATGATGATGGAAGATACGCAGTGGAAAAATATATTGCAAAAGAATTTCGAAATGTAGAAGGAGGAGCGATATGAGGTATCATGGTGGTCAGGCATTAGGACTTGTGGAAACAGTTGGTTTGGTGCCAGCTTTGGAAGCATGCGATAAGATGTTAAAAGCCAGCAATGTCAAATTGATTTCCTACGAGAATGTTGGTTCTACATTGGTTACAATCATGGTAGTTGGTGATGTAGCTGCTGTTGAGGCTGCTGTTGAGGCTGGAGCACGTGCAGCTGAAGCAATTGGTAAATTAACTGCTCATAATGTAATGCCAAGGCCAATCTCTTCTGTTGGGGACATGGTTTCTGTACATGATATTGATAATTGATAAAGGAGGAGACAATGGAAAGATATCAAGCAATTGGTGCTGTGGAGACATTTGGTCTTGTATATGCACTTGAGGCAGCAGATGCAATGGTAAAGGCTTCAGATGTTGAAGTAATTGCTTATGTCAACACTGCATCCGGTTATATTGCAGTTATTGTCCAAGGTGAAACGGCAGCTTGCAAGACAGCTGTTGATGCGGGAGTTAGTGCGGTAGAAAAAATGGGGACTGAGGTATATAGTAGTGTTGTCATTCCAGGACCACATGAAGATTTAAAGAAAATCATCGATCGCTACTCATTAGAAATGATGTTCCCAGAAGAAGCAACAGAGTAGGAAAGTGTGAACGAAATGAGATATATTGACAAAGATTTGGAATCAATTCAAGAAATAAGAAATTTGCTTCTGAATGGTCAAATGTCTTTTGTTCACTTGCAGAAGTACAGTCAAAGTGATTTGGATGTCGTGACTTCTATCTTTATCAAAACTTTGCTGGACAAAACAAGCGACTATGTCCACGAGTTTGTGACTGGTAATGATTACGGTGTGGAAGAGGATGAGCATTTTTTATGTACACATTTTCTGAAACGTTTCGAGGAAACTCTTCAGAAGGAGTCATATATCGGTATCATCGGTGGAAATTCTACAGAAAAAGTTATCGAAATTGGAGCGCCGATGGGGGTTGTTGCGGTTTTGTTACCAGCTCGCCCAACCTTTACCTTATTGGTTAATGTCTGTTTACTAGCGATGAAAACAGGAAATTCTCTGGTATTCATTGCTAATCGGCAGTCAACAAGGTCAACTCTTCATAGTTTGAAAAAACTAATTACGCTTGCCGAAGAGTCTGGTTATCCTGAAGATGGTATCAGTCTAGGTGAGACAATTAGCGATGCAGGAATACTGGAATTGTTGGCCAGCGATAAGGTTTCTCTACTCATCAATATTGGCTGCCCAGAATACATTTCAAATAAGTTTGTCACCAATATACCTTTATTATATGGTGGGGATTCATCTGGACCAGTATTTGTAGAAAGAACCGCAAACATCGAGAAAGCTGTTAGTGATGTCATTCATTCGAGAAGTTTTCAAAATGGTATCTTACCCGGTGCAGAGCAATTTCTAGTTACTGAAAATGTTATTGCAGATCAAATCAAAGATAGCCTAGAAAAGAATGGAGCTCATTTGCTGACGGAGTCAGAGACTAGGAAGCTGATTGCATTTCTAACAGCTTCAGAGAAGAATATTAAGGAAAATTATATTGGGAAGTCAGCTATCTGGTTGGCAGAAAAATCCGGCATATCTGTTCCGGCAGAAACAAAGGTTCTTGTATCTGTCCAAGATTACATGAATGAAGAGGATTTTTTTAGTCGAAAATTACTCTGTCCAGTGATTGTAGTCTACTTGGAACCGGATTGGACCTTAGCTTGTGTTAAATGTATGAACTTGCTAGATGAGTTAAAAATGGGACATACGTTAACCATACATTCCAAAGATTGGAAAATCATCAGAGAGTTTGCCTTAGTCAAAAAGGTTGGGAGAATTGTGGTAAATGCACCTACAGTTTGTGTCGCTACAGGTATTGTTTCTAACTTCCCGACATCATTGATATTGGGTGGTATCACAACTGGTAAAGGATATAGCTCGGAAAATATCACACCGAAACATTTGACTTATACCCGTCAGGTTGGTTTTGAAGTTAATAATAAGTCATGAATTGATTGTTCGAAAGAGAGGAAATATTCAATATGGATATGAAGGAATTTACAGCTAAGCTGGAAGAAGCTACGAAGAAACTAAGTGCGGAAGAACGTGCATCACTGGTAAAAATTTTCCAAAGTGTTTCTGATGATATTACAAAGCCAGAAGTTAGTTTTGCAAATGTAGAACCGCTTGTGTCAGAAGGTACAGATGTACCAGAGGGAATTACACCTCGATTGCAGGCCTTAAAAAACCAATATTTGAAAGCTCAACCAACGATCTCTTTAATTCGTGCGGTAAACCTGACACGAATTTCTAAAGAGAATGAAGGTATGCCAAAAGCAATCCTACGCGGAACTGCTTTCAAGGAATTTTGTAAAATTGCTCCAGTAGTCATTCAGGATAATGAATTATTGGTAGGTGCACCGAATGGTGGCGCACGTTTTGGTGCCTTTTCTCCAGATATTTCATGGCGTTGGCTTCGCGATGAAATTGATACGATTTCAACTCGTCCGCAGGACCCATACGCCTTGTCTGAAGAAGATAAAAAGGTTCTAAGAGAAGAAATTTTCCCATATTGGGAAGGACGTTCTGTAGATGAAGCCTGTGAGTCACAATACCGTGAAGCGGGTGCTTGGGAACTTTCTGGTGAATCATTTGTCTCTGATTGTTCTTATCATGCTTGTTCTGGTGGTGGTGACTCAAATCCAGGATACGATGTGGTAGGGATGAAAAAAGGTATGCTAGATATTAAGGCTGAAGCAGAAGCCCACCTAGCAAAACTGGACTATGCTAATCCAGATGATTTGGAGAAAATCTATTTCTACAAATCGCAAATTCTAACAGCAGAAGGTGTTATGATTTATGCGAAGCGTATGTCTGAGTACGCAGCAGAATTAGCCGCAAAAGAATCCAATCCAAAACGCAGAGCAGAATTGGAGATGATTTCTCGCGTCAATGCCAATGTTCCTGCGCATAAACCAGAGACTTTCTGGGAAGCGATGCAATACGTTGTAACAATTCAGCACCTACTACTCTGTGAAGAAAACCAGACAGGTCTTTCAATTGGTCGTGTTGACCAGTATATGTATCCGCTTTATAAAAAGGATATTGAATCTGGCCGGATGAATGATTATCAAGCTTTTGAATTAGCCGGCTGTATGTTTATTAAGATGTCAGAAATGATGTGGTTAACATCAGAGGGATCTTCTAAATTCTTTGCAGGTTATCAACCATTTGTAAACATGTGTGTCGGTGGGGTAACACGTGAAGGGCGTGATGCAACAAATGATTTGACCTATCTTTTGATGGATGCGATTCGCCATGTGAAGGTTTATCAACCAACCTTGGCAACTCGTATCAATAACAAATCGCCACGTAAGTACTTGAAGAAAATTGTTGATGTTGTCCGTGCAGGAATTGGTTTCCCTGCGTGTCACTTTGACGACGCTCACATCAAAATGATGTTGGCAAAAGGTGTTTCAATGGAGGATGCACGTGATTACTGCTTAATGGGATGCGTAGAACCACAAAAATCGGGTCGTCTCTATCAATGGACATCAACAGCCTACACTCAATGGCCAATCTTAATCGAAACAACGTTGAACCATGGTATTCCATTATGGTACGGAAAACCAGTTACTCCAGATATGGGACCTCTTGAGCAATACAAAACATTTGAACAATTTGAAGCCGCTGTTAAAGAGACAATCAAGTATGTTACCAAATGGACTTCTGTTATGACCGTCATCTCTCAGCGTGTCCAACGTGAGTTAGCACCGGCACCATTGATGTCCATGATGTATGAAGGTACGATGGAAAATGGTCGTGGAGTTAAATCAGGTGGAGCGATGTACAATTTCGGTCCAGGTGTTGTTTGGTCAGGGCTTGCTAACTACGCAGATTCCATGGCAGCAATTAAAAAACTTGTCTTTGAAGATAAAAAGTATACACTTGCCGAATTGAACAAGGCTTTGATTGCCGATTTTGAAGGGTATGATCAAATTCGCGCAGATTGTTTAGCAGCTCCTAAATATGGTAATGACGATGACTATGTGGATTATTTTGCTTCAGATATTGTCGAGTTCACAGAAGAGGAACATCGTAAGTATAAGACTTTGTATTCTATTTTGAGTCATGGTACCTTGTCCATTTCAAATAATACACCTCTCGGTCAAATTACAGGAGCCTCTGCTTCTGGTCGCCGTGCTTGGACACCGCTTTCAGATGGTATCTCACCAGATCATGGTATGGATACCAAGGGTCCGACAGCGATCATTAAGTCAGTTTCCAAGATGGCGAATGAAAATATGAATATCGGCATGGTTCATAACTTCAAGATTATGGCAGGTCTTCTTGACACTCCACAAGGTGAGGAAAGTTTGATTACCTTACTTAGAACAGCAAGTATTCTTGGTAATGGTGAGATGCAGTTTAACTATCTTGACAATGCAATTTTGCTAGAAGCACAACAACATCCAGAGAAATATCGTGATTTGATTGTTCGTGTAGCTGGTTATAGTGCCTTCTTCGTTGAATTATGTAAAGATGTTCAGGATGAAATTATTGCGCGTACAGTTTTGACACGGATTTAAAACATAATGTGGATACAGTGGTCTTCTTTAGCCAGAAGGCCTACTGTAACTATTCGGATAGGAGAAAATTGTAGTGGCAACAGTAAAAAAACATGAAACACGAATCAATGTATTCAATGTTCAAAAATATAATTTATATGATGGTCCAGGCATTCGTACTATTGTTTTCTTCAAAGGTTGTCCAATGCGTTGTAAGTGGTGTGCTAATCCAGAAGGACTAGAATTTGGGACAAACATCATGCATAAGGAAACCCTATGCAAACCCTATAACTCTTGTGCTAAAACTTGTCCGCTGGGAAGTGTTTGCTTTAAATTTGCTAATGAGGAAGTGCCTGTTCCATATGAGTATTCCGACAAAGAGCATCCAATTGATATTCGGCGTTATCAGAAAAAGCGTCCAACAAGAGCAGATATTGAGGGGTGTCCCGAAGGTGCATTAACAATTGCAGGAGAGGCTAAAACCATCTCAGAACTGATGGATATTATTCATGAAGATGATGCCTTTTATGAAATGTCTGGTGGTGGTGTTACTCTGTCTGGTGGAGAATGTTTGGCCCAGGGTGAAGGGGCACTTGCTTTGTTGAAAGCTTGTAAGCAAGATGGTTTGAATACCGCAGTAGAAACAGCAGGTCATGTCCCAAATAAGGTGGTGATGAAGGTCGCTGAGTATACAGATCTGTTCTTATTTGACTTGAAGCATATGGATTCAAAAAAACACAATGAATGGACAGGTGTTGGAAACGAGCGGATTTTGAACAATCTAAAATCTGTATTAGATGCCGGTTATAATGTGAAGATTCGCATGCCCATGTTGAAAGGAATCAATGATAGCGAAGAGGAGATTCGTGCTATTATTGACTTTTTACTTCCGTATAAAGACAGAGTAAATTTTCAGGGAATTGATCTTCTACCCTACCATAAATTAGGTGTCAATAAGTATAAACAATTGGGAATGGAATATCAAATTGAAGGTGATCCATCGTTAAGTCAATATGACTTAGATAGGATAGAAAGCTATATCTTATCGTATGATTTTCCAGTAAATGTTGTTAAACACTAAGGATTGGGAGGAGGAATTTTTGTGGAAGTAATTGGAGAAATCAATCGAATTATTCAAGAATCTGTTCCGGGTAAACAAATTACATTGGCTCATGTTATTGCTGCTCCCATCCAATCGGTTTATGACAGTCTGGGAGTAGAAGATAAAGGAGCTATTGGAATTTTGGCTATAACTCCATACGAAACAGCTGTTATTGCTGCAGATCTAGCCGGAAAAGCAGCAGATATAGATATTTGTTTTATTGATCGTTTCACAGGTTCTCTCATGTTTAGTGGAGATGTACAGAGTGTAGAAACAGCCCTACAAAGAATTCTTGACTATTTTAAGTATAACTTAGGATTCTCCATTGTTTCATTAACAAAATCATGAGAAAACGAATACTGATTATTGGACCAGAGGGTTCTGGGAAAAAGGAACTCATTAGAGTACTAGAAAATGAGGAGGAGATTTGCCTCATAAAATCTATCGTGTATGGTTGTGAAACAATTTATGTTCCTAGCACTTATCTCAGGAGTCCTAGCATGAAAAAGCATATTATTGCAACGCAACAAAATGCTTATTGTCTCCTGATGCTCTTACATTCTAGCCGTGTCTATAGAGTCTATTCACCTAATTTTGCACAAGTGTTTAGACTTCCTAGTTTAGGGATTATTGTTCATCATTCAGGACAGTCTATTAAAAATACAGCTGATTGCATAGTTGAATTACAAGAAGCTGGTGTTGATGAGATTATTGAATGGGAGATGGGAGACTCTGATACCTATCACGAATTATGTAAAAAAATAGAACAATTAAAAGAAGGTAATCAATGAAAATACATGAATTTCAAGTGGGTCCACGCTTTATTTTTGGTAAAGGGGCTACAGCAAAAATTTCAGAATTACCAATTACGAAAGCCTATGTTATTTGCGATCCTTTCATGGAACAAAGTCACCTTGTGAACGAAGTTTTAGAGGTTCTAACTACTTCGGGAGCAGAGACCAAGGTTTTTTCAAATGTAGTCCCTGATCCGACAGTACAAGTCGTTTCTGAAAGTATGGCTGAAATTAGAAAGTATAAACCAGATGCTGTTATTGCCTTAGGAGGAGGATCAGCGATGGACACAGCCAAGGCAGTTGTCCGAGTATATTCTGAATCTGAAAAAGTAGACAGTCCTTACTTGATTGCGATTCCCACTACAAGTGGGTCAGGAAGTGAAAATACTGCTTTTGCAGTCATCTCAGATCCAACGCATAACGAAAAAATTGCACTAGTTGATGATTCAATGGTTCCGGATCTCGCTATTTTGGACACTACTTTTACAATGACTGTACCTCCATCGGTGACAGCGGATGCAGGAATGGATGTACTGACGCATTGTCTGGAAGCTTATGTATCCAATCAGGCTAATGATTTTTCTGATGCCTGTGCTGAAAAAGGCATCCGGTTGACTTGGCAATACATCTTTGAAACCTATAAAAATGGTGACAATCAATTAGCTCGTGAGAAGATGCATAATGCTTCATCTATAGCAGGTATCGCATTTAATAATGCAGGGTTGGGAATTTGTCACAGTTTATCTCATGCTATCGGTGCTTTCTTCCATGTACCGCATGGTCGGATCAATGCCTACCTATTGCCCTACATCATTTCCTTTAATGCTTCCTTGGATAGTTCAGGAGAGACAGAGGCAGCTAGACGATACGCTGAGGTTGCAGAGATGTTGAATATTGGCAAAGTCACAGTTAAACAATCAGTAGTAGCTCTGACAAGTGCAATTAAACAATTATCGATAAAAATGAGTATCCCAACGAAACTTGAAGAATTGGGAATTGATCGAAAAGAGTTTGAAAAAATGATTCCAGAGATGGCACAAAGGGTCATGGCAGATGCTTGTACACCAACAAATCCAAGAACCGTTACGCAGGAGCAGATTGAGGCTATCTATCGCTCAATGCACTAATGGCTAACATAAGTATATAAAAAGATATTATTGAGTGGAAGGAGGATGTTATGAAGTATCTAACTGAAGATGATTTACGTCTGATTTATCGTGACAATCCTTTTGAAACCTTCACTATTCAAAAACAAACTAGACTAACTCCAGGAGCAAAAACTTTTCTTATGGACCGTAAGGTTCGACTCATTGATGAGGCCGAAAAAAAGCCGTTAACCAATGCAGTAAAATCAAGTTCAATCACCAATAGTTGCTCATCATGTATCACACAGTCAAATGAATGGTTGATACTTCGGAGTGAACTTTTACGAGTGGCCTATGAGTTGATTGAGTTGGATTTTTCTATCTCTGAAGAGCTATGCATGTTAGAACAATGTATGGCAACACCATCGATTTCAGACCGTCAAATGATTGAAGAACAAGCAATTAGTCAATCATCTGTGGTCGAAAGTCTAGGAAGAATGCGATTGTTGTTGAGAACTAAAAAAGGGAGAGTAGCCTCTCGTCTATTCCCTCTATATTTTAAGTTTCAGACCTTATCTGAAAGAGTTGATGAACCAATACCTGAAGTGTTGCAAGAAGTTATCAATCGGTTGGCAAGCATGATTATATCTTGTGTCAAAAGATATGAGGAGGTAGGCGATGATATCAAACAAATTACCTAAAACATGCGATCAGTATGTGGAGGAATTTGAAAAGGCTGAAAAGCAACCTATTATTACAAAAAGTCATATTTATTATACGGGGGTTGATTTAGGAACTGCCTACATCGTCTTAGTTGTCCTAGATGAGAATCGAAATATTGTAGCTGGTGCACACCGCAGCGCCAATGTTATCAAGGATGGAATGATTGTTGATTATATTGGAGCGATTCGCATTGTCCGAGAACTAAAAGAAAGTTTAGAAAGACAATTACAGACGGAATTACTCTATGCTGCTGCGGCTCTTCCGCCAGGGACAGATCTATTAGATGGTGGAGTAATCAAAAATGTTGTTCAAGGAGCAGGCTTTGAGTTGACAGCTTTATTAGATGAACCTACAGCAGCTAATACCATTGTAGGCCTTAAAGATGGGGCAATTGTGGATATTGGTGGTGGGACAACAGGCATTTCTATCTTAAAAGATGGAGAAGTAGTGAAGACAGTTGATGAGGCAACAGGGGGAACGCACTTTACTTTGGTAATCTCTGGTGCTTACCACCTAACCTTTGAAGAGGCTGACGCCTATAAGCGAGATAACAACAATCATAAAGAACTGAATAGCGTTTTGAAGCCTGTCGTTGAAAAAATTGCCAGCATTATAAATAATAGTATTGCTGGATATGATGTGGATATCATCTACTTGGTTGGTGGCACCAGTTGTCTAACTGGAATTGAGGCCATTATCGAAAAAGAAACGGGGATTCGAACTGTTAAACCGAAAAATCCGATGTTTGTTACCCCGATAGGAATAGCAATGAATTGCAGTCAAGAAATTATGTATTAGGAGGCGAAGATGTTAGTTGCAGAATTAGTTGATACAATTTGGGCCACTAGAAAATCGGATGCCTTGAATGGTGCTAAATTTCTACTGGCAAAGGTAGTCGGTGGTAGTAGATCTGGAGAGATTATGGTCGTTGCTGATATGATCGGTGCAGGAATTGGTGATCGAGTCATTGTGGCAACAGGTTCTGCTGCCCGTCGTATGATGGAAAATGATTTGATGCCAGTTGATGCAGCGGTTATAGGAATTATTGACGAAAACTACGATCAAATCAAACAACAAAACGGAGAAATAAATAGATTGTTGGAATAGAAAGGAGAAGAGATGGCAAAATTGATAGTTGCAAAAGATGTTCTTGCATGTAAGGAAGCAGGGCAGATGGTGTGTCATATTGAAAAAGGGACAATTATTACTCCTGCTGCACAAGATGAAGCCAAAAAATATGGTATTTCATTTGAGTGTTGCGAAGATACTTGTACAACATCATTTGAAATGAGTAATCAACGTATCAGCACTGATGAAATCCTGCATATTTTAAAGAATATTTTAATGAATACAGATGACAAAATAGAGAGGGAAGCCAAGCCATACCGTTTTGTTTCGCATACAAATGGTATGAAAGTTGTACGTGGTTCAACGGTTCGGATGGATGACTTTGATACAGGAACACCGGGTGCCAAGGTCGGTTTTCAGGAACTTGTTGGCCAGCATGAATCAAAAATGAGTGCAGGTTTTCTAACGATTGATCAATCCAAATTTGCATGGAAACTACCATACGAAGAAATTGATTATGTTATCTCGGGAACGGTAACAGTTGAAATCGATGGACAAACTTTTGTAGCGCGTGAAGGAGATGTTTTATTTGTCCCTTCAGGCTCAAATGTGGTTTGGGGTTCACCAGATAATGCAAAACTATTTTATACTACGTATCCATCGAACTGGGCAGACTTAATGTAGTTGGGGAGGCCAAAGAATGAGAGCTTTAGGGTTGATAGAAACGTATGGGTTTATCGGAGCCATTGAAGCTGCGGATGTCATGCTAAAAGTTGCAAATGTTTCTTTGCTGAAATTAGAAAAAGTGCATGGCGGCTTGGTCACTGTCAGTATCGAAGGAGATGTTGGAGCAGTAAAAGTAGCTGTGGAAGTTGGTGCTAGCGCTGTTCAGAGATTTGGTACGGAGTTTCTTCATAGTTCGCATGTCATTCCTAGACCGGACCAACAACTCTCTTCCATTTTAGATGAGAATACTGAGATAAGCCTCTTACAAGATGAACCAACAAAAGAAGTAGCAGTTGCCCACTTACCAAACGCTTCAAAAGCGACAGATAAAATCGTTGAGGCAGAAGAACACGTCACAGATAGTATCGAAGAACCGATAGTAAATGTAACAACCGTTAAGGAATACAGGCGACAACTAGAAAGAACAAAGGCTGCAGACTTACGGGCGATGATTTCAGATAATGAGAATATTTCCATTGCAGAAGAAAAATTATCCAGTTTGGTAAGGAAAACGATGATTGCCATGTTGGTCGATGATTATTCTAAGAAAATCAAACAGTCAGTAGAAAAAACGTAGGAGGTTCAAAGCAGAATGAAGACAATTGATGTAGATCTCTGCTCTATACAAGAAGCACGTGATTTAGTAAGAAGCGGCAAAGAGGCGGCACAGAAGATTGCTCATTTTTCAGATGAGCAGATAGATGCCATTCTAAAAAATATCGTGAAATCAGTTGAAGCCAATGCTTATTATTTAGCTAACTTAGCAGTAGAAGAAACAGGCTTTGGTAAATTGGAAGATAAGGCTTATAAAAATTATGCAGCCTCAACTTTACTTTATGACGAAATCAAGGATTATAAGACATCGGGAATTTTAGATTTTGATGAAAATAATAAAGTTTTTAGAGTAGCTGAGCCAATGGGACTGGTGCTGGGGATTACACCTTCTACTAACCCAACTTCAACAATTATTTATAAGTCGATTATTTCTATTAAATCGCGTAATGCAATTGTGTTTGCCCCACATCCATCGGCTAAGAGGTGTAGTATAGAAGCGGCTGAACTAGTGAGAAAAGCTGCGGTTGAAGCTGGAGCCCCAGAAAATATTGTAGGGTGTGTTATGAACCCAACATTAGAGTCAACAAATGAGTTGATGCACTCAAAAGAAGTTGCAATGATTATCGCAACGGGCGGTCCCGGCATGGTAAAAGCTGCTTATAGTAGTGGCAAACCAGCTATTGGTGTCGGGGCTGGCAATTCTCCAGCTTATATTGAGAAAACAGCAGATGTAAAAAAAGCAATTGCTACTATTATTGCCTCTAAAACATTTGATAACGGGACGATTTGTGCTTCTGAGCAAGCGATTATCTGTGAGGAAAGCAATAAGGATGAAGTACTTCGCGAATTAAAAGAGCAGGGGTGCTACCTCATGACCCGAGAGGAGACAGATAGGGTTTGTCAGCTTCTCTTTAGAGGCAATACTAAAGGATGCCATCCGGCCATGAATCCGAAATTCGTTGGGCAACCAGCTATAAAAATTGCAGTTGCAGCAGGGCTGTCAGTACCAGAAGATACCAAGATTTTGGTAGGTCCTCAAGTTGGTGTTGGTCAGGGAAATCCACTATCGTTTGAAAAATTAACGACTGTTATTGGTTTTTATGTTGTCAAAGATTGGGAAGAAGCTTGTGCTTTGAGTATTCGACTGCTACAAAATGGTATCGGTCATACGATGAGCTTACATACAGGTGACCCAGAAATGATTTTCCGTTTTTCCAGTAAGCCTGCTTCTCGTATCTTAATCAATACAGGAGGAAGCCAAGGTGGTACAGGTATTTCCACTGGACTTCCAATTGCCTTTACCCTAGGTTGTGGTACTGATGGTGGTAGTTCTGTTTCGGATAATCTAACCCCAGAACACTTGGTAAATGTAAAAACAGTTGCATACGGAACAAAAGATGTTACAACTATTGTTGCGAAAGATAGTCGCTTTCAATCATTGCCAAAATTGACTATGCTATCTAAAACCGATACAAAGATTGATGCAGTATGTTCAGCGAGCATTCATTGTCAAAACAAGCATGAATTGGAAAAAGATTTTTTGAGTCAAACGCCACAGGCTATTCAAGAAAATTTTGAAAAGCGTCAAAACTTACAGTCTGATGAATTAAATGAGAAACAAACTCTGTCTACCGAAGATGACATTGATAATGAAGCTATTGTTAGAGAGATTTTGTCATCTTTAAGAAGATAGGAGGTGATTGTGTGGGAGAAGATCTAGAAAGCTTGTTTTACAAAGTAGTTGACTATCTTGATGGGAGAGATAGCAATAATGTAGAAAAGGTTTTGGTCGAAGAAAAGCCAGTGGCAGCCAAGGAACCTGTAACAAAAGCAGATGTTTTTGGTCGCAATGCCATTCCTCTAGGTATATCAAATAGGCACATTCATTTATCTCAGGTAGATATAGATTGTTTATTCGGTCCTGGCTACCGCTTTAATCAACTAAAAGAATTGTCGCAAAAGGGACAATTTGCCTACAAGGAATGTGTAACCATTGCAGGTCCTAAGGGAGTTATTGAAAGAGTTAGGATTTTAGGTCCATCACGAAGCCATACGCAGGTTGAAATATTAAGAAGTGATTGTTTTAAGCTGGGTATTGATGCACCGTTACGCTTATCCGGTGACATTGAACATACTCCAGGTTGCACAGTAATTGGTCCAGTGGGCTCGATTCAGCTAAATAAAGGTTGTATAGTCGCTAAACGACATATTCATATGAGCCCAAGTGATGCTAAACATTTCGGTGTAGAAGACAAGCAAGTTGTTTCTTTGGAAATACCTGGTGAGCGTGGCGGCATTATCCATAATGTTATTGTTCGTGTGAATGATAACTTCTCACTGGAATGTCATTTAGATACCGAAGAAGCAAATGCCTTAGGACTAACAGGGCTAAATAAATTACGCATTATTAAGTAAAGGAGAAGGAAATATGACTTCAGAAGCATTAGGCATGATTGAAACAAAAGGCTTGATAGGCTCAATAGAGGCTGCTGATGCTATGGTAAAAGCTGCTAATGTTACCTTGATTGGCAAGGAACACGTAGGTGGTGGTCTAGTTACCGTTTTGGTTCGTGGTGATGTTGGTGCAGTAAAAGCTGCTACTGATGCAGGTGCAGCCGCTGCCCAACGTGTAGGAGAGTTAGTCTCTGTTCACGTCATTCCGCGTCCACATGGCGAAGTAGAAACCATTTTACCACACTAATATAAGTAAAGGAGAAGGAAATATGACTTCAGAAGCATTAGGCATGATTGAAACAAAAGGCTTGATAGGCTCAATAGAGGCTGCTGATGCCATGGTAAAAGCTGCTAATGTTACCTTGATTGGCAAGGAACACGTAGGTGGTGGTCTAGTCACCGTTTTGGTTCGTGGTGATGTTGGTGCAGTAAAAGCTGCTACTGATGCAGGTGCAGCCGCTGCCCAACGTGTAGGAGAGTTAGTCTCTGTTCACGTCATTCCGCGTCCACATGGCGAAGTAGAAACCATTTTACCACACTAATATAAGTAAAGGAGAAGGAAATATGACTTCAGAAGCATTAGGCATGATTGAAACAAAAGGCTTGATAGGCTCAATAGAGGCTGCTGATGCCATGGTAAAAGCTGCTAATGTTACCTTGATTGGCAAGGAACACGTAGGTGGTGGTCTAGTTACCGTTTTGGTTCGTGGTGATGTTGGTGCAGTAAAAGCTGCTACCGATGCAGGTGCAGCCGCTGCCCAACGTGTAGGAGAGTTAGTCTCTGTTCACGTCATTCCGCGTCCACATGGTGAAGTAGAAACCATTTTACCAAAAGTAAAATAAATTTTGAGGAAGAAGAGCTCATCTGGTTTGGGGTGAGCTTTTCTAAAAATAGTAGGTAATTTCTTCTCGAAGAATTGGGGAAAGATTAAAAAATGTAGGGAGGAAGGAATATGTCACATCAAGAAATAATGGATGGTAATATGGCTGCGGCATACGTAGCATATGCTTTTAGTGATGTTGCAGGTATTTACCCTATTACACCCAGCTCTACAATGGGAGAATGGATTGATACTTGGCAGGCAGAAGGTAGAAAAAACTTATTTGATCAGACTGTAAATGTTGTTGAAATGCAATCAGAAGCGGGAGTGGCTGGCTTCGTGCATGGTTCATTAAAAACTGGAGCACTAACGACTACTTGTACCTCTTCTCAAGGATTGTTGCTAATGATACCTAACATGTACAAGATTGCAGGAGAATTACTACCAGCAGTTTTTCATGTTGCTGCACGTTCTGTAACGACAAATGCCCTCAGTATATTTGGTGATCATAGTGATGTTATGGCTGTACGACAGACAGGCTTTGCAATGTTGGCAGAAGGTTCCGTTCAAGAAGTAATGGATCTGTCACTTGTAGCCCATTTAGCAACACTAGAATCCAGTCTTCCCTTCGTTAATTTTTTCGATGGATTTTCGACAAGTCATGAACTACAAAAAATCACTGTTCTAGAATATGATGAGTTCAAGCCTCTAGTGCATGAAGAGGCGCTCAACATCTTTCGTGGTAGAGGAATGAATCCCAACCATCCAACGGTGTCCGGAACCAATCAAGGACCAGACACCTTCTTCCAACAGCGCGAGACAGTAAATCGACACTATCAAGTTCTTCCCTACGTTGTACGAAAGTACATGAAAAAAATCAATCAACTTCGTGGAACAGATTATGACCTAATGCGATATTATGGACATCCTGATGCAGAAACTATTATTGTAGCAATGGGATCCGTATCCTCTACAATTTGTCAGACTGTTGATTACTTGATAGATAACAATAAAAAAGTGGGCTTCATTCAGGTTCATCTCTATCGACCTTTTCCAGTAAAAGATTTTTTAGAAAAAGTACCCAAGACAGTTCAAGCTATCGCTGTTTTGGATAGAACCAAAGAAGCAGGAGCCACAGGTGAACCTCTTTTCTTAGATGTAAGAACTGCGTTTTACGAAAGTGAGCGACACCCCATTATCATTGGGGGAAGGTATGGATTGGGTTCAAAAGAAGTGAGACCTAACCAGATAATGGCTATCTTTGCTGAGTTGGAGAAAGCTTCTCCAAAGCCTCATTTTACTATAGGAATAGAAGATGATGTTACCAACCTTTCATTAAAGGTGGGAGATTCTATTGATCTGACAAAGAAAACAACTTACCAAGTGAAATGTTGGGGATTTGGAGGAGATGGCACAGTTAGTGCCAATAAATCAATTATCCGCATTATGGGTGAACATTCTGACTCTACTATTCAAGGTTCCTTCTATTATGATTCTAGAAAACAGAATGGTCTCACGATTTCAAACCTTCGATTTGGTCGAGATAAAATTCAGTCTTCTTATTCTATATTAGAAGCGGATTTTGTTGGGGTTACCATGCCTGGATATTTAAGAAAAATAGACTTGGTAAAGGGATTAAAAAAAGGGGGAATATTTCTATTAAATACCACCTGGTCCCATGAAAAACTCAGTCGCTTACTTCCAAGCAAACTCAAACGCTACTTGGCTGATAACGAGATTCGCTTTTACACCATAAATGCCTACAAAATTACACAAGAAGTAGGATTGTATGGTAAACCAGGCATTTGCATGCAGGCGGCTTTCTTTAAACTAACAGACTTTTTATCGGAAGAAGCAGCAGTTGATGCCATGAAGAAAGAGATTGTTCAGGCGTATAGACATAAATCACCAGAAATCGTAGAACAAAATCTACGAGCTGTTGAGATGACTATTGCTTCTATAAAAAAAATAGACATTCCAGCCGATTGGAAATTATGTAGAGAGGAGCAAAACGCCCCATCAACCAATACTTTGAAGTATATACAGAAGATTCAGCAACCTGTTCATCGTCTGGAAGGAAATTCTGTGTCGGTTGGTCAATTGATAGAAAATGGTCTCGTCGCAGGAGATATTCCCTTGGGAATTGCGCCAGTAGAAAAACGCAGTACGGCTTGGGAAGTACCAGAGTGGAATTCAGAATTTTGTGTGCAATGTAATCAATGTTCATTTGTCTGCCCACATGCTGCCATTCGTCCTTTCCTAGTTGAACAAGATGAGTTGAATCAAGCTCCTGATGGCTACAGGGTTAGAGATTACAAGGGAAAAGATGGACTGATGTATCGTATTCAGGTATCTGTTGAGGATTGTACTGGTTGTGAACTGTGTGTAAAGGTCTGTCCTGCCAAAGGCAAGGCTTTAAAGATGATTGAAGTGGATGACGAAGCTTCAGGTAAGTTTAAGGAAGAAGCCATTCATTGGGCCTTTTCAATGACCTTACGTGCCAAAGAAAATCCAGCCAAGCCAGGAACTATTGCACATACACAATTTGAACAGCCTCTCTTGGAATTTTCAGGTGCATGTTCAGGATGCGGTGAAACTCCGTATGTAAAACTATTAACTCAGTTGTTTGGTAGTAGGATGATGATTGCTAATGCTACAGGTTGTTCTTCCATCTGGGGAGGGATGTTTCCTATCACACCGTTTAGTACCAATTCACTTGGGCAAGGTCCTGCTTGGAGTAATTCTCTGTTGGAAGACAATGCTGAATTTGGATATGGTATGTTAATGGCTACGCAAACGAGGAGACACTCGCTGATTGCTGATATGCTCGCAGCAAAAGAGGAAGCAAGTTCAGTTTTGGTAGAGCTGATAGATAACTGGATTGAAAACATTGATAAAGGCTATGGGACAATTGCACGAAGCAAAAAGTTGATAGACTTGCTCCTTGTTGAAATGGATGAGACAAAACCCTTCTTGACAAAACTTTACGAAAAACGTGATTTATTTGTAAAACCCTCACAATGGATTATCGGTGGAGATGGTTGGGCCTACGATATAGGTTATGGTGGCTTAGATCATGTGCTTGCCAGCGGAGCGGATGTAAACATACTGGTACTTGATAATGAAGTATACTCTAATACTGGTGGCCATGTTTCAAAAAGTACACCGACATCAGCTATTGCAAAGTTTTCAGCTTCAGGTAACAGAGGAATAAAAAAAGACTTAGGAATGATGGCAATGACCTATGGTAATGTCTATGTAGCTCAGGTTGCAAGTGGTGCGAATCCAGTTCAGGTGATTAAAGCATTTGAAGAAGCAGAAAAACATCCAGGACCATCACTTATCATTGCCTACGTCCCATGTATCACTCACAAGATAGCAGGAGGAATGAAGGAAAGTCTTCAGGAAGCAAGACAAGCTGTAGAATCTGGTTACTGGTCCTTGTACCGTTACAATCCAAAGCTAGAACAAGAAGGAAGAAATCCGATGATTTTGGATTATAAGCGCCCAAATTTTGATAAAATGATTGATTTTATGATGAAACAAGAGCGATTTTCTTCCTTACAACAATTTAATCCTACTGTAGCTGCGGATTTATTTCATCAAACAGTGGAGCAAGCCAAACGGCGTTTTATAAACTATGCCAAGTTATCTGGAGACTTCGACAACTATATGAAAAGAGTGCAAAAAAATCAGACAAAGAAAAGTAGCACAATACAGGAGTCTACATTAGAAACGATTATACATAGTTTAGATTTTTAATACTATACTAAAAATAAATACTATCTCTTTGGGGATGGTATTTATTTTTAGTTTTATCAGTGAAATAGATATTTTATACAAAATATTGAATAAAAATTTAAAAAATTATTGACAAGTGTATAAAAATGAATTAAAATGGAAATATATTCTGAAAAAGTAAAGAAAATATAGGAAAACAACCTATTTTCATACTTTCTAGGAAAATAGAATTTGAAAAAGAAGGTATTTAGGAAACTATGAAAAAACTATTAACATTAGCAACACTGTTAGCAATCTTGACTCTGGTCGCTTGTTCTTCAACCTCCCCTCAATCAAGATTGGATGCCATCAAAGAAAAGGGAACCTTGGTTGTAGCAACCAGTCCAGACTATGCACCATTTGAATTTCAAACCTTAGTGGATGGAAAAAATAAAGTTGTCGGGTCGGACATTGCTTTGGCGCAGAAAATTGCAGATGAACTCGGAGTCAAACTTGAAGTTTCGTCTATGAGCTTTGATAATGTACTAAGCAGTATACAGTCAGGCAAGGCTGATATTGCTATTGCTGGTCTATCCTATTCAGAACAGCGCGCAAAAGTATTTGATTTTTCTGAAATCTATTATCAAGTGGCAGATACTCTTCTTGTGAAGAAATCCAATCTGGATAGATATACCGCCTTAGCTGATTTAAAGGGACAAAAAGTGGCTGTTCAAAAAGGCTCTACTCAGGAAGTTTATGCCAAGGAGAACATGACCGATGTCAGCTTGATTTCTCTTGGAGCAATGGGAGAAGCAATCAATGAACTGAAAACTGGTCAAGTTGAGGCTGTCTTGGTAGATAAACCTGTTGCTCTTGGCTACGCTGCACAAAATGACGATTTAGCTCTTGCAACGATTCCCTTTCCAACAGTTAAAGAAAATGGCAAAGCTATTGCCATGCCAAAAGGTAGTACTGATCTAAAAGCAGCTATTGATGCTGTAATAAAAAAGGTTGTCGAAAACAATGAGTATGAAACTTTCTTAAAAGAAGCTGCTAAATACACTGTCTCAGAATAAGATAAGAAGAGCAATGCTGAACCTTTGTGGAACCAATCGAAAAACAAGCTTCGTCAAATCTAAAATAAATGATTTCTGATTGGAATAATGAAAAATAAAAAACGAATGGTAAATAGCTAATGTCTTTTGACCTTGCTATCTTCATTCGTTTTTTTTTTATATGGTTATCTCAGCAATCAGAGAATTTTCTGTGATTCTAATATAGAATTTTGCTTATCTTGTGCGCTCTAAATAGAAACTGGTTAAGCGTGGAATGGTAATAGTTGCTCCGTTTTCATCTGGATAGAGGGTGAACGATTCCATCGGAATGGTGTTAGATGAGAAGACCAATTGATATTCAGAACCTGCTGGAAGGTCTAGGTGAACATTAAAAAGTTCTTGATCGTTGAAGTTGTGAACCGTTAAGATTTCTTGCTCGTCACTCATGCGTGAAAATGCGTAGAGACTGGCTTCTTCATCAATTTTTATCCAGTTAAAGCCTTTTTCATAGGCTTGATAGTCATACTTCCAGAAAGCATCATGCTCTTTATAGAAAGTGGAAAGAGTCCTCATCATCTGGTAGAAAGAATGATGGATTGGAAAGTTCAGTAGATTCCAGTCCATTTCTGTATGCTCATGCCATTCTCGGATATGCCCCCATTCATTCCCCATGAAAAGTAATTTCTTACCAGGATGAGCGAAGTAGAAGCTATAATAAACCCGCGCTAGGTGGAATTTATCATCATAATCTCCGTTCATTTTGTTGATGATTGAGCATTTGCCATGAACCACTTCATCATGAGAAAGTGGTAGTAAAAATTGTTCATTTTGGTTGTAGTACATACCAAAGGTGATTTCGTTAGAATGATACTTACGATAAATGGCAGGTCGCTCTACAAATTTTAGCGTATCATTCATCCAGCCTAAATCCCATTTCATATCAAAGCCAATACCACCCTCTTCAAGAGAATGTGTGACTTTAGGGAAACTAGAAGAGTCTTCTGCAATCATCAGTACACCCTTATAATCAGTATGAACCATGGCATTGACCCGCTTGATAAAATCTATTGCAGCGTGGTTTATCTTGTCTTCGTCTGTTTCCCCACGCCAATAAAGAAGATAGGATAGAGCATCAACACGAATGCCATCAAAATGGAAGTATTCCAGCCAATATTTGAGGTTTGATAATAAGAAAGAACGTGTTACACCCTTACCTAGATCAAAATTAGCTGTTCCCCACTGGTGATTTTCACGGTCGTGTTCATTGGGATACTCATATAGCCAACTACCATCAAATTGATAGAGCCCGTGCGCATCTTTGCAGAAGTGAAGTGGTACCCAATCTAAAATGACTCCGATACCTGCCTGATGGCATTGGTCAACTAAATACTTCAGCTCATCAGGTTTTCCATAGCGACTAGTTGGACTATAATATCCAGTTACTTGATATCCCCAGGATGCATCTAGAGGGTGTTCTGTTATTGGAAGTAATTCGATATGTGTGTAATGATTTTCCTTGACATGTTCAATCAGAAGAGGAACGATTTCCTTGTAAGAATAAAAAGTGGTGGTTGAAGAAGCCTCTTCGTTTTTATTGGCCAATTTTTGTTTCCAGGATCCCAGATGAACTTCATAGATGGATACCGGTTGTTGCTTAAAATCATAATTTACACGATTGTACATCCAGACATCATCTTTAAACTTGTAACGTGGATTGTAGGTTGTAGAGGCGGTATCGGGACGAACTTGGCTGAAAAATGCATACGGATCTGCCTTATACATTTCCCGACCGTCATGAGTGATAATGAGATACTTGTAATTTTCTAGCGATCTCAGTCCTTCGATATACAGTTGGAATGTTCCATCGATTTCCCACTGCATCTGGTGACTACGTTGCCAGCCGTTAAAATCACCAACTACAAATACTTCTCTGGCGTTGGGAGCATAGACACGAAATTGAGTACCAAGAATCTTATTGCGTAGCTTAATGATATGAGCACCCATTTTTTCATAGAGGGTGGTATGCTCGCCGGAGTTCATATAATATAAATCTAAATCAGTAAATTCTGTCATAGCAATCTCCATTGCCGAAAAGGAGTGGACAGTGGTCGCACTCCAGTTCAGTTCTAATTTTTATTCTAACCACTAATTTCACGATAAAGCCAGATGTATTTTTCAGCAGAAGCTGTCCAACTGAAATCGCGCTTCATAGCTTGATGGACCATTGCATACCAATCTTCTGGACGGTCATAATAGGTTTGAAGAGCAAAATCATAGACTTGACGCATACTATAGGCATCTCGTCCACCAAAGCTGAAGCCCGTTCCTTCTTTGGTATCTATATGGTAAGGTGTCACTGTGTCAACCAAGCCACCGGTTTCTCGTACCAGTGGTAGTGTGCCATAGTGCATAGAAATCAACTGGCTGATTCCGCATGGTTCAAACATAGAAGGCATGAGGAAAAGGTCGCTTGCTGCATAAATTTGATGCGCTAAAGGCTCATTGTAACCACGATAGAAGGCAAATTTTTCAGGGTAAGTATGTTTAAAATGATTAAAGGCATTTTCGATGTCTGCTTCTCCATTACCCAAGATAATAAATTGTACATGTGCCTGTAAAAGATGACCGAGTACCTCGGTTAAAAGGTAGAAGCCTTTTTGCCATGTCAAACGGGATACAATACCAATCATCAAGACATTTTCATCTTGAGGTAAGGCAAATTGAGCTTGTAGAGCTAATTTATTAGCTTTTTTGTCTCCAAGGGTTTCTAAACCATAGTTCTTTACAAGATACTGATCTGTCTGACTATTCCAACTATCATAGTCAATACCATTGACAATACCAACGAGGTCATGTCTACGTAGTTCGAGAACATGTTGCATATTTTCGCCGAATTCTTCTGTCAATATTTCACGAGCATAGGTAGTTGATACTGTGCTAACTTTATCAGCATAGAGAATACCCAATTTCATAAAGCTGATACACTCGTCGTGGAAGCGTGCGATACCATCCAGATAGTAGCTGTAATCCATACCGAGAGCTGACCAGAGTGCTTGCTTATGGAAGATACCTTGGAAAGCAAGGTTATGAATTGTAAAGACATGCTTGATATTTCGAAATTCCTCACGGTAGCTATAGAAGGTGCGGCAAAGGAAAGGAAGAGCAGCGGTATGCCAATCATGAGTGTGCATCACATCTGGGAAGAAGTTCAACGCTTCTAACAAGCGACAAGTAGCATGTTGGAAGTAGCCAAAACGCATGGCATCATCATCGTATCCATACAACTCATCACGTTCAAAGAAATCACGGTGTTCGATGAAGTAGAAAGTCACACCGTCAATGACTTGGCTATAAACATTGGCCATGGACTGAATATCACCTGCACGTACATCAAAGCTAGATACATAGTCGAAATCAGCATGATTGGCCATAGCAATTTTTTTATATAGTGGCAGGACTACGCGGACATCCAAGCCTTGTTTTACCAATTCTTTAGGGAGAGAGCCGATAACATCAGCTAAACCACCGGTTTTGATAAATGGAAGTCCTTCAGATGCCACAAAGAGAACAGATTTTTTTGCCATATTAGCTCCTATATGATTTGATATGGTTTCAAGTATGAAGGCGATGTTTCACTTCCTTTTATATCAATTGGATGGATGATTTTTGTTGCCTTATCAATAATAGCATTTTCAATGTTTGCACCACTTTTAATCGTTACACCATTGAGAATGATTGAGTTTTTGATGACAACACCTTCTTCAATAACAACGTCACGGTCAATAACAGAGTTTTCGATTTGACCATTGATATTGGCACCATTGGAAATCAGGCTGCGTTTGACCTCAGCAAGGGGACCATATAGACATGGCGAACTATCGCTTGTTTGAGTATGGATTGGCCAATCGTGTTTAAAGAGCAATTTGCGCGTATCTTGGTCAATTAACTCAATTTGAGTTTTGAAATACGAAGCAGTAGTATTGATACATGCGACATAGTCTCGGTGTGCATAGCCCATGATTTTGTATTGATCAACTGTATCGCGCAGTATATCTTTTAGCCAATAGAGAGATGAAACCTTATTTGCACGTCTAATCAGATCAATGAATGTTGTGCGTTTCATAATGTAGGCCTCAAGAGAAACTGGACGGTTTTTATACTTACCATGGTTTTCTTCAAAAGCGACAATCCGTCTATCTTCACCAAACTTAAGAGTTTGACATCCAATGAAATGGTCTTTAGCATCGGAAACATTCTTGTAAAGAACGGTTATATCTGCACCAGTTGCAAGATGTTCGCTCATAACTTTTGAAAAATCCTGACTGTAAATGAAGTAGGATGGTGCAATCAACACGTACTCTTTATTAGAACTTTCAATGTAGTGGATATTTTCTGAAAATGCGTTAATATCATGACGGTAAACGCTGCTTGGATCTGTTGCGCTATTTAGCAAGCGAAGAGAGCCACGTTTACTATTGATATTGTAATGTTTACCTGTACCGACGTGTTGAATGGTAGAACGCATCTCTGTAGGCATGTAGACTTGAAATTCGCTAATTCCAGAGTTTGACATATTGGATAAGACAAAGTCAATGAGGCGGTAGCGACCCAAAAAACCAAAGGCTTGCACGCCACGATGTCTCATCACATCGCCAAAGTGTACATTATTTCCTTCAATATTTACAATTCCGAGGGTATTTCTTAACATAGCAGTCCTTTCTTACTTAGTTACGTTCTTATCAATCAAGAGGATATTGTCCACATCGCCTGTCAGTTTGATACCATCTGCGATTTTAATGTTTTCAGCTACGATAACATGATTGAGTTCAGCCCCTTCACCAATAATGGCTCCAGGCAAAATGACAGAATTTTTAACAATTGCACCTTGGCTGACCTGGACATCGGTTGAGATAACAGAATGTTCAACTGTTCCATCGATAACAGCGCCCTTATCAATATAGGCAGATTTTACGGTGGCAGTTGCACCGATCACTTGGGCAGGAGAGCCTTTGTCCTCAGAATAGATCCTCCATGACCGATCAGAAAGATCCAGATCCCCAGCATGGTCAATCAAGTCCATGTTAGACTCCCAAAGGCTATTAACAGTACCGACATCTTTCCAGTAACCTCGGAATGGATGTGCTACAAGAGTACGACCATCTTCTAGGTACTTTGGAATGATATCGTGACCGAAGTCGTGAGAAGAAGTATCTAGTTTATCGTCTTCTTGGAGATATTTTTTCAAGGTCTTCCATGTGAAGATATAAATACCCATGGACGCAAGATTGCTCTTAGGATTTTCTGGTTTTTCCTCAAATTCTTCAATACGGTAGTTTTCATCTGTATTCATGATACCAAAGCGAGAAGCTTCCTTGATTGGAACCTCTATAACAGCAATAGTAGCATCTGCTTTCTTCTGAATATGGGTATCAAGGAGTTTGTCATAGTTCATCTTGTAGATGTGATCACCGGACAAAATTAGTACGTATTCTGGATTATGAAGGTCAATGAAATCAATATTTTGAGTAATGGCATCTGCGGTCCCCTTATAGAGTCCAAAACCTTCTATTTTTTCACTTGGAGGTAGCACAAAGATACCAGAGCCTCGGACATCTAGTCCCCACCGTTGCGATTGAGCAACATATGAATTCAAGAGGACAGGTTCGTACTGAGTCAAAACTCCGACAATATCAATACCTGAGTTGGCACAGTTACTGAGTGGAAAGTCAATAATACGGTATTTTCCACCAAATGCAACCGCTGGCTTGGCAACTTTTTTGGTTAAACCTTCTAGACGAGTTCCACGTCCACCTGCAAGAATCATAGCTAACATTTTATTTTGAGCCATCTAACCACTCCTTAATATATGTGATACATGTATTATAGCATAGAATACAAAAAAATGAAAGCGTTTCCTAGGGGTGAAAACGAGATATTTTCATTTTCACTTTCAACATCTTTCATAAATATATCATAGCATATTATTTTGTGTTTGTCTATATAAAATTGTATTTATTTTTGAAGTAATCTATCGGTCTACCTCTGATTTTTGACACATAAGTTGAGCGTAAAAGGAGCGATGGGGTCTAACAAAGTCGAAGGTGTAACTTTCATTTTAAAATTTGGTGCATTTATCATAAAATCCATCGGAGAGACTGACTTGATAACCTATTGGTTTGCTATTAACCTTCTGGTACTTCTTAGGTGTTCAGTCTATTGTAGCAATGACAAATACTTTTTTTACAAAATTTAACAAAAGTGTAAAGTTCTACTGTACAAATATTAAAATGCTATAATAGAGTTATAAAAGTAAAGGAAGTGATTGGTATGAACACAATCACAGCTTACAACTCACGCTGATTATGTAATCAAGCGTGAGTTGTAAAGTAGAAAAATAGGCTTTTTCACATATTTGTAGAGAGTTTTTTGTACTGTTTGCCTGTCACTATGCCTAACCATTTTTCAAATGAAGTTGATGGGCAATTAAGGTTTTACAAAGACTATCTTCCATAGACTAATGTTAATGTTTCAATAGACGATATCTTCACTGATTATACTGATTTATTACATTGGAAACTCAAAACTACATGAAAAGTCTAAGAGAATCTGATAGCCAGTTTTATCACAATGAGCTATTTCTTGATACCACTAATGGAGAAACGTTGGCAACTACGGAATTGAAAGACTTGATTATTTCTGAAAAGGGAGCTAAATTGTTTTTGCAATGGAAAAATGTTTTAATAGAAGTAAAACAAAGGAGTGTGACCTCGCTTTAACTTATTCAGTTTACAAATTATTGATGAGCTGAATTTATTCAATAAACCAAAAGGAACTGGACAGAAAGGTCATCTATAGTCAATAGTTTTTCAAAAAGGCTTGGAATCAATATTTTTTAGAGGTGATTCCAAGCCTTTTATGAATTTATAGTGCAAACTGATATATGATTCCCTTATTTTTCATCAAATTTTACTTCTTCAAGTAAGTAGTTGATGAACTTTTCTCCCATGTCCGATAGGAGGGATTTTTCATGCTGAATATAAACTAATTCGATTTCATCGTCACATTCAAGAGGGATGGAGACGATATTGTCTCCGTTTAGATTTGAGTTTAGGATACCGGTAGCGATGGTATAGCCATTTAGACCAATGAGGAGGTTGAAGAGAGTAGCTCGGTCAGAGACAACAATGGATTTTTTGTGGTGTTCTTGGGCTAGAATTTCTTCAGCAAAGTAGAAGGAGTTGTGAATCCCCTGTTCGTAGCTCAGATATGGGAAGTCAGATAATTCATCCAGTGTGATAGATTTTTTTGAGGCAAGGGGATTGGTCTTGCTGATGAAGACATGGGGGCTGGCTGTAAAGAGATGGGTGTAAGAAAGACGATTGTCATCTAGGAGTTTTAGCAAGACATCGCGGTTGAAGTGATTGAGAAAAAGAACTCCAATCTCAGAACGAAAGTTCTTCACGTCATCAATGATTTCCCAGGTCCTAGTTTCTCTCAGAAATAGCTCATAATCTTCCATCTCCGTCTCTTTTAGCAGAGAAACGAAGGCATTGACTACGAATGCATAGTGCTGAGATGATACACTAAACAGTTGACGCTTGGCGATTGGATTTTTGTAACGATCTTCTAAAAGCTCAGTCTGTTCAACGATTTGGCGAGCATAAGAAAGAAACTCCATTCCATCCTTTGTCAAAGTAATGCCCTTGGAATTACGGAAAAAAATCTTGATGTTCATTTCTTTTTCCAAATCACGAACAGCATTGGAAAGGCTTGGTTGGGTGATAAAGAGTTGCTTAGCCGCTTCGTTCATGCTACCTGTTTCTGCAATCTTGATAATGTAGTATAATTGTTGGATTCTCATATTTCTATTGTATCATGATTTGACAAAATATTTGAAAAAATGTATAATGCTGAAAATATATCCTTTAACTGAGTCCAGAGAGGCGAAGAAGGGAACGTGAATATTGGGGCAATTACTGCCTTCTTTTCGTGTGACCTTGCTTAGCTAGCAAGGTTTTTTCTCTACATCGACTTTCTTGTTTTCTGTGCAACATAGAATTGGAGAAAAGATGATTTTAAAAGAACAGATGATGATTGTGGAACAAGTTCAGTTGGCACCACGGATATTTGCCATGACCTTAAAAGGAAATATGGTTCGAGAAATGAAAATGGGACAATTTATCCATATACGTGTTCCCGATGATTCTATGCTCTTGCGGAGGCCGATTTCGATTTCTGAGATTGATGTAGAAAATTCACAATGTCGTATTATCTACCGAGTTGAAGGTCAAGGGACAAATGTTTTTTCAAAAATGGTTTCAGGACAGAATTTAGATGTCATGGGACCACTCGGAAAGGGATTTGATACCGATTTTCTCAAAGAAGGGGATCATATCCTCCTCATCGGTGGAGGAATAGGAGTGCCTCCCTTAATTGAAGTAGCCAAGCGAGCCGTTCACCGTGGTGCAAAGGTTACGTCAGTCATTGGTTTTGCCACAAAAGAGGCAGTTATTTTAGAAGAAAAATTAGGCCGCTATGGACAGGTCTATGTTACAACGGATGATGGTTCCTACGGGAAAAAGGGGAATGTTGCTTCGGTTGTTAATCACCTATCTGAAGGATTTGCTGCAATCTATTCCTGTGGTGCACCAGCTATGATGAAGTATGTTGACCAACGCTTTCAGGATCATCCACATGCCTATGTTTCTCTGGAAGCTCGTATGGCTTGTGGAATGGGGGCTTGTTATGCCTGTGTTGTCAAGCCCAAGCAGGGACCAGAACATGAAAATAAGCGGGTTTGCAAAGAAGGTCCAGTCTTTGCAACAGGCAGTCTAAATTTATAGGAGAATGGTATGAATAAACGACTAGCGATTTCATTGCCGGGATTAGAGTTGAAAAATCCTATCATTCCTGCTTCGGGGTGTTTCGGTTTTGGTCAGGAATATGCAGGCTATTACGACCTAAATCAACTTGGTTCTATCATGATTAAGGCGACGACTCGTCACCCACGTTATGGTAATATGACTCCTCGGGTTGCCGAGACTCCAGCAGGAATGCTCAATGCCATTGGATTACAAAATCCGGGTGTGGATGTAGTTTTATCTGAAAAACTACCATGGCTTGCGAGCAACTTTCCAAGCCTACCCATCATTGCCAATGTAGCTGGTTTTTCAAATGAAGAATATGCTTATGTTTCTGGCAAGCTGTCCAAAGCTTCAAATGTAAAAGCCATTGAGTTAAATATCTCCTGTCCTAATGTCGATCACGGGAACAAGGGGCTACTCATCGGACAGGTTCCAGAGCTTGCATATGCTGCTGTAAAAGCAGCGGTCGCATCCTCGTCCGTTCCTGTTTTTGTCAAATTGACACCGAGTGTAGCTGATATTACTTTGCTTGCCAAAGCAGCAGAAGATGCAGGTGCTAGTGGACTGACGATGATAAATACTTTAGTTGGTATGCGGTTTGATCTCAAAACGCGTCAGCCAATTCTGGCGAACGGAACAGGTGGTATGTCTGGACCTGCAATATTTCCAGTTGCTTTGAAGCTCATTCGTCAAGTTGCTCAAACGACGAACCTGCCGATTATCGGTATGGGGGGAGTTGATTCGGCAGATAAAGCGATAGAGATGATGATTGCTGGTGCATCTGCAATCGGTATTGGTACAGCAAACTTTACAAATCCCTTTGCCTGTCCTACGATTATTAAAGACTTACCAGAGTGTATGGATAATCTGGGTATCAGTAGCTTAGAAAAATTGCGCCAAGAGGTCAAGCTCAGCTTGGGCTAGCATTGACAAACATAGAATAAAAGAATAAGATAAAAGAAAATATCTCCTTTAACTAAGTCCAGAGAGGCTGAAAAGGTGTCATGTAAAAAAACTTGAGGCACTGTTCTCAGGCTGGTTTCGTGTAACCCACCTCTGTCCAATCTGGCAGGGGTTTTTGTGTAGATGAAAGGATTTTATGAAAGAAAAACGACCAATCATTGCCTTAGATTTTGCTAGTAGAGAAGAAGTTAAGTCTTTTCTTGAACAGTTTCCATCACAGGAAAAGCTCTATGTGAAGGTGGGAATGGAATTGTATTACGCGGAAGGGTCAAACATCATCGCCTATCTGAAAGGTTGTGGCCACAGTATTTTTCTAGACCTAAAACTTCATGATATTCCAAATACCGTTGAGGCAGCAATGCGGGTCCTAGCTGGAATGGGTGTTGATATGACGAATGTTCATGCGGCCGGTGGTGTGGAAATGATGCAGGCTGCTAAACGAGGTTTGGGGACAAAAGCAGTCTTGATTGCAGTTACTCAGTTGACATCAACATCGGAAGAGCAGCTGAGGAATGACCAGAACATCCAAACTAGTCTACAAGAAGCAGTGGTTCATTATGCCAAAAAGGCAGCTCAAGCAGGGCTAGATGGTGTTGTTTGTTCAGCTCAGGAAGTAGCTATGATTAAGCAGGCAACTGAGCAAGATTTTATCTGTCTGACACCGGGAATTCGTCCGATAGGTAGCGATGTAGGAGATCAAAAGCGAGTTATGACACCGGCAGATGCAGCACGTATTGGTAGTAATTACATAGTGGTTGGTCGTCCCATTACAAAAGCAGAAAATCCTTATCAAGCCTATTTAGACATCAAGAAAGAATGGAATACAGAAGTGGATAAGATGGGGCAGTAAGAGGGGAAAAGACATATTAAGCAATTACACATTATAAAGTTGATACGGGCTCACGTGTCAAGCATTCTATGGAACTTACGAGTTTATCTGGCGAGATAAGCTTGGAAAAACAGAACACGCATTACATGAGGAGGTCTATTATGACACTAGCAACGGAAATCGCATCATACTTGTTGGATATTAAGGCAGTTCATCTGCGTCCGGAAAAGCCTTTTACATGGGCATCGGGGATCAAATCGCCAATTTATACTGACAATCGCATTACGCTTTCTTATCCTGAGACCCGTAATCTGATTGAGGATGGGTTTGTTCAGCGTATTGAAGAAGAATTTCCAGAAGTTGAAGTAATCGCGGGAACAGCGACAGCAGGGATTCCGCATGGAGCCATTATTGCTGATCGGATGAATTTACCATTTACCTACATTCGTAGCAAGCCCAAAGATCATGGAGCCGGTAATCAGCTAGAAGGACGTATTGTCAAGGGACAAAAAATGGTCATTATTGAGGATTTGATTTCTACGGGTGGTTCGGTTCTTGATGCAGTTGCTGCCGCAGAACGTGAGGGTGCAGATGTGGTAGGTGTAATTGCTATTTTCACTTATGAACTGCCACGTGCAGAGCGTAATTTTGATAATGCTGGTGTGAAGCTAGTGACACTTAGCAATTACTCGGAACTCATCAAAGTAGCTAAGGTACAAGGTTATATCAATGCAGATGGCTTGAATTTGCTTAAAAAGTTCCGTCAAAATCAAGAAACTTGGCAAGAAGAATAGAATCTAGAACCTCAAGGTGTACGATTTTTAGGAACTAATTCTGTAAAATGGTATAATAGTCACTGAGTACTTTAAAGTACAAAAATGACAGTATGAGGAGAAAATCATGATTTCAGTTATCGTGCCTTGCTTTAATGAGGAAGAGGTAATCCCTTATTTTTACGAGGCCATGGAAAAAGTCCGTAGGGAGATGGAAGAAGAGTTTGAGTATCTTTTTGTTAACGATGGATCAAAAGACGGTACTCTAAAGGTTCTACGTCAGTTGGCTACTGAGGATACAAAAGTTCGCTATCTTTCCTTTTCACGAAATTTTGGGAAAGAAGCTGCACTCTATGCTGGTTTACAAGAAGCCCAAGGAGATTTGATAACAGTTATGGATGTTGATCTTCAGGACCCACCGGAAATGTTGATAGAGATGAAGGCGCTACTTGAAGCCAATTCTGATTTGGATTGTGTGGGGACCCGCCGTGTAAGTAGAGATGGGGAGCCGCCGATTCGTAGTTTTTTTGCCAAGCTATTTTACAAGTTGATGAATAGGATTAGCCAGGTGGAAGTAGTGGATGGTGCTCGTGATTTTCGTCTGATGAGACGTCAGATGGTGGATGCAATTTTATCAGTCTCAGAGTACAATCGCTTCTCTAAGGGAATCTTTGCATGGATTGGTTTTGAGACGAAATACCTACATTATAAAAATGTGGAACGTGTTGCTGGGGCCACAAGCTGGTCTTTTTGGAAGTTGCTATCCTATTCTGTTGAGGGGATTATCAATTTTTCGGACACACCATTGAATCTCGCATCTTACACAGGTTTTTTCACTTTCCTGTTATCCCTTGTTTTGATGGCTCTAATTGTCTTTAAAACTCTGGTATTTGGAGAAGCAACTATCGGCTGGCCTTCAACCATTTGTATTATCCTTTTTTTAGGTGGATTGCAGTTGATGACGATTGGTATCCTTGGTAAATATTTGGCAAAAGTATTCTTAGAAACAAAAAAACGTCCGATTTATATCATTAAGGAAAAAAGTTCTAATTAGGAGTTACAGTATGAAACATTCGGCTTGGCATGACTTGATAAAGACCCAGTTGCCAGAGCATTATTTTGGAAAGATCAATCAATTTTTAGATTATGTTTATGCTGGTGGAATAGTCTATCCACCGCGTGAGAAGGTTTTTGCAGCCATTCAGACTACAGCTTTAGATAAGGTTAAGGTCGTTATCTTGGGACAGGATCCCTATCATGGTCCACAACAGGCTCAAGGCTTGTCTTTTTCAGTACCGAATACGGTTCCTGCGCCGCCATCTCTTCAAAATATTCTCAAGGAACTAGCTAATGATATTGGTATCAAGGAGGAACATGACTTGACCTCTTGGGCTGAACAAGGTGTCCTTTTGCTCAATGCTTGTTTAACTGTGCCAGCAGGGCGAGCAAATGGACATGCTGGTCAGATTTGGGAGCCTTTTACAGATGCAATTATAAAAGTGGTTAATAATCTGGAACAGCCGGTTGTATACATTCTATGGGGCTCCTATGCTCGTAAAAAGAAAGCTTTAATTACCAATCCCAAGCATTTGATTATTGAGTCAGCCCACCCGAGTCCCTTATCAGCCCATCGTGGCTTCTTTGGTAGTCGGCCTTTCTCGCAGACAAATGATTTTCTAATTGCTCAGGGGTTAGTTGGTATTGATTGGTTGAAATAATCAATGCCCTAATTCCTCATTTTTAAACTCGGGTTCTGAGGAATTTAGAAACATAGAATCAGGCTCTGCAAAATTGAAACTATACTTTGTCAACCAGCTTTTCCGAAGCTCAGTTTTATTTGTGGCTTTATTTCTTCATCTGGTTTTGATTTTCATTTGGTATCTTCCATTTATTTTTAACTAGATTTGCTTTAGGCAGTTTCGTAGCTGTTGAGGTGGTTATTTCTGATTTTTATTTTAATAACAAAGGAGAACATAAATGTTTTTAGTAAAGAATGGTCGGGTGATGGATCCTAAGTCTGGATTAGACAAGGTTTGTGATATTTTAATTCAAAATAAAAAAATCATTAAGGTAGCAGAGAAGATTGAAGGTGATTTTGCAAAAGTTCTGGATGTGACGGGATTAGTAGTTGCGCCGGGTCTAGTAGATGTACATGTACACTTTCGGGAACCGGGGCAGACACACAAGGAGGATATTCATACAGGGGCATTAGCTGCCGCAGCCGGTGGTTTTACCTCAGTTGTCATGATGGCCAATACCAATCCGACCATTTCAACCGTTGAGACCTTGCAAGAAGTACTGGCTTCAGCTCAGAAGGAAGCGATTCACATCTATAGCGTAGCGACAATTACAGATTGTTTTGATGGACAAAATTTAACAGATTTTTCAGCCTTATTAGAAGCAGGAGCAGTAGCATTTTCAGATGATGGTATTCCACTAACAAATGCTGGTGTTGTGAGAAAGGCTATGAAGTTGGCCAAGGAGCAGAATTGTATCATCAGTCTTCATGAAGAAGATCCGGATTTGAATGGTATTTTAGGACTCAACGAACAAGTGGCAGCCAAGCATTTTCATGTATGTGGTGCGACTGGTGTAGCAGAGTATAGTATGGTAGCGCGAGATGCCATGATTGCTTATGAAACGGGTGCGCGGGTTCATATCCAACATTTATCGAAAGCTGAGTCAGTCAAAGTAGTGGAATTTGCCCAACATCTTGGCGCTAATGTAACAGCAGAGGTAGCACCTCAACACTTTTCTAGAACAGAAGATTTGTTGTTGACTAAGGGGGCTAACGCAAAAATGAATCCGCCTCTTCGCTTAGAAAGTGATCGGTTGGCTGTTATAGAAGGGTTAAAATCTGGAGTCATTACCGTTATCGCAACAGATCATGCACCACATCATGCTGATGAGAAAAGTGTAACCGATGTGACGCAGGCACCTTCTGGTATGACTGGACTAGAAACCTCCCTTTCTTTGGGCTTGACCCATCTGGTGGAAGAAGGTCACTTGACGCTTTTGGAACTACTAGAGAAGATGACCATCAATCCAGCTCAACTATACGGTCTTGATGCGGGTTATTTAGCTGAAAATGGACCAGCAGATTTAGTTATATTTGATCCAGATGCAGAACGAATTGTTGCTTCGGATTTTGCTTCAAAAGCAGTCAATTCACCATTTATTGGAGATTGTTTGAAGGGAAAAGTTTCCTATACAATAGCGGATGGGCAGGTTGTTTTTGGAAAATAGAAAATGAGAGCTTGGGACAAAAAGATTTTCAATTTTGAAAATCTCAATTATCAAGTCCTTTAGATCTAGAATTGAACAAAAAAAGCGAACAAAACTAGTTTTCTGACAATCAGAATCTTGGTTTGTTCGCTTTTTATATATGAGATTGGACTATTGTCCCAACCTCTTTTGTCGAACCTTTTTAAACTGTAAGCGATTTCAATGTTTTGATTTTGAGGAATAAAAAGTGTATAATATATCTATCAATAATGCCAAAGGAAGGTTGGTTTATGAAAAAGAAAGATTTCCTACTGCCGGTATTGTCCACATTACTGTTGTCACCATTTATTTTGACTCAGCAAGTGCAAGCTGCCGAAACCGCAACGACCCCTCAAGCTAATCAAGCTACCACCCCTGCCCCGAGTGCGAGCACTGCAGAAGCAACAACCCCGGTAGCAGAGGAAGCTGTGGAAGGTGTTATTATCCACACAAACGATGTTCATGGACGTATTCTTGAAGAACGTGGAGTTATTGGAGATGCAAAGGCTGCCGCTGTCATTGAAGAGGAGCGTAGCAAGGTCAAAAATACTATCGTTGTAGATGCAGGAGATGCATTCCAAGGCCTACCGATTTCAAATTCTACTAAGGGCGAGGATCGTGCCAAAATTATGAATCAAGTCGGCTACGATGCGATGGTAGTCGGTAATCACGAGTTTGATTTTGGAATGGATCAAGCAATTAAGTACAAGGAAACATTGAACTTTCCGTTGTTGAGTGCGAATACTTATGTAAATGGTGCGCGTGTGTTTGAAGCTTCAACTATCATTGATAAAACACCGACAGTTGCAGGAGATGAATTTGTTGTTATCGGTGTAACAACTCCTGAAACAGCGACCAAGACCCATCCTAAAAATGTCGAAGGAGTAACCTTTACCGATCCTATCACAGAAGTCAATAAAGTGATTGATGAGGTAGAAGCTCGTGCTTTGGCAGATAATCGTGTTTATAAGAACTATATCATTTTAGCTCACTTAGGTGTAGATTCCACAACTCCTGTTGAGTGGAGGGGGTCAACATTAGCGCAGGCTCTTTCTGAAAACAGTAAACTTGCAGGTAAACGTGTCATCGTCATTGATGGTCACTCACATACAGTTGAAGCAACTACCTATGGCAAGAATGTTACTTATAACCAAACCGGTTCATACCTGAACAATATTGGTAAAGTAACTCTAAGATCTCAACAATTGTTGGGAGAAGCGAGCTTGATTTCTGCCGATGATGCAAAAAATATCACTCCAAATCAAGCCATTGCCAAGCTTGTTGAAGAAATTAAGGCAAAATATGAAGCAGACAATGCTCAAATAGTGATTGAAAAGAACAATGTTGAATTGAATGGTGATCGTTCAAATGTTCGTGTTCGTGAAACAAACTTAGGAAGTGCTATTGCAGATGCTATCTATGCTTATGGTCAAACAGGATTTTCAAACAAGACCAGTCTTGCAGTAACCAATGGTGGAGGCATCCGTGCAACAATCGCTAAGGATTTACCAGTTACAAAAGGTGATATCATTGCAGTTTTGCCATTTGGAAACATCATTTCACAAATCACAGTGACAGGTCAGCAGATTGCAGACATGTTTACCAAGTCCTTGTCATCTACCCTGCAAGTTGATAAAGAGACAGGTAAGATGATTCTGGATGAAAATGGCATGCCCCTTTTTGAAGCTAGCGGCGGATTTCTTCACATCTCCGGTGCACAAGTATTTTATGACCCAACTCTTCCTGCTAAAGACCGTGTCCTCATCATTGGTATTCTCAATCCAGAAACCGGTAAGTACGAGGAATTAGATCTTCAAAAGACTTACTATCTAGCAACAAATGATTTTCTTGCGGCTGGTGGTGATGGTTATACTATGCTTGGTGGTGCACGTGAAGAAGGTTCTTCAATGGACAGTGTTTTTGCAGAATACTTGAAAACTGCTGATTTATCAGCTTATAAAGTTGTTAATCCATATTCTCGGTTGCTACCTGTTAATTCGAGTTTGGACACAGATGGTGATGGTTATCCAGATTTTATGGAAATGTTATTAGATACGGATCCTGAAAATCCTACCTCTAATCCGGATGTGACACCTGAAGATAAATCTGACACTGTACCTCATCAAGTAGAAACAGTATCTATTCTTGAAAAGAATGATCAATCCAAGGTTTCTAAAAAATCAGATACAGTACGTACAGCTAAGACCTCAAAAGCGACGACATTGCCAAATACAAGTAGTCAATCCAATGTGGTACTCAGCTTGTTTGGTTTCGGTCTGGCTGGTCTAGCTGTAACTGTTCGTCGTAGAGAGAGCAAATAAATCATCATCTTAAACAGAGTCCTTGGGCTCTGTTTTTTGTTGTTGAGGAGGCATTTTATTTCAGTAATCTTGCTGTGGGTACCTTTCTGTAAAAAGGTATTCACTATCAGTTACAAATCTTGTCAAGAAACCAAGGATGATTTAGGTATGATGTGTTACCTAGATAAATATCACAGTTACCAATTATTAAGATAACTGTATCCATCTTTACAAAGTTGTAGAAGTTCTGCGGAATACTAATAGCATAAACTTAGAAGAATATAGAGAGGCAAGATATGAGGAAACAAGGCAATTTGTATTAACCATAAACTGCTTACCAGCAATCTCTAGCAATACTTGTAGAATTAAAGATCGTAGGTCAGATTAGATTGTTCAAACCGGCTATACATCTACACTATATAGCCCGTCTAAATAAAAGTGAATTTGCTTCTGGCTGATCTTTAGTGAATTGTTTTCAGTTGTGTCTATAACCCCAAATGCTCAATAATGATTTTTGAAAAGTTCTTCATAGTTGATATGACTGCCGATGATGATAATGTTCGCTAAATCGGAGTGAGCTCGTATATCTTGCAGGTAGAAGGCCATCTGATCGGATGTTAAAAGCCTTGACTTTATGATAAAATAAGTGGTAGGCACATCAGATTTATAAGGATGATAGTATAGGGATAATTTGGACTTTTTCCGGATATTTTTGATGAGAAAATAGGCTTTAATGACAGTTGTTACGAATATACTGGTTAGGGAATTTGGAAAAATTTCGATCATACTGTCTTCTTCCTTCTAGCGGTTTCTTGACTCTATTTTATCAAATATGGTCTGGTAACTAGAGGATGTTTCCTGAATGGTCATTTAACTTTCCTAAATAGTATAACAAATACCATTTAAGATATTCTGATGACCGTTTGGGATTTTAGAAAGCGTAAATATCCATTTCGTGGTATCTCAGGTAAGGCAAGAGGAAGATACCAATGAAATCCATTATCGTGCAAATAAAACAAGAAACTACCAAAGTGATGATGAAGGACATTTACTCCATTATGTCGTGTCCAATCAAACCTCACTATGTTTAAATGATTACCGAAGAGAAAACCTATGAGTTGCTGCAGCAATTATAAAACATTGAAAAACTATATCCCGAAGACTTATTAAGATGTCATAGAAATTGTTTAGTGAATATCTCAAAGATGAAGGCAGTCAATTTTCAAGAAAAACCATTTATCTTAAGGAGAAAGGACAGTATCAAGTCGTTTTTTCAAGACGTAGCCACCAACGGATACTAGAACGATAGCTGAATAAAGGAGATTGGTAAGATGAATATATTTGTACTAGAAGATGATATTATACAACAAACAAGGATTGAAAAAGTGCTTAACAATCTTTTGGAGAAACATAAAATAGAGCCCAAAAAACTTATTATTTCTGGGAAACCCGAACAGTTGATTGCTTCAGTGGAGGAGAAAGGGGCGCACCAGTTGTTCTTTTTGGATATTGAGATAAGATCAGAAGAACTTAAAGGTCTTAAAGTCGCTAAACAAATCAGAGATATTGATCCTTATGCTATTATTATTTTTGTGACGACGCATTCTGAATTTATGCCTCTCTCTTTTCGTTATCAAGTATCAGCATTAGATTATATTGAAAAGGAACTAGCAACGAAAGAATTTGAATCTCGCATAGAAACAGCTTTACTGTATGCAGTGAGTAAAGATAGTAAAACAGTAGCTGAGGATTCTTTCTATTTCAAATCTAAATATGCCCAAGTTCAGTACCCATTTGATGAAGTTTACTATGTTGAAACATCTCCAAGACCACATAGGGTTATCCTTTATACAAGAACTGATTGTATGGAGTTCACCGCCAGTTTATCAGATATTTTAAAGCAAGAAAAGAGACTGGTACAGTGTCATCGTTCGTTTCTTATCAATCCTGCAAATGTTAGCAAAATAGATAGACAAGCCAAAGTTGTTTATTTTCCCAATGGGACACATTGTTTGGTTGCAAGAAAAAAATTAGATGTTACTTTGGCGACTATAGACCAGCTGCACTGAGTGAGGAGAATGTATGAATGTTATCCAGTATATCATGGAAGTTGTTGTATCTAATAGCTTGATGATAGGGTTATTTTTCAAAATTAACCATATAAGATTTACTGTTAAATCAATTTCAATGGCGTTTTTTCTTAGAGTGCTGGTCGCATTTGTAATAGCTACCTTAAATAGTGTCTTATCAAGTCGTTTTTTTAACTATTTCGACGATCCTCTGTATGGTCTCTTATTCTCTTGGTTCTTTCTGAAACCACAGTCTAAAACACTACTTATTTTCTATGGTCTCTTTATACCTACTTTCTGGGATATTTTTAATCGGTTGATTGTATTTTTTATTATTCCCTTTTGGGGACAGCCCAAAGTTCTATTAGAAGATAATCTGTTCTCTTTTTTCTCTCTTTTTTTGAGTATTTTATTAACTCTTATTTTCCTTAAATGGCTTCGGTATGATTTTGTTGCACTTAGAGCTGAGATGGTTGATTTAAAAGAGAAAAAGCTATTATGTGTCGCCAATTGTGCAATGGTCATTTACTATTTGCTAATGCAAGTATTGACTTACTTTGAGTATGAGCACGCGGTTCTTACTCAGAGCTATCGCCAGTTTATATTAGTAATCTATTTGATACTATTTATGGGAATGATCAAGCAAGTTGATACTCACTTGAGGGAAAAATTACAGGCCAAACTGACTTTTCAACAGAGTTTACAACTCAATGATTTAGAGAAATATAGCAAGCACATAGAGGGGCTCTATCGCGAGGTGAGAGGCTTTCGCCATGATTATACCAATTTATTGACGACATTACGTTTGGGTATTGAAGAAAATAATATGGCACAAATTAAGGAGATATATGATTCCGTACTCAAGGATTCACATAAAAAGTTTAGACACCAAAAATACGACATTGGTCGTTTGATAAATATTCAAGATTCCGCCTTGAAGAGTTTGCTGGCTGCTAAGAGTATTCAAGCTGATGAACATGATGTGGCGGTAACCTTGGAAGTGCCGGAGGTTGTTAAACTCCAAGATATGGAGTTGATTGATTTTATCACGATTGTATCTATTCTTTTTGATAATGCCTTAGAAGCTGCTGTGGATACTAGCAGTCCAAAGATAAATGTTGCCTTTTTAAATATAGGCGATAAGCAAATGTTTATTATTGAAAACTCGATTAAAGAGGAAACAGTCAATATTTCAAAAGTTTATTCTTTTGGTCATAGTTCAAAGGGGAGTGACAGGGGGATTGGTCTATATAATGTGATGAAGATCATAGAACGTTATCCAAATGTATCGCTTAATACTAGAAGTCAATGCCATGTTTTTGGTCAAATGTTAGAAATTGGAAAGAATAAATAAAAATAAGTAGGCATAGGGAGTTAGTTCACACCTACCATTTTATATTAGTTCTATACTTATTTTTTATTTATAGAGACTGTAATTTTCTTGAGAAAATCAGCCCACCAATCTCCACCAGAGATACGGTTAAGTTCTGAGTCAGTTAGTTCGGTAAACTGAGTGAATGGTTTTTCTTTGTCCATTTTTGGACCTCCTTACATATTTGTTTATTTTATTGTATACAAAAACAGATGATTCTTTTCTTCAAATCCTAAATGGTCATCGAAACGTCCTAAATGGTAAAGTTAAAAAAAATAATTTTCACAAACTCTTCCTAAACGGTCATTTTAAAGCTTTGAACGAAAAAATGTACCATTCAGGAAAGTTAAATAACCATTCAGGAAATGGAGCAAAAATTTTTTTGAATACGTGGTATACTAAATTTGTCAAGGTTGCAACCCGACAAAAATAAAAAGCATATAGGAGGTCTTCGTTGTGAATACGAAAACAACGGAACGATTTGAGGTTATAGAGGTTGAAAAGCTTGCTAAGATTGCAGGTGGAGTAAAGATCGCACCTGGTGCGTATTGCAAGACTGTGAATGGTAAAACAAGCTGTTCGGTAGACTATAGGGAATTGTGGGGATATACTGGTCAAGTTATTGTTAATGGATGGATAAATTATGGTCCGTGGCATGCAAGACCAGGAATTGGAGTGATTATTCCATAATGAAAAAAGAATTGATAGAAAAACTAGAACAGCTTTGTGAAGATGAAAGTGTCGTTCAAGTTCCTGATTTAATTAGCCTTTTTCAAACCAAATTAAAAGATATACAATTTTTAACTACAAAATATCAGTTGCTAAAATTTTCTGCTGAACTGAGTCAAGCGATATCCCTTTATTTAATGACACATCATTATCAAGCGCCTAAGTCGGTTATTGATTTTGGTGTTTGGATAGCCAGAACTTCCTCTGAATATAGAGGGCAGTTGTCATTTTGGCAAATGCTAGCCTTAAGTCTCTCTGGAATGATAAAATAGTATCAGATTATAATTTTTATTATTGAGGAACTGAAGAAAGATTTTTGAATACGTAGTATACTAAATTTATCAAGGTTGTAAGCTAATAAAATAGAAAAATAAGGGGGTATTCGTTTTGAATATAAAAACAATGGAATACTTCAATATTTTGGATGTTGATAGTCTTGTTGACTACTCCTAACCGATATAACGTAACTCCGTGGAGTACTAATTTAGAATGTAAAAATGGGCCTCATACACCCAATCAAATGTGGATAAAGTCCTGTGTTGCTGATGCATGGACAAGTATGAATGATTAAAGCGATAGAAAAAACTAATGGATACGGCTGTAAAACTAAGAAATATTCAAGATATGCTGAAACAATTAGAATTAACTCAAAAATAGGGAATAAAATTTTAATTGCTTTAGCGAAGTCTTATCAGTCAACCAGTCTTTTTATTGGACCAGAGCAAGTAAAATTTGGTTCAGAATCTTACAAAGTAGAAGGAGAGTGTGATAAGTTTCATTTTCCATAAGCTGTAGTGACCATTACACTTTTGTAAAATCACTAGTAGCTGGTGTAGTAACTATTTTTGCTGTTGAGTAAATCAATAAAAAAAACGACTGTAGGTATCTTCTATAGTCGTTCAATTTATCTTTTATTTATTTATTTAGCGAGCGGAGCCAAAATTAAAAAGATTTTCAAATTAAAAATTCTTTATTATCATCAATAAAAAGGCGAACAAATCTGGGAGAGTTTATCAAACTAAGTCTCAACATGTTCGCTTTTTTATAATATTAGTAATCTGTTTTATATAAGTTCGATCGTTCTTGAACAAGCTTCCGCAACTTCTGGATCATGTGTCACAATCAGAATGGTTTTACCATCCTGATTTAACTTGCGGAGCAAGTCCAAAACAATTTCTTTATTCTTCCTATCTAGTGAGCCAGTAGGTTCATCGGCGAGAATCACTATACTTGGTTTTAGAATAGCTCTAGCAATAGCAACCCTTTGCTGTTCTCCACCAGATAGTTCAAAAATGTTATCATTTTCGTAGCCTTTTAAGCCGACTTGCTCTAATGCCTGACTGATTCGTTTCTTTTTTTCATGTTTGCTTAATTTTTGGTAAAAAAGTGCCAACATTAAGTTTTCTTCGACAGTCTTTGAATCCATCAGCGCAAAATTTTGAAAAAGGTAGGATATTTTATTTCTGATAATGCTACTAGCTTGGCTACTGTTAACCTTGATATTTTCCATACCATCAAATTGATAACTTCCATTTTGAAAATCATCAATCAAGCCAATGATATTAAGTAGGGTGGATTTTCCGCAGCCGCTAGGACCAGTTATTGCGACCATTTCGCCTTTTTTTATTGAAAGAGAAAAATCCTTTAATACATTCTTCTTTCCGAATGATTTGTTAATTCCATTTAGTTTAAGCATGCTTACTCCCCTTTCAAAATTTGTAGTGCGTTTTGATTTTCCAGCTTTTTAATGTTAAACATTGTGAAAAGTGTATCGACCAAAATCAAACCACCAAAAAGAATAAGAACTAGATGTGATCTGGAATAAATCAGCAGTGATAGCAAACCGATAAGATATAAAATCGTAAAACTGTAAAAGTGTTTGCGGTAGCGATCTACAAATGTGAAACCAAGTAATTTTTTTATCATCAAGTTAGATTTATTAGAGTGGAAAATAATGCCAGATAGAGCAAGTGAGACAAATAGTTCTATGCCTGTAACTAGCAGTAAGATGAAAGAGACAAAAACCAGGGCAATTTCTTGAACGTTCACATTTCCAGCTAAAATATCTTTTAAGATGGTGAATTTCGGAATAAGATATTTTGATTGAGAGGAAATGTTGGTTTCAATTGCTTCCCCTAATGTCTCACGATAAGGAATCTTGATTGGGTTATTTAATGCCCCTACATTCCCAAGAAACTGTTCCTCATGAAATAGCATGTTTTCACCAGTAAGGACGGTGAAGATTGGATTGTTGATTTGTCTATGTTCTTTGTCAAATGAAAAAATATTTATATTTTCGTTGTAGTAGATGATTTTTGTTTTAATGCTGGTAACATCTAACTTTTCTTGTTCCTGACGGTGGTATCGGTTGTACAGAAGATGCCGAATAGCTTCTTGTATATTCGTGTTTTTGTATTTAATGGGGACTAAGAATAGACGCTCGGAATTAGTTTGACCGTCAACTGTTAGTCCTAATTCTGACAAGTAATTGGAGTTGATAGTCATTATATTATAGGAATCATCAGCAGTGAAATGGATTGTTTCATCGTAATCATAAAACTTTTGTCCCTTCTCTATTTTTTCATAGTGAATATAAAAGGCATTTTCATTTTTTTCCAGCATTGAAAAAAGACTACGAAGTTCTCGCATTCCCTGGGTTCCACCACTTGAAAAATCTGCTTCACCAAGAGTGGTTAAACGATAATTTTCCAGTGTTAGGTAGTTGGAGTAGGGAGACCAGGCTATCTCGGTTTCTCTATCTTGTTTTAACTGTTGAAATGTAACGGACATGCTAACTAATATCAATGAACAGATGAGCAAGGTAATGGCTTTCAATCCATACATGATAAAGGTTCCGATTTTAAAATCTGCAAAATTTTTAAGTAACTTGCTAATGGATAAATTTCCTACGATGAGATAGACAAGCACCTGCAAGAACAGATAAAAGCATAGGATTGACAACTGGCTAAGCAAAAGATGAAAATAGAAGTTATCAGGAGCTGTTTGTAGGGATAATGAGAAGTAGGTGTTAGTCAGAATCATAGCAGCTATGAGAAACAGCAGATCAACTTTTGCTCTAGATACCATGATTCTAAGATCGGAAAGCCCCATCATCTTCATAACACCTATTTCCTTGATTTTGCTAATGGTATCGTAGATCGTGAGAACTGCAACTACCAGCGCTAAAATAGCTAGAACAATAGAAAAAATGATGAGGTAGCGGTTGACAATACTAGTTGCTTCAGAACCACCTGGGGTTGAGAGCATGGCTGGGGAAATTTGGTAAAAATCACTCAGTTCCTTGATGATACTGGCTACATCATAGGTATTTTCTGAAACAATGGTATAGTTGCCATTCACCGTTCGATCTTTATTTTTATAATATTCTTCTAAAGAGGTGATTTTTAATTTATTTAGATAATAGAAAGATGGAAGAGTTTGTTTTTGTTTTGGGTTTCCTGTTGCAAAGTTTGCGTAGAAACCATCAGAAAAATCAATTGTTTTGATGTCAGGGAAAACTGATGCTGGGAAGGTATCAGAGTGTAAGAGGATGGATTTTCTGATGACCCCATCTTCCATATCTGTGCGAAGGATAGAAACCCTGTACTTTTCTTTTATGCTAGACAGAAATGAAAGGTGATCAGTCGTTGATACTGAAGAATTGGTGATATAAAACTTGGTCGTTTGCCCCTTGCCTGCTTCTATGTCTTGGAGGTTTTGATAGTCCTTGGTCTGATAGATATTAAGGATAAATAGACTGGCCAGCACAATCAGCAAGGAGTTAAAGATATGTAAAATTTTTTTCATTAGTTTCCTCCTAAGCAAAAAGGTCAGTTCAATGAGATTAGACTGACCTTCCGTTCTAGATATGATTAGTAAGTATTCCAGTAGTAGGACATTCTAGTTGGTGGAAATCTATAATAAACACTCTTGGCCCAAACACCTGGTTGAGCGCGACTTGATGCTACAACTTGACCATCAAATTTGATA